>NZ_CP047200.1:2090147-2786863 GCF_030408675.1 Corynebacterium durum
GGCGTCGATAAGCGGCAGATCGTTGCGGACATCACCGCCGACCTTGATGCCGCCTACCCCAGCATCGCCCTGTTGCCAACCGCCGCGCGCGCCGGGGTGCTGGCCGCGTACCTGATTTTCCGGGACCTGTGCGCCCGCCTTGACCACATGACCATGTCGGAGATTATGTCCACGCGGGTGCGGGTACCTGCGGTGATGAAGGCTCGACTTGTGGCGCGGGCATGCGTGCAGGCCCCTCGACTTCACCCACCCACTATGTAGAAGGATCAACACATGAGCGTGCCACCAGCCAGTAAGCCCCTCGCAACGAAACCCCGCGCCGTGGTAATCGGTGCCGGGGTTGCGGGGCTTGCCGCCGCGTGCCTGATGGCCAAGGATTACGACGTGACGGTGCTGGAGAAGAACCCCGAGTCGGGCGGCCGTGTGGGTCGTCTCCGGGACGGCGGGTTCCTTTGGGACACCGGCCCGAGCTGGCTGCTCATGCCAGATGCGTACAAGCGCTTTTACCAGCGCATGGGCACCACCATGGAGGCTGAACTGGACCTGGTTCGGCTGGACCCGGCCTACCGCGTGTTCCACGAGGGTTTCGATCCGGTGGATGTGCGCAGCGGTATCCCCGAGGTGCGCGCGCTTTTCGACGCCCTTTCCCCCGGCGACGGTGAGAAAATCGCCGCCTACCTGGACAGCGCCACCGACACCTACCGCATGGCACTGAAAATGTTCCTGTACACGACGTTTTCCTCCGTTCGGCCTTTTCTCACCCGGGCGATGCTGGGAAGGCTGGGCACCCTGCAGCGTCTGCTGATGACCAGCCTGAAACGCCACGTAGAGCGGGATTTTTCCCACCCCATCGCCCAGAAAATCCTGCAATACCCGGCGGTGTTCCTGGCCACTAGCCCCGCCGACACTCCCGCCATGTATCACCTGCTCAGCCACGCCGATCTGGTGGAGGGCGTCTACTATCCGCGCGGTGGGTTTGGCACGGTTGTGGATTCCCTGGAGCGCCTAGCGCTGGGGCAAGGCGTGGAGTTGCGTTTCGGCTACGAGGCGCGGGCCATTACCTCCACACCCGTTGATGCGAAGGAAACACGGCACAAGGCCACGGGGGTGCGGGTGTGTCAGGTGAACTCCGACAAAGGTGGTGTGAAAGAGACTGAAGTCCTCCCCGCCGACGTGGTGATCGCCGCCGGGGACATGTACCACACCGACACCCAGCTGCTGCCGTCGAAACTGCGCAGCCACCCGGAGCGCCATTGGAAGCACACCAAGCCAGGTATCGGCGTGGTGGTGGCCATGCTGGGCGTGCGCGGCCATCTCCCCCAACTCACCCACCACCAGCTGATCCTCTCCAGCGAATGGGAGGAGGATTTCGATGCGATCTTCAATTCTCCGCACGGGTCGTCGCACTCCATTTACGTGTGCAAACCCTCCGAGACCGACACCGAGACGGCCCCCAAAGGGCACGAAAACCTGTTTATTTTGATCCCTACCAGCGCGAGCACCGACATCGGACACGGCAGCACGTACAACGACGAGCCGACACCCAAGGTGGAGATGCTTGTCGACGCCGCGATCCAACTGATCAGCGACCGCTGCGGCATCCCCGACCTGGAAGAACGCGTGGTCGCCCGGCACACGCTGGGACCTGCGGATTTTGCGCAACGCTACTTCGCCTGGCACGGCACTGCCTTGGGCTACGCCCACACGCTGCGGCAATCCGCCTTCCTGCGGGGCAACCAGGCATCCAAGACGGTGGAGGGCTTGTTCTACGCTGGGAGCACCACCACCCCGGGTGTTGGGGTGCCGATGTGCCTGATCAGCGCCGAGAATGCTGCCTCGCTCGCCGCCGACTACCTGGCGTAATTACTGTAGGTTGCCCTTCCAGGTGACGTTGGCGATGGTGAGTTCCGCATCGGAGGTGGAGCTCACTGTGGTATTGAACTTGTAGCGCACGCTGGTGGTGGCACCCGCACCAAGCGGCAGGTCAAGGCCATTGACGTAGCTGTCATCGGAGTTGGAGTTCGTGTTCATCAATTCCGCGTTGCCGGATTTGGTCTTCAGGGTCGGCTGCCCCAGCGCCGATGGCGGCAACGGCGCATCATTCAAGTTCTTCAGGTTCAGCAGAATCACCACTCCGCCGCTGCTGTCGGAGCTGACGCTACGCAAACGCCAGCGCACGTTCAGCCCTGGGTCTTCTATTTCCTTGGAGGCATCCTGGGTGGTGACGGGGTTGGCTTCCTTCGCCACGAACTCCTTAGCGGTGGAGGGTGTGAGGGTGGTGGATAGGCCGCTGCTGGAGTTTGTTGCCCCTGAGCTGCATGCTGCCAGCGCGAAGGGAACCGTTACGATGCAGATTGCGGCTACTTTTGCCCTATTGCTCAACACTTCGCTGGTCACACCTTTCCTCAATCTCCACAATTGGTTTTCATTCTAGTATGACCAGAATTCAGCTACTGTTGTGGTCATGGATTTTCCGTCATTAACCGAGCTTAAAGCCCGCAACACCCTCAAATGGACCCGCTACGGCGACGACGTTCTGCCCCTCTGGGTCGCCGAATCGGACTTTAGTACCTGCCCCGAGGTGAAAGCCGCCATTATGGACGCTGTGCAGCGAGAATCCTTCGGCTACCCGCCGGACGGCCACGGCCTCGCCCCGGCGCTGGCAGCATTCAGTACAACCCGCTACGGCTGGGACATCAATCCGGCACGCATTTTCCCTGTGCCGGACGTGGTGCGCGGCGTGTACCTGGCCCTAAGTTTCCTGACTAAGCCAGAGTCACCGACGATTATTCCCGCCCCCGCCTACATGCCGTTTTGGGAACTCACTGCCGCCACCGGCCGGGAAACCATGGTCATTGACGCGTACGGCGGATTGGACCTGAACGATATTGAAGACTGTTTTAAGCGCGGCGCGGGCAGCCTGATTCTGTGCAACCCTTATAACCCCCTCGGATACACGTTCAGCAGGGAATTCTTGATTGAACTCGCGGACTTAACGGCACGCTACGATGCCCGCATCATTTCCGACGAAATCCACGGACCGCTGGTCTACGACGGCACCCACATACCCGCCGCCTCCGTGTCCGACACCGCAGCACAGGTGTGTGTGACCGTGACCGCGACGTCGAAAGCCTGGAACATCGCAGGGTTGAAATGCGCACAGATGATATTCACCAACGATGAAGATGTGGCGCGGTGGAATGCCGTGCCGTGGATGCTTCGCGACGGCGTGTCCATCCTCGGCCTCGTCGCGGCGCAAGCCTGCTACGAAGCACCCACCAGTTTCTTAGACGACCAGGTCGCGCAGCTGAAAGCCAACCGGGATTTCCTGGTGGAGGAACTCCCCAAGCGCGCCCCCGGCGTGCTAACTGCCAACCCCGAGGCCACCTACCTGATGTGGCTGGATTTCCGTAACACTCCCCTGGCGGACCAGCCCGCAGCGCAGCTTATGCGGAAGTCCACGATTGCCCTGAATGAGGGCACGACGTTTGGCCAAGGGGGCGAAGGGCATGCGCGCCTCAACTTCGCCTGTTCCCCAGGCACGCTGGAGATCGCCATAGATCGCATCGCCTCTGCAGTGGCCGGATAGCTTTACCCGGTGTAGAGCGCCTCGTACCACTCGGGGCGGGTCTCCCCAAGTGTTTTCACCACCACCACGGTGGCCGCCGCCACAGCCTTAGAACTAGACCCCATCTGGTCGGCTTTGATGGTGGCGTGCAGCTCATTGCCCTTGTCCTCAATGATGCCCTGGGTGACGGCCAGGTCGCGGGCCTCGGTGAGCGGTGCCACAGCATTGTCGCCAGGGGTCTCCGACGTGCGGTCGACGTACCCCAGCACCACACTTTCCTGCACGGCGCGGGTGAGGAAGTCCTTCTTGAACGCACCAGCGCGGGTGAGTTCAATGGGACCGTTGTCGCGAATTTCCTGCACCAGCCACGCCAGGACCTCGCCGAAGGGCGAATGCATCCGGAACAAGGTCTGCTCGCCAGCGGTGAGCTGCGTCATCACGGTGAGCAGTTCCAGGGAGCGGGCAATGGACTCGGCGTCGAAACGCGCACCCCTGCCCTCCAGGAGTTGCATGTCCGTGGTGTAGTCACCCATGCCAGTGACAATGCCGATGAAGGTTTCCCCATCAACATTGACGGTGAAATCCGCACCCAAGCGATCAAACCTGACCCCCTGGGCGTCGAAAAACAGGGTGTCTGCGGGCATGTGACGGGTATCGCCGATGGCGATGGGTTTGGGGCCGAACGCGCCAGCGCCAACCCATGCGGAACGGTAGTCGCTGATATCAAATAAGCGCAGAAGTACCGCAATGACCATATCTACAGTTAGATGCGTGGATAGTTGCACCACGCGGAAAGCCCCACCAGGCTTTTGGAACGTTACTTGGGCAGTACGTTTCGGCCCAGGGGTCCCGGGGAGCAACGCAAGGTCAGAGCTGATCTGGCTATCAGACACAACAAACAGTGACGATGCGATGAACAGTGGATTAGCTGCCATACCATTCAAGTGTACCCCCACAATTGGCTTTTTAAATCCCCCCTTCTAATATTTACCAAATGGAGCAAGTCATCCAAAGTACCCGAAATAAACGACTCGTTTTCTTAGCCACACTCATGTTATTTTCCATGTACTTTGGTGCGGGTAACCTCATTTTTCCACCCATATTGGGTGCACAGTCAGGGGAAGGATTCTCCCTGGCGATCGTAGGGTTTCTGCTCACCGGTGTGGCTCTACCCGTGGTCGCAGTGATCGCCATTGCGCGCACCGGTAGCGACATTTTCGATCTTTCCATGCGCGGCGGGAAAGTCTTTGGCGTGGCCTTTCCCGTACTGGTGTACCTAGCGATTGGCGCGTTCTATGCCCTCCCCCGCACCGCCGTTGTCAGCTACTCGACGGCGATTGTGCCTCTGACCGGGTGGTCCTCCGGGATTGCCTCCACGGCGTTCTTCGTGGGGTTCTTTGCGGTGGCGCTCGCGCTGGCCTTCAATCCGCACGGATTGATCGATAAACTGGGCAAATGGCTCACCCCGGCGCTGCTTATTCTTCTCGTGGTGTTGGTAGCGCTGGCCGCCATGCAGCTGCACCCAACTGAGACGGATGCCATAAATAAATTTGCCACCCACCCCTTGTCCACCGGACTCATCGAGGGCTATTTCACCATGGATTCCCTCGCATCCCTGGCGTTTGGCATCCTGGTAGTTTCCGCACTACGCCACAGCACCAAAACCACAGGTTCCACCCTCGCCCGTCTGGTCAGCATCGCCGCCTGCGGCGCCGGCCTGCTGCTCGGACTCATCTACGTCGGATTGGGGCTAGTAGGGCATCTCATACCAAACTCCCACAGCTACAGCAATGGTGCCGAACTCCTCGCCGCAGCCGCCGAACAAACCATGGGACGCACCGGATTGATCATCTTCGGGGCGATTGTGCTGCTGGCCTGCATGACCACAGCCGTGGGACTCATCGGCGCGACCAGCGAATTCTTCAACCGGCTGCTCCCGGGCGTGTCCTACCGTGCCTGGGCCGTGATATTTTCGCTTGTTTCCTTCGCCGTGTCCACGACCGGCCTGGAAACCGTGCTCTCCATCGCAGGCCCCATCATCGGCTTCCTCTACCCGTCTGCCATCACGCTGGTGCTGCTCACCCTGCTCGAACCGCTGCTACCGGTACGCCTGCACTACGGGTTCCGCTTCGCCCTGACCGTGTCCGTGGTGTGGGCAGCGCTCATGAGCCTCAGCGACATTGGGTTGAGCTTCCTCGAACCCCTGATCAGTTGGTCACCTGCCCACGCCCAGCAGCTCGGCTGGGTCGTCCCCACGCTGGTGCTCGCCGCCGTGGGCTTCGCGGTGGATATGGTGCGCAAGAAGGAAACCACTGAGGCTGAGCCTGAAACGTCAACGGCGGACGAGTCAGCGGAAGCCTCCGTGTAGGCCATTACACACTGCCCGTTACACACTGCCCAGCCGCTCGATGTACACCGTCGGCCGCATCTGCCCCACCATGTCCACCAGCTCATACGCACTGGGCTGAGTGCCCTTGGGGAAACGCACCACATAATCCGTCACCTCCGCCGGTATCCCCCGCTGGCGTATCGACGCCGCGGTCACCTCACCGTCCACGTGGTAGGGCAACAACGCCACATACGTGGTGGTCTTCCGGCGCGGGTCGCAGCGCGTCCACACCTTCACTGTAGACAGTTCCGACATGGGAAAACTAATGCCAGAGTGCGGAATGCTCACCTGCTCCCCGATCACCAGCACCACCCGGCGCGCCCGAAACGCGATGGTCGCCAAGCTGGACAGCGCAATGATGATGCCCGCCGCCGGGGCGGCCATGCCCAGGGCGTACAGCAGGCTGAGGGTGTTGTTGCCGCTTGTGCGGTAGGCCCCCAGAAGCAGCACCGTGATGGGCCCCAGCACAATGACAAACAGCATGCAGATTTTTGCGGCACGCGAGCTGAGGATTGCGGAGTAGCTGCTTCGGACTTTTATCACTGGTGTGGGCATGGGGTTGACTCTGCGGCTAGTATTCGTCGGCTGTTGTGATGAGCCGCGTGATAATCTCCTGCGAACCCCAGTGGATTCCGTCGTGTTGGAACGCGTTGGTGATAAAGGGCCGGAGGTCGCGGAAGACGCGCGCCGTGTTCATGGAATGCTCAAAGGGCACAAACACGTCGTCAACGTAGATCGCGGCGGCCGCCACGGCGGGGCCGTGGCCGAGGCTATTTTTATCGTACAGGCTGCGCCAATCGTCTTTGGCGGCGAGGGCGTGCGCGGCGTCGATAAACGGGCACAGTGCGGGGTCTTCCTCGAATTGCCAGGGGAAAATGTGCTCGCCGGTGAGGTAGAACGGCTGGGTCATGTCGGTGGGGTCGGCGTGTTCCTCAAAGCCGGGTTTGTCCTCACGGATGCGGTGCGCGGACCAGTTGGTGGGGCCTGGGACGGTGCCGCCGTAGATGGATTCGTGCACCACAGCGTACAGCGGCCCCTGTTCGAAGGAGACGCGACTGCCTACGCTGTTGAGGAAGTCGGAGCGTAGCTTCTTCTCGCCTTTCACGGTGACAAATGGGTCTTCAAACAGGTAGGCGAGGGTGTCAAAGCCCCGGTCGCGGCCAAGTTCGATGCCGATGGTGCGCAGCCTACGGGAACTCAGGCGCTCGCCGGTGGGCAGGAGCTCGTCGGAGTGGTCGAGGTGGGCGCACACCTCCCGGATGCGGGCCTCGATCCACGGGAAGTGACGGTAGAGCTGGTCGTGCCGGAACTGCAGCTTGTCAAAGGTGGCGCGGTAGATGTCGTCGGCGTGGCAGTCGATGGCGGGCAGACCGCCCGTGAGAAACACCCTCTCTAGGCTCTCGGGGAACATCGAAGCGTAGGTGGTGATGCAGAAACCACCGAAACTCTGGCCGAACAGCAACCACGTGTCCACCCCAAAAGCATGGCGGAAAGCCTCGCAATCAGCGACGATGGAATCGGCCCGGAGCAGGGAGTAACGCTCGGTCGGCAGCACGTTCACTTTGTCCACCCGCCCCGAACGCCCCGTGCCGCGCTGGTCCAGCAGCAGCACCCGGTAATGCTTCAGGAACTCCCTCAACCAGCCGCTTGCCGACGTCGGTCGGGGTGACGGAAAGCCCGGACCGCCCTGCAGGTACACCAATAACGGCAGCTCCTCCCCCTTCGGGGGCACGATCTCCCGGGCGAAGATGGTGAGGGTGTCGTTTGTGTTGGGGTTGTTGTGGTCCCAGGGGACATCCATCTCCCAGGACTTCAGTGTGTGTCCAAACCGCGTGGTGGAGCCGACAAGCCGTGCATCAGACATAGTTCACCATGCTAGCCGCTGGCGAAGGCTTCAAAGACATGGCGGCAATGCCCATCACGTTCGCAGCTGGCTCATGGTGCGCAATATGCCCCGGCGCAGGGTGAACTAGTACAGTCCTAGGGGTGGACTACATCTCAACACGCGACCCCCAGCGCACCCCAGCGACGTTTACTGACATTCTGCTTGGCGGACTGGCCCCCGACGGGGGCCTCTACCTTCCCGCCGATTACCCCCAGATCAGCGACGACACGCTCACCACGTGGCGTGAAACCCTGGCGGCGAAGGGATACGCTGCGCTGGCCGCCGAGGTGATCAAGCTCTTTGTGAGCGATATTCCCGCCGAGGATGTGGAGGCGATCTGCGCCCGCGCCTACACCACACCGACGTTTTCCACCCCAGACATCGTGCCCGTCACTGAACTGGACGACAACCTCTTTATCGGGCACCTGTCCGAAGGCCCCACTGCGGCGTTTAAAGACATGGCCATGCAGCTGCTCGGCGAGTTTTTCGAATACGAACTCACCCGGCGCGGCGAAACGCTCAACATCCTGGGCGCCACCTCTGGGGACACGGGGTCCGCAGCGGAATACGCCATGCGCGGCCGCCCCGGTATTTCCGTGTTCATGCTGACCCCCGCTGGCCGCATGACCCCCTTCCAGCAGGCCCAAATGTTTGGTCTTGATGACCCAAATATTCACAATGTCGCGTTGGACGGTGTGTTTGATGATTGCCAGGACATTGTGAAGGCCGTGAGTAACGACGCCGAGTTTAAACAGCGCTACCGCATTGGCGCCGTGAATTCCATTAACTGGGCACGCCTCATGGCGCAGATAGTCTATTACATTTCCTGCTGGATTCGCATCACTGACAATAATGCACAAAAAGTCAGTTTCTCCGTTCCCACCGGTAATTTCGGCGATATTTGCGCGGGCCATATTGTCCGCCAGATGGGCGTTCCTATTGACCGCCTGATCGTGGCCACCAACGAAAACAATGTGCTGGACGAGTTTTTCCGCACCGGCGCTTACCGCGTGCGCAGTTCGGCGGACACGCTGGAAACCTCCAGCCCCTCCATGGACATTTCCCGCGCCTCCAACTTCGAGCGCTTCATCTACGACCTCCTCGGCCGCGACGCCACCCGCACCGCTGAACTGTTCAGCCAGCGCGAGGGGTTCACGCTTGCCGACGACCCCGCTTTCCCCGCCGCCGCGCAGCGTTACGGATTCCTTTCTGGCAGCTCCACCCACGCCGACCGGGTAAGCACCATCCGTGACACGTGGGAACGCCTCGGCGTGATGCTGGATCCCCACACCGCCGACGGCGTGCACGTGGCCCGTGGCCTGCGCGACCAGGTGGACACCCCCATCGTCTGCCTGGAAACCGCGCTGCCGGTGAAATTCTCCGACACCATTGTGGAGGCCACCGGACGCGAGCCAGACCTGCCGGAACGCTTCGCCGGCATCATGTCCGCCCCGCGTCACGTCACCGACATGCCTAACGACGCCGCCGTAGTCAAGGACTTTATTCGCCGCACTGTCGCAGGCTAGCTGCCATGTCCTCCACGTTGGCGGGTGGCCAGTATTCCTCTGGTCGCGGGCGCATCGTGCCCGGGCCTGGGGTACATTTTTCCACCGTATCGCGCCACCGTTGTGGAATACCCTCCGAGCCGTACACCCCGCCCAGCACAGCGCCGACGATGGCGGCGTTGGTGTCCGTATCCCCACCGCGCCCGACGGTACGTACCAGTGATTCTTCAAAGTCCGTGCCCGTAGCCAGCTCGTACACTGCGTAACTGAAGGCCAGTTTCACCCAGCCAATGTGTTCTGAGACCAGCGGCCTCTCTGTGGACTGCTCAATGAAAACCCGAAGCTCGGGCGGAGCGAGGTCAAGCAGGGCGTCGATAAGCGCGCTGGCGGTGAGTTCCTGGGCGGCGGCGCGTGCCAAGGCAACGGCGACGATGCGGTTGATGGTAATGCACAGGGGGTGGGTGTGGGTCATGCGGCAGTCGAGTTCCACGAGGTCAGCGAGCGTATCCTCCGGCAGGTTCATGCCCAGGATTGCGAGCGGACTCAGGCGCATCAACGCACCGTTGGCCTGCGAATCGGGATTGATGTACTGATGCAGCAGCGCATTTGCGCAGGTAATGCCAATATCGAAGGGGTCCGACGCCGCCCAGCGTCGGTAGCTTTCCAGCACATCCTGGGCGTCGTAACCGCCCATGCGGATAATGCTGCGGGCCATGGCCAGGGCCATTTCCGAATCATCGGTTGGCTGACCCGCGATCAGCCGAAACACTCCCCCATCCTGTAATTCCCGAACTCCATCGGGGTAGGCGGCGGCAATCTCCGCTGCGGACTGGAACTCCACCAAACTCCCCAGGCTATCGCCGATCAACTGCCCATAAAGAATACCTGCGCATCGAGACATACCACCTAGGGTATCCTCAACACCATGGGTATTTTTGACAAAGCCAAAGAAGCACTCGGCAACGAGGAAAACACCGACAAAGTGTTGGACAAAGCCGAGGACCTGGCCAAGAGCAAACTCGGCGATGACAAAGCCGACCAGATCAGCAAAGTCCGCAAGGTGATTGACGACAAAATCGGCGAATAGCGCACTTCTGGGACGTTGAGAGGGCCGCGTTTAGAAAGCGAGGTAGAGCACGTAGGCAATACCCGCCATCATCAGCGAAATCATCAGATTAGCCACGATTGATTTACGCTTAACAGCGGCCTTGACATGAAAGCCGTAATCCCGCCACCCGGCGCAGTCCTCCGTACCCGGCGGGATAATCCACCGGGGGCGCAGTGTGCAAATGATAAGCCAATCGATAATAAACAAATCGATGAGGAGCATCATCACTTCCATGGTCAACGCCACCGCAAACCCCAAGCGGAAATTCCCGCCGTGGTGCTGCAAAAACAGCAACGTGGAATACACCAGAGTTCCCAGCAGCGTGAGCAGATAGATCCCGCCGAACAACCAACCACGCCGCTGATCCTCTGGGGTGGCAGGTGGCATGTGCTGCTGAATATCCTCCGGGAAATCATTCCGAAATGCCTCATGGCTTGCGCTTAGGGCGTACAACAACATCAACGTGGGGAAAATAAGAAGGGGAATGCTGACCAACAGAGTGTGGTTGACAACATCGTTCATACTTCTAGACTTCCAGAGTCATGCAGATCAGCGCTAGCCCCGGCCCGTGCGGCAAGTGACTACACTAATTTTGCTGGCCCAACTTATGCAAACCCAGTCAACTTTCCGAGGAGAGCCGCAGTTGTCGAACCAACGTAACACTACTGGCCGTCGTCCACGCATCACGGGTATCGACGCCGCCCGCGCCATCGCCATCATCGGCATGGCCTACGCACACCTCGGCCCCATATTCTTCTCCAGCGACATTGACACTGTGGCTTCCCTACTGACCACCGGCTTCGCCTCCGCGCTCTTCGCCGTGCTCGCCGGGGTTTCCGTCTCCATCATGAGCCAGCGCGGCGTCGAAAAGGGTGGCGTGGAACTCGCCCAAAGCCGCCAACAACTCATGCTGCGCGGCACCATCCTCATCGGCATTGGCCTGGTGCTTTCCATCGCGCAATACAACATCGCTGTGGTGCTCTCCGCCGTCGGCGCACTCTTCCTGGTGCTTCCCCTGGTGGCGCGCTGGTCTAACCGGGCACTTTGGGCGCTTCTTGTTGAGCTTTTGGTGCTCGGGCCGTTTGTGATCGTCGCCTCCGACACTTTTAACACCTACGTTGACATCATTTCCGGCAGCTACCCGCTCACCGCCTGGTTCACCTACGGCGTCGCCGGAATGCTCGTCCACCGCTACCTCATCCACTCGCACATGCTGCAATGGATAAGTCTTGTTGCGGGTGTGGTACTCGCTGTTATTGGGGTCAACGCCCGCAGCTGGATCAGCGACCAGCTCCCCGCCCCCGAAGACCCGAAAATGTACGACCAGCTCACCACCGATCCAACCCCCGCCGCCGGGGTGGCTGGTGGCGGTCCAGGTGGAGCGATGAATTCCAACCCCGATATCCAGAGCACCTGGTGGTACACCTACCTCGGGCCGGAGCCGCACATGGGCGGGCTTATCGACGTCGCGACATCCATCGCCGTCTCCGTCGCGGTCATTGCCCTCTGCCTGCTGATCACCGCTCTTCCTTTAGGGCGCACAATCCTCTATCCCCTCCGTGCCATGGGATCCATGTCACTGACTGTCTATGTTGCACACGTACTCACCGCCGCCATGATCCTGACAAACGACAACAACAACCCCGCCTGGTCCAGCAGCGAACAACCCGCAACACACCCGCTGGCGCTCGGGGTGACCATCGTTGTCGCCATAGTGTGCGCCATGATCTGGAAACAATTCTTCCGGCGCGGACCCCTTGAGTGGGTCATGCATGTATTGACGGTGAAAGGGGCGCGGGTTGATATGGAGGGCGTAGAGCGCACACGTTGATCCAGTGCCATTCAAGGGTTGAAACATCCAAAATTTGACAATATCAGAGCTCCACTGCTTAACAATATTGAATTGCGAAAAGCGCGCATCATTATTTGAAATATTCAAACTAGAAGACGGTACCACCATTATAAAACGCTCCCATCATTCGCTATTTTGTTCAACAAAATAGCGGCGCGCGGCATGAAGCGTAGACTTGATACATGAGTGCCTTAACGCGTCTTCTCTCCCCCGAATCCATCGTCCTTGATGCTTCCGCTGCTGATTGGCGCGACGCCATCCAGCAGGCCGGATCACTCCTGGAAAGCGCAGGTCACTGCACACCCGACTACACGCAATCGATGATTGATACGGTCGCCCACAACGGCCCCTACATTGTTCTCACGCCGGGTTTGGCACTCGCCCACGCCCGGCCCTCCGCCGCCGTTCAGTCCACTGGTTTGTCGTTTCTGCGCCTGTCGACGCCCATTTCATTTGGCCACCCCAAAAACGATCCGGTCAGCATTGTCATAGCTCTCGCGGCGGCTGACAAAACCCAACACCTTGACGCCCTGAGTTCTCTATCCACGGTTCTTGCCAATTCAACAAGAAGAGCTGGCTTGGATAAGGCAGCAACGGTTGAAGAGGTGCTGGAGTTACTGGACGTCGATAAGCAGCATCGTTCAGAACCGCAGGCTCGAAACAAAATACTCACGGTGTGCGGCAACGGCTTGGGAACGTCATTGTTTTTGAAAAACACCCTCGAATCCGTGTTGGAAGCCTGGGGCTGGGGTTCCTACATCACCGTTGAGGCCACGGACACCATTTCTGCAAAGGGAAAAGCCAAAGAGGCCGACTGCATTCTCACCTCTGGCGAAATTGCTCGCACACTTGGCGACGTCGGAATCCCTGTGCGCGTCATTGACAATTTCACCTCGCAACGAGAGATCGACACCGCGCTCCGCGAACTCTACGACATTTAGGACACGCCATGCTTGCCATCAATTTTCTTGTCAATGAAATACTCGCAGTCCCCGCATTCCTCATCGGCATAATAACCGCGGTGGGACTGAGTGCACTACGCAAACCCGTCGGCACCGTCATCGGCGGCGCGCTGAAAACCACACTCGGTTTTCTCCTGATCAGCGCTGGTGCCACGCTGGTCACCGCCTCGCTCGAACCGCTCGGGACCATGATCACTGGGGCAACCGGGGCGCACGGTGTGGTGCCCACCAACGAAGCCATCGTCGGTATTGCCCAACAGCACTACGGCTCCCAGGTTGCGTGGCTCATGATCGCAGGCTTTGCCGTCAGCCTCCTTCTGGCCCGCATCACACCCCTGCACTATGTATTCCTCACCGGACACCACGTGCTGTTCATGGCCACCCTGCTCACCATTGTGCTCGCAACCGCCGGGTACAGCGGCTGGGTGGTGATCGCTTTTGGGGCGGTGCTGCTCGGCATCCTCATGGTGTCCCTCCCCGCGCTCGCGCAACCCTGGACTAGGAGCGTCACTGGCGACAACAGCATTGCCATCGGGCACTTCGGCACCGTCGGGTACATCGCGGCGGGGGCCGTCGGCAAAGCCGTTGGTAACCGGCGCGGGCATGAAAGCCCCTCCACCGAAAAACTCACCCTCCCCGAAGGACTCCGATTCCTCCGCGACTCCATGGTGGCCACCGCGCTATCCATGGCGCTCATGTACGTCATTTTGGCCATCATTGTGCTCTTGCGGGCTGGACGTGCCGAAGCCTACAGTGCCTTTGAAGACGGGGCCACCAGCGTAGGCAACTACATCATGCAGGCCGTCACCCAAGGACTCCAATTCGGTGTAGCCGTTGCCGTGATCCTCTTCGGTGTACGCACCATTCTTGGCGAACTCGTGCCTGCATTCCAAGGCATCGCCGCCAAAATCGTGCCCGGCGCCATCCCCGCACTCGACTGCCCCATCGTGTTCCCCTACGCCCAAAACGCCGTGCTCATCGGTTTCATCGCCTCCTTCGCAGGCGGACTCGTAGGCTTGGCGGTGCTCTCCACCTGGCTCAACCCGGCCTTCGGAGTGGCGCTTATCCTGCCGGGACTCGTACCGCACTTCTTCACTGGTGGCGCTGCGGGTGTCTACGGAAACGCCACCGGCGGGAGGCTCGGCGCTGCATTCGGCGCCTTTGTCAACGGGCTGATCATCACCTTCCTGCCTGCATTCCTTCTCGGCGTGCTCGGGGCATTTGGATCAGAAAACACGACCTTCGGCGACGCAGACTTCGGCTGGTTCGGCATTCTTATTGGGTCCGCCGCCGGACTGCCGTCCGCTCTGGGCTTGGTGCTTATTGCGGCTAGCGGCGCGGTGATCCTCGGTCTGGCGATCGTGGTGCAGAAGAAGCTCGTTGATGGGGGTTGGGATCCGGCACCGGGACGCGGGGTTGGCGGCACAGGCGATGGTGACACTGCCGAGAGTGCTGGCAATGCCGAGGGCGAGGTTGTTGGGCGCTCCTATCCCAAGATCACTCCCCCAGTCGGTGCGCCCACTCCACCTGCGCACATCGACTTTGATTAGAGAACGGTGCACTGCAAGGTGTGCTTATGTTCAAGCACGACAATGGGGTGTTTTTCGGCCTGGAGATAAGCACACTTTCACTCCTGTCAGGTAGGTCCACTGCTAGGTACGCAAACACCCTGTTTTCGGCCCCAGCGGTGGACCTATTTCTACGCAAACGTTTGCACTAACGGCGTTCAAGACGTAGCGGCGACCGCAGCGATCCATCACCCCTCCACCCCCTCACCCCCGATATTGATCTGATGAAAAAATATTAATCTGAAAAATAATTAATGTGCGACATCCGGCAATCACATTAAAATGGGAACGTTGTATAAACGTCGACACACCTACTGATCGATTCAGATACCAGCTAAATAGCGCCTTTGAGGCACAAACGGAAAATCAGGACTATCTAAGACCGCAGAGCGCTGCAAATGCGATGAACGTGATGCGCACAGACCGGACAGACGCCCTACATAGCCGCTGCACATCCGCCACTACACACCACATATCAGCTCAAATACCAAGCTTGGGCGATATTTCCACCTCACACTAAGCCTCCCCTACCTTCACCCCCAACACATCCCCCAAACACTCAACCCCACAGCCCCAAAACCTTACATAAACCTTAAAAGTTGACATGCCAGCAGTAAACTTTCGCCTAAGAATTTTAAGCTGTATTAAGGCTTAAGTTTCGGTAAAAATGAATATTGGATACCACCCCCTTTCATGATCTATATTTCATCTTTATGAGAGCAATCGTTGATCATCCAGAGCTGGCGATTTTTGGTGTAGAAACCGAACCGCCTGCGCGAACGTTGGTTGACATTCTTAGCGCAACCATGGATGCGCATCCCGAGGAGGTCGCCATTGAAAGTGCGACCGCTACAATCACATATTCCCAGTTAAGGGGCCTCTTGGATGAGCAGGCCGCCCGGCTGCACGCGAAGGGAATCGGCCCCGGCGATCGCGTGGGTATCCGTGTCCCCTCAGGCACCACTGATTTGTATGTGGCTATCCTCTCCACACTGTGGGCCGGTGCCGCCTACGTCCCCGTGGACTGGGATGACCCCGATTCCCGCGCAGACACCGTGTGGGAAGAGGCCAGCGTTGCGGCTGTCTACGGCAAGGATCTCGCGATCGTCGATAAGCATGGTGGCGGAAACCCAGACCATCACGTGCCCACCCTGGACGATGACGCCTGGGTGATTTTCACCTCCGGTTCGACGGGCAAGCCGAAGGGTGTGGCGGTGCAACATCGTGCAGCGGCGGCGCTGGTGGATGCGGAAGCCCGCATGTACCTAACGGATAATCCGCTGGGTCCCGGTGACCGCGTGATGGCGGGCCTGTCGGTAGCATTCGACGCCTCGTGTGAGGAAATGTGGCTGGCCTGGCGGTACGGCGCGACCCTGGTGACGGTGCCTCGCGATGTCGTGCGTTCCGGCGAAGACCTGGGTGAATGGATCGTTTCACAAGGCATCACCGCCGTGTCCACGGTGCCCACCCTCGCCTCCTTGTGGCCCGCCGATGCTCTTGAGGCTGTGCGTCTGCTCATTTTCGGCGGCGAAGCCTGCCCCGCCCCGCTCATCCAGCGCCTGTCCCGCCCCGGCCGCGAGCTGTGGAACACCTACGGCCCCACGGAAGCCACCGTCATTTCCACTGGTGCGCTGATGATTCCCGACGTCCCGGTGCGCATCGGCCGCCCCGTACCCGGGTGGGCCTGCGCCGTGGTGGATTCCGAGAATCAGCCAGTCAAGTGGGGCGAAACCGGCGAACTCATCGTCGCGGGCGTGGGCCTGGGCCGCTACCTCGACCCAGTGAAAGACGCCGAATGCTACACCGAGTTCCCTGCCTTGGGCTGGGAGCGCGGCTACCGCACCGGCGACCTAGTACGCGCCGAGCAGGAGGGCCTGATTTTCGCGGGCCGCGCCGACGACCAGATTAAATTCGCTGGTCGCCGCATGGAACTAGGCGAGATCGACGAGCACCTGACCAACCTCCCCAACGTGAATGTTGGCGCCGCCGCGCTGCATAAAACCGAGGCGGGTTCACCGGTGCTGGTGGGCTATTTGTCCGCCAAGCAGGGCGCCACCATCGACATGGCAGAGATCAGGAGAATTCTGCTCAAGCGCCTGCCCGGCGGCATTGTGCCGCTGCTGCATGTGGTGGACGAGATGCCGATGAAAACCTCCGGCAAGGTGGACCGCAAGGCCCTGCCGTGGCCGCTTCCCAGCGCCGGGGACGACGCCTTTGCGGGCATTGATCCCTCGCTGCATTGGCTGGCGGAGCGCTGGCACGAGCAACTTGGCCCAGTGCCGCTGGATGATCACAGCGACTTCTTTGACTTGGGCGGCAGTTCCGTGGCCATTGCCAAGCTGGTGGTGGCGCTGCGGGAAGCCTACCCCAACGCCGAAATCGCGGAGCTGTATAACCACCGCAGCCTGCGGGACATGGGCCAGTACCTAGAGAGCCTGGACGTCAGCACCGAGGAGCGCCCACTTGCCCGCCCGATCCCCTGGTATTCGGGCTTTGTGCAGGCCGCGTTTGTGTGCTTCCTGCACCTGATCAACGGCTTGCGCTACGTAGTTGGCTCAATCATTGTGGTGTGGGTGCTGGCCGCGATTTTCAACGCGGGCTGGGTTCCCCAGCCGCCGGTGCTGCCACTGATTGTCGGCTGGCTGTTGCTGTTCTCTATTCCCGGTCGCATGCTGCAAACCGCCATTGGCGTGCGCCTTCTGTGCTTCCGCATCAAACCCGGCGAGTACCTGCGTGGCGGGCTGACTCACCTGCGCATTTGGGCCGCCGAGCGGCTGCTCATCTACGAGAACCTAGATATTATTTTGGGCAGCCCGGCAGCCGTGGTGATGAACCGCCTGCTGGGCAACCGCGTGGGACGGCACTGTCACCTGCATCAACAGCCCTGCGTCACGGGCCTGGTGAGCATTGGCGATAACGTTTCCATCGAGCACGAAGCCGATGTGAGCGGGCACTGGCTTGACGGCGACACCCTGCACGTGGGCACCATCGACTTGGAGGATGGGGTGCGCATCGGCACCCGCACGCTGGTCTCCCCGAACAGCAAGGTCGGGGCGGATTCGGAAATCCTGCCCGGCTCGCACGTGACCGGTAGCATCCCCAGCGGACAGTTTTGGGGCGGCTCCCCCATTTTCTACTGGGGCAAATCCGGCGAAACCTGGCCCAGCGAAACCCCCGAAGAAGTCGAAGAGTTGGAGCGTTGGGGCAGCCTGCGGTCGTGGGGAGCCTACTCACTGGGCATGTTCCTGGTGGAATTCCTGCCCATCCTGGCGGTCTTTCCCGGCGGCCTACTGGTGTTCCAGCATGTGCGCACCCTCCAGCGCTATGAGGAAGTGTTCCCCATCTTGGCGCTCTACGTGCCGATTTTCACGCTGCTGACGGTAGCCAGCTGGCTGGGCTTGGTCATCCTGTGCGTGCGCACCGTCGCACCGCTGATCGCCCTGGGGTACTTCCCTAGTTCCAGTTCCACGGGCTGGGCGGTGTGGCTAACCCACACGCTGCTGCAGCGCACCCTGAAATCCGCGTATTTTCTTTATGCATCCTGCTACACGCCCATGTTCCTGCGGGCACTGGGCGCCACGGTGGGCAAGAACACGGAAATCTCCACGGTGGAGACCATTCCGCACTTGACCTGCATCGAGGACGGCAGCTTCCTCGCCGACCACGCCCTGGTCAACTGCGCGCGCTCCCGCGGCGGCTGGATTCACATTGGCAGCGCCGTGATTGGCGAGCGCAGCTTCGTGGGCAACTCCGCCATCGTCGGCCCGGACCGCGACATCCCGAGCGAATCCCTGATCGCCGTGCTCTCGTCCACGCCGTACCAGCCGGAATCGGGGACGTGTTGGCTGGGACGCAAAGCCACCGCCATCCCCCGCGTGACCGTCGCCTCCGATCAGGAGAAAACCTACAATCCGCCACAGCGCCTGAAAATCGCGCGCGCCCTTGTGGAAGCCTGCCGTGTGATCCCGCTGTTCATCGCGGCGTGGCTGGACCTAGCCATCGTCTACGCAGGCACCTTGGCCTACATGTCCGCCGGGGGCATTTCTAATCACAGGCACGGCCTGATATTGGCGCTGCTGTGGTCCGGCCCCATCGTTATCGCGGCCGCCACCGCCGCCTCGATCATCCCGATTATCGCGAAATGGCTGCTCGTTGGCTCGTTTAAGCACACGCAGGTGCCGCTGTTTAGCACCCTGGTGTGGCGCAGCGAACTTGCCGACACCTTCGCTGAAATGCTCGCCGTGCCCAGCATGATCCGCATGAGCCTCGGCTCCCCGCTGTACAACGTGTGGGCGCGCCTGATGGGTACCAAGATCGGAAAGTCCGTGTGGTGCGAAACCTGGTGGCTGCCGGAATTCGACCTGATCAGCATCGACGCCCGCTCCACTGTCAACCGCGGCACCGTGCTGCAAACCCACCTCTTCCATGACCGCGTGATGGCCATGGAACCCGTACAGCTCGGCTCCGGCGCGACCCTCGGCCCGAACAGCTTCATGCTGCCCGGCTCCAGCATTGGCGAGCGATCCACAGTGGGCCCCGGCTCCCTGGTGCTTCGCGACGAGCAGTTGCCACCCAACTCCCAGTGGGCAGGAAACCCTGTTCGGCACGTGGACAAGATCATCCGCAGCACCAACGCCCAGCTCACCATCACCCACCACTAGCGTTCGAGAGGGCATATGCCTAGCAACAGCTTCGATCCCATTCCCCTGCGATCTACAACTGAGGGACAGGTGCCTGAAGGGCATTTGCCCCCAGGCACGCGCCCCAGCCCTGGGCGTCGCCCCAGCCGTGAGGCGTGGCTCGGCAAGCGCAAGCAGGCGGTGGAGGCGCGTGACGACGCCGCGGTAGAGGAGACGTCGCAAAGCACATCCATGCCGAGCGGACCCGACCACCCGGTGATCCGGCACTTCCGGCACCGCGTGGAGCGCTTCACCAACGACGGCCGCGCCACCGGGCGTCTCACGGGTATCGACGCCGCGCGCGGCCTAGCCATGGTCGGCATGGTGGCGATCCACACCTTGCCGGAGCTGAACGAAAAAACCGGCCGCCCCACTATGAACTGGAACCTCTTCTCCGGGCACGCCTCCGCCCTCTTCGCCGTGCTCGCCGGGGTGACCATCTCACTGCTCAGCGGCGGCAACAACCCCCACACAGGCGACAGAATGCAGCAAACCCGGATCATGCTGGGGACCCGTGCCCTCGTCCTACTGCTGTTCGGGCTGACCCTGAACTTCATGGACTTCTCCGCACACAACATTCTGCTGTACTACGGACTGTACTTCCTGTTGGTCATCCCCTTCACCACCATGACCTCCGGGCAGCTGTTCGTCATGGGCGGATTCTGCGCCATCTTCGGGCCACTAGCCATCCAAGCCACGCGGCTTGTCACCGTAATCGATCCCAGTCCCAACCCCTCCCTCGAGCAAGCCATCAGCGACCCCATCGGTACCGTCCTGGCGCTCTTTGCCCTGGGAACCTACCCGGCGTTTACCTGGCTGACCTTCATCTTCATCGGCATGGGCATTGGCAGGCTACAGCTCACCCGCGAAAAAACCCAGACCAAGCTGGTGTTTTACGGACTCACCATCGCTCTAACAAGCTCCATCGCCTCCCAAATGCTGCTCTACCAGTTCGGCGGGCTGGAAGCCATCCAGCGGGCCAACGCCAGCATGAGCGGCGACAACATCCAATCCATCATCGACTTCGGCGGCGGCAACGATCAGCTTGAAACAACCATGTGGTGGTTGGTCATCCCCACCCCACACTCCAACACCACCTTCTCCGTCCTGATCAGCGGCGGCATCGCCATCGCATTGATTGGAGTGTTCCTGATGCTGGGCAAACAAAAAGTCGTGCCGCTCGCACTGCTCGCCGACATCGGCTCCATGACCCTCACCCTGTTCACTCTCCACCTCACCTTCCTCAGCATCGTGGACGTGGACGCCAAGCCCGTGCTGTGGTTCGTCACCCAAATCGGCGTGGCCATCAGCATCGCCGCCATCTGGAAACGCATCTGGAAACGCGGCCCCCTCGAATACATTGTCACCACCGTCTGCGGAAACACCGCACGCATACTCCAGCCCAAAGTCGCATCACTCCTGCGGCGTGGTGGAGCAAGCGGAGACGAGGCGCAGCGTGAGGGCCTAGACGGCGCGGAATCGGAGTCGGACGCGGACCTGGAGGACTCCGAAGAACTGATTCCTTCCATCGAATCGGTCTTCCTGCCCGCCCTCCACGACGTGAACACCACCATGCAGTACAAACAAGGCAAAAACATTAACCGCGCAAGCCATGTCCGACTTTTCGGGCAGCCCGTCCACACGACGCATCACAAGAAGAAGTGAAGGGTGAGCATATGCGCTATAGTGATGGCTGGTTCTGTCACACCTAAAGCGCACGAAAGGAGGCACAGGCGCAATGGCTGCTCGAAAACGCAGGAGGAAGCGCAATCAGGACTGGGATCCCAGCTTGTTTGCCATGAGCCCAGAACGGCTTGAAGAACATCTCAAGCTCAGGACCAGGGCACGAAGAATCCCAGACAAGAAGAAGCAAGCAAACAAAATGGCCTGTCGCCGCTCGGCGTCAGGCCATTGGCCGTTTATGGGGCTTGTGACACACCACTCCTTTTTCGCAGGGCATAAGTGGCATTAAATCTGCGAACATACCTAAGACCTGCCGGAAGCATGGGATGATTTATTGTCAGCAAACATGCGTAAATTGTTAGTTTCTATTGACAATTGTTGACCCTCCCCCAAATGAGTGCCAGTTTGGTATTAGTGCCCCGACCCTAGTAGTAAACTAACTAAGATGTAATCCTCTTGAATAAAGGAACCCAATTAGGAGGCGTGATGACGCACCGTGAAGACCCCACTGGCGACGAACTCGTCGGCAGCAACATTGCTGCTGTGGAGCAGGTGGACGGGCTGACCGCGAGCAGCGGACCGTCTGGCGACAGTGCGAGCCGCCAGCAAGCGCACCCCGCCCCCAGCCCCTACAAGCGCAGCACCATACCCGAAGTGATGATTCTGGGGCTTGCCGGCATTGCGTTTGTGGTTGCCCTGTTCATTCTGCTGTGGTCGGGGTTCAACGATGCCATTGGCTCGCAAGCTGGGCTTTTGGTGGGTTCTTTTGTTCTGACCTCCGGTTTCCTTGTCATGTCATGGGCGTTGTATCGACGCGCGCTCAGCGAGCAGGACACGGCTGTGACGCTGGATCGGGAGCGCCGCCAGGAAACAGCCGCGCTGGATCGCCTCAACCGGGAGGAAGCCGCCAAGCAAGCACAACTTGAGCGCGACGAACAATCCCGCCAGGCGGGCGAGCACATTCTGTTGGCCAGCGAACAGGATCGGAAATTGCATGCCTCTGCGCGGCGCACTGAATTGTCCACTCGACTGAATGCCACATTGCCGCGTTTGTGTAGTGAAGACTCCACAATGCAGGCCGCAGCCATCACCGAATTGCTTTTCCAAATTGATGATTGGTCGGCGCTTATCAACACCGAAATTGACGCCGAATTTGCCCCCGAGAAACGCCACATTCTTTCCGAAGAAGGGCGCAGACGCCGCCAGGAATTGTTTAATCTTGCCTTTAATAATGAGATTAACAATAACGAAGTGTTGAAAACACGATGCGATGGTCTTGTCCAGCGCCTGCATAAGGATTCCAACCTCCGCACCCTCGACGACCTGGACAAAACCCGCCTCGCCCTGGGCATTCAGCTCATCGCGCAGCGCGGAAACAATGGCGGCGTAGTGAGCACCCAGGCACAATTTGAAAACGTGAAATTCCCGACCGGGCTGCGCCTTTCCGGCAACTTGAGCGGCCTAAACTTCCGGGGCGCGGAACTCCCCAAAGCCAACCTACAAGGGGCGGACTTGCGCGGATGCGACCTGCGCGACACAAACCTGCAAGGTGCTGACCTGCGCAAAACCAGCTTGCTCGGGGCAGACCTCATGTCCGCCCACCTGGAAAACTCCAACCTGCGCGGCTCTGACTTGCAGAAAGCCAACCTGCACAAGGCGGTACTCCGCAACGCCGACCTGCGCGACACCGATCTCGAAGGTGCTTACCTTGTTGGCGCGGACCTGCAGGGCGCTAACCTGCAGAAAGCCAACCTGCGGCTGGCCAACCTTCAGGAATCCCACCTGCAACAGACACACCTCCAGCAGGCCAACCTGCAGCAAGCCGACCTGAAAAACACCTCCCTGGCTTCCGCGAAAATGGACAGCGCGAATTTCCAGGAATCCCGCTTGCAAAACTCCGACCTACAACAAAGCGACCTGCGCAATGCGAATCTCCAAGGCGCGGACATGAAGAATGTGGATTTGCAGTGGGCGAAACTCCAGGGTGCCAACCTCCACAAAGCCAACCTCTGCGAAGCCAAGGCGCTCAACTCCGAATTCAACGAACACACCAATTACGACAGCGCAATGTACAACATGTCCACAATATTCCCCGAAGGGTTAAGCCCCATCACCACGCGCATGGTGTTCATTGACGAAGACGGCCGCCCCACCGAAATCCGCGAGGCCGAACTGGCTTAGCTGCTCGGGGAGCGTGAGATAGGTCCACTACCAGGTACAAAATTGGGGTGTTTCCGTACCTGGTAGTGGACCTACTTTTATGCCAACGCCGTCCTCAAACCCCGCCCGGCCAGGCCACACCTAACTCGCCACGATATTGTCGCCGTTGCGGCAAATGCGGGACGCGCCGGTTGAGCGTACTTCGTCGTTGGAAGCCTGCGCGCAGGACCAGCCATCGTCAAAGGTGATGTGCCGCGAAGCACCCTGCCCTTGAGACTCAGCGACGGTGCCGTATTGTTCCATCAATCCGATGGCTTCTTGGCAGGGAGTGGACTTGGTTGCCATCACGTTCTGCCCGTTGTGGGTCACTCCGCACGCCACGAAATCAGCAGCGCTGGGCTGGTGCCGCGCGGATGTGGTGGGGGTTGCGGTGCTGGTTTGGGTGGTCGTCGTGGTTACAGGCGTTTGCACGGTTCCCTTGGTGGTGATGGTGCGCGCAACACCGGTGATGGTGAAGGAATTGTTGCCAGAACCGCAGTTCAAGGTCGATGAGCGCAGTTCACATGTCACCGATCCCAGGAACACCTTCTGGTTATCGCGCAACGGCACCAGGCGGTCCGGTTGTGCGTGGTCAAACATGCCGTAGGTGAGTCCGCTTGTCGACGCCGTGATTGCATCCGGCGATGCGCTGTAGGTTGAGGTTTGCACCTTGGGAACACCGGATTCTGGGGTTCCTTGGCAGGTAACCTGCTGGTCGTTGAACACACACATGCCTTGCGCGCCGGTGGAGTAGGAAAACACATAGCCGTCGGCGGTTCGGAATTTTTCCGCGTCCTGCACAATGGCTTTTCCGCTGGCGGGGGTCGCGGTGACAACTTTTGTCGAAGTAACCACAGGGCTTGCTGTCAGCGTGGGTGCCGCGTCACGCGAACCGCAGCCTGCCAGGGTACCCGTCAGAATCACAGCCGCACACGCAGCAGCGCACCCAACCCACTTCATGCCTTGTACTACCTTTCCTGACACCATCTCCTACTTGAGAGAATCTTAATTGCTACATAGCCCAATGTAAGATTTTGTGTCATGTAGCACCCCTGTTTTTCACCCCACCCCACAGCCACGCATCTGCGGGTAGCAGTGGCGTAATCGAACATCTATATGATAGACAGGATGAGGAACGCGCGGAGATCAGAACAAGAGATGTGGGGACAACAATGACGCAACGCAGGTCACCGGGCATGCAGCTAATCTCCCTTGACGCTGACAGCACCTACGAGCAACCCATGGGCTTGGGGGAATCCCGTTGGGGCACGGTGGCGGTGCATGTGAAAACAGCGGACCACTCGGGACAGCGCGGAGCCAGTGGTGCGCAGCTAATGCTGGCGCACGAGTTCATTGCGACGCGACTAGCTGGAGCTTTGGGCCTGCCGGTGGTGTCCGGCGAGGTGGTCACCCTCCCCGACCGCAATGGAACAGCCTGGGCATCCTTGCAGGTAGACGCCATCGAGCCGACGTTTCCACCCACTAATCCCGCCGAGCTAGCCAGCATTTTTCCCGAGGTCACGGCCGGGATTGAGGTGTTTGACCTGTGGCTAGGCAACACCACCCGCACCGAACACAACATCCTCTTCTCCCCCGATGTCGGCGCCTGGGTGGTGGGGCATGAGGGCTGCTTCGCCGACCTTGACGGCGAAACACCAGCTGAGGAGCCTTCCGGTTTTCTTCCGCCGCCTGATCCACGCTGCCCACACGTGAAAAAATGGTGCGCACGCGTCCAGTTTTTCCCAAGCGACACTATCGAACACATTATGCAGACCGCGTTTTCGCTACGACTACTTAACGCGCAGACGCGAAACGCCTACAAAAAATATCTTCTTAACCGGCGCGACAGGATTCAGGAACTGGTCAACACCGCCTCCCCTTATGGCGAGGTCGAGGCCAACCAACCCACCCTCAACTTTGTGGGTGCCGACGAATGAGAACCTGGTACCTCATACAATTTACCCCCGACCTCACGGCGCGCGAATCCCGAAACGTCGGCGTTGTGGTGCACGACGATGCCGACAACTGGGCCGTACGCATGCTCTTTGTTGACAAAACCGGTGCCGTAGACCCCGCGCTCTTCCGCCCACTTGGCGGCAGCCTCACCGCCGAGGAATACGCAGGGTGGGTGGGCTACTACAGACGCGCGATCATGGAAGGCCGCTGGGAACAGGCCGTCACCCTGCATCTTCGCCGCAAAGTGAGCTTCCACGTGCTCAAAGGCGGCACCCTCCTCGGCCCTGAACAGTCCGTCACCGCCGACGCCCGTTCACTTTTCGACGCCGTGGTGGCCAAGAAACTGCGTGAACCCGCCGCCGGTGGGCTGGCACAAGTGCGAGCGTTAACAATGCAGCTGCTCGACGAGTGTGGGGTTAGTTATATGGACAATGTTGTATTGCCTGCGCGGTGGGGTGACGACTACTCAGACAGCGTGAGTTTTGCGTTTGGCGTTGGTAACACTGTGGTTGAACCCCTGGCTCTTGGCGGGCAGCGCGGCGGGCTACTCGCCCGAGAATTCTATGCGCGGGCAAGCGCAGTTCGCTCTGCCAGCGACGATGATGCCCCTCATTTCGTAGCAACGTATTCCGGACGGGGGCTCTCAGCGTCGGGGAAAAAGCAACTTCTGCGGCCTGTGATGGCAGCGGCCACAGCGGTGGATGTTGACTCCGATGACGCTGGCGAGGCGCTGCGCAAGGCGATATCGGCTGGATAGTCTGGGCCGTCGATGTAAAAAAAGGGGGGTACTCCACCTTTGATTACACGATGAGACATCTTATTTCCGGAGCATATACTTTTAATTCGCAGGACTGCAATACAAGGCCGCACACCAAAACAGAAATACCGCTATTTCCCACTTACCCCTGAGCTAGATAGACGGCCCCTCATGCTTTCGAGATAACCAACAAACTCCCCACAGAGCTCCGCCTATTTCTTCAAAATATAATCATAGACGCAGGTAAAACACCGAAAGTTACACTCTGCGATGCGATTCACCATAACACCCAGGCGATGCCCAGAAACATGAATAAGTTACACCAAAAACAGGTTTTGTATAAAACGTCTCATTCATTGGAAATAATTACCATATTGGCTCATCACGCAGTATATTTTTTACACATAAATTCCAATAGTGCATGGTGGAGGAACGTTCATGCAATACCACCGAAAAACACTAAGCATCCTTGCTGCCGTAGCGCTTCTGATCGCCGGGGCAACGCAGCTATCCGGCTGCATCTCCGTCCCTTCACGCGAGAGCACTACGGTTGACCAGACATCCCCCACTTCTTCAACGAGTTCAACGTCAGCATCAGCATCGGCGTCCGGCACAAGCAGCGCCGCCAACGGCCCTCTCGACGCTGTGACTTGGAGCTTTCCTACAAACGAATCCGGGTGGCAGATTGACTTCATCGACCAGGAGGGCCGAAATCAGCTGGTCAAGCCCAACGGATGTATGTACAGCACTATGCAGAACCTTTTTTCCGGCCAAGAAGACATTTCCGACAAGACCGAAACCGACTACCAGGTGGAACAGAGCATCAATGGCTTCAAACGACAGATGCGCACCGCTGAGGGCAAAGCAACCCCGTCAACCGACGTGAAAACCTACGAAGGCAAACCCGTTGACATGATGCGTGTGGACATCGACTACACCGGGCAAGACGGCGGAACCTATCGCTCAACTGCGTGGCTGCGCGTCTTCGCACACGAACCCACACCCGTTTTCACCGTAGTCAATTACGCCTGCCCTGCATCGGCCTACTCAGAAGCAGAAATGCGTGACCTATTGAGCCAAACAACACTCGCTAACGTCACACAACCCACCATGAAATAGCAGTTCAGCGAGGAAATTTTAGAGATTTTTCTTCCCAGGGAACCTCCGCCGTTGTACGCCAGTCAAAGTACAGTGAGCGGCTGAATGTACGCGCAGCCGCTCACCATCACGCACTTGGTTTTCGACGCACGGAGAATCACATGGATCTCGACTACAGCATTGGAGCAACATCCTCAATAGGGGCCAGAATGGGAGCCCTCGCAGGCGCCACAGGAAGCACATCAACTGCGGTATCGCGATGTCTTTTCAATGGCGCTTATACTGCAGCTCCCGGTTTGAGTCAGCTCGCCGCTAACCACGCAAGCGTGTTACTCAGCGGTGCTGGCTCAGCCAAGGCCGTGTTGGATTCCTACCAGCAGCAAGTGGACTGGCTACAAAGCTCTCTTCGCGCCAACGTTAGCGCCATTTCCGGCCAAGACGACTGCATGGCGCATGCAATGGAGCGTAATAATGCCTCGCCAGTCCAACAATGCACAGTTGATCCGGCTACTTTCCCCATGCGGCCCGAAGAACACTACGACAATTTCATGTTCACCCCGCCCCTTGTTAACGGTATCGCGCCCTTAAAACCAGTACTCGCAGCATTCGAAGCAACAAATACCGCAATGGTTGATAACGCGGCTGCACAATGGAACAATGCCGCCGACGCCATCGACAAAATTGCTGGTGAACTTGATGGCCTGGCAAAAGAAATCGTTGATGTGAACACGGGCGTGCCGTTTGACGCGGCGTCGGCACGCATTGCCGAAACAGCGCAAACCGGACACAATTTTGCCGCTAACGCCCGAACCATGGCTGCGTCCGTGTCCAAACTCAACGAGATCAAAGATTGGGCGGTGGCCGCACTGCAAAGAATCGACAAAACAGTAAGCACGGTCCCCGACACGCTTGCCCGCAGCACTTTGGAAGCAGAGTTCATGGCAAAGTTCATGAACATGGACCTGCCAGCGGCGATACAACAAGGGGTCCCGCCCATCACCAACCTCATGCAGACACCTCCTCCCCCACCCTCACAAGAAACCACCGCCAACGTCGGCATGACGCAAACCGCCACTGCGGGGCTGCCTCTCGACGGCGCGAACGTCGCCGGTTTCCTTTCCAACGCAGGCACAGCTGTCAACGCGGTAAAAAATGTTGTGGATGGCGTGAACGCTATCGCCGGTGGTGCTGGACCCAACGGAATCGGCGGGGTGGGCGCACTAGGCGGCTTGGGCAACGCGCATACCCTCATGGAAGCGGGACGCCACATGCTCAACCCAGGCAATCTCGCAGCCACAACCGCTGGGCTTGGCACCGCAACGCTCGGCGGCACTAATCCCGCTCTGCCGGGACTCGGCGGGGCGTCGACAGGCATGGGAGCAAGCGGACTCGGCGCGATGGCGCTGGGTGCAGGTGGTTTTGGTGGTGGCCGTGGTGGCTTTGGCGGAGCGCCCGGCGTTGGGAACGTTATTGGCGGGAATATGAGTCCACGATCCGTTGGATCGGTTGCTTCCGCACTGGGCGACAAAGGCGCATATCCTGCGGGAGCAATGACCGGAATGGGTGGTGCATACGGTGCCAACAATCGGCGCGGAGGACGGTCAGGAACTCGCGCTTTCCGCACATCCACGGGCATCAGCGGCGCTGGTGGCGGATTCGACGTGTCTGGACCGGGCGGTTTTGGCGGTTCCGGCGTAGGCGTTGGTGCTGGCGGAGCCAATGGTGGGGCGATGCCACGCGGCGGATTCGGAGCTGGTGGTTCTATGGCTGGCGCTGGTAGCGCGGGCGGGGCTGGTAGCTCGGCTACATCTGCGACTCGTGGCGGGGCACCCATGATGGGCGGCATGCCGATGGCCGGAGGCGGTGCACGCGGCAACAAGAAAGCAAAGGCCGTGACCAGCACAGTTGAGGCCGAAGGCAACGTTGCCGACCTTCTCGGCACGCCACGGCGCATCGTGCCCGGTGTGATTGGTGATTGGGTGCGGGGGTAGGGCCCCTATTTGGCTGTTAAAAAGCTCGTTGAGTCTTTAACAGCCAAACAACTACATTCGACAAGCGGAAGCTATTTTAAGATAACTTCTGCTTGTGTCGTATTCGGGTAATTTTTGACTTCAGCTTCCGTTGTTCACGCTTATCTTGCGCACGAAGTTGAAGTACAATAATGAACAGATTCAAAGACGGAAACAGAAGAAGAGAAGCCAAAGCACCAACACTCAAAACTGCAGACCAACCTGCTTCAGGATACACAGTCCTCAACGTAGATCCAATATAACTCAACAAAACCAGTCCAACTACCCCACCCAATGATGCACTTTTAGGAGCCAATAACATCTTCTCCCTCTCCTTATCCGAAAAAGATCTCGATAGATATTCACCCGCCAATCCAAACAGAGAAGACAAAAGAAGCAAGGACGCCGCAAACAACCTAAGCCAAATCCATAGCCTATTTTGGTCCGTATACACAACGCCCCTACTCTCAAAAGCCACAAACGCAATACACAAAAACACAACCATTGAAGCCACAAGAAGGCCCAAATATACCTTCATTGAAAAACGGCCCCAAGTAAACCTCTTACCTGCGAAAGTTTTAAACACCACAAACTCCTTTCAAATAATAGATATCTCTTTTCAGAATTTCAGCACTACCACCTTAATCACATCACCCCATCTTTCACTGCATACCAACCAAGACAAGCCAACAGTAAGTCACTGACCAGACATGAAAAATATTCTATCGAACCCGTATGCCAAAGTAGCCTAGACAGATAGACTAATATCCGCATAGCGCTATGCCTGAACTCACCTGCACGAATGTCTCTTATTTCCCAAGCATTCATATTGAAATTAATACGCCCTAATCGAATATCTATTCCCCAACCCGACTATCAACCTAGTCGCAGTAGCCCCCCCCCAACCACTGACCAACTTGGCATACTCACCAGCTTTAATAGCATCCTGCAAATTTTAATTCAGGAAGCGCGCAACATCCACATAGAAAACGACTAACTGAACCTCACTCTTTTACCCTAAGGACAGGCCGTCACACCAATCCCAGCCGCACAAAACTTTCGCTACAACTGTCAAACCAACATCGCCCCCATAGAAGTTGCTCACCAAAATATCGTTTTCAGACCAATTTTCCGACCATTTGGTGAGCAACTTCTATGAGTTCTATGCATGAGTTCTATGCACACCCGCCCCTCCATACTGGGGCACCCCCACTTTGCAGATTTTGGCCGAGTATTATTTCTGCTATATCTTCATCATTGATGCCCCTTTGAACATTCATCAAGGTAGCACTATTCAACATCTTTACCTTCCCACTCCCACAACAAACCCAAACCCGCCCCAAAGGAGATCCCATCCAGTGACGCACAATCGTCGTCGTACGGTGATCGCAGCAGCGCTCACTTCGCTATTCACTGCCTTGGCCAGCGTTTTCACTGCCCCGCTGGCACATGCAGCATTAACTCCCCCGTGGCTGGGTTCGGCAGACAGCGCGTTTCAGGGCTTGGTGCAGTCGGTAGCCAATTCGCCGGGGTCAAGTGGCCAGCGGCTGAGTGATTTTCTGGGATCAGCACAGAACGCGGGTCTGGCTGATTTCAGACCTACTGGCCCGCTGACCAGCAGCGACGGCAATTATCCGATTCCCACTAACCCAAATATCAAGGAAACAAAGCTGGTCAAAGTCACGGATGACCCGTGGCAGAGAGTGCAGCGCTGGACTGTGGATTCCCCATCGATGCAGCGCCCGGTGGAGGTGCAGATCATGCTGCCAAAGGATCGAAAAGCACCCGCACCCATGCTTTACCTTTTCGATGGGATCAGCGGCACGGAAACATCGGGCTGGTTGAAATGGGGCGGCTTGGAGAAGGTCTTCGCGGAAGAAAACGTCACCATAGTAATGCCCACGGGTGCGAGCGCTTCTCTCTATTCGGATTGGGTACGTGATGACCCGGCGCTGGGCCGCTACAAGTGGGAAACATTTGTCACAAAGGAGCTGGCCCCGCTGTTGGAAAGGCCGGAGCATGGCCTGAATTTCAATGGTAAACGCGGTGTGGCTGGTCTTTCCATGGGAGCTATTGGGGCTGTTCACATGGCGAATGCGCACTCTGAACTGTTCAATGCGGTGATGGGACTATCCGGCTGTTATTCCACCATGGATCCTATCGGTCGTCAGATTGCCAAGGTAATGGTGGAATCGCGAGGTGGAAACGTGGAAAACATGTGGGGACCGTATGGTTCGGACATGTGGCGGTATCACGACGTCGTTACGCATCCAGAAGGATTGCGCAACATGCGGGTGTACCTGTTCACGGCGGATGGGACGGTGACCCAGGTGGAGCTGGATTATCAGAAGACCAGGCCGTTTTACGAGCTTGCGGCGGGTGCGGTGCTGGAGCAGGGCACGCACCAGTGCACGGTGGCGCTTGATCAGGCGATGCGGAAGGCGGGTATGACGCATCAGACGGTGGAGTACAAGCACGGTGGGGTGCACAGCTGGGATTTGTTTGATCGGCAGTTGCCCACGGCGTGGCAGGCGATCAAGCCGTCGTTGATGTAACAACCACCTTGCCAACCTCCATACGCTCATCTACTATCGGAACAGACCGATTTGTCTACCTGTTTGTCTAGTTAAGGATTGTTATGTCGGATCACGAGCTTTGGAACATCGCCTCCCACCTGCGCACAAACTTCCGCTATGTGGATCTCACCCACGCATTTTTCCCTGGACAACCGAAGTTCAGCATGCTTGAGGACCAAGTGACGACTCGCCTGTTCACCGTGGACGAGCAGGGCTTCACGGTGGATCGATACGAAATTGTTGGGCAGTGGGGCACGCACGTGGATCCGCCAATCCACTTTGTCAATGACGCCCGCACTCTCGACGAGCTGCCCGTCGACGAGATGATTCTGCCACTCGCGGTGCTTGACCTGCACAAAGAGGCCGAGGAGTTCCATAACCTGGCCGTCACCGTGGACCACATCAAGGCGTGGGAGGAGCGCAACGGCCGCATCCCCGACGGCGCTTTTGTGGCGCTGCGCACGGACTGGTCGAAACGCTGGGAGACCGACGACCTGTACGGCATCGACGCGGAAGGCAAGCGCAACTGCCCCGGCTGGTCGCTGGAGGCGCTGAAATTCCTGCGCAACGAGCGCGGCGTGGTAGCCATCGGGCACGAAACCACCGACACGGACCCCGGGGCGTCGATAGATGCGGGCAATTTCGGCTGCGAGCTGTACTGGCTGCAGGAGGATCGCTGGCAGATTGAGCTGCTGAACAACCTCTCCGAGGTTCCGGAAACCGGTGCGCTGATCGTGGCGTCGTGGCCGAAGCCGAAAGGCGGCACCGGCTTCCCCGCCCGCGTGTTCGCCATCGTCCCCAACAACGCTGAATAGAGGATAATCATGACGCAACCCGATCCAATCCTGCCGGTCCTCGCCGACGATGAGCTTTCGGAACGCGCGGCGGCCGTGTTCGATGACATCCGCGCCACCCGCAACACCGACTTTGTCAACAACATCTGGCGCGTGCTGGCCAACGACCCCAACCTGCTGGAACAGACCTGGTCAGAGGTGAAAAACACCCTCACCGAGGACAGCGAACTGGACGTTTTGACCAAGCAGCTCATCTACATCGCCGTCTCCGTGGCGCAGAACTGCAACTACTGCATCCGCTCCCACACCGCCGCCGCCCGCGCGCTCGGGCTTACCGACGCCCAGCTCGCCGAACTCCACACCGTGATCGGCCTGGCCGCGAAAACAAACCGCCTGGCCCAGGGCCTGCAAGTGCCCATCGACGAGGCTTTTCTGTAAAGGAACACTCATGGATTTAGGACTCAACGGCCGCACCGCAGTGGTCACCGGCGGCAGCAAAGGACTCGGCTTCGCCACCGTTCAGGCACTTATCGACGCCGGGGCACGCGTTGCCTTCTGTGCCCGCAACGCCGCAGAAATTAAGGAAGCCGAGGAGGCGCTTGGAAGTGGGGCGCGGGGTTACGTTGTGGACGTGACCGACGCTGAGCAGGTAGAACACTTTATTTCCGAGGCTGCCGCGGACTTTGGTGGCATTGATGTGCTGGTGAACAACGCAGGTGGTGCGCACCCCGGAACCGGGGAAACCATCACCGACGACGCGTTCCAAGCCGACTTCAACATCAAAGTCCTCTCCTGGCAGCGCACCATCAAGGCCGCGCTCCCCCACCTGCGCAAGAGTGACCAAGCGCGCGTGATCAACATCGGATCCGTGTACGCGCACTCCCCCTCCCCCGCGTTCTTCTCCACCTCCGTGCACCGCGCCGCCGGAGTGAACCTGACCAAAGCGTGGGCAGTGGAACTCGCGCCAGACAATATCCTGGTCAACGGCGTAAACATCGGCGTTATTGAAACCCCGCAATGGGCCAACATTCGCGACAAACGCGCGCCCGGTGCCACCATGGAAGAGTTCTTCCAGGCCACCGTTGATGCGGACATTCCGCTCGGGCGCATCGGCCAGCCGCAGGAACTCGCCGATGTTGTGGCCTTCCTGGCCAGCGCCCGCTCCTCCTACGTCACCGGCACCATCATTGATGTTGCTGGCGGGATGGGGGTTTAGGGGTTGGCCGCTGGGGTGTAGCGCGTGTAGTTCCGGGCTGATGCCGTAGTGTTCGCTCATCAAACTGTCGTTTTTAGGCTCCAAAAACGACAGTTTGATGAGCATCTTCTATGGGCGCTTGTCTAACCCCACCGTCAGATCATGGTGGAGATCCCAGCAAGAAAATCCCTACACTGGAAAGGCATCCCAGACCATCGTATGGAGGTTTACCTTGCACACCCGCATTCGACGTATCGGCCAGCGCACAGTCATCTACGCTTCACTCCGCCAAGAGCTCATGAAGCAAATGTTTGATGAGAAAGTTGGGACTGACGACTCAGTAAATTACGATGTTGACCTTGGCATACAGCGTTTCGCCATGGTGTCAAACACTGGTGAAGTCACCGCAAAAGCACACCTATTGGCGTCAATCGCGGCACAACCACCAACAATTTTGTGGGCCTACGCAGAGCTACTGGCCAGCCACGGTGCCGCAGTAGAACGCGCACAGAAAGTACGAGATTACGGTCTCGCGCATAACGAAGACGAACTCAGCAGTGAAGAGGTCGCCTACACGTTCCCCGCCGGTGCTGACCAAGGAGATGTGATTGCTAACGTCGCCCACGACATTGGCTCATTAGCGTTGACGGTTTTCGGCACCGACTATTACTACTACAGTGCCCCTATTGGTGGTGGGTCGCGCATGGTGCTTTTGCTTGAAAATCTCTCCGAGCCTGTGCCCCCGATCACGCTCAATGAGCTCTACGCCAGGCTGCCACGCTACCTTCAGCAGGTCGACGACATCCCGTGGTCACTGGAAGGTTTCGTAGAACTCATGCCCGGTTGGAGCCTGGAGCTCAACAACGACGCCGACGCACACCATGCCCGCATCACAGACGACGCCGGCAGAAGCATCCGCGTTACCTACCAGCTTGATCAATACGATCGGCTCACGAGGCTCGAAATGGGACTCGACGACTAGATCTGGCGGCGGGGCGGGGAATATAAACTTATTTTCCCGCCCCTCACTCCTCTGAAAGTATCTCTTCAACAAACCAAATTAAATCTTCAATTAACCATTCAGGTATCAATTCTAAATAATAAAGCAACGCTACCATGGCAGTAAATACTAAGACCTTGGAGGCGAAATTGATCTTCTCCAAACATATAATAGCTTTACTAAGTTTCCCAGGTTCTATCCCAGGTCTTTGCACAGCTGATGGACGAATCACCACATCGTCCATCCCCATACACTCGCTAATAAACATTTCCTTAAAATTTTTTCCAGGACGATCCCACGACAGGGACAGCAGCCAGCGAGGACTATCCGCCACTTTCGAAAGAAGAGGAACACGTTCTAACAATTCATGACGACAAACCGCATATGGAGGACATTCCGTTGATCCCAGCGATATGAAACGTTTATCCCCCCATGTCTCTCGAGCATATCGACCACCACCAAATTTCTTTATTAGAGCCGAGCGCTTTTTTGAATCATTCATTGCGCGGCGTTGTTTATTTTCATCACCCCACCACCAGCATAAGCGCAGTTTACCATCGCGAGTTGTCACACTGAGAGCCGCTTTACCCCCATCATCACAAGAACGTAATCTATAGAATAGCCATCGCTTACAGTCGATCACCATAACCACAACGCTAGATACTTCATAGATTTGCTTATTATAAATCACCTTTGCGCCATAGTTCAGAATATCAGGGAGAAACTTTACGCCGTAAGGAACACGGTATAACTCATCATCCGAAGAAAGTTGCAAGGACCTGAGCTGCAACCGTTTCGTTCCATAAATACATAGGACAACTATCACCATCAAGCATGGAATCGCATAGTTCAATACAGACAACACCATATCAAAGCCCCAATACTACAACAAAAAAACGTAGATGACACTAAAAAGGAAGTGCATTTTCGGAATAACTACACATGACATATGCAACCCTAAAATAAACCTGCAGCCAGCACAATAGCCTTGGCTCCAGAAAGAATTGTTCCAACCCCCGTTATTGCAGTGAGCACCGCCCAACCCATCTCGGCGTCAAAGCCTTCGCCGTGCCAATCAGATTTTTCTGGCGGAAGTATTGTGACGTCATTGGCGGACACACGCGTTCCCACAAATAGTTCTTCCGTGTCGTGGTCGCTTCCATCCCAGTTGGCAAAGAACAACCAGCGCTGGCGCATATCATTGTTAAACAACTTGTACGCAACCGCTCCCCTGCGCCCGTGTGTCAATTCCCCTTCTGCACGATAGTCGCTTGCACCTTCCGTGCAGGCGGTATATTTCGAGCCGTCGATAGTAATAGCGAGTTCTTCTGCGCGCTGTCGGGTATCGCCACGGTTCCACCAGCAGACGTGCAGTTCCCCGTTGTCTATGTGCACACTCAGAGCGTCGTTTCGCAGAATGCCGCCTTCATTACTGTGCAGGGCATAGAAGTACCAGGGTGCATCGTCGATGGTAAAGACGTACACATCACGCACCACATACTGCACTCCCGAATAAATAACTCGAGCGCCGCAGCGCATGCGTTCTGGCAGAAATTTGGAAACACAGGGAATACCCGAAAGTTCGCTATCAAGCCCCAGCTGAGGAAGCATGCCCCGTGCACGCCAGAATCTACGCAAACTCACTACCGTGCATGCCGCCAGCAACGGCGTGATCACGCACAAGGTGTATAAAAGTCCCACAGCATTCCTCCTGCGGTTGTTGCTTACATGGCGCCCTCCCACTCACTGTCCTCAAAAGGATTGTGAGCGGGAGGACTCCATAACCGCCGTATGTGGGATGCTCTGGGGGTGCGAAAAGTTACATGGGCGCGCTTAACACCATGATGCTGTCGCTGGGGTCGACCTCATTGTGAATGTGATGCGGAGTAATACCCATATCGTCAAGGGCACTCCAGATTTTCTCCAATTGGGCTTGTTTATCCAGGTAGTAGTCGGACTCAAATATGCGAACAAAGCGCCAGCCCAGGCGTTCTAAATCGCGCTGCCGTCGCAGGTCTTTGTCAATGTATTCCAGCCCGCGCCAATGGTCGCCATCGCATTCAACGGCAAGGCGGGCATCGGTTCCTTGCACAACAAGGTCGATGCGGTAGGGGTGGGCATCGAATTGCGGAATGACACGGTAGCCGCGGTCCACAATGGCGTTGTACACGCGCTGTTCAAAGAGCGAATTGAAAGGCCCCACGCGGTCATCGTCGGATACGCGTTCGGATTTCTCATCGCTCACGGTGTGGGTTGCCACGCCGTAGGCGTATTTCAGCAGTTTGTAGCGCACGTCCTCGGGGTTAGTCAGCTCGTCCATGCCCACGGAATGGAATAGCCATACCTGGTCTTTGGCGCGACTGACCGCAACGTTATAGCGCTGAACATATACGTCTGAGGTAAGGGCGGGCAGACGCTTGTTTTCGTCTTTTGCGGCAACCATGCTGAGGAACATCACATCGCGTTCGGCGCCCTGGAATTCCGCCGGTGTACCCACCCGCAGGTTGTGTTTTTCCCACACTTCCGCCGGTAGTTGTTCCATCAGCCGTGTTTGAATGTAGTCGGCTTGCCGAGAGGAACTGAGCAGCGAAATCACGCCAATTGTTTTATCGGCATAGGTGGGGTCATTAATGCATTCGCAGAGCTGCGCTATCAGCGCATCCGCTTCGCCTCGGTTTATTTTGCCGCTCCTTTCTTGGCGGCCGTACGGTGTGTGCACAATCTTGAAAGGCGCGAGCCGATCTGCGGGGACTTCCCGGACGGGAGTAAGGGTAATGTCGTCCGGCTCGTAGGTGAGTTGATTGGAGAACCCGATAATCTCGGGTACGCAACGCCGATGTTCAGTGAGGGTGAGCGTGCCGCCGAACCTGGCCGACGCGACGTCGAAAAGCGAGCGTTTCGGGTCGGCCCAGCCTGCTTTGTCTTCATCATCGTCCAGATAGTGGTCGGCGAGTTTGCGCATGTCTTCCTCCCTCACGCCGACGGCGGAAGGCGAGACTTGTTTATCATCGCCGATCACGATAATGCTGGGTGCGAGATATTGCAGGAAGCAGGCTTCCGCCCCGGCTTGCGACGCCTCGTCCACCATCACCACGTCAAACATATTGCTCTGCACATCCAGCTGGTCAATAATGCGGTGCAGCGGCATAATCCACACCGGAACAGCCTCGCGGCAATTATCCAGCGCCCGGCGAACTTCCCTCAATTGCTGGTCCGCATATTTACCGGTTCCTTTGCCCAGGCGTTTCACGCTTTGCGCGTATTCCACCAGGTTTTTACGCATCCGGGCGGTAATGCGATGCCCGCTCAAAGCGTGGTCCCATGCCCGTGCCGCCGCGAGGGTACGCACCTCCTGGTAGATTTTCTCTTCCAGCAACGTGAGTTCTTTATCCAGCTGGGCTATATCCGCGCCTGGACGAATATCCACTTGCTGCGCCGCACGGAACCAGTTCAGCGCAGGACGAACAGTGCGCAGCCTTTCTATCATCTTGTCGCTGCCCTCGGAGGTGCGAAGGTCCTTGGCAAACTGCGGCGACCATTCGGATAACACACCATCGAGCCTATGGAACTCGGCAAACGCCTGATGCTGGCGCATATAAGCCTCGCCCACGCTCAAAGACTCACGGGCGGCGGCAAAATCACCATCCAACATCACGCTGCGGTAGCGCTGTAGCCAGGGAACATCAGGGTGTTTATCGGCCACTTTATTCGTCTGGCGGTGCACAATCTGCAGCTGGGCTTTCTTCTGGTCAATCTGCGCCATCAATGCTGGGGCACCCGCGTATCTTTCCAGCCCTGCGATCAGTTCTGGCAGCTTAGACCCCTCTGGAGGAAACGCAAACGGCGCGAGCAATTGCCGTGCCGGCGGGTAGGCGCTCACGGCATCAATGCACTGGGTGATCTGCGCAAGATCCGCTTCCATGCGAGCCACCATCACGGCCGTTTTGACGTCATTGGACACCGGCAGCCACTGCGGAATTTCCTTGCGCAGCGCATCCAATTCCCAGTGCACTTGGATATGCGCGATCACTGCCTCAACCTGCTCTGCCGTGGAGGGCTGTTCCCCTTCCACACTCACGGCAGCAAAGAACTCCTTACCGTCTTTGAGCAGCGCTGGAGCGAATACGCCGAGTTTCACTTGTCCATGCGCGTCGGTTTTCAGTGGTCCTTTTTCATTGAGGTAATCGCGCAGGCGTTTGGCGTACGGCAAATACTTTTCCATGTCAGCTGCGTTGTTGCCCACGCTGATTTTCTTTACTGCCCCTATGGTGAGAAGCAGCCGCTCTATGGTCTGAACGCGAGTAGACAACTGTTTAATGCTGGTCCGCCATGCCTCCAATTCGGCCGCGTCATAGGCTTTCATAAAGTCAGCAACCCACGCGCTCCCCGACCGGTTGATCCGCTCAAGCTGCTCGTTCAATTTCACGGCTTGCTCACGAGCAGCAACCCGCGTTTCCTCTGTGGAAGCCTGCAGGGCTGCCCATTGTTCCTCAGTCAATCCGGTTCGATGCGACTCCAGTTGCGCATCCAGGCCCGCCAGCGCCTCCACCACGTATTCGCATTCATCGGGCTGCGGCAGCGCATCGAAATCCACCCGCCGCGTCATCTCGATCTGTTCCTTATCAGCGTCACGATAAGCGATGAGCTGCTTGCAATAGCGGTCAATATCTTTCAGGGACAGCGGGAACTTCTTCACCCCGCCAGCGCCCCTGGCCACGATCACTTCAATGGCGTAATCCCAAATCCAGCCGTAGCGTGCGGAATCCTCCTGGACCTGCGCGGCCAGCAATCCCGGTGGCAGTTCGTATCCGGGAATGTGCGCAGGTTCGGTTTTCCGGCGAATTTCTGCGGATATCTGTTGTAGCAGCTCCGCACGGCGCTGTTGGAAGTGGTGGAGGTTATCCACGGCGTCGTTAATAGCACGGCGGGAGACTGTCTGATCAAATTCGGCGGCGGACCGGGCAATGCGGTTCACGGCCAGCCGCAGATCGGCCATATCGTCCGCCGATGTGCCGATCACCGACACCGCCAATTCCCTAATTTCCTCCGGGAGTTTATCGCGGACCTCGTACAATGCGCGGTCCGCCTCGGCGGTCACAAGCACCCTTTTACCCTGGGCCAGGAAATGCGAGAGCAACGCGGCGGCCATGTGGGTTTTACCCGTGCCGGGCGGGCCCTGAACCACCACTTGACTGTGCTGATCCACGCGTTCAATAATGCGCTGTTGAATGTCATTGAGCGGAAGCGGGCTGAAAATGTCATCGCCAAAAGGCACCACCGCGCCCGGCTCATCAGATGCCACGACCGGCGGTTCCTGGTCCGGGTCCAACAACGACAACAAGCCCGCAGGAACGGTCCCGGATTGCTCAATCTCGGCGGCAATTTTCTCGTACGCCACGGCAAAGCCCGTGTTCTGGCGCTTACGCAGAATCAGGGCGGGTGCCCAGTTAATCACCGGCGTTTCCTTCGGTTGCGCGCCCCGGCCACGCGGCAAATACACCGCCGACGTGGACAAACTGTTGGCGGTAAACACGCCGAGATCATCAAACAGTTCAATATCAAAAATATGGCCCGCGTACTCGGCGGCCTTGGCGGTTATGTCCTTGACAAACGAACGGTCTTGAAGAGCCTCCACCGGAATGAAATCCACTTCGGCCTTCAACGGTGCGGCACCATCGGCCAGCGAATACCGAATCTCCCCGGTCGTCTTATCCAGCGCAGACGTCACCGTCACCGTAAACAAATGCCGGTTAATCTGCGTGCTCTCGGCCCGCTTCCCACCGGGTGCCCACGCCAGCAACCCCAAGCCCAGCACCAGTTCGAACTCCTCGCTGGATTGGCTGGCGTTGATGTGCGCGTCAAACAGCGTGTTATACACGTCCTGATACTGCTTCGCCGCGGCCCAGGCATCCCATTTTTCCAGCCAGTAGTTGGCCTGCTTCGTGGTCTCCTCGTCCGCGTCCGGCTTCACCGACGGCCGACGCCTGTGGTTGTGCGACGCGCCCTCAATCCACGGCTTCAGCTTCTCTGGCAGCCTGGGGGCCTCCATATGCTTCGGGCGACCCGCCGCAATGATCACCGCATCCCCCGTGCGGCCGGGATCATCGTCAGCATCCAACAGGCCCAGACGCTGCCACAACAGCGCATTCACACGCACCGGCCACCCATTGGCCGCCGTATTGTGCGCCACATCCGACAGCCACACCACGCCGCCCCGGTCCTCGAAGCCCTTGATATCAGTGGTGGTGTGTTCACGCAGGCGGCGGACCTGCGCAAGGAACTGGAAAAGCCGCGCTGCTTTGTCCGATTGAGTGGTCACGCCATCACTCCGATCACAGGTTCACAAGATGCTTATATGTCCCTTATATTTTTACTACATTTATGCAGCAAAGCTTCACCAAAACCGAAAAAGCACCCCCTATCAGCGGTTTAAGCACACGCCTACCTTAAAAAAGCTCAGGCACATGTCGCGCAATTAGTGGACATGTCCCGCACCCCCGCATATCGACGCCCGCCCCCGCACGACGCCCCACGAGAAGTTGCGGTGAGTGCCGTTTTGGGGCGCCTACTCCCCGAGCACACACGTAGCGATCAGCGTACCCAGCCGTTGGACGTCGACCTGCTTGTGCAGCAAAATTACCCCATCGTTACTCAATCACACGTGTCGGATGTCATTCTAAATGCCGCACTGCCAGCATAAAGGCCTACAAAAACAACAACACAATCGACCCCTCGCCACAGACTTAATGGATAAATGGAGTTGCTGTAGTTATAGCAGCTTAGAGGGTTTCTCACCAGGGCGCAGACTAGAAGCCCCATAAACACCTAAAACCCCAGGCCAACATGCGTGTCGCAGACATAGAAGAAAAGACCCAACTGCTAGGTTAGCCATTAACCAAAAAACAACCACGCAGAAAGGCCCTTTCGGTGCGCTAGCCTACCGCGCCTACCTTGATATTCCGACCCACATCGCTGACACAACCTGCTGCTGGCTTAAATGTTCATCGCCTGGCCTGCGATGACCGCAGCTACCAACATGCCGCCACCTGCAGAAACCAAACACTGCTGGTACTGCGCTGGTTGATTGACGCCACACCTGTACATCGCTTGGCCTTTGATAGTGGGATTAGCCAAGCCAGAAGCCTACCGCTACCTCCATGAAGCGTTAGAGGTTACTTTTTCCCGCGTCCCTAGCCTGCATAAAGTATTAGCTGACCAGGAAAAAGCAGGCGAGCTGATCTTGCGCTTGGATGCCACGCTTATTACTGGAAAAGTCACAAGTCGTGACGACGATGGTGCTAGCATGATTGGCTGGTTTTCCGGCAAACACTACTGCTTCGGAGGCAACCTGCAAGTCTTATCCAACCGGGAGGGTAGGCCGCTGTATATCGTCCCGGTTGAACCTGGGCCACACGCGATATCACCGCCGCGTGAAAGCACATCCTTAGTGCTGTGTGGGCGACCGAGTTGTGGGTTTTCGCTGACATAAGGCTACGCAAAGACATCGCCTAAATACAACCACGTGAACCCTGATGACGAAACGATCAGGGAGATCATTACCGGCATCAGAGCACCCACTGAGGGTGGGAATACTGCATTAAAGCACTACAAGGTACTCAGACATGCCAGCTTATGCCCAACAGCGATCACGAAGATCGCTAGGATTGTCGTGGTGTTAATATCGCTGCATTATGATCCTGATTGGCGATCCTGCTAAGAAAACCTATTGAACCTATTTCAAGCATCAAGCCACTTTCGAAGCTCTGAAAATAAATCCTCAAATCCGCCAAAATATGACTTGCAAATATTCCCATAATTGGCAGAAATATAATCGGCAAATTGCCCTTTATCAAACTTTCTTCGAGTGCAACTAAAGCCACCACCATCTGAAAAATTTTCTTCATAGATAAATTCACTACAAAAAACTTCTTCAGGGTATATATTTTCGATCCCTTTCGACATTATTTTATTACTTTTATTTGGCGGGAATATATATCTGCGAAGATTTCCCTCAAGAACACAATCGTAACTAACGTCGCTATCAAAAATCGTAAATATTTTCCTTGATGTGAGATTTACGTTTTTCCTTGCCGTTTCATATAATTTATTTAGATTTTTTTCGCCGCCGCCTTTTTCGTCGCCATTAGCGCATAATTCTATCAAATCTAATACATCAGAATATCCTAGAACTTTACCCGCCGCTTCTATATGCTTGACATCTGTGGCACCTTCGCAGTAAACTATCGGCTTAGTTGTATTTTTGATTTCCTGTTCTACTTCTTTTTTAAATGATGTTAACTCGCGAAATATATTAAGCGCTTTTCCAAATTCACTAAAGTCTTCTGCGTTGATCCATTTACCCTCAGGCAACTTTAGTATTTTTACTCCATCAGCGCCAAACACCTCGCACATTCCTGAAATAAAAAATGGGGAATGTGATGATAAGATGAACTGCACCTTAGGAAAAAGTTTGATCAGCTGGGGCAATGCTCGATTAACTAAGTCAATATGCAAATGAGAATCTATTTCATCAATTACAACGCTGCCCGAAACTTCAAAAGGGTTATTGATGTAACACTGGTCAGCGTACATAATGATAGTTCCAAAAAGCGAGAAAAGTGTGGATTGTCCAGTAGATAAACTGCTAAGCGGAAACTCCTTCTCTTCATTACTTATAATTAGATCTGAAATGAGTCTATCGCGCCAAAATATTTGCATTTCTTTATCATCTAATATTATCTGAAGTATCTGATTTATCGCTAGACGATAACGTAGAGCGCGTTTTATAAGGCCAGATTGATATTTGAAACTTCTTTCATTTAGCATAGTGCTATCGTCGTCCTGAATGGATACATCAATTCGGCTATCAAGAATAATCTCAGTTATCCATTGGCTAACGCGCGGAAGCATTTGCTCCCAAATTATTTTCCTTCCCAGGTTCCCATGTATTTTTGAAAAGACATATGGATTTAAGTTATCGATACTCTTCGCATTAAACCAGTGTGGTATCTCATTTCTCGTAGTAGGACTAAAACCATACACACCTGACTCATGGATCTTTGTACTCAGCTCTCTTGATATCGAAATATTTTTATCAGCTGGAATTTCATCGATATTAATTTTTTCATATCTATCATCAGGAGGAAGCTCGTCCAAACTCAAATAATTTACGTCTCCAGATTTTACAGAATATCTAATATCTTCGTCAGCATCGATAAACTGGACCACATTTAGATATCCACTTGCCCCTCTTCTTTTAATGTTACCACCAACATATCGAAACCAGGACCGCCCATTTGAAGAATTATTAACTATATCATTATGGCCTTGAGCAGCAGATTCTATGATCGCGTCAGCAAGTACTGAAAGAAGATTAGTTTTCCCAACTCCGTTTTCGCCAACTATGATCACAGGATGTGGAACGCCATCTACTATAGGGAACTCTACTTCAATATGCTCTATCGGACCATCATTGTGCATCAAGAGCTTACTGAAGTACATTTCCTCTACCCCTCATCTGTTGACAAAGCAGCAACAAACGCTTCTTGAGGTACGGAGACTGACCCGATACTCTTCATGCGCTTTTTGCCTTCTTTTTGTTTTTCCAGAAGCTTGCGCTTCCGGGAGACGTCTCCACCATAACACTTTGCGAGCACGTCTTTGCGTAAAGCGCGAATATTTTCTCGGGCGATGATTTTGGAACCGATGGCGGCTTGGACTGGAACCTCGAATTGTTGACGTGGAATCAATTCTTTGAGCTTAACGGTCATCTTGTTTCCGTACCATTGCGCATTGTCTCTGTGCACGATGGCAGAGAAGGCGTCAACGGGTTCTCCTTGGAGCAGAATATCCACCTTGACCAGGTCGGATTGCTGTTCGCCGGCTTCCTCGTAGTTGAGTGACGCATACCCTTTTGTGCGCGATTTGAGCATGTCAAAGAAGTCGAAAATAATTTCGCCTAGGGGCATCGTGTAGCGGAGTTCTACACGATCTTCGGAGAGATAATCCATTCCCCCCATTTGCCCCCGTTTGGATTGGCAGAGCTCCATGGTAGTGCCAACATATTCCGCGGGAACAATGATGGTTGTTTTGACAATGGGTTCCCACACTTCCCGGAGTTTCCCGCCTGGCCAGTCGGAGGGATTGTGCACAATGAGTTCACTGCCGTCTTCGGTAACTACGCGGTAGTTCACGGACGGCGCGGTGGAAATGAGATCCAGGTCGAATTCGCGCTGGAGTCGGTCACGGGTGATTTCCATGTGCAGAAGTCCCAAGAATCCGCATCGGAACCCAAACCCGAGGGCGACGGAGGTTTCGGGTTCGAAGGTGAGCGCGGCGTCGTTAAGCTGTAGTTTCTCCAGCGCGTCCCTTAAGTCGGGATAGTCGGCCTGGGAAATGGGGAACAGCCCCGAATACACCATGGGCTTGGGTTCTTCGTAGCCTTTGAGAGGTTCTTCAGCGCCTTTGGTGGCCCAGGTGACGGTGTCGCCGACTTTGGATTGGCGGACGTCTTTCACGCCGGTGATCAAATAGCCGACTTCCCCTGGCCCCAGCCCGGAACATTTCTTGGGAGTGGGACTTACGATGCCTATTTCCAGCAATTCGTGCGTAGCGCCCGTGGACATCATGCGGATTTTCTGGCGCGGTTCCAGGCGGCCGTCCACCATGCGGATATAGGTGACCACGCCGCGGTAGGTGTCGTAGACAGAGTCGAAAATCATGGCGCGCGCGGGGGCGTCGGCACCCGGGATTCCCGACGCACCGGACTCCGCAACCTCAGAAGACGGCGGCGGCACCAGCTCACACACACGGTCCAGAAGCTCCGGCACGCCCTCCCCCGTCTTGCCGGACACGCGCAGCACGTCCTCCGGCTCGCAGCCAATAATATGGGCGATTTCCAGGGCATACTTGTCGGGGTCGGCTGCGGGAAGGTCGATTTTGTTCAACACCGGGATGATTTCCAGGTCGTTTTCCATGGCCAGGTACAGGTTCGCCAAAGTTTGAGCCTCGATGCCCTGCGCGGCGTCAACAAGCAAAATAGCGCCCTCACACGCCTCAAGCGCGCGGGAAACCTCATACGTGAAATCCACGTGGCCGGGAGTATCAATGAGGTGCATGACAATCTCCTCCCCCGCATGCTCCCCACTGCGCGGCACCCACGGCAAACGAACATTCTGCGCCTTAATAGTAATGCCGCGCTCGCGCTCAATATCCATATTGTCCAAATACTGATCGCGCATATCACGCGCCTCAACAACACCAGTAAGCTGCAAAATACGATCCGCAAGCGTGGACTTACCATGATCAATGTGGGCGATGATACAGAAGTTACGAATCCTGCTAGGGTCCGTGAAAGTCTTCTCCGCGAAATTCTGGGCCATAGCTGTTGACACTACCGAAACAAACCCAGCTAGGCTAAACCCATGGACACACCAAGGGGCACCAACGGCCTGCACAAACCCCGCAAGCCACTCCGCCGCCGAATCCGGCGCACCCTCAAACGCATCCGGCGCCCCGAAGCCATCACCCTAGAAGAAGGACTAGACAAACTCGCCGAACTTCTCGGCCTCCACGACACGCGTATCGACGACCCCGAAGAACGCGCCGCCGTCACCACCGTCCGCCCCACCGAACACCACGCGCGCTCCATCTACTACGCGCCAGACATGGACGGACAAGCCGACCCCGGGGAAGTCATCTGGGTGTGGATCCAGCCCAACCTGCCCGGGCACCCCGCCCGCGAACGCGCCATGGTTGTGGTCGGGCGCTCCCAACACCTACTCCTTGGCCTGCTCATCTCCCCCAACCCCGAACACGCCAACGAAGACAACTGGATAGACATCGGATCCGGCGGCTGGGACGTCGCCGGACGCCAATGCTGGGTGCGACTCGACAAAATCCTCGAAGTCCCCGAATCCACCATCCGGCGCCAAGGCGCCATCATGCCGAAAAGCCGCTTCGAACGCATCGCCCAACGCCTCCGCAGCGACTACAGCTGGGTGTGAGTTGCTTTTTGCCCTGGGAGTTTGTTACATTTTCAGACTGTTGTTGAAAAGACGGTGCCGCCCCTAAAGACGCAGGCAGGACCTTGGGTCTGCGCAGGTGACACCCCCAGATAGCTAAGAGGTAACACGCTATGGCAAACATCAAATCCCAGATCAAGCGCATCCGCACCAACGAAGAACGCCGACTGCGCAACAAGTCAGTCCGCTCCGCAGTGCGCACCGAAATCCGCAAACTCCGCGAAGCCGTTGACGCAGGCGACAAAGCCGCCGCCGAAGCCCAGCTCCGCGTCGCATCCCGCGCCCTGGACAAGGCCGTGAGCAAAGGCGTGTTCCACCGCAACAACGCAGCCAACAAAAAATCCAACATGGCTAGCGCCGTGAACAAGATGGGCTAGTTGCTGGCGCTGTGGCGCTCTGTTGTGACCCGCTTTCAGGCTTGGTTTTCCTGCCTGGAGGCGGGTTTTTGCGTGTTCGGTGTAAGGTAGGTCCATCGCTAGGTTCGAAATCAGGGGTTTTTCGTGCCTGGCGGTAGACCTATTTCTACACCAAGCAGAACCCATCCACTATGGTGACCAAATGTCAACTCTGCCCATCCTTCATCTGTGGACAACTTGACTTATCCACAGATGCACTCCTCTCGCCATGCAGCACAGGTAGCAATCCTGATGTGATGGAATCATGTACCCACATGATGTTCCTGTACTGCGACAAGAGCTTCTCCGTACACTTTCACGCCGCCAGATTGAAAGAAACTATCTTTTTGTCTCACACTTCGCCATGGTCCCGTGCACACTTAAGCGCACAGACTCTGATATTTCCCTAGGTGCCAGGTCCCATCCCCGTCATCTACGTTTCCTGTTTGATGCAATAACTCGCGCACGTGCGCATCACCTAAGCTGCCCAGATGGAATTATTTCTAGCTGGGCAGCTGCCGCTTATGCGGGATTACCTTTCTGGGCGGACAACGCGCACACGACCCTCATGGTAAAAAATGGAAAGCGGAATTCCACCTCTCCCCTGCTCCCCCACAGGCGGATAGTCGCATCACATATACTCACCTACCAGCCGGATCCCGAGTTTCCATCACTGCAGGTCATGCAACCCGCTGTTGCCTCTGCTTACTGTTTACGCGACATCTATCGAGGGCACCACGCCTGGTGGGTAAACAAAATACCCGATTTAACATTCCGCGAAGTGCGGGCCATACAGTTTTTGGATGCTATGCAATTCCATACCAGCCTAAATACAGACAGTTTGCTGGAAAACGCTCATGGCATCTTTGACCGTAGAACGCTTCGGCGGCTCATCCGCCTTTCCGACGCCGGGGCAGAGTCACCACCCGAGACAATTTTGCGTCTTATCGCGGCCCCGTTACGCCCCGGACTGACAACACAAATCCCCATCTTCACAACAGGGTGCCTCCGCAAACTACTCACCGTTGTTGATGCAGGTTGGAAAGATATACGCGTTGGCCTGTTCTACGACGGCGAACACCATCTACACCGCAACCAGCGTGACTACGACTCCGAAGTGTGGGCGACCATGCGCGAACTCGGCTGGGAATGTCTTCGCGTCACCCAAGGCATGCTGGGCCAACCGAAGCGCCTGCAACAACGCATAGAAGCGATCTTGGTCAACCGTCGCTGTTAAGTAGGTCTACCGCCAGGTACGCAAACACCCTGTTTTCGAGCCTAGCAGTGGACCTACTTAACATCAGTGCGTTTTTGGTGCGTTTGTCCAGCGCAAACCCCACGCCCCCAACCACTCCCAACCCTACGGCGCCAGCTCCGCAATCTGGCGCACGGCGTTTTCGATGGCATACCCGGGGTCGCCGCCTTGGCCTTTGGTGGCGGCGTCGAGTTCCGCGATGATGATGACGGCTTTGCTGATGTTGTCGCCGTCCCAGCGTCGTGCTTTTTTGTAGGTGGATTCGATTTTCCAGGGCGGCATTTTCACCACCCCGGCGCGGTCTTTGGCTTCGCCGACGCTGCGGGCGCTGTAGAGCCGGGCGATGGCGGCGATGTTGCCGCCGAGGGCGGCTGCCAGCACGATGGGGTCGATGCCGAGTTGGAGGGCGCGTCGTGTGCTGGCGATGGCGCGTTGGGTTTCGCCGTTGCAGGCGAGATCGGCAATGTCGAAGCCGCTGACTTCTGCCACCCCGGTGAAGTAGGTGCGCACGTGGTCGACGGTGACGTCGCCACCGGTGTCGGCGACGAGTTGGCTGATGGCGGCCGCGAGTTCCCGCAGGTCGGAGCCGACTCCTTCGAGGACGGCGCGGGTGACGTCGGGTGTGGGTCGCACGTTGTGGCGCCGGAATTCGTTGGTCACGAATTGCCCGCGCTGGCTGGCGTTGAGTTTCGCGGCGTCGTGAACCACCCCGAGTTTGCTGAGCGCCTTGACCATGTTTTTTGCGCGCCCTTTGCCGGTGTGCTGGATGATCACGTAGATGCCGGGTTGGTCGTTGCGGGCGGCGAGGAGGAGGGCGTCGTGGGCGTCTTTGATGGTGTCTTCGGCGTTGGTGATTACCAGGATGCGTTCTTCGCCAAACAGGCTGGGACTGAGGTGCATGGCCACCTCGCCTTCGGTGAGGTCGCTGGCCCGCATGGTAATAATCCCCACGGCCCCGGGGTCGGCGCTGGTTTTTTTGATGGCGTCGATGATGTCGCGGCGGGCGCGTTCGGTGAGGAAGTCGTCTTCACCGAGGATGAGGTGCACGGGCGCTGGCTGGTTCACGCACCCACTATAGCGCGCCCAGGCCAAGCCGCCCCAAGCCAAAACTCACCCAGGCTTCAGAACCTACCGTCCGCCGCGTGCTGTGTCCCGTCGCGGTATAAGGCAACGTGCCCGTCGCGTTCGGGGAAGAGCACGGGTGTGCCGTCGGGCAGGGTGCTGGGCCGGTCGCGTGGCGAGCCGTGCGGGTCGTGCACCACCAGCACCTGCGTGCCCAGCGGCGGCTGGTAGCTGTCTTCCCAGTGGTCAATCTCCACCACCCGCAAGGACGTAAGCGGCACCTCCGCCGAGCCACCCTTCCACGAAACCCCCACAAGCAGCACAAACCCCAGCACAACGACCTGCCATCGCCCCGCCCAGATGAGTGCCAGCACCCACAGGCACACCAGAACAACCAGGCCAACACCCAGCCACCCGGGCGGCACATGGATCACGGCGCCGGGCAGCCGGGTACTCCACAGGGCGACGTGGTGCACCCACCAGACGAAGGGCTGCACAATCCACAGCACTAACCCCCGAGCCGGGCCGGGCAGCAGCACGGCCACAAGCCCCAGGATGGTTATCGGTGTTACGGCCGGTTCAGCCAGGAGGTTAGCCACCACGGACACCGCAGAGATTTTCCCGCTCATCAGCGCCACGATGGGCATGGTCACCAGGTCCGCCGCGATGGCGACGGCGAGGCAGCGCGCCAGAATCTCCGGCATCACCACACGCCCCAAGCTCACCCGCGCCAGCGCCCGAAACAACAGCGGATGCAGGGCCACGATCCCTGCGGTCGCCACCACAGACAAGGCAAAACCGTAGGAGGCCGCCATGTCGGAGTCCCACAGCACCAGCCCGATGACGGCGAGGCTGAGGGCGTGGATGGGTTGGCTTCGCGAGTTCGCCAGCACCGCCACCAGCCCGACCACTCCGGTGACGGCGGCGCGCAGCACGCTGGGTTCCAGCCCCACAAGCAGCACGAACCCCACCAAGGCCGCACCCGCCATCGAGATTTGCACACGCGGCCCGAGGGTCAGAGCCCGCGCCAGCAGCACCATGCTTGTGGTCACGATCGCCACGTTCGACCCGCTCACCGCGCTGAGATGCGCCAGCCCCGCCCCCGCATACAGATCCATGTTCAGCCCGCGCGTGTCCCCCAGCACCATCGCCGGCAGAAGCTGCGCGCTGCCCTCCCCCAACCTGCTTATCGACGCCCCGTAAAACCCCTCCCTCACCCCAGCCATCCAGGCTTGTATTCCCCCAGCATGCTGGGTGATGTCCAGGTGAGTGGCACTGGCAACGTGGCTGCTCGCCCCAATGCGCTCACTGGCCCGGGCGGTCACACGCACCTGCACGGTGTCCCCCACTTTCGCGGCGCAAGTCGCGGCCCGGTAGAACACGGTTTCCCCGTGAATGCGCAGCAGCCACACCCCGTCGTGCACGGGGCGGGGCACCGCCTCCACACGTCCCATCAGCAGCGGCGGCAGCGGACGCGACCCGGCGCGAACCCGCAGATAGGTCAGCAGAACGGCGGCACTCCCCAGAGCGCCAAGGACCAATGCCTGGCCGCTGTGCCGCAGCCACCACGCAATCCCGGCCGTCACCGCAACCAGCAGCAGCGGCAACGCCCACCCCCGATGCGCCAGCACGGTCCAGGTAGCCGCCCAACACAGCAGTGCTGCGGGGACGAGCCGGAGTTCGCTCACAGTGTCACCTGTTTTTCCAGTTCGGCGTATTTGGCCGGTCCGATGCCTTTGACGTCTTTGAGTTGTTCCACGGAGGTGTATCCGCCGATGCTGTCGCGGTGGGCGATGATCGCGGCGGCTGTTTTCTCACCCACCCCGGAGAGGGCGATCAGGTCGGCGGCGGTGGCCGTGTTCAGTGACACTTTCCCGCCGCCAGCGCCTGAGCCACCTCCAGGATTACCGGCCGGGGCAGGCACCGCCTCCCCCTGTTTGGGAACGACGATTTGCACGCCGTCGTTAAGCTTCTGCGCCTGGTTGATGCCGAGTAGTTCCGCCTCGGGCAGCGGCCCTGCCTGCGCCAGGGCGTCGGCGGCGCGTGCCCCGGGCGCGAGGGTGGTAAGGCCCGGGTGCGCGACCGCGCCAACCACGGACACCACGATCTCCCCCGGCGGTTCAGCGGCGCTGCTGGTAGCCAGCGGAAACGTCACCGGAGCCTCCTCCGCAGGCTCGGAAGCAACCAGGTAGCGCCCACCCACCACGGCACAGAGCACGGCCGCGGCAGCCACGACGAACAGCCCGTGGCGTGGGGTGATGCGGAGTCGGGGCGTCGGATAGCGGACGTTAAGGAGTTCTTCTTCGCCGGTGGGGGCGGTGAGGTCTGCGAGTCGGTGTGCCAGGTCCATACCCGAAGGGTAGGTCGCGGCGTCGATACCCGGCGCGCATCAGCTGCGCGCCTGTGGATAACCTGCGTTACTCGTCTTCGTCTGTGGATAACTCGGATTCATCGGCCTGGACGGCGGACACCGCGATCGCGCCGGGGCCGGAATGCACCGCCAGAACCGGGTCCATGTCCACGGCCATGAAGGTCGTACCGTCGGGCAGTGCCTCCTCCAGCTGGAGTTGCAGGTGCTTGGCGGTTTCGCGGGCTTCGTGCTGCTGGATGGCTATGAAAAGCGGGTTGGTGTCGGCGTAAGCACCCACCAGTTCCACGATTTTGGCCAGTGCCTTGGAGGGAGTGCGGGTTTTCGCCGCGACGTCCAGCCGCCCGTCCTTGAGGTGCATGATCGGTCGCATGGCCAGAGCGGTGGACATGAGCGAGGTGGTGGCGGAGAGCCTGCCGGATTTGCGGAGTTCGTCGATGCGGTGCACGTACAGCCACATTCGGGATCGTTCTAGGGTGCTTACGGCGGCCTTGTAGCAGTCTTCCAGCGTGGCACCATTCTGCGCCATGGTTGCTGCGGCCATGGCGGCGGCCCCGAGTCCCATGCCGATGCAGTTTGTGTCGATGACGCGCACCATGTCGTCGTCAAACACCGCCGCCGCGGCCACCGCGTTGGACCAGGTGGAGGAGAGTTCCTTGGACAGGTGCAGCGCCAGCACCCCCTCGTCGCCGCCGCGTTCCAGCTGGCGGGCATAGCAGGCGACCAGTTCCAGGGAGGACAAACCGGAGGTGGAGCGGTCGTCTCCGCGGTTCATCATGTGCAGATCAATGACAGTGATGTCCAAGTCCTCGATGATGCTGTCCGGCAGGCACGCCGACGAGTCAGTGACAATCCGAACCGGCACGTACGATCCACTCCTTCAACTGTTGCGACTAGCCCGCTTCCAGGCCAGGGGCAACACTCATGTTCCAACCGTCAAGGTACCACTGGGCATCCCCCAGGGTGTCCGGTGTAAACCGCGGCTGCGGAACCACCGGCGGGTCGCCCTCCCCGTTGGCGTTGGGTTCCTCCGAATACCGGGGGCGTGCGGTCAACCGCGCCCAGTTGGTGTTTTTCAGGCCGGTGAACATGTGATGCTGCTCGATGCTCAATTCTAGAAGATCTGATGTCAGCGACCCAATGGTCCCCCCATGTGCTACCAGGAGCACGGCCCCATCGTCCCAGCCGGGATGGGCGAGCATCAGCTCATTAATCACGTCACGGGCGCGCCGGGCAACCTCGATTCGGGATTCGCCACCGGGGGGTGCCCACAGCGCGTTATGGCGCCACTGGGCCCGCGCCCCCGGGTAGTCCCGGTCCACGTCCTCGCGGGATTGGCCCTGCCAGTCCCCCAGGTTGGTTTCCCGCAGCCGGGGGTCCAGGTGCACCGGCAGCCCGCGTGACGACGCCACGATCCTCGCCGTCTCCGCCGCGCGCGACAGGTCCGACGACACGACGTACCCAATATTCACGCCTTTCATGTAGCGTGCCACCGCCTCAGCCTGACGGATACCCACGTCGCTGAGTTTGGTGTCCATCTGCCCCTGCATGCGGCCAGACGCGTTGTATTCCGTCTGGCCGTGCCGCAGCATGATGAGCTTGCGGGTCACAGTTCGTCCGCATCCGGCTCGGTGTCGGCAAGCGGGATCTCATCAATGGAGGTGACGGCGCGTACGTCCACGTCGTCGGCCCAGCTAGCGGGGCGTTCCAGCGGCTCCACGCCCTCCACCTCAATGAGCGGGCAGTCCCGCCACAGGCGGTCCAGCCCGTAGAATTCGCGCTCCTCGGCGCGTTGCACATGCACCACCAGCTCGCCGTAATCCAGCAGTGCCCAGCGACCCTCGCGCACACCCTCCTTGCGGATGGGGCGCGCCCCGGCCTCACGGAGCTTGTCTTCAACCTCGTCCACAATGGCGCTGACCTGGCGGTCCGTCTCCCCGGAGGCGATGACAAAGCAGTCAGTAATCACAAGCTGCTCGGAGACATCAATCACGGCGATCTCCTGCGCCAACTTTTCGTCGGCGGCCAGCGCCGCAATGGACGCCAGCTTCACAGCATGGTCAGAAGCAGTCATATTTTTCCTTCACATTAAAACTAAAAAGCCATCCTACCTACCCGGAGGTAGACACATACAACCCGTGCTTAGCGATGTACTGCACCACACCATCCGGCACCAAATACCACACCGGACGTTTCGATGCCGCCCGCTCCCGGCAATCCGTCGACGAAATGGCCATGGCAGGAATATCAACCAGCGACACCCGCTCCCGATGCACCTCCGGCAGAATCGCATCATCTAACTCATACCCCGGCCGGGTCACCCCCACAAAACGAGCATGCTCAAACATGTCCTCCCAATCGCGCCAGGTCACGATGCTCGCCAGGGCGTCCGCGCCCGTAATGAAGAACAATTCCGCACCCGGGTAGAAGCGACGCAGATCCCGCAGCGTATCCACCGTGTAAGTGGGGCCACTGCGATCAATATCCACGCGGCTGACCTTAAACCGGGGATTCGAGGCGGTGGCAATGACCGTCATCAAATACCGATCTTCTGCGGCCGAGACCTTCTTTCCCGACTTCTGCCACGGCTCCCCCGTCGGAACAAAGACGACCTCATCCAGGTCAAACATGTTCGCCACCTCCGAGGCAGCCACCAGATGCCCATTATGGATCGGGTCAAACGTGCCGCCCATGATCCCTACCCTCATGGCCGGGTGTGCCCATCGCCAAACACAATCCACTTCGTGGACGTCAACTCTGGCAATGCCATCGGGCCGCGCGCATGCAGCTTCTGCGTCGAAATGCCGATCTCCGCGCCGAAACCAAACTGCTCACCATCCGTAAACGCCGTCGACGCGTTCACCAACACCGCAGCCGCATCCACCTCAGCCGTGAACTTCTCCGCAGCGGCGAGACTCCGCGTGGCAATCGCCTCCGTGTGCCCCGACGAAAACTCCGCGATATGCGCGATCGCGCCCTCCACGCCATCCACCAACTTCACCGCAATGTCCATGGACAAATACTCGGCGTGCCAATCCGACTCATCCGCAGGAACCACGCCCTCACCCAATTCCTCAGGCAGCCCATGAACGGTCACTCCTGCCTCCTGAAGTGCGGAAACAATGCGCTGGCGTGCCTCGGCCGGGAGCGCGACGTCGATAAGCACCGTCTCTGTGGCATTGCAGACGCTCGGGCGGCGCGTCTTGCCGTTCACAGCCAGCGCAATCGCCTCATCCACATCCGCTTCCCCATCCACATACAAGTGGCAATTACCCGAGCCCGTCTCAATCGTCGGCACCGTGGCATTTTCCACCACCGCCGCAATCAACCCAGCGCCACCCCGCGGAATCACCACATCCACCAAACCCCTGGCGGTAATCAAATCCTGAACACTCTCCCGAGTCTCGCACGGCAACAACTGCACCACCTCGCGGGGAAAACCATGCTCCGCCAGCGTTTCCTGCAGGATCTCCACCAGCTGCTTGTTGGAATGCCACGCCGACTGGGAACCCCGCAGCAACGCCACATTCCCAGACTTCAGCGCCAAACCAAACGCATCCACCGTCACATTCGGGCGGGCCTCATACACCATGCCCATCACCCCCAGCGGCACCCGCACCTGACGGATCCGCAGCCCATTAGCGAGCGTCCTACCAGCAACAACATCCCCCACCGGGTCCGGCAGCGACGCCACCTGGCGCAAACCATCCGCGATGCCTTTTACGCGCTCCGACGTCAGCGCCAAACGATCAATCAGCGCCTCCGACAGGCCAGCCTCCCGACCCGCGCGAATATCCCGCTCATTCGCCGCCATAATATCCGACGCCCGCGCCTCCAGCGCCGCTGCGGCATCGTTGAGGATTCTATTCTTATCCTCGGTGGAGGCGTTTGCTAGTGCCTGTGCGACATCCTTCGCCGCTCGGGCCATCCTGATGACCTCGGCACCTTCTGTGGTTGTGGTTGTTGTGGCTTTTGTGGTGGTACTCACTTCCGCGCTCATAGCCACCCAGTGTAGCAACGCTCACCTGGGGAACCCTAGCCTGAAAATTCGGCTTGAACAGCGCTGGTGCAGGGGGCTATCAGTGTGGGTCTGCACAGTGTGCTTATCTCCAGGCCGCACAAAGGGGCATTTTTGAGCTTGAACATAAGCACACTTTGCGGGACTAAACAGCCCTCACATATTGGACAGGTAATCGGCGTGTACGACGGGCCGACGCTTGTCAGCAGGCAGGTCGCTCGTCCGACGTCCCAGCATGTTGGCAAGGTCGCCGTGGCTGTAGTTGGTTTCGCCGCGCCCGATAATCTGCCCGTCAGGGCCCATAATTTCCACGATGTCGCCGGGGTGGAATTCCCCCTCGCAGGATTGGATGCCTATGGGAAGCAGCGATCGGCCACCCGAGGTGACGGCGGTGACGGCCCCGGCGTCGATACGCAGCGTACCTGCGACTTCGGCGGCGTAAAGCGCCCAGAATTTCCAGGCGGAGAGGCGACGGCCGTTGGCCGGGTGGAACGCGGTACCCACGTGGGCGTCGGACAGCGCATCGGAAATGTCGGCGGCGGAGGCGAGCAGGACGGGCACTCCCCCGCAGGCGGCGAGGCGAGCGGCGGAGACTTTGGAAGCCATGCCGCCGGTGCCCACGACACCGCTGTCGCCTGCAACAACGCCGTCGAGGTCGTGGTCGTCGCGGATTTCGGGGATGAAGCGCGCGCCGGGGTCTGCGGGGTTACGGTCGTAGAGCCCGTCAACGTCGGAGAGCAGAACCAACGCGTCAGCGCTGATGAGGTGCGCGACCAGGGCGGCGAGCCGGTCATTGTCACCGAAGCGCATTTCGGTGGTGGCCACAGTGTCGTTTTCATTCACGATGGGCACCACGCCGAGTTGCTGCAGGCGGTTGAGGGTGCGCTGCGCATTGCGGGCACGGTCGCGCTGGCCCGTGTCGGACGCGGTGAGAAGCACCTGCCCGACGGTGGTGTCGTAGCGGGCAAAGGACCTGCCCCACTCCTGCGCGAGATGCACCTGCCCGACGGAGGCTGCGGCCTGTTTCGTGGCCAGATCAGCGGGCCGCGCATTCAACCCGAGAGGCGCGAGACCTGCGGCGATGGACCCCGAGGAGACGATGATCACGTCCGAGCCACGGGCGATGCGCGCGTGCACCGCATCCACAATACGGTCAATGTTGCGGGGGTTGATGCTGAAATCCGGCCCGCCGGTCAGCGACGACGACCCAATCTTGACCACCACGCGCTTCGCCAACGCGAGCCGCGCCCGCATGTCCTCCTCGCCGGGCGTATCGATGCCCAGCTGCTCACCGTTATCCACTACTACCCCTGCCAGCGTTCGCGGTCTGCGACCTGGCCGTCGCCGAAGTCGTACTCGTCAATCAGGCCGCGGCGCACCTGGGATTCGCGTTTGCGCTGGGCGGCGGACTTGCGCTCGGTTTGTTCAAGACGAATATCGGTGCCGCGTCCAGTGAGCTGCGTGTCCACGCCCGCGATGGTGAGGGGTTCCCACTCGAAGGTGACATGCCCGATGGTTACGTCGCAGCCGGGTGTCGCGCCCGCCTTGTACAGGGCCTCCTCGACGCCGAGCCTCGCGAGACGGTCGCCGAGGTAGCCCACGGCCTCGTCGTTTTCGAAGTCGGTTTGCAGGATCCAGCGTTCGGGCTTCTCACCGCGGACAATGTAGCCGTCCTCGTTGTCGGGATCGGCTTCAATGACAAAGTCTCGTTTTCCGGCCACGGCCTTGGGGCGCACGATAATGGGCTGCGCAGTTTTCCCGGCGCGCCCGGCACTTTTACCCTTTGGACCGGCCTCAGCCTTGCGGTGTTCCTGCACAATCTCCATGAGCTTGTATTTCAGGGGTTCGAGTCCCTGGTGCGCGACGGTGGAGATGATGAACACGGGCCAGCCGAACTGTTCTTTGAGGTCGTCGAGCACGAACTCTGCGAGTTCGCGGGCTTCGGGCACGTCGGCTTTGTTGAGGATGATCACGCGGGGCCTGTCGCGGAGGTCGCCAAGCCCGGTGTCGGCATCAAGCGCGGATTCGTAGGCGGCGAGTTCCGCTTCGAGGGCTTCAATGTCGCTGCCGGGGTCGCGTCCGGGTTCGAGGGTGGCTGCGTCTACCACGTGCGCGAGCACGGCGGTGCGTTCGATATGCCGTAGGAAGTCGAGCCCGAGTCCTTTGCCTTCCGATGCCCCGGGAATGAGCCCCGGCACGTCGGCGATAGTGAAGGTATCGTGACCCACGTTGACCACGCCCAGGTTGGGTTGGAGCGTGGTGAAGGGGTAGTCGGCGATTTTCGGTTTTGCCGCAGATAGCACAGAGACCAGGGAGGATTTGCCCGCAGAGGGGAATCCCACCAGGCCAACATCAGCCATGGATTTCAGTTCCAGGATGACATCGTGTTCTTCCCCGGGTTCGCCTTTAAGCGCAAAACCTGGGGCTTTGCGGGCCCGGCTGGCCAGGGCGGCGTTGCCGAGGCCGCCGCGCCCTCCGGCGGCGGCGATGAAGCGCATGCCGGTGGTGGTCAGGTCGGCGAGGGTTTCCCCTGCTTCGTTCAGCACAACGGTGCCAGCGGGGACGCTCATCACGAGGTCTTCGCCGCGCGCGCCGTTGCGGTGGTCCCCCGCGCCGTCGGAACCCCGGGAGGCTTTGATGTGGGGGTGGAAGTGAAAGTCAAGAAGGGTGTGCACCTGCGGGCTGACTTCCAGGATGATGTCGCCGCCGTGTCCCCCGTTCCCACCATCGGGCCCGCCGAGTGGTTTGAATTTTTCGCGGTGGATGGATGCGCAACCGTTGCCACCGTCCCCGGCTGACAGGTGCAATACAACGCGATCGACGAAACGCGACATCAGGATTCCTCCACTACAACTAGAATCACTTGATACTAGCAAACAGAGGCGACACACCCAGTGAGCCGCGATTATGCCTTGTTCACTGACGACGCCGCCCGCGTCGTGCTCGCGTGGACCAACGGCGAGTCCAGCTTCCGCATGCTGGATTGGTGCAGGTTGGAGTTTTAGTGGGGTTCTAGGCCCGCGCGAGCGCCCATCCTTGGCTGACCGCAAACGCGGCGATATCGAGGGCGAAGGCTAAGACGGTGAAGGTGACCCCGACTCCGGCCAGGGTTGCAGAGAAGGTTGCCACCGCGATCGTGGACATAATATTCACGATCATGACGGTTGTGAGGGCGGTGGCGAGTGGAATGGTGCGCATCATCCCCACAATGCCGATACCCCACACTGTTGTTGCACACCCGATAGCAATGGTAAGAAGAACTGGTATCCCAATTATGGGGGCAACGTAGGTGGCAGCTAGCATGATCCCTATGCCGACAGTTATGCAATAAATTGCATCGAAAAGCAAACTAATTATGCCTATTTTGTGCGCTTTCATGGTTGATAGAGTAACAAAACCTGATAGCCGACGGGGGTAAGAGGGCGAAGTAATACGAACGTGACCTTTTCAACTCTCTTGACTTCCTAATAAGAGTCCCTTATGCTTGATTTAATCTATTATGCAAACGTTTGCATACAGGTTAGAAGGTTCCATAAGGAGGTGCATTCGAGGTGCGCATACCTAACCCTACGTTGAAAGATATTGCTGCTGAGGTGGGGGTTTCAATCAGCACGGTTTCCCGCGCGCTGGCCGATCACCCCGCCATTCCGCAAAAAACTAAACAACGTGTTCTGAAGGCCGCACAAAAACTTAACTACCGGCCTAACGCGCAGGCACGAGCGTTGAGAAACTCTAAAACCAACACCATCGGATTGGTCATTCCCAACCTTTTTAACCCTTATTTTGCAGAGCTAGCTGCTGCCGTGCAGAACGCTGCGATAGATGCCGGATTGTACACACTATTAGGCATCTCCAATGATGACCCCAAGGGTCTCATTCAGGCTGTTGAAATCATGCAGCATCAGCGCGTCGACGGCATCATCGCCGTGCCGCACATTGGCACGGAAAAGGAATTGACGGCTCTGGCAAAACAGAACGTCCCGCTGGTGCTGGTTGACCGCGAGCTTGACATTGTCCCTGCCACCTCGGTGAGCACTGATCCTGCGGAAGGCATCAAGGCCGCCGTATCCATGCTGGTCACGGGCGGACACGAGAGCATCGGCTATCTTGCGGGTCCACAGGACACATCCACCGGCGTGGACCGCCTGGAGGCGTTCCGCTCAGCCTGCGGGAGTTTCGGCATTGACCAGTACCCCATGCTTTTGGGCGGATACGTCGAAGAGCAGGGCTATGTGGGCACCCAAGAGCTGTTAAAGCTTGGCGTTTCGGCGATCATCGCCGGGGACTCCATGATGACCGTTGGTGCGCTTCGCGCGTGCCACGAACATCGGCTCACGCCCGGCTTCGACATTGCCCTTGTGGGTTTCGACGATTTTCCAGTATTCCAACTACAGAATCCACCACTCACTATCATTAACCAGCACGTTTCTACGATGGGGGCGAAAGCTTTTGAGGAACTACATAAATTGCTTCGCGGAGACTCCGCTCAGCACAAAATTAAACTACCCACCACTCTCATCGTACGAGGTTCCACTCCCCCTAAAGACTCGGCCAGCGATTCATCCGGACAAGGAGGGCACTAGTCATGTCTGTTCAGCCGGTATTACAGCTTGATCGAGTCTCCAAGTCGTTTGGCCCCGTCAAAGTCATCGACTCGGTGAGCATTGACGTCCACGCCGGCCACGTCCAGGCTTTGCTGGGTGAAAACGGCGCAGGCAAGTCAACCCTGATCAAAATGATGGCGGGTGTGTACCAGCCCGATTCGGGCCGGATCCTCGTCGATGGCACCCCCACTACCCTGCCCAACGTCAAGGCCGCGGAAGCCCACGGCATTGCCACCATCCACCAAGAACTCAACCTTGTGCCCACCATGACGGTGGCGGAGAACCTGATGTTGGGCCGCACGCCGTCACGGTGGGGCTTGGTCGATTACAAGGCACTGCGGAAAAAGGCGCTCAAGGCGCTACGCATGATCGGTGTAGACGTGTCGCTGGACACCCCCGTCGGCGAACTAGGCATTGCCCGCCAACAGCTGGTGGAAATTGCCAAGGCGCTGTCTATGAATGCGCGTGTGCTCATTTTGGATGAGCCCACCGCCGCGCTGACCGGCAGGGAGATTGACCAGCTGTTTAGCGTGGTCAATGACTTGAAGGCCAAGGGCGTGGGCATGGTGTTCATTTCCCACCACCTGGATGAAATCGCTCGTATTGCAGACTCGGTATCGGTACTGAGGGATGGCGGCTTTGTCGCGGAAGTCCCGGCGTCGACACCCGAGAAGAAACTGGTGACACTGATGGTCGGCCGCGACATTGACGACCAGTTTCCTCGCGTCGTACCGCAGAAGCGCGGCAAACCGCTACTGGAGGTGCGCAACCTCACCTCTGCGGGTAACTTCCAGGACGTCTCGCTGACGGTGCGCGCCGGCGAGGTTGTTGGCCTTGCGGGCCTGGTCGGTGCCGGCCGTACCGAGCTGGTGCGCGCCATCGCCGGTGCAGACCGCGTCGATTCCGGCGAGGTTCGGGTTCGCGGCAAGCGCCTGCCCAACGGCGACATCTCCGCCGCCATCAGGCACGGCGTGGGACACGTTCCTGAAGACCGCAAAGCTCAGGGCCTGATTCTCGACGCCCCGGTGCTAGAGAACCTCGGCCTGGCCACTCTCCGCTCCACCTCTCGTTATGGCCTCGCCGATCTCGCGGGACAGCGGACCCGGAGCACAGCCGTTTCCGAAAAGCTTAGAATCCGCATGGCCAGCATTGACCAGCCGATTCGTGACCTGTCCGGCGGTAACCAGCAAAAGGCGGTCTTCGGACGCTGGGTACTCGCCGGATCTAAAGTACTACTGCTCGATGAGCCCACGCGCGGAGTCGATGTCGGGGCGAAGGTAGAGATCTACAACATCATCAACGAGGTCACCGCACAAGGCGGGGCCGTGCTGATGGTGTCGAGCGAACTGCCCGAAATTCTCGGCATGTCGGACCGCGTGGTGGTGATGTCCGGCGGCCGCATCGCAGGCGAAATGGACGCCGCAGATGCGACCCAGGACAGCATCATGCAGCTGGCCGTCGCTCAAGTAGAAGACCACCTGACCGCCGCCGCGACAGCGCACGCCAAAAAGGCGGCGCGCACTGAGAAAACCGCGCATTCTGGCGCAAAGCGCAGATAGGAGATAAGGAAAATCCATGAAAAAAACCGCTTGGGACCCAGTGCTCCGTTGGATGCTCAATAATGGGGCGCTGGTTGGTCTGATTGTGTTGTGCGTCGCGATGTTCATTGCGACACCGCACTTTTTGACTGTCTCCAACCTCCTCAACGTGGGAGTTCAGGCCGCCACTGTGGCCATCCTCGCGTTTGGTATGACCTTTGTTATCGTCGCCGCTGGTATTGACCTGTCGGTGGGTTCGGTCGCAGCATTAGGCGGCATGGTCTCCGCCTACTCGTTTAGCAGCCTTGGCTTGCCGGGATGGTTGACCCTGCTCATTGGCCTTGGCACCGGCCTACTGGCTGGCCTTATCAGCGGCATCTCGATTGCATATGGAAAGCTTCCAGCATTCATCGCCACCCTGGCGATGATGTCCATCGCCCGCGGCGCAACCCTGGTGATTTCCCAGGGCTCCCCCGTGCCGAGTTCTAAGTCGGTGAACACGCTGGGTTCCAATCAGTACCTGTTTGGAACTGGGGTTCCAGGGCTTCCCATACCTATCGTGATGATGGCACTGGCCGGTGTGATCTGCTGGTTCATTCTGAGCCGGACGGTCATTGGTCGGTCCATGTACGCCGTCGGCGGAAACGTCGAGGCAGCTCGTCTGTCCGGGCTTCCCGTGCGGAAAGTCCTGATCACGGTGTACACGCTTTCTGGGTTGTTTGCCGCTTTGGCAGGGTTGGTGATGACTGGCCGCTTGTCATCAGCCCAGCCTCAAGCAGCGGTTGGTTACGAACTTGACGCTATTGCCGCCGTGGTCATCGGCGGGGCGTCACTGAGCGGTGGCTCCGGTAAAGCCACCGGCACACTCGTCGGCGCGATCTTGCTCGCCGTTATCCGTAACGGTTTGAACATTCTGAACGTGTCGTCCTTCTGGCAGCAGATTGTCATTGGCTTTGTCATTGCGATCGCTGTTGGTTTTGACGTGATTCGTAACAAAACAGCTCGTTAAACGTCTCTTTTAGGAAAGGTTGTCTACGTCATGTTCACAAAGAAAACTCTCAAGAAAGTCACGGCCGTGTCGGCGGCACTGGTGCTTGCATTCGGTGCCGCTGCCTGCAACCGCGATTCTGGCGACTCCGGCTCCGGCGGCGGTGACAACTCCGTCACGCTGGCGCTGTCCACCCGGACGAACCCCTTCTTCGTGCAGCTGCAGGAAGGCGCACAGAAGAAAGCTGATGAATTGGGCATCAAGCTCAACATCCAGGACGCATCCGACGACGCAGCCAAGCAGAACGACCAGCTCAACAACGCTGCGACTACTGGCTCCAAGGTCGTCATTGTCAACCCCACGGATTCCGACGCCGTGGTAGCCGCCGTTCAGGCCCTCAACAACGCCAACATCCCGGTCGTTGCTGTGGACCGCTCCGCAAGCGGCGGAACCGTTGACTCCTTCATCGCCTCCGACAACGTTGCCGGTGGCAAGCAGGCTGCCGATGCACTCGCCCAGTCCATCGGCGACGAAGGCGAGGTTCTGGTGCTCCAGGGCATCGCAGGCTCCTCCGCCTCCCGTGACCGTGGCAAGGGCTTCACCGATGGCATTGCCACACACCCCAACGTCCGTGTTGTTGGACAGCAGACCGCTAACTTCGACCGGACCGAAGGCCTGAACGTGACCACCAACCTTCTCCAGGCACACCCAGATGTCAAGGCCATCTTCGCCGAAAACGACGAAATGGCTCTGGGCGCCATCGAAGCTTTGGGCGAGCGCGCCGGACGCGACATCAAGGTCATTGGCTTTGACGGCACGGAAGATGGCCTGAAGGCTGTCACCGACGGCAAGATGGCCGCAACCATCGGCCAGCAGCCCGCAAAGCTTGGCGCACAGGCTGTTGAGCAGGCTTCCAAGCTGCTCAAGAAAGAACAAGCTCAGTCTGAAATCCACGTTGAGGTGGTTACCGTCACTCAAGACAACGTGAAGGACTTTGGCAAGTGACATCTCACATCACCGTCGTCGGATCCATCAACGCCGACTTAAGCGTCCGGGTCAACCGGCATCCGAAACCGGGTGAAACCATCTTCGGAACCGGTGGCTCCATCAGCCCAGGCGGCAAGGGGGCCAACCAGGCCGTCGCTGCTGCCCTTCAGGGCGCCAAAGTCGCTTTCGTCGGTGCCGTTGGAAACGATACCTATGCCGCCCCCGCAACAGCCTTGATGGTTGCGGCGGGGGTGGATATGGAGGGCGTCGATACGCGCGACGAAACCACAGGTCTCGCCGTGATCACTGTCGACGCCGACGGTGAAAACAGCATCGTCGTCGTACCCGGCGCGAATGCTGATGTCACTGCAGCATATGTGGACGCCCATGCCGAGACCGTTCGGACGGCGGACATTGTGCTGCTCCAAGGGGAAATCCCCGCTGATGGTTTTGAGGCCGCTGTCAAGCACGCCACCGGGCGTGTTGTGGTGAACCTTGCACCGGTCATTCCGGTGCCGCAGGCCGCACTGCTGCAGGCTGATCCACTGCTGGCCAATGAACACGAAGCTGGATTAATCCTTGAGCTACTTGGGCACCCCGCAGAGGGCGAACCGGAGGTCATGAGTGCCGCGCTCGTTGACGCCGGTTTCGCCAGTGTGGTGCTCACTCTCGGCGGTAGGGGTGCGATCGTTGCCACGCACGACGATGTGACCCACATTCCTGCCGCCCATGTCACCCCCGCGGACACGACCGGGGCCGGTGACGCGTTTGCAGGTGCACTTGTAGCCCGCCTTTTGGCAGGCGAGACACTTATCGACGCCGCGAGTCACGCCGCGCGCGTCGCTGCTTACGCCGTCACCGGCGCTGGTGCGCAACCTTCCTACCCAGATTTGAACGATTCTCTCCCGGAGATATAACACTATGAAGAAAACCGGCCTACTCAACCCGGCACTCAACCACATGATTGCTCGACTAGGCCATACACACACCTTCGTCATTGCTGACTGCGGCCTCCCCATCCCGGAGAACATTCCGGTGGTGGACCTGGCACTCACCTTCGGAATACCGCGTTTCCAAGATGTTGTCGCCGCAGTCTTTGACGAAGTAGAAGTTGAAAGCGTTGTCCTTGCTCAGGAAACCCCCGAGGAAGTACGAGCGCTTTTCAGCTCCCCCACAACCTATGTGGACCATGAGGCACTGAAACGACTGATACCCGAGGCGTCGTTCGTGATCCGAACTGGGGAGGCCACTCCCTTCGCCAACGTGATCGTCAGAAGTGGGGTGCCGTTTTAAAATAACTCAGCCATAAGCCGCCCCACCGAGTTCTGGACATTCAGCTCTCGGTGGGGCGGCCTATTGTTATAAAAGTATGCTTATCTCCAGGCTGCACAACAGGGCATTTTCGAGCTTGAGCATAAGCACATTCTGCGCCCTATATAATCCCTTCCATCTCTGCCACAAGCCGACCAACCGCGGGAACAATAATCCCGTGAGCGGCGGCGTGACGAATCACCGCGCCACCAATGGCATCCAGCTCGGTGGGTCGGTTTTCTTCAATATCCCGGAGCATGGACGACTTCGCGCCGTATTCGAACTTCTCATACAGGCCCATGGCATCGCTGGAGGTGTCGGGGCCGCCACAGGCAACGCTCACGGCAGCGCACTCCCCCACTACCTCTTCCAACTCCTGGCGTCGGGTTTCCAGGACTTCGCCGAGTGGGATGCGGTAACGTGCGGTCATCAGGGCAAACGGCGCTAGCACTGCAAGCTTGCTCCACAATAGTTCGTCCTGATTTGGGGTGGTGATGGTGGTGACGCGGGCGTCGAAAAGCGGCGGAAGCGAGGCGCTGGTGGTGAGGCGCACAAAATCACAGCCATGCACAATCGTGCCGTCCTGGTCGCGGCTGGACTCCACGTGAATCGAACCAGCCAGCAGCGAATCGAACTGGGCGCGCAGCACCTGCATGTGGTCCACGCCGTTGAGCAGTGGAATCACCGTGCCCGCGTACTCGGCGGGAATGGTGCGCAGAGCGTCGGTGAGATGCGGTTGTTTGACCGTAATAAAGGTGAAGTCCACCGGCTCTTCTAGTTGGGTGACCGCGCGGACCTGGTGCGTGCTGTCCCCGAACAAGGGGCTTGTCAGGCGTAGCCCCTCGGCCGTGATGCGGCGGGCGCTGCGCGGAGTGGTGACCACGATGGGTGTTGTTTCTTGTGTTGTGGTGGTGTTTGCAGCAGCAGTGGTTGCAGCGCATACCGCCGCCAACAAGCCACCAATGCCACCCGACCCGACAATTGCAACTGACTGCGTCATGCGAGCCAGTGTAGCGGTCGGGGGTGGTTAGTGCGGGTGATCTGCCTGGCGGGTGTTTACCTCCCTAGCAGCCTTCTTTTGTTATGGCGTAGGCCAGGGTGCCGGGTAGCCAGTGGAAGAAACTCGTTGGCAAAAAAGAGGAAACAAAATGCGGCAGCAATGGGCATATGTGGTTTTCCATGACGAGGCGGGAGCGAGATATGGAATCTTCTTTGAACTGCGGTTTGTCGCTTGTACCCTTCCACTAAGAAGGCGAAAACTATTACACTAATAAGTGAGAAGTATGCAGCCGGTCCCGAAAGGACACGCACATGTACAACCTCAGCCTCTCCCAACAATTCCTCATGTTTGCAGTAAATAAGCAGGGGAAAATATCAAGCCTCGATACCCGAACCTGGGTGTGCTGCGTCACCAGCGCGGTGATTGATCTTCACCTTAACGACTGCGTGTCAATCAGCGACGAAAAGCGCCCCACAGTCAGCACCACCGCCGAACTGCCATCGACACTCCACCACCTTCTCCCCATCTACCAGCGCATTTCCGAAAAGGGCCCCATAAAGCTCAACAAGCTTGTCGAACAGTACATGATGGGCAGGTCCGGCCCCCGCACTCAGCTCTTTGACTCTCTGGGAAATAGTCTGGTTGCCGCCGGCGCTGCCACGCCACAGGTCAGTGGGATTCTGAAGCGTAGCACCGGCTATGTTCCCGATTCGCACAATCTGGATCGTTTGAGAAGCGCAATCAGTGCAGAGACCTCGTCCACTGATGCCCCCACGAGAAACACCGTCATCCTGGCCACCTTGCTGGAACGCAGCAAGCTGCTGAAGGAGTACTTCACGCGCGACGAGCGGGCGCCCATCAAGGACATGGTGAAAAAGCACGCCGATTCCCAGGCAGACACCCTAATCAAGAAAACCATCGCGCATATCGACGCCCTGATCACCCTGCTCATCACCTCAGCATCGGTGTCTGCATCGCAGGGCTAATCAGGGCGACTAATCAGGGCGCTCTCCCCTACCCCGCGCTAATGGGCTCGCCCGGAGCTTCGGTGATGGGCGAGTTTCCGGTGCGCAGGTATTCCACTACTGCCTTATCAACGGCATCGTTGCCCATACCCACATGCCCGTGGCGGAAACTATTCACTGTGATCAGCTGGCTGTTCATGCGCTGCTGCATATTCGTGAAATTGCCATAAGGAGTTTGCGGGTCATGAATGCCCTGGATTTGCAGCGGCCGGGTTGCGAGCTTGGAACCATCGGGCTGCGGGACCGTCGCTACTGGCTGGATTCCACCGCACGAAACACCCGATGAGTAGAAGATAAACTGGTCGAATGCGTCACCTTTAACAAAGGTGTTCCACAAGAATGCGGGAACCTGTTCCGTGTGGGCTGGCGTATGATTCTCATTGCACAAAATAATCTGCTGCATTTGCTGAGAAGTCTCGTTGACACGCCTCAGCTCGGAGTCTTGCTGTTGCTTCTCCGCAATTTCGGTGAGGGACGGCCCAGTTCCATTTAGCGCCCGTGCCATTCCATTCCAGGTGTTCGTCTGCGGAACCAGCATGCGGGTCAATTGCAATGTTGCCGAGCGCTGCTGGCTGGCACCAGGCTGGGTGATAGTGGTCAGGAAGTTCTGAATCTGCACTTCCAAAGGCTTTGTCGCATTGGCCAGGTCGGATGATCCCAGCGGAGCCTCGGAAGGTTCCATCGCTGGCGGCTTTACCGTTGGGTTTGCACCACTTTCTTTAACCACGGCAGCAGCCCATTTTTCGTACACGGCGTAGGGTGTTGCGCCCAGGTGGTACGTGGCATCGTTACGCGCAATCCAGGCGAAGTACTCGTGCAGACTGCGCACATAGGCAGGGCGCTGAAGGTCAAACACCGAATTCCACAGCAATTCCGTGTCAATGCCGGAATCCAGTATCACTTTGTCGGTGTGCTGCGGGAACAGCGTGGCGTACGTGGAACCAAGAATAGTTCCGTAGGACAGACCCATGATTCCGATTCGATTCAGTTCCAGCGCTTTACGCACTTCGTCCCAATCGCGTGCGGTGTTCTCCGTGGTCAGCGAATTCAAAAATGCTGTGGAACTTTTTGCCGCACACGCGTCGTGATACAGTTTGCCCACATTGGACACCATATCGGTGGGTGAAGGCTGGTCTACGTTTTCACATTCAACAGGCGTGGACCCCACCAAACCGCGCGGTTGCACGCCAATTAGATCCCATTCCGCCCGCATCTCCGCAGGCCACGCAGCACCAGCTTTACTTGCTGTGTATCCATACACATCGCCGCCGGGGCCACCTGAATTGATGAACAACGCCCCACGCTTTGCTCCTTGATTTGTTGCCGGGACCTTCACGAATCCCACGCTGATTTTCTCGCCTGCTGGGTTGCTGTAATCCATAGGAACCTCAATATGCCCACATTGCGCACCCTCAGTGGTGACCATGGAAGGACAATTTTCCCAGGTGATTTTCTGCGCTTGCGCAGTTGCCGCCGGGACTGTCATTCCCGCAGCAAGAACAAACAATGCCGACACCGCGCACGCCGACACGTGTTTCACCGAAATATTCACATTTTCTCTTTCTATTATATGGCTATTAAGCCTTAGCTACCGCATCATTCGCCGCAGTGAGAGCGGCGACAGCCATAGCAATCTGAACAACAAGAACAAGGAGGGGAACTGCCATGAGTATCCATGAGAAACCCATCACGATCAGCAGCACCAATGACGCAACGACCCCTACGATACCACAGATGCTATCTATTTTCAGGCACGCAACAGCAGCTTTGTGGTTTTTCTTCCGGGCTTCTTCGGAGGCGATGGTTCCAGACGTATCGAAACCCGCCTTAGAATTTCTTTCCGCCATTTCTTGAGAAATTTTGCGACGCATCCCCTCAGCAATTGTTATCTGAGTTGACATTACCACAATAAGCATGAAATAGATGACCATGATCCTCTCCTTACTCTCAATGCCTCCACCCGTCTTATTCTATATCTCCTAACCGCTTTCTATCCCACGCGCGGGCACGTTCATTGACCCATTTCAAAATTGCCATTATCATAATAAAACCGACAATGGAACCAATTATCGTCGCGCGAGTCGCAATAGGACTTTCAGAATAAGCTGGAAAACGCATCAAACCCGCCATCCAGGCAATTCCCCATATTATGGTCAACACAAGTTCCAGGCGTGAATAACCCCATATACTAATACGTGGCCGAACTACCCGCTTCTGCATATATAGCGCTACCACAGTACTACCAGCAAATACCGGGACACACATAATTTCCGATACCAACACATAGTTCGGCGGAAGAACCCACGCAAGCACGGCCGCGCATGCAAGACAGAGATTCGTCATAACGGCTGAAGAAATTACATGAGCCCGGTACGTTACGTCCAGCTGATATTCATCATCCATTCTGTCACGGAACCGCTCCAAGTATCTATCCATTGTCATTTATACTTCACCTCTCATTCTCTACCAGGCCGCAACAAGAACACAGCCATAACACCCGCAAGTGCAATCACGGGAACCATAAACCGAAAACCATCACACAGTGGATGCCGCGCTAGCCCAACTATCCACACAAACGCAATCAGCCCCAGTGCACCATGTCCCATGCTTATCGATGCCCCCTTGTCCCCCGAACGCCGCCGCACATACTGCGCGGAAGAATACTCGCCCACAAACAACGGGATAAGTGTCAACAGGGAACACCACACATACGCAGGCGGAACCGCCCATGCTAATACGGCACCTACACTCAGCAACGTCCATGTGTATATGACATTGTCAATGGTCAGGGAGCGATACATCACGTCTAACTGATGCTCATCATCAATAGCGGATTGAAAACGCGCGACATATTTGTCAAAAATCTTCATTACTAATCCTCCGGGAAAGCGGCCTCTAGTCGGCGTTCATCCCTGCCGCGCAGCCAGCCGTTCAGCTGTTTCACCATCGGTGGGACGACAACAGAAGCCGCAACATATGAGACAAACATGATGATCAGCGCCCGCGACCCCTGTTGCCCGATAAACTCCCACCGCAGCATCCCAACAAGAAATACTGCTGCTATGGCGGTATAAGCAAGCTGTTCACTGATCGTCATTGTCGACCCCGCAGATCGGGGTCTCACTGCCCTATTACGCATGTACATCCATGCGCCACATTCCGAGACAAACATGGGTAAGAAAAACACAATGAGCGCCCACCACACCAGATTTGCGGGAAGCGTCCACGCCAGCGCCGCGGCCGCTACTTCCGTTCCCCAAAAGAGAGTTATCCGGCGGATAATCATGGAACGGTACATAACGTCGCGTTCATACTCACCCAGGGAGCCAATCGCGTGCGACACGTATCTATCAAGAAGTTTCACCTTTCACCACCTCCATACTTTGCTCGTCGCCAAACACTTCCTCAACCGTCGCCCCTAACTCGCGGCAGATCGCCAACGCCAGATATACGGACGGCGAATAGCTGCCCTTCTCCACATTGACAATCGTCTGCCTGGATACATGAGCACGCTCAGCAAGCTCAGCTTGGGACAACTCACGCCAACGCCGGAGCTTCCGCACCAGATTCGTTGGCTTCGCTATCAACGTCGCATCCATACGACATAATGTACAGCAAACTTTACATAGCGTCAACCATGTATCCCATAACGTCAAAAATTTTCCCCTGAACTGCAGCTTGTCTGGACGCACCCCACCGTTGATGATCTGCCACTCCCCTTCTCGCCGCAGCAACGCCGCGCACTCATCACCACACCCCAGCGCATAACAAAAGCGCCGCCCCCAACACCAAACATGCTGGGAGCGGCGCTCACAAAGCTCAATCAGAGCTACAACCTACGCAGATACTGCCTCGTTTTCCACGATGCTGATCAGCTTGCGGTTACGGCGCTTAGAGAACTGCACTGCGCCGGGCTTCAGGGCGAACAGGGTATCGTCGCCGCCGCGGCCTACGTTCTCACCGGGGTGGTATTTGGTACCGCGCTGACGGACCAGGATTTCACCGGCTTTGACCTGCTGGCCACCGAAACGCTTGACACCGAGGCGCTTGGCGTTTGAATCGCGACCGTTGTTGGAGCTTGATGCACCCTTCTTATGTGCCATGGTTTGTTTCCCTCCTTTGGAAGTTCTTGTGAGCCTGCAGGCTTACTTGATGCCGGTTACTTTGAGGACAGTCAGCGGCTGGCGGTGGCCTTGACGCTTCTTGTAGCCGGTTTTGTTTTTGTATTTCAGGATCTTGATCTTCGGGCCTTTGGTCTGCTCGACGATTTCGGCGCTGACGCTCACTTTGGCGAGTTTGTCTGCGCTGGTGGTTACTTCGGCACCGTCCACGAGCAGGATCGGGGTGAGGGCCACGGACGAACCTGGCTCACCCTCGATCTTCTCGACCTTGACGAGGTCACCTTCGGCAACCTTGTACTGCTTTCCGCCGGTCTTGACGATCGCGTACATAGGAGGGCTACCCCTTTATCTCTAAACTCGGTTCAGGCACCCGCGTCTTGCCGCAGAAACCTGATTGGGTTGATTTCTTCATTGGCTTTTCGGGGGCAGCACTAGGCCCCACTGAAATAGCGACTGTCCAAGACTACCCTTTATCACGGCAAAAAGACAAACCGCATTTTAGTTGGTCGCGCGTTTGCGCACGGCCCTACGCCGCCCGCGTCCGCGCGTGCTGCTTTCCGACGCCCGAACTCCCGCATCACCCTGGGTTTTCTCCTGGTTGTTGGGTTGCTGCGCGGCGGACGACATGCGACGGACGGCGCGGCGACGGTGGCGTCGAGAAGCGGTGGTGCCCACCTCAACGTCACCCTCCACGACCTCGGCGACCTTCTCAGCGTTGCGTTTGACAGCGCGACGGCGACCCCGGCGCGGTTTGTCCTCTTTTTCAGACTTCTCGGGTTTTTCCAGCTCGGGCGCGGGTTCGGGTTCCACAAAGTCCTCGGGCCGCGGCGGCACATCGGAGCGCGAGTTGCCCCTAGTGGCGCGCTTGCGGCGCGGGGAGGTCTCGTATTCTTCGAGCGCCTGCTCGTAGGTCTGCGCGGGCTTCTCGTCAACGACAACGGCAGCGGCGAGTTCTTCAATGCTGCGCGCCGCCTCACCGGCAACCTCAGCATCCGTGGATTCCTCAACGACCTCGGCGTCGATAATCTCGTCTTCGGTATCGTGCATGGCCACGACAACGGGGTGTTGTGCGGCTTTTTTGCGTTTGCGCCCGTTGCCGTTGGTCTCGCGCTGTTCGACGGGGTCACTGTGGACGATGATGCCGCGGCCTTCACATTCCTGGCATTCGGTGGCAAAGGTTTCCAGCAGCCCGGACCCGAGTTTTTTGCGGGTCATTTGGACGAGCCCAAGGGAGGTGACTTCGGAGACTTGGTGCCGGGTGCGGTCGCGCCCGAGGGCTTCGGTGAGGCGCCGGAGCACGAGTTCCTGGTTTGCGGGCAGCACCATGTCGATGAAGTCGATAACGATCATCCCGCCCAGGTCGCGGAGCCGGATTTGGCGGACGATTTCTTCGGCGGCTTCGAGATTGTTGGAGGTGATGGTTTCTTCGAGGTCGCCACCCGCGCCGGTGAATTTGCCGGTGTTGACATCAATGACGGTCATGGCTTCGGTGCGGTCGATCACAAGCGTGCCGCCGGAGGGCAGCCACACTTTGCGCGACATAGCTTTCTCCAGCTGCTCGTCAATGCGGTAGTGCGTGAAGGCGTCTTCCCCGTCGTGGTCGTCGGGGTTGTAGCGCACTAGGCGGTCGAGGAGGTCGGGCGCGACGGATTGCACGTAGGCGTGCACGGTGTTCCAGGCGCGTTTGCCTTCCACAACCAGGTGCGTGAAGTCTTCGTTGAACACGTCACGTACGACTTTGACCAGCATGTCTGGTTCTTCGTACATGGTGACGGGCTTGGCACCTTTGCTGTTTTTCTCTTCGTCGGTGCGCTGCTGGATTTGCTCCCATGCGTTGTGCAGGCGGCGCACGTCGGCAGCGATTTCGGCTTCATCAACGCCTTCGGCGGCGGTGCGGATGATGGCTCCGCCTTTGTCCGGCACCACGTCTTTGACGATGTTCTTCAGGCGTTTGCGCTCGTTTTCGGGAAGTTTCCGGGAGATGCCGGTAGCGCGCCCGCTAGGCACGTACACCAGGTAGCGGCCAGCCAGGGAGATTTGCGTGGTCAGGCGTGCGCCTTTGTGACCGACGGGGTCTTTGGTGACTTGCACCAGCACCTGGTCGCCGCTTTTGAGGGCCTGTTCGATTTTCCGGCCGCGACCCCCAAGCCCACGGGCGCGCCAGTCCACTTCCCCGGCGTAGAGCACGCCGTTGCGGCCTTTGCCGATGTCAATGAAGGCGGCTTCCATGGAGGGCAGCACGTTTTGCACGCGCCCGAGGTAGATGTTTCCTACCAATGAACTCTGGGATTCGGATGTGACGAAGTGTTCGACCAGCAGGTCGTCTTCCAGCACGCCGACTTGGGTGACCAGTCCGGGGTGGTCGTTGCGTTGGCGTTCGCGCACCACCATGGTGCGGTCCACGGATTCACGACGCGCCAGGAATTCAGCCTCGCTGACCACGTGCCGCTTCTTGCGTTCCTCTTCCCGGCGTTCGGTGCGGCGTCGGCGCTGCGCCTCCAGCCGAGTGGAGCCTTTGATCCCCACGGGCCCCTCAGGCACATCCCCATCTTCGGTCTGTTCGGCCTCGGCACCGCGCCCACGACCCTTGCCGCGCCGCCCGCGCCGCTTGCGTTTCGACGGTGCGCCGTCCCCATCCTCGCTGGTATCGTCCGCGTCCCCGCTGTCTTCCTCGTCCTCATCGCTTACCGACGCCTCGATCTCCAGGTCCTCCTCCACTGCTTCCGGCGCGAGGAACACAGGGGTGGCGAAGGGGTGCACCTGCGTGACTGGCTCTTCAGTAGGTTCTGGAACCTCTGGTATCAGTATGGCCAACGCCTCAGCGTCGATTCCTTCATCCTCGTCCAGCAATTCGGACAACTCCCGATCCACTTTTTCTTCAATCTGGTGGATCTCATTGGCCACATTCTTTTCCACACGCTTGCGGATCTTATCCTCAGGCTGCTTTTTGGCCTTCTTCTTGCCTTTTTTCTTTGGCTTTTCCTCGACGGCGGGTTCAGAAGGTTCGGCGGGTTGCAGGGCGTCGAGAAGCTTGTTGGCCTCGTCGAGGCTCAGGTTCGATTGGGCGACTTTCACCAGCCCCAAGCCATCCAACGCAACAATGAGTTCCTTCGACGTCATGCCCAGCTGCTTCGCCAGCGCGTGAACCCGGGTTTTCGGCCCCAGAGTACTGCGATCAAATTCTTCGATGGTTTGTGCCATAGCACTCTCCTTGAGTTGTGGTCGCGGTCTTCCCGGGCGCTGGCACTGCTATGTGTGCCGCCGCCGCGCGGGTGAACCGCAAAAACGTATGTAAATATCGTGTGCTCGTCCCGTTGCAGCGATTCCGGTAACCCAGAGCGAACGTTCGGAGCCAAACCATTATTCTTCCACATTTTGCGCGCAACAACGATTCCCACAAACCATGCACGTCAAATTCTTGAAAAACGGTGTTTAGGACCTTAGGTTAGAGTTATGAGTGACAAGCGATCAATAGCCGCCATGGCCATCTTTGCTGGAATACTGGGAGCCTGCGTGATCATCGGAAACTGGTGGCTCACCGGCGCTGTCCTCCTCGCAGCTATCGTGCTGATCTGGCGAGTCCCCGAACTCCGCAGGGGAACTAACACCGGCTTGGTCATCAACAAAGTCCCCTCCACCAGCCGCACATTCAGCGCCAGGGCCTTCCTCCCCTTCATCACGGTATATGCCCTGATATACCTCACCGTCACCTTCGCGCCGGGCATGAACGGCTGGGCCTACCTGCTCATTCCCCTCTGGATGCTGGCCGGAGGATTCTACGGCTGGGCCGACGCCACCAACTTCGCAGGCAAACCCATCACTCTCCCCAGCGACAGCCCCGCCATGCTCATTCACCTGGGAAAACTCAGTGCCTATGACGGCACACTGGTCAAAATCTGGCGGCTCGCCCAGCTTCTCGATCAGCCCGAAGACACCATCATCGAGGAAGCCACCACTCTCCAACGCGACGGCCTGGTTTACATCTCGACTGTAGGCTTCAGCGACAATCCCGCGCAGTGGAGTGTACAACTCCAACCCAAAGCCTACGAACATGTGGCACAAAGTGTGGCCTGACTTGCGTAAACCCCCGAGAACGATGACGCCAAAGATACGAACTTAATGCCGCGTACAAACAGGCACGTAAAAAGACCGCGTTCCCCGGTAAGAAACGCGGTCTTTTTATTCTTTTAGGAAGCTACTGCGGTGTTATCCGCCGCATTATCGTGAATGCGTTACTGCGAACGGCGTCCACGCAATGCAAGCACCAGTCCGGCGATCAACAGAAGCACGGCAATGACGATAATTCCTATTACTGATGCACCTGTATTAGCCAGTACCTTCTGCACGGCACGTGCAGGGCCGGACTTCTGGGCGTCGTCCTTCGGCGTCGCACCCGCTTGACCCGGTTGTCCCTGATGGCCCTTCGGAGTGCCCTTCACCGGCGTCCCATCCGTAGCCTTGGTGGGCTGGGTCGGCGCAGGATCGTTCTGGCGAGGTCCGGCTGCCGGGGCGGTATGACCCGGTGCGGTTAAGCCGGACCCACTGGAACCCGGCGCGGTCGTCGGCAGGTTCGGGATGATCGCCGCTGGGATCAGCGGAACGAAGATCCACCACCACGGGACGTTTGCGGTGTTGGTCAATGTCACCGCAACGGCCGAGCCGTCGGCAGGGATGGTCACGGTCGCGGTGCCGTCACGGTTGTCCTTCACCGCAGCTGCTGGGTCCCCAGTGTAGCCGGGTGTCGACCACGATGTGATCGCCGTATTTTCTGGCTTCTTTTCCTTGAGGGTAATCACGGTGTGAGCTGGCAGTTCAGGCAGCTCCGCGAACGTGCCGTTGGCAACTTTGTAGGTTTCGGTCTTGGTGTCCCCGCTCTGTGGGTCTTTCCAGGATGCCTCGATCTCGTAGTCGCGGCTCTTGTTGCCGTCCACACCTGCGGCGAGTCCTTCAACGGCCTTGGTCAGAGTAACTTTGCCCTTCACGTTGTACACGTTCACCAGGTTGGCCGTGGCGGCGGTGTCCTTACTGCTGATCGTCGCGGTTGCGCTGGTCACGGAGCTGTTCTTGTCGAACATAGCGCCGGGGACCTCTGCGTTAGCAGTATCTTCGGCGAACTCACAGGTGGCACCGTAGCGCACGTCGTCGATCGTGGCCGGAGTACCAGCGATGACCTCTACTGTGCCTTTTTTCACTTCTTTTTTGTCAGTGCCGAGGGCGCACACGTAGCTGACGTTGAACTTCTTGTCCTTCACAGCGGCGAGGTCCTTGCCGGAGCCTGCGAGCGTCTTGGACAGTTCCACGGATCCGCGCCACGCACTGTAGTCGTTGGTGGCGATGACGTCGTGGGTCTTCCCCTTCACAATGACCACACTGTCCAGCCCAGAGGTGGCGAGGTCAGCGCCCTTCACATCTGCGTCTTTTTCGATGATCGTGCAGGTGGACTCGGCGGCGATATCGTCGATGGTGGTGGATTCACCAGCGCCCAACTGGAAGGTGCCTTCCTTACGCTGCGCGGGGTCTTTGTGCTCACACACGTAGGCGAAGTTGAACTTCTCGCCTGCGGCCACCCCATCGGGGTCCTTCAGGGACTTGGTCACGGACAGCGAGCCAGTATCTTTGGTGTACACGTTGGTGAACAGCATGGTCGTGGGTTGTGTACCCTGATCAAACTTCTGCTCGGCATTGTCCACGACCAGCGTGTAACCGTCCTGCTTCGCCGCATCTACGTTTTCCGTGACGGTGCATTCCGAGCCTGCGGGAACGTCCTCGACCGTGGTTTCACCATTGCCCTTGACCTTAATCTCATCGGCCTTAATGTCTTCGCCGTATACGCATTTGTAAAGGAAAGAGAATTCCTTGGCCCCTGGGTCCGGTAGCCCTTCAACCTTCTTCTTCACGGTAAAGCTACTGGTTGCTCGCGTGTACTTGTTAGTCACCGTCACAGGGGTTGTGGTGTTTTCAGTGATCACTGCCGGACCACTCACCTTCACATCCAGCACGGCATTATCGACGGCCCCGCGTGCCGACGCCTCGTCTTCCGTCACCGTACACGATGCACCCACCGGAATATCCGGGGATTTCACGGTGTTATCGCCATTGACCTTCAGCTCTCCCTTGGCAACCTCGGCACCATCTTTGGTGCAGACATAGTTGAAGGAGTATTCATGGTCAGGATTCAGATCAATGATAGTGGGGTCAGCAGTAACAACCTTGGTTACTGAGAAGGAACCCACCTGCTTGGTGTAAGTGTTGGTCACGGTGGCTATGTTGTTGGCAACCGTGCCCTCGGTGATGGTGACCGGCTGAGTCAAACCTTCCGGAACAGAGTTATAGCCGGCTACAGCGTGTTCGGATTCTTGAGCCACGACGCATTTGGTGCCCACGGGGAACTCAGAACCATCAACGGGAGTATCGCCAACGGGTACCGATATCTCAGTGGCAACACCAGCCTTGACTGTTTTATCCACGGAGTCGGCGTTGCAGGTGTAGGTGAACTTCACCGTCTTGGGTGCCACGAAAGCAGCGTCATCGGCGGGTGCGTTGATCAGCTTCTTCATCTGGAAGGTGCCAATCTTCTGGGTGTAGGTGTTGGTCACGGTCGCGATATTGTCGGCAACCTTGCCTTCTTTCAGCGTGACAGCGGTGTTTAAACCATCTGCCTTCACAGTGTGATCAACGACAGCTTCATCCGCCTCACGAGTGACTTTGCACTCCGTGCCCACTGGGAAGCTTGCTCCATCAACGGCGGTGCCGTCAGTATTGGCAGTCAATTCAGTGTCGGTGTTAGCTTTCACCGCGCCATCGACAGAATCGGCGTTGCACTGGTAGAACAACTTCACCGATGCGGGTGCATCTGCCGGCTTCGGGTCAGCAACCACCTTTTTCACCTGGAACGTACCCGCTTGCTTGGTGTACGTATTGGTCACAGCAGCGATATTGCTTGCAGCTTTGCCTTCGGCAATGGTCACTGCGGTGTTCAAACCGGTAGCGGCAATGCCATAATCAGCGATATCAGCATTGGCCTCGCGGGTGACCTTGCACTCGGTACCTGCGTGGAACACCGCGCCGTCGACAAGCATGCCATCGGTGTTCACCGTCAGCTCGGTGTCAGTATTGGCTTTCACCGCACCATCCACCGAGTCGGCGTTGCACTGGTAGAACAACTTCACCGACTGTGGAGCATTCGCAGGCTTCGGATCAGCGATGGTCTTCTTTACTTGGAACGTGCCATCGGCGTATTGTGCGACGTTGCTTACCGATAGCTCAGATTGCTGCTTTTCCTGGACTGTCAGCGTCTTGGGTTCAAATGTTGTTTTTGCGGTGTTCCACTGTATGTTCGGGACTGCCGGAGGGGTTTCTTCAAACGTCATAGTTGTGCCGGCTGGGAAGGTGTTCGGCACGTTGGTGAAGGAACCTGCAACCACTTCACTAAAAGTCACCGAGCCCGAGGTATCGGAAGGGTTGAGGCCCGCAGGTTTATCAGTCCATTCGGGGAAATCCGCGACAGTTTTACCATTGGGCAGAGTGAAATTGATAGTCACCGGGTATTTGGTAGTAGTTGGCACAGATGCTGCTGCCGGTCCCAAAACTCGCTTCACAATAGAGACCGCCCCGTAGCCATCACGCATGGCTAAAATAACCTTCGCGGTTTTGATGTATGAGATCGTACCGCTGGCGGTCTCGTTAGTACCATCAATATGAACATCATTAGTGTAGGCAATACCAGGAATTGCGGTACCAGGAAGCTTCCCGGGGACGGAAAGCCGGTAGTTAGTATCAGGCTGGAACGGACCAGTCACGGTGACTTCGCGGTTACGCCCACTGCCTGTCACAGTGATGCTAAAGCCTGGGTAGTCTGGGTCAGAAGCACCATTGGTATCTGCAAGTCTTTTTGCCGGCATGCTTGGATTATCCTGGCTATTCACCATCTGCAGCGTCCATGGATTTCCTTGAAGAAGGGTTTCATAGTCGTAGCCTTCACCCATAGTATCGATGAAGCGATAGGTGAGATTACCGTTACCGGGAGTACCCAAGGAAGGAACCGTTGCCGCCAGCAAGGACGGATTAAACGCAATAGACCATGGAACAGCTTTATTGCGTTCACCAATGGGAGTGCTGTACTTACTCAGTTTGGAGGGCTGGTACCGAGCATCGGCGGCCTTAGCAATACCTCCAGGAATGCTGGCTGCTACAGGGGTACCATTAACCTGAAAGTCAATGGTGTCTGCGGTGTAAGCTTCGCGACGGGCAGTACTGGCAATCACCTTCAGCTCACCGGAACCTTTGACCTCCTTGGAGGTAATGTCATTAACTCCCGAGTCAAAAACACAGGAAATCAGTGATGTCGCACCGTTTGAGAGATTACAGTCACCGATTTTCTTGCCTTCGAATATCAAATCAAGTTTGCCAAGGCTACTCCCCGCGATTTGAAGCTGGGGAGGAAAAGCAACTTCAAACCCCTCCCCCTCTTTAGGAGTACGGTTGAGAGCTTCGCCACTCCAGTCGAAAGTCATGGGGGTAAGCTGACGGCGCACGTTCTGACCTGCAGCCAGAGCCTTGTTATTAACCACGATATTGGACACTGTGTACCCAGGTGTTTGCACTGCATGAGCAACACTTGGGTTCACCAATGAGGCACCAAGCAAGGACACGATCGTCAGGATCGCCGCGATCACTGCACCTAATTGCCGGGTCATCGGCTTTATCATTTTTCTCCTAGATTGAATCCTTAAACAGCTGAATTGACGGTGTTGTGAGCACCGTCAATTCCGTAGAAAACCTGCAGACATGCAAAACCGAAATGGCTTACGCGTTAACCTTACAAAAAACTTATGATCTTATGAAAGTATACTTATATTTTCTAAACATAATATGTTTGCCACATACACCTTTTTAGGGAGTGATGATTGAAGACAAAAGGGTGGCTTTATTTAGGACCCGGAAGTTCAGTCGGGATAGAAGTTGTGGACGGGCGGCTTGATAGAGCACGGCGGCTGTGCGGCTGGCGATGATCTACCAAACTGCCAAAAAACCCAGGAAAAATGGCATTTTGATAGAGCGCGGCGCCGCCAACAGTCTTGAACACCGTTAGTGCAAACCTTTGCATAAAAATAGGTCTACCGTCAGGTACGGAAATGCCTTGTTTTCGTACCTGGCAGTGGACCTACATGACAAGCGCGTAAGGTTTGCTTATCCCCAAGCCGAAAAACACCCCATTTTCGTGCTTGAGCATAAGCACACTTTGCAGGGGCGACCCCCGGACACAGCCCAACACCCCACCTTTCCCCCAACCCCATCCCCTCCACTACCACCCAAACAAAAAACGAGACCCCGCAGCACTGCGCAGTAGTGAGCGGCAGTACAGCGGGACTGCAAAGCTTACAAAAACGAACCTAGTTTTATAGGTTCGGGAACCAGATGGCGATTTCACGCTCGGCGGATTCCGGCGAATCCGAACCGTGAACAACGTTGGTGGATACTTCGAGGGCGAAGTCGCCACGGATGGTGCCGGGGGTCGCCTTGGATACCGGATCGGTGCCGCCTGCCAGTTGGCGCCAGGCTTCAATGGCGCGGGGGCCTTCCACAACACCAGCGACCAGTGGTGCGGACGTAATGAAGTCCACCAATTCGCCGAAGAAGGGCTTGTCAGAATGCTCGGCGTAGTGTTTTTCAGCGGTTGCTTTGTCGGCGACGCGCAGGTCCATGGCGGTGAGCTTCAGGCCCTTGCGCTCAATGCGGGAGATGATCTCGCCGATGAGTCCACGTTCAACGCCATCGGGCTTGATCAAAATCAGGGTACGTTCAGTCATGTCGCTCAGTATATCGGACTGCCTCAGGTGTGTTGTGTGGTCAACAGTCCACGCTTCATCCGGGCAATGAGGTTTTTCCGCAGGTAGAAAATGTACCACCATACGGCGGCGAAGATGAGCGCCATGATGCCCATGGAGGGATGTACAAAGAAGCCCGCCACAGCGAACACCTGCAAAACCGCATTGGCCGCCAGCGCCCATCTACGTTTTTGCAGGAAGGCCACAACAAACATGGCAACACCAACAACGGTGACGTATACCCAGTTGAAGGTGGTCCAGTAGGCACCTTCGTCAATGCGAGCGATCACGGTGAGCACCAGCAGCAGCGCAATGGATTCCATGACCAGCGTCCCCGCCATCACGCCGCGAAGCCCTTTAAGCGGGTCCTTGACGGGTGTATGGCCAGGCCCGAGCGGCCCGTACTCCGATGAACCAGCACTGCCATCAGCACCGGTGCCCCCAGCTGAGCCGCCAAAACCCCCATCAACCTTGTCGCTCACGCCGGCTCCTTTCCAAACAGGGTGCGAGCTTCACCGGCGGTGACCACGGATCCGGTAATCACCACGCCGTTGCCGGACACCATCTCGCCTTCTTCAGCCAGTTCCACCGCCAATTCCACCGCAGAAGGCAGAGTATCGGCAACGTGGACGCGCTCCTCGCCGAAGATTTCTCGCGCGTGTTCTGCCAGTTCATAGGCGTCCAATGCACGCAGGGAGCGTGTTTGGGTGCACACGATCTCACCAAACACAGGCTCCAGTTCGGTGAGCACCCCAACGTAGTCTTTGTCGGAGAGCACCCCGACCACGCCGATGAGCCGGTTGAAGGAGAAGTCCCGTTGTAGGGCGCGCCCGAGTGCGCGGGCACCGTGGGGGTTGTGCGCGGCGTCGATAAACACGGTGGGCGTGGCGCGGACACGTTCGAGCCTTCCTGGGGATTCCACGGAGGCAAATCCCTCACGGACGGTGTCGATGTCCAGCATCCGGCCGGATCCAGCGCCGAAGAATGCTTCCACAGCGGCCAGGGCGACGGCTGCGTTGTTGGCTTGGTGCTCCCCGGAGAGCGGCAGGAAAATGTCAGTGTAGTCCCCACCGAGTCCCCGCAGGGTGAGTTGCTGCCCACCGACGGCGATGGTGGATGAGACAACGCCGAATTCTGAGCCTGCGCGGGCCACGGCGGCGTCGGCACGCACGGCTTGTTCCAGGATCACTGTCATGGCGGCGGGGTCCTGGTCCGCCACGATGGCAACGTTATCCGGAGGTGTCAGCAGGTCGTCAAGGTCCCAGCGCGGTTTGATAATACCGGCTTTTTCCCTGGCCACTTCCTCCAACGTCGAACCCAGGTAATCGGTGTGGTCCAGTCCGATGGGGGTGATTACGGCCACGTCGGCGTTGATCACGTTGGTGGCGTCCCACAGCCCGCCCATGCCTACTTCCACCACGGCGACGTCAACGGGGGCGTCGGCAAACGCGGCGTAGGACATGGCGGTGAGCACCTCGAATTTGCTGAGTTTCGGTCCGCCTTCCTTTTCCGAGGCCACGTCCGCCATCTCTACGTAGGGTTGGATTTCGCGCCATGTTCGCACGTAGTCGCGGGGGTGCAGGGGCTGGCCGTCAATGGCAATGCGTTCGGTGGCCAGCTGCAGGTGCGGGCTGGTGGTGCGCCCGGTACGACGGTGGAAGGCACGCATCAGGGCTTCGATCATGCGGACTGTGGAGGTTTTGCCGTTGGTGCCTGCCACATGGATGGCCGGAAATGACCGTTCTGGGTTGCCCAGCAGGTCCATCAGCAGTTCCATGCGCGTCAGCGTCGGGTCGATTTTTACCTCTGACCAGCGCTGATCCAGCTCGGCTTCCACCTCGGCGAGCGCCCGCAGATCCTCAGGCGTGATCTCGCGGGTTTCCGGCTCTTCCACCGGCGCGTTCACGTCAATGGGTAGGGTGAGGCCGCTGTCGTCTACCGATACCTCATCGCTCATCAGCTCACCCCAGTTCCTTCAAACGGGCCGTCACGCGGGCAATTTCCTCCTCAGCCACCTGGTGACGCTGGCGAATCTTCTCCACCACCGCAGCCGGTGCCTTATCCAGGAAGGCGGCGTTACCCAACTTCTTTTCCGTTCCTTCCAGTTCCTTCGTCGCCGCGGCTAGCTCCTTGTCCAAGCGTTTCCGCTCGGCAGCCACGTCGACGGTGCCGGAGGTGTCCAGTTCCACCAGCAGGGTCGCCTGGCTCAGGCGCACTTCAATGCTTGCCGACGCCTCGAATCCCTCAGCTGGCTCCTCTACCCGCGCCAATGCCTGAACAATGCTTTCCTGTTGCTCAAGGTCCGCGTCGGCGAAGCGCAGGCGGGCGGGAACCTTCTGCGATGGTTTCACGCCCTGGTCGGAGCGGAAACGGCGGAGTTCCGTGACCAATTTTTCCACGTCAGCCATGCGGCGGGCTGCCGTGTCGTCGGCAGGGGCGTCGGTGATGGCGGTAGGCCACGACGCGATGACCAGGGATTCTCCACCCGTGAGCACGGTCCACAGGGTTTCCGTCACAAACGGCATGACCGGGTGCAGCAGTCGCAGCACCGTGTCCAGCGTGTTCCCCAACACCAGCTGGGTGTTTTCGCCACGTCGCTGCTCCTCTGGGCTGGCAGACCCGCCGTCCCGCGGGATCTGCACCTTGGCGATTTCCACGTACCAGTCGCACAGTTCGCCCCAGGTGAACTGGTACAGCAGCTCGTATGCCTTGGCGAACTGGTAGCGGTCCAACAAGTCATCGATCTCTGCGCGAACGGCTTCCAGGCGATCCAGAATCCAGCGGTCCGCGTCAGTGAGTTCGGCACGGTCCGGTAACTCCCCTACTGTCGCGCCGTTCATCAGGGCGAATCGGGTGGCGTTGAACAGCTTGGTGGCAAAGTTGCGGGAGCTTTGGGCGGAGTCGTCGCCCACGGGCAGGTCCACGCCTGGGTTCGCGCCGCGTGCCAGGGTGAATCGCAGGGCGTCCGCGCCGTACTGCTCTACCCAGTCCATGGGGTCGATGCCGTTGCCCAGGGATTTGCTCATCTTGCGGCCTTTTTCGTCGCGGACCAGGCCATGGAGGTAAAGGTCCGTGAAAGGAACCTTGCCCAGGGGCGAGCCGGGCAGCGATGCCGCAAAAGTGCCGAACATCATCATGCGGGCGACCCAGAAGAACAGGATGTCGTAGCCGGTGACCAGCACGGATGTAGGGTAAAACTTCGACAATTCGGGGGTTGCGTCCGGCCAACCCATGGTGGAGAACGGCCACAACGCCGAGGAGAACCAGGTGTCCAGAACGTCCGGGTCCTGCACATAGCCTTCGGGAGCCTGTTCATCGGGGCCGACACACACGACATCGCCGTCGGGTCCGTACCAGATCGGGATGCGGTGCCCCCACCAGAGCTGGCGGGAGATGGTCCAGTCGTGCATGTCGTCCACCCACTCGAAATAGCGTGGGTTCTGGCTCGCGGGGTGGATGGTGGTGTCGCCGTTGCGCACGGCGTCGCCAGCCATGCGGGCGAGTTCATCAACCTTGACAAACCACTGCTCAGAGAGCCGGGGTTCTACGGGCTCGCCGGAGCGTTCCGAATGCCCCACAGAGTGCAGATAGGGGCGTTTTTCCGCGACGATGCGGCCCTGCTCGGCCAGTGCCTCGCGGATTTTCACCCGGGCTTCAAAGCGATCCATGCCATCGAACTGGGTGCCGGTGTCGGCGATGCGCCCAGTGGTGTCCAGGATGGTGGGCATGTCCAGGTTGTGGCGCAGACCCAGCGCGTAGTCGTTGGGGTCGTGCGCGGGGGTGATCTTCACGGCACCGGTACCGAACTCGGGATCCACGTAGTCGTCGGCAACAATAATAAGCTCCCGACCAGGGATGAAGGGGTGCGGCAAGCTGGTGCCCACCAGGTCTGTGTAGCGGGGGTCGTCGGGGTGAACGGCCACCGCGACGTCGCCAAGCATGGTTTCTACGCGGGTTGTGGCCACCACAACGTGGGGTTCGTTGTCATCTAGGGAGCCGTAGCGGATGGACACCAGTTCGCCTTCGACGTCCTTGTACACCACCTCAATGTCGGAGACGGCGGTTTCCAGCACCGGCGACCAGTTGACCAGGCGGTGGGCGCGGTAGATCATGCCTCGGTCAAAAAGTTCCTTAAAGATGGTTTGCACCGCGCGCGACAACCCCTCATCCAGGGTAAAACGCTCGCGGGACCAGTCGACGGAATCCCCGATGGCGCGCATCTGCTCGCCGATTTTGCCCCCGTATTCGTTCTTCCACTCCCAGACCTTGGCGACGAACTCATCGCGATCGTAATCGTAGCGATCCTTTCCCTCCGTCTTCTTCAGCATCGCCTCGACTTTGGTCTGCGTCGCGATGCCCGCGTGATCCATCCCCGGAAGCCACAGCACCTCAAACCCCTGCATGCGCTTCCTCCTCGCCAACGCATCCATGAGCGTATGGTCCAGCGCATGCCCCATATGAAGCTGCCCCGTCACGTTCGGCGGGGGCAGCACAATCGAAAAGGGCGGCTTCTCCGACGTCACGTCGGCGGTGAAGTAGCCACGATCAAGCCACTGCTGGTATAACGCAGCCTCAACGGCCTTCGGATCCCAGCTTTTCGGCAGGGCGTCGGCACGGCTTGTGGAATGGTTCAGGGTGTTTTTGTCAGTCACCCTTGCCATAATAGCTTGTGCCCACCTCGCCGAACTGCCACTGAGGGGCTTATCGACGCCGCGGGCACACGCACCGCGCCAACTGCAGGTTTACAGCAGGCCGAGGGAGGCAACGGCGTCGCGTTCCTCCTGCAGTTCCGCGATGTTGGCGGCAATGCGCTCCTTCTGGAAGTCGCTGAGTTCCAGGCCCTGCACGATCTCCCACGCACCATTGCGGGATACCGTGGGGAAGCCGAAGATCAGGCCCTCGGGCACACCGTAGGAGCCGTCCGACGGAATGGCTGCGGATGCCCACTTCTCGGTGCCCTGAACCCAGTCGCGCATGTGATCAATCGCGGAGGAGGCAGCGGAGGCTGCGGAGGACTTACCACGCACCTCAATGATCTCAGCGCCGCGCTTAGCCACGCGCGGAATGAACTCATTCACGTACCAATCCTGGTCCACCAGATCGGACACCTTGTCGCCACCAACGGTGGCGTAGGTGATGTCCGGGAACTGCGTGGCCGAGTGGTTGCCCCAGATTGCCACCTGTTCAAAATCGGTGGAATCCTTGCCCAGCTTCTCGGCCAGTTGGGAAAGGCTGCGGTTGTGGTCCAGACGCATCATGGCGTTGAAACGTTCCGCCGGAATGTCCTTGGCGTGAGCCTGGGCAATCAGGGCGTTGGTGTTGGCTGGGTTGCCCACCACAAGCACGCGAATATCGTCGGCCGCATGGTCGTTGAGGGCAGTGCCCTGGGGGCCAAAGATCTTGCCGTTGGCGGCGAGCAGGTCAGAGCGCTCCTCACCCTTGCCACGTGGCTTGGCGCCAACCAGGAAGGCGGCGTTGGCACCGTCAAATGCCTTGTTGGCATCGTCGGTGACGGTGATCTTCTTGACCAATGGGAACGCGGAATCCAGCAGTTCCATGGCCACACCCTCTGTCGCACCAAGCGCGGGGGTGATTTCCAAAAGATTCAGCTCGATAGGAGTGTCCTGCCCGTACACATCACCGTTGGCGATGCGCCACAGCAGGGAGTAGGCGATCTGGCCGGCAGCTCCAGTCACAGCAATCTTTTTCGGGGCGGCAGTCATAGTCGAGACAATCCTTACTTTTTAGCGAACACGGGGCGTGAGACGGCCCACTATCCCAGGAAATTCGAGCATGCCGTCACACACTGCTTTCTACACTAGCGGGTGTTTTACCATCACGTCACTGATCGCGCGCGAAAAGCTTGCGATGAACATGCACTTAGTTGATATGTCATCTCGCGTCAACGAACTGCTGATACCACATTTTGCGCATGCCCGCTACTCCACGTCACAGCGATATCCCACATCGATACCCCTTTCGGACTGTCCGGTTTTTTCTGAACAGACACCCACAACAAACATCACCAAAAATTTTTATCGGAAAGATTTCCCGATTCGGGTGTGATTTTATAGACAAGAGGGCATTTTTCACCCCGGCCAGTGAAGTCACTGCATGTGATTATTATTACCTTGCAGCTCAGGCGTGTATTGAATCGGTTCATTACTAAAACGTCGGCATATATTTAACAGTTTCGCGGAACCCCCTAGACACCCCAAAATATTGCGAGAAAATGATGCCGGTTTAGCTCGCGAAAACATCATACACGTGCCATAATTTTATGGTCTAGTTACAAAATCACCCCCGTTACACCCACACGGTCACCCGTCACAACCTGCGGTTTTTCCGAAATCAGAAATCGATTTCCCACTGAACAATAAATTCAGGCACGATTAACTTAGCTGGTAAAACCAGCATGCCTCCAGGAAAGGAACAATCATGAACCGCCCAGCAGCGGACCAAGATACAACCACGTCAAACATAGACAAGGTCGTCGAGGTCGCGCTGGAAACATTCGCCCGTCAGGGGTTCGAGGACACACGTTTGGAAAACATCGCCCACGATTCGGGCATGTCCAAGCGCATGATCCACTATCACTTTGGTGACAAGCGGGGTCTGTATATTCGCGCTCTACGGTTAGCAATCTCACAGCTCCGCCCGGAACCCCAGGCGCTGGAGTTGGATTCAACCGTGCCTGTCGACGGTGTGCGCAAAGTAGTGGAAGCCATCTTCCGCCAAATGGCCGCACACCCAAACGCTATCCGTCTTCTCCTTCTAGAGAACCTTTTTGGCCAAGCTGATATGGCCAATTCCAACCCATTAGCCGACCAATCCAGCGTCCTCCTGCAAATGGACAAACTACTTATGATGGGTCAGGACGCCGGTGCCTTCCGCCCCGGCATTTCTGCGCTGGATGTGTATACCATCATCTCCTCCATGTGTGTGTTCAGGATCGCTTACCCAGCGGCCTTCAAGAACTTGTACCACATCAACTTGAAGGACGAGGAAAACAATGTGGGTATGCAACGACTTGTTGTCGATGCCGTCCTCGCTTTCCTCACCTCAAACATGCGCAACTCGGGCGGGATGAGCTACCTGACTGTCGAAACCTCGAATGACTTCAACGGCCACGACGGCAACGGCAGCGGCAACATCTACAACGAACTCGACGACGCCACCAGCTTCATCGAATAACGCTGTAGAGAACAACACACGTGGCCCCGCACGCTTTCACAACGTGCGGGGCCACGTGCTTATTGGTTTTAGGCCGTCTTTTCTGACGACGCCGCGACCAGCTCCGGTGCACCCAACTTCCGCGCCGCCCCCTCGGTGATAATCACCTCACCAATATCTTCACGATCCGGCAGGTCATACATGATGGGTACAAGCACTTCCTCCATGATGGCTCGCAGACCACGAGCGCCGGTATTGCGCTCCAACGCCTGATCTGCAATGGCCTCCAGTGCCTCTGGGGTGAAGGTCAGTTTCACGCCATCCATCTCAAAAAGCTTCTCGTACTGCCGCACCAAGGAATTCTTCGGCTCGGTGAGCACGCGCACCAACGAGGCTCGATCCAGGTTGGTCACCGTGGCCACCACGGGCAGACGACCAATGAACTCGGGGATCAGACCGAACTTCACCAGATCCTCCGGCAGCACGTCTTTAAACACGTTCACCGTATCGACGTCCGTGACTGACCGCACCTCTGCACCAAAGCCCAGGCCCTTTTTGCCCACGCGATCCTGGATCACCTTCTCCAGGCCAGCAAACGCGCCAGCCACCACAAACAAAATGTTGGAGGTATCCAGCTGAATAAAATCTTGGTTCGGGTGTTTACGCCCTCCCTGCGGCGGCACCGAGGCGGTTGTGCCTTCCAGAATCTTCAACAACGCCTGCTGAACACCCTCGCCGGAGACATCGCGAGTAATCGACGGGTTTTCCGACTTCCGGGAAATCTTGTCCACCTCATCGATGTAAATGATGCCGCGCTGCGCACGCTGCACATCGTAATCGGATGCCTGAAGCAGTTTGAGCAGAATATTTTCCACGTCTTCGCCCACGTAGCCAGCTTCAGTCAGTGAGGTGGCATCGGCGATGGCGAACGGGACGTCGAGAAGCTTGGCCAGCGTTTGAGCAAGGTAGGTTTTGCCGGAACCGGTTGGCCCGAGCAACAAAATATTGGACTTTGCGAGTTCAACCTCGTCATCCTTGTTGATCTTCGCCGTCTGCTGCTCCTCGGCGCGAATCCGCTTGTAGTGGTTGTACACCGCCACCGCGAGCACACGTTTGGCGTCGTCCTGACCGATCACATACTGGTCCAGGAACGCCGAAATTTCGGTCGGACGCGGCAGCTTGTTGTCGTTTGCGGTGTCACCAGCGGAGGCGTTGAGTTCCTCCTCAATGATCTCATTGCATACCTCAATGCACTCGTCGCAAATGTAGACTCCACCACCCGCGATGAGCTTTTTCACCTGTTTCTGACTCTTTCCGCAGAACGAGCACTTCAGCAGGTCAGAGCTTTCTTGCATAGCTGCCATGTATCTTCTTTGAACTCACAATCTTCTCACGTGTGGACACCACTCGATGTTCCACACTACTGCTTTTTCGCCACAATGGTGGGACCACCTCTCGTGGTTTCTCCCCCGAATAGGAAGATCCTCCCCCGGTTCATCTCTGCGGATTCAGTCGGAGGAGGATCGTGAGCACTTAATTATCAATTAAGCCATAACTTAATAAATTTTAAGAATTGCCACCCCTTTGCAGGGGTACTTCATGCAAAACCGCAGTTACGGCACGGCAAAAAGCAACACATTAAGATTGAGCTGAGAGCTTACGGTAGTCAAAGACCTGATCGATGATTCCATAATCCACAGCCTCAGAGGCGGTGAGGATCTTATCGCGGTCAGTATCAAGACGGATCTGCTCAGCAGGACGGCCAGTGTGCCGCGCCAAGGTCTCCTCCATGAGCTTGCGCATACGCTCAATTTCTTGAGCCTGGATCTCCAAGTCAGACACCTGGCCCTGCACGCCACCGGTGGCGGGCTGGTGAATCAGCACACGCGCATTCGGAAGCGCCGCGCGCTTACCGGGGGCACCAGCGGCCAGCAGCACGGCTGCGGCGGAGGCGGCCTGTCCGAGGCAGACAGTCTGGACGTCGGGGCGAACGTACTGCATCGTGTCGTAAATCGCCATCAATGAGGTGAAGGAACCACCGGGAGAGTTGATATACATGGTGATGTCGCGGTCAGGGTCCTGGCCCTCAAGGACCAGAAGCTGCGCCATAATGTCGTTTGCCGAGGCGTCGTCAACCTGGGTACCCAGGAAGATGATGCGCTCCTCAAACAGCTTGTTGTACGGGTTGGACTCCTTCGCGCCGAACGCCGAGTGCTCCACGAAAGACGGCAGCACATAACGGGACGAAGGCATCTGCATTTCACTGCTCATGTTTGTTTAAAACTCCTTGCTTGTTCTGTACCGCGTTAAGACTGCTTAGCAGAGCTGACCACGTGATCCACGAAGCCGTAATCCTTGGCCTCCTCCGCCGTGAACCAGCGGTCACGGTCAGAATCCTTGGTGATCTGCTCCACGGTCTGGCCGGTGTGCTGGGCAATAAGCTCCGCCATCTCCCGCTTGGTGTGCGCAAACTGCTCCGCCTGGATGGCAATATCCGCAGCGGTACCGCCCACGCCCGCAGACGGCTGGTGCATCATGATGCGCGCATGCGGCAGGGCATAACGCTTGCCTTTGGTGCCCGCCGAGAGAAGGAACTGACCCATCGACGCTGCCAGCCCCATGCCGTAGGTGGCAACATCACACGGGGAGTACTTCATCGTGTCATAAATAGCCATGCCGGCGGTCACGGAACCACCAGGCGAGTTGATGTAAAGGGAAATATCGCGATTCGGATCCTCGGCACTGAGCAAGAGGATCTGGGCGCACAGCTTGTTAGCGATCTCATCATCCACCTGGCTGCCCAGGAAAATAATGCGCTCGCGCAGCAAACGCTCAAACACTGAATCGCTAAGGTTTAACCCGGCAGGTGCTGAGTGCATCCGGCTGATATCAGTCATGGGTGTACACAACCTACTTTCTTTAAATCGTGACGTACAAAGACGATAGCCCCTACAGTACAGCCGCGCTGCCGCCATGGTGGCCTCTGTTCGCTGACAGCGTCGAATCTGCATAACCCCCGGTTCGCGTGCTGCCCACTGCGGGAGTCGGGGCGTCGATAAGCGGTAAAACCTGCAGCACACAGCACAAAAGCCCAGCGGCAGTGCTGGGCTTTTTGTGATAGTACAGGCTTAGGACTCGTCGGAGTCCTGGGCGGTCTCTTCCTCGTCGCCGAAGTAGATCTTCGGGTCAACGTCATTGCCGTCGGAGTCCTTAACCGTGACGCTGCAGATGGCGTTGGCTAGGGCCTTGCCGCGGCGAACATCGGAAACCAGGTTCAGCAGTTGACCGCTCTGCTGCAGCTGCATCAAGAACTGCTGGGGCTCCACGCCGTAGCGGCGAGCGGTAAACACGATGTGGTCGTTCAACTCGTCCTGAGTCACCTCAGGTTCTTCCTTCTCCGCAAGCACGTCCAAGAACAGCTGCGTGCGCACAGCCTCCTCGGCGCTGGTGCGGGTCTGCTCGTTGAACTCCTCGCGGCTGGTGCCTTGAGCCTCAAGCAGCTTCTCAAACAGGGCTTCATCGCCACCAAGCTGACCCATGAGCTGCTGCACCTGGGCGTTGACCTGCTCGTCAACCACGGACGCGGGCAGCGGGAACTGCGTCTTCTCCAGGGCGACCTTCAGCACCTCTTCGCGGATGCTGGCAGCCTGCTCGGCCTTGGCAGATTCCTCCGCGCCGGAAGCCAGGTCAGCGCGCAGTTCCTCCACGGTGTCAAACTCGGAGGCCATCTGAGCGAAATCGTCATCCAGCTCGGGAAGCTCGCGCTCCTTCACTGCGGTCACCGTGACGGTCACCTCGGCGTCCTTGTCGGCGTACTCACCGAACACCAGCTTGGACGTGAAAGTGGCGGACTCGTCGGCCTTCAGGCCCTTCACTGCTTCATCAAGGCCCTCAATGAGGTCGCCGGAACCAACGCGGTAGGACATGTCTTCGACCTTGGCGTCTTCAATCTCTTCGCCATCAACCGTGGCGGACAGGTTAAGGGTGATGAAGTCCTCGTCGCCAGCCTCGCGGTCAACGGTCTTCAAGGAACCAAAACGTTCGCGCAGGTGCTCCAGCTCGTGATCAATGCGCTCCTCAGTGGAACCCAAGGCTGGAACCTCGACGGAAATATCGGAAAAGTCTGGAAGGTCGAACTCGGGGCGAACATCAACCTCGGCGACGAACTCGATCACGTCGCCGTCCTCCAGCTTGGTGATGTCAATGTTCGGCTGGCCGAGCGCCTTAATATCAAGCTCCTCGATGGCCTGGCCGTAGCGCGTAGGCAGCATGTCGTTCACAACCTGCTCCAAGACAGGGCCGCGCCCGACGCGCGCATCAATCAACTGGCGGGGTGCCTTGCCGCGACGGAAACCCGGAATGTTGATCTGCTGGGCCAACGCCTGGTACGCCTTGTCCAGTTCGGGTCCGAGTTCGCTAAAAGGCACCTCAACTGTCACCTTCACGCGGGTGTCATTGAGCTGATCAACAGAGCTCTTCACGAGTCATTCTCCTGGAACATGGTTTGTGAAATGAATAAGACAAAAGGACCCTTCAGTACGAAGGATCCCAGTCGGGGCAACAGGATTTGAACCTGCGACCCCCTGCTCCCAAAGCAGGTGCGCTACCAAACTGCGCCATACCCCGTTATGTAGTTACACACTGTAGCCGTGCCACAACAAACGCTGTAAACGTGCTGTGTGCGGGTACGAAAATGCAGTTTACATAGTTTTCCGTTCGAGCACATACACCGGGGTAGCCTAACACACCGTTTTATGCCTTCACCTGCGATTTTCAGGACGCTTAGCGCTGGGCTTAGCACTGGACTTAGCACCGGGCTTAGCGATGCCCGCGCAGCCTCACCATCGCACGCATCAACACCGCAAGCAATCCCACGGCGATCCCAGAGCGTGATCCTGCAGTTTTCCTACGTGTTTGTAGTGATCTGCTCGTAGGCTTGTTCGGCAACTATTCTGCACTCCCTCCCCCGCCCAAAACGAACGTAACGGCGAGACAGTTCTGGGCGATATATAGAGAGAGTAAGGAAAGGTGCCACAGCGCCCGTGGCCGACCGAAGGCGACTTGCGGGCGCTGTGGTGATCACTGTTAGTTGACATCGCCTAGCTGGCATCACCACCTCCAGCCCTTCCAGCGAAAATTGTTCAACAATTCCCATAAAACACTGGCGGACCTTCCACTTTTAGCGCTTACCCCATATCGCAGCTCGCTGGGGTGCAACACGCGGGGTGTAACACATCAACCCGAGCAGATAACCAATAGATCAGCACAAAAGCTAATAACGGCTACATTACAGTGCTGTAACGATCACATAACAGCGCTATCCCGTCAACAGAGTGTCGAGAATGCTATAGATATTACCATTGAAAAATTCCCTGCATTCGGCCCGCATAGTAAATGTGATGACTATCCAATCCGACTTTTTCTCGCTCCACTGCCATGGCCAGAACCAGACAGTGACACAACTCTTTTCGCACTTCACCACAAAGATGCCAGTGATTAAAATCACTTCTGAAGCACGGCAATCCCCTCCCCCGAAAGTAGTGACCCCCACCCCAAGCTGCCACACCACAACACTCACCCGCAACGCAAATATCCCCAACTACCAGCACTCTTGCTAGCCCGACACCTCTAGCGAGCAATGGGACATAGATCAATTACATGAAGAACATTTAATATTTTCTTCTCCCACACTTTGCGGACATATTCACATCTCGCGCACCGGAGACTTAGTTTAACAATTAAACAATCTCCACCCCAAACATATTCAAACCGGACAATCACGCCTAACCCACAGTACCCACTTACGGACACAAGCAGAATAGCTAACCCCTATAGCAATTTCGATAGTTATCATTGTGATGTTCTCCGCGAATTGCTGACGCGTTTCAAAAATGTTGACACGTCTTACAGTTTGCTCTCGGTTGTATAACGGTTTTATATCGAAGCTAGGTTGTTGATGCGTCAATAAATTAGGCCGCAAAAGCATCGGGGCAATCATTGGAACAAAAGAGAAACGCCCCCAGAGCTTGCACAATGAGTAATACTTCATTTTCATAAACAATAAAATCGCCCCCTACCACATCACTGCCGGTAGGGGGCGATCCTTGGAGGGAACGACGGGAATCGAACCCGCGTCTTCAGCTTGGAAGGCTGAGGTATTAGCCACTATACGACGTTCCCCTTGCAGGTAGATACCCTATCTCACGGCACGTTCTTTGGCAAAATAGCACCACAGGACGCCCATTCGAGGCCAACGGTATGTCGTTAGGCTGCAGCCACACGGCACCCCAAGACGCCTCGTTAACTCCATCCACTAGCACTATCGGCGATGGCTAGCACCCCCTTTCACTGCACCGATAGCACCCCCGCTGCATCCCCCATCGAAACTTTTTTTCGCGCACCATCCGGCACCACCGGAGCCTTGTACACCACCTAGATCGATCATCAAACCACCCCAGAACGTCATCAATTAAGTCCAAAACATGACGCGATCCAAAAACTTTCAGACGCGACGCAGATGCTCAATTTGTCTGACCTTGCTGGAAAAACCCACCGTAGTATGGGTGTCACCCGCACGAGACGAAAAGTTGTTTCTGCCCCCACAGAATTACCCCATGTTTTCATCTGAGATGAACCTTGGATTGAGTATAAGTTGCCAAAGGGAACATTCCCGAACAAACCCACTCGGAATCACAGGGGACTTTATTTAGTATTTTAAGACTTTTCTTAGTTGCACCGTCTACTGTAGTTTGCATGCAACCTAAAATTGTAGATTCCGAAACCGGACGTGAACTCTGGACAGCAGTGGAATGCGCTGAATTTTCCGGCACAGCTCGTGGCACTTTCACAAGCTACGCGGGCCGCGGCCGCGCCCCGAAGCCAGTAGCTAAGCTACATGGCCTCACCCTTTGGGATTCCAAGACCATCCACGAGTGGGTGGAAGATCGCAAGAAGGGCATCTTCGTGCCACAGGGTGAAGCTCAGTAGTCCAGCACTACTGTTATTCATCGGCCTGTACCTGAGGCAGCATCATCGTGGTGCGGCAAGGGACCGTATGTACTCCCTTTGCGCGTCTTTTACCCTTTGGTTGGTGCATTATCGCCTGATTGGTGACCTTCCCACCATGTGGCGCACACGCTAAGCGACTGGAACTTTTCGGGAGTGGCTGTCGTTGAGTGCGTGTAGTTGTCCATCAACCAAATGGAAATGAGACCTTGTGCTTGCACTCATTCTTGTCCTCCTCGCCGTTGGCGGTGTCGTCTTCTTTATGTCGCGACGCAGCGCGTCGAACACTAAGGCGATTCAGGAAACGGAACTTGATGATGCCATTGCGGATGCACGGCGCTGGATTGAGCGGCTAGGTTCACAGGTGTTGACCATCGCGGGAACTGACACCGCATCCACTCAGGCCATTGCTGATGCTTCGGAGCGTTATAACGCAGCGTCGTCTCAGATCAGCACCGCTACAACAGTGAAACAGGCTCAGCTTGCACGCGAGTCCGCTCTTGAAGGCTTGTATTACATCAACGCAGCCCGAGAGATGCTAGGCATGCCCGCAGGACCCGAGCTCCCACCGCTGGAGGGACAGCGGCAGGCAGGTAAAGTTACCGAGCAACGCACCATTTCGCATGAGGGGCATGACATCACTGCCTCGCCGGTTGCTTCGGAGCAGACGCCTAACTACTACCCTGGTGGCACCGTTGCTGGCCGTCCAGTTCCTGCTGGGTGGTATTCCGAGCCTTGGTGGGCGGATGCGTTGCGCACCGGTTTGTGGACTGCTGGCTCAATGATGCTGTTCAACGCGTTGTTTAATGGCATGTCCGGAATTGGGTATTCGGCTGCGGCCTTCGCCAACGGAATCGGCGATTCCGCAGGGGATGCCCTATCTGGTATCGGCGATGCCTTTGGGGGCGATGGTGGGGGATTCTTGGACGGACTTTTCGGCGGCGATAGCGATGGCGGCTTCCTTGATGGAATGTTCGACGGCGGTATTGGCGACATTTTTGATTAGGTCGTCGCCCCGCGCTTCACCCCCCCCGCGCCCCTAATTGTGCCTATTATTTGGGCAGGTTGGGGGCGATTCCTGTTTTTTCGTAATCGGCGATGACATCAATGCGTCGTTGATGCCGTTCTGCTTTGCTCCATTCTTCGGAAAGGAAGGCGTCGACAATTGCCAGCACCTCGTCCTCGCTATGCATGCGTCCGCCGATACCAATGAGCTGAGCGTTATTATGCTCCCGGGCAAGGCGCGCAATCTCAGGCGACCACGCTAGGGCGCAGCGTGCACCTTTAACCTTGTTGGCCGCAATCTGCTCACCATTTCCTGAACCACCCAACACGATGCCCAACGAACCAGGATCATTCACTGTGCGATACGCCGCTTCGATGCAGAATGCTGGGTAATCGTCTTCAGGATCGTAATCGTGCGCCCCACAGTCGATAACTTCGTGCCCGGCATCAGTGAGGTACTTGGCAATAACATTCTTCATCTCGAACCCTGCATGGTCCGCTCCAAGGTAAACACGCATATCTCCTAGTGTAGCCGACTCGTTTTACTCCCTGTTGGCTTCGGCCAAGAAGGCGTAAGAACTCAACCAAAAAAGCGCCACGTGACATTTTCTCCAACTTTTGGTGGATAACTGGAGGTATCCGGGGCTAACGTATGTAGGTGAAGACGCACGCTTAAGTATGAGCAGGAGCACACCATGTCACACGCGCCGACGGTTCGCACCGTTCGACATGACATCAACACCAAACCCTTCATCGTCATTTGGGAGGTCACGCGAGCCTGCGCCTTGGTGTGCAAACACTGCCGTGCCGACGCCCAACACCACGCCAACCCACGTCAGCTCAGCACCGAGGACGGCCTCAAGCTTCTCGACGCCCTGGCAAGCTACCCACGCCCCTATCCCCTGGTGGTTCTGACCGGCGGTGACCCCTGCGAACGGGAGGACTTGGAACAACTGGTGGAGTACGGGACGTCGTTAGGCTTAAACGTCTCCATCTCACCATCAGTGACCCCGAAACTCACTCCCGAGCGCATTTCCTCGCTGCGGGAGGCTGGGGCAAAGGCCATGTCTATGTCCCTTGACGGCGCCACCGCCGCCACCCATGATTCTTTCCGCGGCTTCCCCGGAACATTCGATGCGACGCTGGCATTGGCTCCACATGTGGTGGGATGCGGCTTCCGACTGCAAATCAATTCCACCTTGACGCGCAGCAATATTCACGAAGCTCCGGCGCTGTTGAAGCAGGTCATCGATATGGGCGCACACATGTGGTACACCTTCTTCCTCGTTCCCACCGGTCGCGGAACGCAGCTTCACTCCCTCTCCCCCACCGAGCGTGAAGACGTGCTGCACTGGCTGCATGATGTGTCAGACCGCATCGCTATCAAAACCACTGAAGCCCCGCAGTATCGCCGCGTCGCACTGCAGCGCAAACAACCTGACTACGCATACTCCGGCGGCGACCTGTACCAACAACTGACCGCACAAACCCACAAGCTTTTGGGGGAAGTGCCCGTGAAACCACGCCGTCCTCGCCCTCCCATGGCGGTAAATTCCGGGTCAGGCTTCGCGTTTATCGACCATATAGGTGATGTCTACCCCAGCGGCTTCCTGCCACTGCACTGTGGAAACGTCACCGACACCTCCTTCGCGGACATCTACGAACACTCCCCCGTATTCCAGAACCTCCGCGACCCCGACCACTGGGAAGGCAAGTGCAGCGTGTGCGAATTCCACACCGTCTGCGGCGGTTCCCGCTCGACCGCCTACGCAATGACCGGCAACTATCGAGCCTCAGATCCTACCTGTTCATACGTGCCGCCTGCCTGGAAAAAGTCCAGCTAGAAGCATTCCTCTTCGCACACATGTACCCAGATGGGGGAGGCATGTCAGCGCAATGTCTACCGCCGATACTATTGTGGGGAAGCACATTAATGAAACGGCGACATGTGTAGAAGGACATAATGCGAGAATCTGTGCCGAGCAGGCACATCAGAACGGTACTGGGCTTGGTGATGGCCCTGTGCTTGGTCGGCGGCATTGCTGCCTGTGAGTTCCCCACAGAAAAACAACTCGCCAAACCTTTAGGCAGCTCGGATGGGTCTGGATCCTCTGGTGGCACCACTCCTGGCTCGGCTTTCAGCGAGGCTGATTCCGCCATCGCTGTATTGCAGTCACTTCCCGTCAAAGGGCGTGCGCCAAAGACAGGCTACAACCGTGATCAGTTTGGGCAGCGCTGGTCAGATAACGTCTCGGTTGAGAGCGGACACAATGGGTGCGACACACGCAATGACATTCTTCGACGCGACCTCACCAACGTGGAACTTAAGCCTGGCTCGCGGGACTGCGTTGTGGTGAGTGGACTCCTGCACGACCCATACACAGGCAAAGACATTCCTTTTACCCGTGGCCAAGGCACCTCGGAGGCGGTGCAGATTGATCACGTGGTGGCTATGTCCAACGCATGGCAAACCGGCGCGCAGCAACTCACGGCAGAAGAACGCACCAACTTTGCCAACGACCCATTGAATCTTCTGGCTGTGGATGGTCCCGCAAACCAAAAGAAGGGCGACGGTGATGCCGCAACATGGCTACCGCCGCAGAAAAACTATCGCTGTGCCTATGTCGCGCGCCAGATTGAGGTGAAGGCGCGGTACCGCCTCTGGGTTACTCAGCCAGAGAAAGACGCGATGCTCTCAATTCTGGATACGTGCGACACGGACACAAGTTAGTTGAATTCAAGGCCCTCGGTGCGGGAGCGCTTGAGCTCGAAGAAGTGTGGGTACTTGGCTAGGAGCACTGCCCCGTCGAAGATGCTCCCGGCATCCTCGCCGCGTGGAATACGGGTGAGCACTGGCCCGAAGAAGGCTGTGTCGCCCAGGGCAACGACCGGGGTGCCTACCTCGTCGCCCACGCGATCCATCGCGCCCTGGTGGTAGGCACGGAGCTGGTCATCAACCTCGGTGGTGGAAGCGACATCGAGAAGTGACGCCGGCAGGCCGACAGCAGCGAGGGATTCCGCAATGAGGGCTTCGTACGCGCCGTAGCCTTCCTTGCCACCTTGCTCACCGTTATGGATGCGGGTCCCGAGGTCGGTGTACAGGGCGTCCACCTTGTCAGAGTGATTGGCCTTGACGGCCGCGAACACACGCTGTAGAACCCAGTTGGCTTCCATCTTCCGGCGGTAGTCCTCGGGGAGGTAGTCACGCCCCTCGTTGAGGACAGACAAGCTCATCGGGATCCACTCAACCTCAATATCACGAACTTTTTCTACTTCTTTGATCCAGCGGGAAGTCACCCAGCAGTAAGGGCAGGAGACATCAAACCAGAATGAGACTTTTTCAGACATAGTGCTTTCCTCACAATTGATGATGGTGTGATTACTCAACAACCACACCATCCTAGGCGCAAGATTAGTCTGGAAGCCACTAACCGCAACACAACAACACATGGTTGTTCATGTACAGAAAGGCCGTCATGACGTCCCTCAATCTAACCCGGGTCGAAGCCGCAGAACGGGCCCGTATGCTCAGCGTCCAGCGCTACGACATTGCGCTGGACCTCACCCACGGCGACAAGGAATTCGGGTCCATCACCACGGTGAAATTCACCGTCAAGGAACCCTGCGACACGTTCATTGATCTGCGGGCCGCGCGCGTTCGGGAAGTCATCCTTGATGGTAACGACATCACCGAAGGTGCCATCACCCTGGACGAGAAAGGATACGACCCAACCCACGGCGTGGCGCTGCGCGACCTTACCACTGGCGAACACACTCTCCGCATCACTGCGGACTGCGAGTACTCGCGCACTGGTCAGGGGCTGCACCGCTTTGTTGACCCGGCTGACGGGGAGACCTACCTGTACACCCAGTTTGAAACCGCCGACGCCAAGCGTGTGTTTGCCTGCTTTGACCAGCCGGATCTGAAGGCACGATACAAACTGACTGTGCGCACGCCAGACAACTGGAAGGTTATTTCCAACGCGGAGCAGGACGTTCAAAAAACCGCCGACGGTGAGGTCCATATTTCCCGCATTGACTATCCCTTATCCACCTACCTGGTTGCGCTGTGCGCTGGGCCTTACCACGAGGTGCGGAGTAGTTGGACGGGCACGCTGACCCGGCACCCGGAAACCCCTGAGGATCAGCCCGACACGATCACCGCGCCGTTTGGCCTGTACTGCCGCGCATCCCTGGCACCACATCTTGATGCGGAACGCATCTTCGAGCAAACCAAGCAGGGTTTTGACTGGTACCATCGCAACTTTGGCATGGCCTATCCCTTTGGCAAATACGATCAGGTATTCTGCCCCGAATACAACATGGGGGCCATGGAAAACGCAGGGTGCGTGACATTCCGCGACGAGTACATATTCACCTCCAAGGTGACGCGTTACCTCTATGAACGCCGCTGTGACACGATTCTGCACGAACTGGCGCACATGTGGTTCGGCGACCTGGTCACCATGGAATGGTGGGGCGATTTGTGGCTGAACGAGTCCTTCGCCACCTGGGCAGCGGCGATCTCCCAGGCGGAAGAGACGGAATTTGATACCGCCTGGGTCACCTTCGCAAACATTGAAAAGTCCTGGGCCTACCGGCAAGACCAACTTCCCTCCACGCACCCGGTGTTCACGGACGCCTCGGACGTGGAGACGGTGGAGCAGAACTTTGACGGCATTACCTATGCAAAGGGGGCATCGATACTCAAGCAGTTGCAAGCATATGTGGGTCGCGACGCCTTCCTGGCCGGCGTGAGGCGGCATTTTGCGAACCACGCGTTCGGCAACGCCACTTTTGACGACCTGCTGGCTGCGCTGGCGGAGGCATCCGGCCGTGATCTGCTGGGGTGGGCTGATCAGTGGCTAAAGACCACCGGTATCAACACCATCCGCCCGCGTTTCACTGTGCAAAACGGCAGTTATCTCACCTTCGAGGTGGAGCAACTGGGTGCCGCGCCCGGCGCAGGTGAGCTGCGCGACCACCGCATCGCCGTGGGCTTGTATTCGGTGGTGCCGGACACGGGCAAGGTGGTGCGTACCCACCGCGTGGAGCTGGACCTGTCGGGGGCCTCCACTCCGGTTCCTGAGTTGGTGGAGATACCCGTGGCGGACCTGGTGCTGGTCAACGACGATGACCTCACCTACTGTCTGATGGGTTTGGACCAGGATTCCCTGCACTTTATCACTCACCACATCGCTGATATTGAGGACCCGATGGCGCGTTCTCTGTGCTGGTCGGCGGCGTGGCAGATGACCCGAAACGGCGAAATGAAGGCACGCGACTTCCTGACCCTAGTCGCCCAAGGTGCCGCCACAGAAACCGAGATTGGTGTGCTGGAGCTGATTCTGGCGCAGGCCCGCGAGGCACTGGCCAGCTACGCCGATCCGGATTGGACTGAGGCCACCGGCCGAAAACTGCTTGTTGACGCCCTGCTTCACGGCGCGCGCTCGTCCGCTCCCGGTTCCGACTACCAGCTGGCCTTTGTGAAAGCGCTGGCACGGACCCGGCAAACTGAGGACAGCATCGCGTTTTTCACCTCCATCCTCGCCGATGAGCCACCAGCTGAGGGCTTGGTTATGGATACGGAACTCCGCTGGGCGGCATTGTCCATCCTGGTTGGCGCCAATGCCGTTACTGAGGTGGAGGCGGCGATTCAAGAGGAATTGGGTCGCGATAGCTCCGCCACCAGCCATAACTATGCCCAACGCACTCGTGCTGCGGTGAATACCCCTGAAGCAAAGCAGGCCGTGTTTGCGGAGTTGACGGACGTGAGCAGCACCTTGTCCAACCTGGATCGTCGCCACAAGCTGGACGGCTTTACCTATCCGGGTTCCGCACCGTCGCTCACCGACCTTGGTCCGCGCTACTTCGAGGTCGCGGCGGACCTGTGGCGTGGATTCTCCTCTGAGGTGGCACTGCAGGTACTCACGGGCCTCTACCCCACCTGGGACATTTCGGAGGACAGCATTGCCGCCGCCGATGTGCTGCTCACGCAGGATGATCTTCCCGCAGGGCTGGCGCGCGTGGTGGTGGAGAATCAGGACCGCGTGAAGCGTGCGCTGCGCAACCAGCGCTTTGATGCCGCATAGTTGATAAGCGCACAGTATGCCTCTCCTTACTGTGCTTCTGACTGCGCTTCGTGCCAGTCAACAATGTGCCGCATGATCACCTTGTCAGAGTCCTGATGAGCGTGCTTGTTGGCGTCCTCGTTGCCGCCCAGGTCAAGGCCAGCGATGTAGCGTGGGCCGCCAAGTGCGTGCCCGGCCCCTGGATAGGTGAAGCTTTCGACGGTGCCGGATCCATCGGGGCGTCGTGACGCGTGATCGGCAATGATGGAGGCCGCGCCTGCGGAATCCCACATCCTGTCATCCTCGCCTGCCAGCAGCAGGATATTTCCCTTGAAGTTTTCCACCTTGATGCGGGCGGTTTCACGGTCCGACTCGGATGCCTTATTCAGGCTGGCGTCGTACATGGCCCGGAAGGAGGTGGGAAACCCCAGGAGGCTACCGCCGATGGTGCGCATCATGATGGTGGCATCAGCGGCAAACGGAACATACGGCACGGGCTCGCCCCGCCACCTCCACGAGGAATGCGGGCTGCGGTCCGATGAGGAGGTGTTGTCAAGCCCGTTGAAGCTGTAGGCGCTGGGTGCAACCGCGATCACATTGTCGATCTCCGGGTAGCGGGCCGCCAGGTTCAGCGCCAGTTCCGCGCCTTTCGACGCCCCGCGCACCGTGATCGGGTGTGGGGCCTCAGGCAGGACTTCCTCAATGAACTCCAAGGGCACCTCCATGAGGGCGCTCTGCTGACCGTCCTGGCCGAAGAAAAACAGCGAATACACCTCCACGCCACTACGGGCGAGTTCTGCGGCGTCCCCGAAGTCCGAACTTCCCTCTGAACCGCCAAAGACAATCACGCTGCCCGCTTTGGTCCGGTGCGTGGGCACAAGGTGAAAGCCGCGCACATAGGTACGGTCATAACGGGACACTGTGACGCCCTCGACAGTGGTGTTGTAGGTTGCTGGATCGGCGAGACTGGCGGCATCATCGGACGACATCGAGCCGTACGTGTGAATGTTGTAGGCACGCAAGCCGAACACCATGGCAATAATCACACAAAGGACACCTAGAAAAACAAGTAGTTTACGTTTTCGTCCAATTTTCCTCGACATCACAACACCCTTCTGCATCACCGCGCACTGTGGCGTACCCTGGTGAATCCAGCATACGACCTTGACACAGCGGCAATGTGAAAAACGAATAGGGAAAAATCGATACAGGAAAGAAAAATCGATACAGGAAAGCAGTATCAGTCAGGCAAGTAGACTCTCAGGCAGTTCGGGGCAAGAAATCGAGTCGACCTGCATCGTCTTTGATAAAAGGTCACACTTAGCAAATAAAATGACAACTTTTTAATAAACTTTTGCTTGGTTACCCAGGGTAAACCTTCTAAAATTTTCATCATGAGCACCCCGCATCGCGCAACAGCTACAGCATTCCTGTGCGCGCCTACTGCCTTCGCGGTGCAACAGACTCCATTTCCCACACTCAGCGCACAATGGACGTTAAAACAACGACCTCCCGTATTCCGTGCATTCTTAACTCCACATAACACTTCAAGCCCCGCCCCCTTTCGCCCCATTCCTGTCGCGTTTTATGCTCGCATTGTTCTTCGTACTGTCCCCAGTACAAGGCGTGAAGAGAAAGTAGTCCCCTTATGAACACCACACTCCGCGTAGGCGCAGCACTTGTAGCAGCGTCTGTCCTTGTTATTGGCTTGGGCGCCTGCTCCTCCAACGGCAACAACACAGCTTCCAGTAGCGTCACCGTCATGCCACTGCCCAGCGACGATGGGACCAGCGGCATTCCCACCTCAACGGTCACCCCCACGGCCTCCACAGAGCCAAACACTACCGCCGCACTGCTAGAGATTCAGATTGCGGGCAACCAGCTAAAAGATGCCTTCGGCCCGGTGATATGCGTTGATGAGGACGCAGACGGCGACCTTGATGTTGATGCGGGCGTCGACAAGATCAGTGGCGAGCTAGAGATGGACATAACCTCGCCAGACAACAACCCCCGCCTGGATGAACTCCACATTGAGACCCCCAGTGTGAACATCAAGATTGACGACGATGTCCCTGGTTCAATTGAGCACACAAAAGTAACACATGAGGGCAATACCTGGATAGTAGAGGGGACAGGTTTTTATGAAGCTGATCACAGTCGAACTGATAGTATCTTCGTGAAGGCAACCTGCCCATAGTTCACATGTCCACTACCCCCGTTGGACTTTTTCACTGATTTCATTGACGCACCGCACACTTATGGGAGGTTTTCTGACCGATAACGCCCGAAGACCTCCGGCGTGTACCCCCAAATTTGCAAGCAGAAACACTATAGTCATACCAGTCCTGTACTGGGATGATGAAAATTTTTCACGTATGAATTAACGAGCCGCCTACCCTCTAGATTATTACTGGAATACATGGATGACATTCGCCGGTTCCTCCCCCTGGTCGGAACCTTAGTAGCGCTGATCGGGCTTGCCATCGCCGGCGCAGCGCTTACTAACAACAAGCAGATACCGCGCGTGGACCCCTCGCCGGTAGTTTTGCATACCCAGATCCAGAAGTCGTCTGAAGGTGCCACCCCATCCACCACACCCGGGGAACCACAAAGCTCGGAAGTGCATTCGCAACCGCCTGTGGAGGCCGACACCGCGCAAAGCCCCGCAGCGAACCAAAACCCCGCCCCACCACCACCGCCCGCACTGCAACTCCCTGGCATCCCCCCGGTCGTACTGCCCGTTGTCCCACAGGTACCGCTCAACTATCAGCCGCTTGACGTCATTGGTGACGTCCTTGGCAACTAGCGCAGCGGGGGCTTGAGGTACGACCATGAAGCACCAAACTTCCGCCCGCTGGCGTATTTCCTACTGGATTATCGCCACGGTGTTGTTGGCGTTGCTTGCCGTCATTTTGACCACACGAACGTTCCTGTTTTCGCGCATTGAAGAGGACGCGAACGCAACGGTAGAGCAGGAGGTTTCGGAGTTTCGGGCATTCGTGGAAAGCGGCACAGACCCCCAAACGGCGGCGCCGTTTACGACGTCCCGGCGCATGATGGAGGTGTATCTGTCCCGCCAGATTGTGTCCAACAATCAGGCTATTTTCGGCATGGTGGACGGTCAGCTGATCCAGATGGATTTATCGGGCAACAGTGGGTCGCATGTGCGTGAGGTGCAGTCCAACAGCCCGCTGGTGAGTAGTGTGTTGCAGTCGGACAATCCTTCAGGCGTCTACAAGGATAGTGAGCTGGGCCAGGTGCATTGGGGACGGGTGGCGGTGACGACCTCTGGCCCACATGGCCAGCCGGAAAGCCATCAGGACCAAGGGCAGTTTAAGTACCAGGGCTCGGAAAGCGTGTTTGTGGTGGCGGTGTTTACCGAACCATCACGGTCCGAGGTTTCTGGGCAGATGGGGTCGATTGCGCTGGTGGGAGCCGGTGGTTTGGCCGTGACGTCGTTTATCGCGTGGCTGGTGGCAGGTCAGATTCTCGCACCGTTGCGTGATTTACGCCGGGTGGCGGCAAGTATTACTGATTCGGATTTGTCGCAGCGCGTTCCCGTGGTGGGGCATGACGAAATCGCGCAGTTGGCGCAAACGTTTAACGGCATGCTGGATCGCTTGGAGCGCTCTTACCGCGACCAGCGGCAGTTTGTGGACGACGCGGGCCATGAGCTGCGCACCCCCATTACGGTGATCCGGGGCCAGCTGGAACTACTCAACGACGCGAGCTACGAGGAACGGGAACGATCCATTTCCCTGACCATCGACGAGCTGGACCGCATGGCGCGCATTGTTAATGATTTGCTCACCCTGGCCATTGCCGACTCCGCCGATTTTGTGCACCCCACCATGGTGGATGCCGCCGAGTTGACCATCGATATTGAGGATAAAACACATGTGATGGCAACGCGCACTATCCGCTTAACTGCGGTGGCGGAAGGCATGGTGTATGTGGATGAGCAACGCATCACACAGGCAATGTTGGAACTTTTTAATAATGCTATTCGCCACACCACAGATAACGACGCCATTGAGATTGGTAGTGCGTTTATTGGCCAAGGTGAGAACCGCATTTTACGCCTGTGGATTAGAGATTTTGGCCCCGGTATTCCGGCCGACGTTCTTCCGGGGCTATTTGAACGTTTTAGTCGCGGACGTGGCTCCATTAAACGGCATAATGGGGCAGGATTAGGTTTGTCTATCGTTCGGGCCATTGCGGATGCGCATGATGGTTCTGCGTGGGTGGAATCTTCTGAGGGCTACGGCGCGACATTTGGGCTTGATTTGCCGGCTGGTCGTCCATACGACGGGGATGACCAGGGCACAGTGAGTTAATTGGGATGGGTTGATCATGAAGGAGACGAGACTATGAGTCGTATTTTGATCGCTGAGGATGACAGAGGCATCGCGGACTTCATTGACCGCGGACTCACCGCAGCGGGCTACACCTGCGACATTGCAGAAAACGGGGTTGATGCCTTTAATCTCGCGCGCACCGGCGCCTTTGACCTCATGGTCCTTGATCTGGGCCTGCCTGAGATTGATGGGGTCGAGGTGCTGCGGCAGCTTCGTGCTGTGCAGGAGATACTCCCAGTGATCGTATTGACGGCTAGGACCAACATTGAGGACCGGGTGCGCACCCTAGAGGGTGGGGCAAATGACTACATGCCTAAGCCGTTCCAATTTGCGGAACTTTTGGCCCGCATTCGTTTGCGCCTCATGGATCGTTCCGAAGGTGATTCCTCCCACATTCTAACTCGCGATGATTTAACCCTGGATCTACGGACTCAACGGGTCAAAGTGGGGGGTAAATGGCGGGATGTTTCTCGCCGTGAAATGGGTTTATTAGAAACTCTGATGAGAAACCCAGGTGAGGTGATGTCACGCGCTCAACTCTTGAGCAAAGTGTGGGGCATGGATTTTGATCCTGGCTCAAATGTTGTTGACGTGTATATTCGAACATTACGAAAGAAGATTGGTTCAGAAAGAGTAGAAACAGTTCGTGGTGCCGGTTACCGATTGAGGTGATTTTCTTTGCATGAATCCGCTGAACGCCGAAGCGGCCAGACAGCCGACCATCCTGACGACGCCCCGCGTCCCACATCCCCGTCGCCCGCACCGACCGCACAGTACGAATCGGTGCTGTACGACTCACCGCAGTTATCGCGCGGGCGACACCGCGCCCCAGAGACGGAGGCGGAGGAAGAGGATCTTAACGACTTCCCGAGCGCGACCCAGGCCAGCGACAGGCAAGCGGATACACCAGATGATGCCTCCCACTACGCCACTACTCCCCCATCGGTACACACCTCCAAGCGGTTGGACCAGGAGCTGGGTTCGCGACGCTTCGCATGGGGGAGAGAGGCGTTTCACGAGTACGTACTGCGCAAAGATCGCATCGCCCCCATCGTGTCGGCCCTACTGCTGGCCTTGGTACTGTGGCAGCTGCCTGATTCCCTCCCACGGGACGCTCGCACCACATTCGCGGTGTTCGGGGTGGCGGTGTGGTTTTGGGTATTTTCCTCCATTGACGACACCTACGTTGCCCTAGGTGGCTCCAGTATCTTGGTGCTCACGGGCGTCATCACAGTCGACGAGTTTTTCGGCCCGCTGGGCGACACAACAACGTGGCTGCTCATCGGCGCTTTCATCATTTCGACAGGTGTGGCCACATCCGGCTTGGCCATGCGTGGAGCGGTCATCGTCACAGCCGGGACGAAGAACCCGCGCATGCTGGTGCACGCGGTGACACTGGCCACCGTGTGCACGGTGTTTGCAGTGCCCGCAACGGCTGGGCGAGCGGCGCTGTTGGTGCCGGTGTTCGTCGCCTTGGGCAGGGTCCTTAAAGCCCAACATTCGTGGCTGGTGGTCACGCTAAGCTTGTTGTTCCCGTCGGTGATTCTGCTTTCGGCGGTGGGTTCGCTCATCGGTGCGGGCGCGCACCTGATTACTGACCAGATTCTGCAGGACAACAACCTGAAATCAATCGGGTTTGCCAGCTGGCTGATTGCCGGTTTGCCTTTGGCTATAGTCACCTCGCACCTGGCCGCGGAGGTGATTTTGTTCGCGACGTCGTCAAGCAGGCAGCGGGGCGAGAAGCTGGATCTCAGCCTGGAATCCCTTGCGGAGCATGCGGGCGGGGTACACAAGATCAAAGGTCCACTGTCGCAGTCGGAATCACGGTCGCTGCTGGTGTTGTGCCTGGCGGTGCTGCTGTGGAGTACGGAGTCGCTGCACGGCATCCACCCGGCCCTAGTGGCGCTGCTTGGCGGCCTTGTGGTGGTGGCACCTGGGTTTGGGCTGATCTCGCTGGATGATGCCATCAAGAAGGTGCCGTGGACGCTGCTGCTGTTCATGGCCGCCACCCTGGCCATGAGCCATGCGCTCACCAACTCGGGTGCCGCGCGATACGTGGCGGAGCACACTCTCAACGCGGGATCTGGGACGGCGCGGGCGGTGTTTGTGCTGCTCATCATCGTGCTGTCGACGCTGGCGCATATTCTCATCCAGTCCCGGTCGGCACGGTCGGCGGTGCTCATCCCCATGATCGTCATGCTCGCCCCCACGGTGGGCGTGAACCCGGTGGCTGCGGCGTTCATCTCCACCGCCGCCGCAGGCTTCTGCCATACCCTGCCCGCCTCCGCAAAGCCGCTGGCCATGTTCAGCACCATCAAGGAAGACATTCCGGTGTTTACCAACCAGCAGCTCCTGCGCGTGTCCATGCTGCTACTGCCAGTGCACATCGTGAGCATCATTATCTTCTCTTTCTGGATCTGGCCTCACCTCGGGCTTCCGCTATACCTCTAAATGCCACCTGTACCTATGCACGGCACAGACTCCACGAAAGGATCCATCATGCCCATGTACATGCCCGAACGAATCCTTGTGGCACCCAGCGGATTCAAGGAAAGCCTCAGCGCAGTGGACGTCGCAGACGCCATCGCCGCAGGAGTGCGCCGCGTCTATCCCGGGGTACGCATTGACAGACAGCCCATTCCCGACGGCGGGGAGGGCACCATCGAAATACTCTCCACCCGCCCCGATGCCATCCCCCACCACAAGAAAGTGCAGGGTCCGATAGAGGGCCAGAGCGTCGCCGCCACCTGGCTGGAGCTGGCCAACAAAACCGCCGTGGTGGAAATGGCCTCCGCAGCTGGGTTGTCGCTTGTGCCCAGTGACATGCGCGACCCGGGCATGACCAGCACCGTTGGTGTCGGCGAACTCATTGCCGACGCCCTGGACAAAGGCATGCGTACCATCATCATCGGCTGTGGCGACTCGGGTACCACCGACGGCGGGGCCGGGGCGCTCACCGCACTGGGCGTCCGCATCCTCGACGAGAATGGCGCGGACATCGGCCTCGGCGGGAACTCCCTCCACAATGCCGCCAGCATCGACACCACCAACCTGCACCCCCGCATCCACCAGGCGCGACTCCACCTGGCCTGCAACATGCACAACGTACTTACCGGCGACCACGGTGTCGCCGCCGTGTTCGGGCCGCAAAAAGGCGCCACCCCGGAACAGGTGGACAGCCTAGGTCGCGCCCTGACACACTGGGCTGACCTGCTGGTTCAGACCTTCAACCCCGACACCAACATCCACACCGGCCCCGGTTCCGGGGCATCCGGCGGCCTGGGTGCCGGGCTCATGGCGCTCGGCGCGGAGGCCCACAACCGTTTCGACGTGTTCCTAGGCTCCATGCTGAACGGCCACGCCGAAACCCTCGACGATCTGTTTGAAGAAGCCGACCTGGTCATCACCGCAGAGGGTGCCATTGACTACCAAACCCCGCACGGCAAAGTCCCCGCCGAAATCGCCCGCCGCGCCCAGGCCACCGGCGTGCCCGTCCTCGCCCTCGCGGGTTCGCTCGGGGAGGGCGCTCCCCAGGTCCACGACATCGGCATCGGGGCCGTCGCCTCCATCATGACCGTGCCCATGCCCCTGGAACACGCCGTCCGGGACGGGCGAGAACTGCTTTCCAACGCTGCGGAACGCACCATGCGCCTGCTACAACTCGGATCCGTCATGTCGGGGCGCTGCGAAAACAAACTCCGACGCCGCTTCGGAGCTGCCTAAATCAGGCCACCCGCACTCCGGCCACATAGGTGGAATGTGTGAGCGGCATACCCGGGCGATACGCCAGGTCAATCGCGTGAGACGTGTCCAGCACATGCAGGTCACACGCCGCACCAGGCACCAGCGTACCCACAGCCGGGCGGCCCGTGCGATCCTTGCCGCCCCGCACATCATGGCGCCACAGTGCCCGCGCACCACCCCAGGTGGCGGCGCGGATCGCCTCATCCAGGCTGAGTCCCATCTGCAGCACCGCCGTCCCGACACAAAAATTCATCGACGACGTGTACGACGTACCCGGGTTCAAATTGCTGGCAATCGCCACCGTTGCACCAGCATCCAGCAGCCGCCGCGCCGGGGCGAGGGGCTGCCGGGTGGACAAATCACAGGCAGGCAGCACCGTGGCCACCGTATCTGACCCCGCCAGGGCCTCCACATCAGCGTCGGTCAGGTAGTTTACGTGATCCACGCTGGCCGCGCCGAGCTCCACCGCCAACGCAACACCCGCGCCCTCACCCAATTGGTTGCCATGCACACGCACGCCCAGGCCACGCTCTTGGCCAGCACGAAGTACCCGGCGCGACTGGTCTTCGGTGAAGGCACCGCGTTCACAAAACACGTCAATCCACTGCACGTGGGGGGCCACCGCATCCAGCATGTCACCGGTGACCAGGTCAACGTAGTCTTCCGGGTCCGCGCCGGGCGGGACGACGTGCGCGCCGAGGAAGGTGACATCGCCTACGGCATCGGCCGCCAACTGCGCGGCTAGGGCTTCGCTCTCTACGTCGAGGCCGTACCCGGTTTTGGTTTCCAGCGAGGTGGTGCCGCCGAGGTGCGCGGCGTGGACGCGGGCGTCGAGAAGCTCGCGCAGGCGTTCGGGGCTGGCGGCGCGGGTGGCGTTCATGGTGATGGCGATGCCCCCGGCGGCGTAGTCCTGCCCGGCCATGCGGGCTTCGAACTCGGCGGCGCGGTCGCCGTCGAAAATCATGTGGGTGTGGGAGTCCACCCATCCGGGCAGCACCGCCCGCCCTTCGAGATCCACCTGGGTGTCGCAGGCGGGGGCGTCGGCGGCGGCGCCAACCCAGGTGATGATGCCGTCCTCGGCGACGAGCGCGGCGTCGTGAAGGGTGCCCAGGTCGCTGACGGTACGGAGCTCGCCAATGTTGGTGAAAAGCGTGGCGGTGCTGGTCATGGTGTTAGTCCTCCCTGGAGACGAACGGCATGGGCACGCGAACGCCGCGTTCCTTGGCCACCTCGGCGGCGCGATCGTAACCGGCGTCGAAGTGGCGGATCACGCCCATGCCTGGGTCGTTGGTGAGCACGCGGTCAATCTTCTGTGCCGCCAGGTCGGTACCGTCGGCAACACACACCTGACCTGCGTGGATGGAGCGTCCGATGCCCACGCCGCCGCCGTGGTGGATGGACACCCAGGTGGCACCGGAGGAGGTGGCGGTCAGGGCGTTGAGCAGCGGCCAGTCCGCAATGGCATCAGAACCGTCCAGCATGGATTCGGTCTCGCGGTACGGTGAAGCCACCGAGCCGGAATCCAGGTGGTCGCGACCAATAACAATCGGGGCCTTGACCTTGCCTTCCTTGACCAGCTGATTGAACAACAACCCGGCCTTGTGGCGCTCGCCGTAACCCAGCCAGCAAATGCGGGCGGGCAGGCCCTCAAACTCCACGAACTCCTCGGCGGCGTCCAGCCAGCGGTGCAGGTGCTCATTGTCGGGGAAGAGTTCCTTCAGCGCCTGGTCAGTGACCCGAATGTCCTCCGGGTCGCCAGAGAGTGCAGCCCACCGGAACGGGCCCAGGCCCTCACAGAACAGGGGACGAATGTAGGCGGGCACGAAGCCGGGGAATTCAAACGCGCGGTTGTAGCCGGCGAGGCGGGCTTCGTCGCGGATGGAGTTGCCGTAGTCGAACACCTCTGCGCCCTCGTCTTGGAACTCCACCATGGCCTGCACCTGTGACGCCATCGACTCGCGGGCTTTCTTGGTGAACGTCGTGGGGTCTTCGGCTGCTTCCCGCTGCCAATCCTCAAACGCCACCTCGCTGGGCAAGTAGGCCAGCGGGTCATGCGCGCTGGTCTGGTCGGTGACAATATCCACCGTGAACTCCCCGGCGCGATGCCGCAGCAACATTTCCGGGAACACCTCGGAGGCGTTGCCCACAACGCCGACGGACAGCGGCTTCTTCTGCTCTTTCGCCTCCGTGGCCAGCGCAATCGCCTCGTTGAGGTCTGTGGCCACCACGTCCAGGTAGCGTTTGGCTTGACGGCGCTTCAGCCGGGCTTCGTCCACATCGGCGATGATGCACACCCCGCCGTTCAGGGTCACGGCCAGTGGCTGCGCACCGCCCATGCCGCCGCACCCGCCCGTGAGGGTCAAGGTGCCCGCGAGGGTACCGTCGAAGCGCTTCCGCGCGATCGCGGCGAATGTTTCAAACGTGCCCTGCAAAATCCCCTGGGTGGCGATGTAAATCCACGACCCGGCGGTCATCTGGCCGTACATGATCAGGCCCTCGGCCTCCAGCTTGCGGAACTCCGGCCAGGTCGCCCAGTCCCCCACCAGGTTGGAATTAGCGATCAGCACGCGCGGTGCCCACGGGTTCGTGCGCCACACCCCCACCGGCTTACCCGACTGCACCAGCAGAGTCTCGTCGTCCTCCAGGTCTTTCAGCGTCTCCACAATCGCATCAAACGCCTCCCAGCTGCGGGCCGCGCGACCCGTGCCGCCGTACACCACCAGGTCCTCCGGGCGTTCCGCCACCTCAGGATCCAGGTTGTTCATCAGCATGCGCAGCGGTGCTTCCGTCTGCCAGCTCTTCGCGTTGAGTTCCGTGCCGCGCGGGGCACGCACCTCCCGTGGTGCATTCATCATTGTCCCTCTTTTCAGCTCTTTACCGTCTCTGCTTATCGACGCCGCGCCTGCCGCAGCAGCACAGTCCGACTCACCCTCAGGTGAGGGAACACGTCGGGGCTGTCACCGCGCCACCACGCCCGGCTGCGTCGGAGATAACATGTGCGCTTGAGTGTAATCACGAACACAATCAGGCGGGATAGCGGGACGGGGGAATTTGTCTGGAATACCAGACACTAGCGTAGTGGAGGGCAACGCACCGGAGAGGTGGGTTCTGGGCGGGCTACCCCAGCTCACCCACCGCAGCGCGCACGGCATCCACCACCGCGCCGGACGCCACCAACTCCACCGCCTTCTCAATCTCCGGCGAGAGGAAACGGTCCGTACCAGGGCCTTCGATCACCTCGCGCAGGCAGGCCACCACGGCGCCCGTCCCCACGGCAGGTGTCAACGGCGCACGCATGTCAATTGCCCGAGCTGCGGTGAGTACCTCGATGGCCAGAACCCGAATCAACCCATCTACACTCCGGCGCAGCTTCCGGCCCGCCGACCAGCCCATGGACACGTGGTCCTCCTGCATCGCCGACGACGGAATAGAATCTGCGCTCGCAGGAGCCGCATTACGCTTCAACTCAGACACAATCGCAGCCTGCGTATACTGCGCAATCATGTGACCGGAATCCACGCCCGGATCATCAGCCAAAAACGCATTCAACCCGCGGTTCCTGGCAACATCCAAGAAACGATCCGTCCGGCGCTCCGACATGCTCGCCACATCAGCCGCCACAATAGCCAAGAAATCCAGGACATACGCCACCGGCGCGCCATGGAAATTCCCGTTCGACGCCACCCGGCCATCCAACGCCACCACCGGGTTATCCACTGCGGCAGCAAGCTCCCAGTCCGCGACGCGCCGGGCGTGGTCGATAGTATCCCGGAAAGCGCCGGTGACCTGCGGTGAACAACGCACCGAGTAGGCATCCTGGACGTGGCTGCGGCTGAAATCCTCCCGGCTTTTCGCCAGAATCTCCGAGTTCCCCGCCACCAGGCGCACGTTCGCGGCACTCACGGCCTGGCCGGGGTGCGGACGTAGTTGCTGCAGGTCATCATCAAACACGCCCAGGCTGCCGCAGAGCCCTTCCACCGTCATGGCGGTGGAAATATCCGCGACCTGCGCCAGGCGCGTGAGGTCATGAATAGCCAGGCACAGCATACCCAGCATGCCGTCAGTGCCATTGATCAGCGCCAGGCCCTCTTTTTCTTCCAGCACCAGGGGTTCGATGCCATGATCGGCCAGGGCGTCGGCGGCGGGGATGACGGGGCCGTCGGCACCCACGCGCACAAACCCCTCGCCCATGAGTGCCAAGGCGCAGTGCGCCAGCGGGGCCAAATCCCCCGAGCAGCCCAGCGACCCGTACTCATGCACCACCGGAGTGATTCCGGCGTTGAGCACGGCAGCATAGGTGGACGCCACCACTGGGCGCACACCCGTGCGGCCCGTGGCCAGGGTGGACAAGCGCAGCAGCATCAGGGCGCGCACAACCTCGCGCTCCACCTCGGGGCCGCTACCCGCAGCGTGGGAACGCACGAGGCTGCGCTGCAGCTGGGCGCGAAGATCCTTGGGAATGTGACGGCGGGCCAACGCGCCGAAACCGGTGGAAATACCGTAAACGGGGGTGGGGTCGTTGGCTAGTTCTTCGATGCGGTGGCGGGTGTCGGCGATGGTGGCCAGCGCTTCATCGGTGAGTTCGACGGGGGCGTCGAAACGCGCGACATTGACCACATCATCAATGCTCAACGGCCCGACACCAACAGAAACAGCGTTCATGATAACCTGCGCTCCTTACAGTGCATAACAATCCAGCAGAAATGTGACGTCTGCGCGACAGCCAAGCGCAGTGAGCACCAGCTTAACAAAACACCTATCGGTACCTACCGCCCAAACAGTGCCGACTCCAGCATCGCCGCCCGGGACTGCAACTGCTCGATCACCTCGTTGACCCGGTTTTTATCGAGGCTGCCGACGCGAAACGTGACCGCCAGCGCCGCAGCCGGACGGCCCATATGATCCACCACCGCCACCGCGAGGCTTTCCTGACCGGGGCTGACCTCCTCGGATTCCGACCCCCAACCACGATGTTTGGCCTCGGTGATCGGTACCAGCCACTCCCTGTACGACCCGTGCCCCACCACGCCATACAGCGCCTTCAACTCTGCCGCCGGAAGCTGCGCCAACATCGCCCGCCCACTCGCAGTGGCGGCTGCAGGTAGACGCACCCCCACATCCGTGATCAAGGACACCCCCCGCGGGGAACGTTCCTCCAACAAATACACCACCTCACCCCCGACGAGCCGCCCCACGTGCGCGCTCCCACCCACCAGCTTTGCCAACTCCCTGGCATGCTTCGCCGTCGCCCGCACCAGCGGCTGCTGAGTGGTATATGCGCTGGCCATGCTATACGCCGCCAGCCCCAAACCATACGTCCGCGTGTCCGGGAGGTAAGTCACAAAACCGGCGTCACGCATCACCGTCAGCAGGTGATAGGTAGTTGAACGTGGCAGCCCCAGCTCCGCCTGAATGCGCGCCGCCGAAATCGGCACATCAATATGGCTGAGCAACGCCAAAATCTGCAATGTCTGCGCCGCCGCCGGAACCTTCGAAGCCACGCTGACTATCCTATATGGCCTATCCTTGCGGTTATGAGCGACTTCACTTCATCCCCGTGGGTTGGCCGCAACGACGGCCCCGGCCCCGAACACGCACGCTGGCACTCCACCATCCAGGACCTGGACGAACTGGAGGACGCGCCCGGCGTGGCACTCATCGGCTTCGCCTCCGACGAGGGAGTACGCCGCAACCACGGACGAACAGGTGCCTCACGCGGCCCAGAACACATCATGTCCGCACTCGCCGGACTGGCGGTCCACCACGACACACCGCTCTACGATGTGGGCACCATCACCGTCCACCACACCAACCTTGAAGGCGGCCACGACAGCCTCAGCTCCGCCGTTGACGCTTTGATTAGCAAAGGACACACCGTGATAGTGCTGGGCGGCGGGCACGAAACGGCCTTTGGCTCGCACCGTGGACTCCGCCGGGCCACCGGGGGGAGCGTGGGAATCATCAACATTGACGCCCACTTTGACCTCCGCGTTGCCGACCAACCCACCTCCGGCACCCCCTTCCGGCAAATCGCCGACATCACAGGCAAAGACTTCAACTACACCGTCTTCGGCATTTCCCGACCCAATAACACCCGGGCACTGTTCAACGAAGCCGAAAAACTCGGGGTCAGCTACTACACCGACGACGAACTCGCCAGCATGACACCCGCCCAGGCAGCCGGCCTGATCCGGGAAGTCGCTGCGGGTGTAGACACACTGCACCTCAGCATCGACCTTGACGCCCTCCCCGCCTCCGTTGCCCCCGGCGTCAGCGCCCCCGCCGCCGTGGGTATCGACCTCGCTCTCGTCCGCGCCATGGCCATCGCCGCCGCCGAAACCGGCAAACTCGCGCTTGTCGACGTCGTGGAACTCAACCCCCGCTACGACGTTGACGAGCGCACCGCCCGCGCCGCCGCCCGGCTCGTCGACGATATTGTGAACGCGCTGTAGGTTTTTAGCGAGTTTGCATGCGTTGGAGTCCTGCACAATGTGCTTATGCTCAAGCACGAAAATGGGGTGTTTTTCGGCTTGGAGATAAGCACACTTTACGTGCTTGTCATATAGGTCCACCGCTGGGCTCGAAAACGGGGTGTTTCCGTACCTGGCAGTGGACCTATCTTTATGCAAACATTTGCACTAACGGCGTTCAATTCCTTTGGGAGCGCCGTGCTCTATCAAACTGCCATTTTTCCAGGGGTTTTTGACAGTTTGATAGAGCATGAGCAGCAATCTGGTTGTTGTGCGCTATGAAATGCACACTCGCCCCGCCCGGCGCGCTCATCCGATAGAGTTAATCACCATGACTGAACCAGCAACCAGCTTTTATGACGCGGTCGGCGGTGAGGAGACGTTCTCCACCTTCGTGCATCGCTTTTACCAGCAGGTCCGCGAGGATGACCTGATCGGCCCGATGTATCCCCACGACGATTGGGAGGGCGCTGAGCAGCGTCTTAAGTGGTTCCTCGCGCAGTATTGGGGCGGCCCGCAGACGTTTAGCGAAAATCGTGGACATCCAAGGCTGCGCATGCGCCACCACCATTTCAGCATTGGGCAAGCCGAGCGGGACCGCTGGCTGGAACTTATGTCCAACGCCATCAACACCATCAGCGAGGATCAGCTTGACGACGCCCACCGAGCCGCCCTGTGGAATCACATGGAGCGGGTGGCGGACATGCTGATCAATAAGGACCAATAAGCAGGATTAGCGGCCGAGCCTGGATACCTGATAGAAGGACGGCAGCCCGGTCGGGTCGGTGTCAAAGCCGTGCACATGCGTGCGCAACCCATATACCACTGGCTGCTCCACGAGGGGAAGCACATACACCTGTTCGGTCAGGTAGTCTTGGGCCTGCTCCACCGTTTGGGGTGCAAGAAGTTCCTCAAGCTGTGGGTCGAGCAGGCTGCCATCGGAGTGGGTGTTGTGCGCGGCGTCGATACGCGAGGTGGAGAACTGCTGGTATAGGGTGCCGTCGGACATGGAGTGGAACAGCTGGATCTTGTTGGGGTCTTTCACGGCTTCAACCTGGTCGGCGAAGTCCCCGGGGTAGAAATTGATTTCCACGCCGATGTCTTTAAGCTGCTCTTGCAGCATGGCCACCACCTCTTTGGAGCGCGGGAGGGGCAGGGCATCGTTGACGTTGAGGCTGAGGCGCTGGCCGTTTTTCTCGCGGATGCCGTCGTCGGGGTTGCGCACCCAGCCGGCCTGGTCGAGAAGCGTGTTGGCGCGGGCAGCGTCGTGCTTGTAGGCCTTTTGTTTCTTGTAGCCGGGGGCCCGCTCCGCCAGTATGGAGGTGGCCAGGGGGTAGCTGTCGGTGAAGAGGTCGTCGCGAATGGCCTTGCGATCGACACCCGCGATGATGGCCTGCCGCACCCGCTTATCCTGCAACAACGGGTGGCCCGGGCGGAAAGTGAGACTGTTGTTCACGCCCCTTGTCGACGCCGCGACCAGGTTCAGGCGTGCCTGGCGCACCTGGGACTCGTCGGAGGGGTCGATGCGTGCGGCAATATCAGCCGCCCTGCCCGTGACCAGACCCACGCGCTCGGTGTCCTCCTGGTTGAACACCACCCGCACGGAATCGATCGCCGGGCGGCCCTCGTGCTCACGGACGGCGGGTGCCCAGTTGTAATCATCGCGGGCGGTGAGGGTCAGCTCCTCCCCCACGCGCTCATCCGACACCACAAACGGACCCGAGGCCACAATGTCGGTGGCGTGCCCCGGGCCGAAGCCCTCCATTGTGCGCTTCAGGGTCGCATCGGCAAGCAGACCCGCGCGGGGCATGGACACCGCCTGCGGGAACTCCGGGGTCGGCTCAGAGAAATAAAACTTCACCGTGTACGCGTCCAGAGCCTCCGCGCGCTGGTAGTGGGGCAACGCGGGGCTCGGCGCAAAACGACGCCCCTCATCCCCCAGCCCAAACAGGTCAAAATTACGCACCACATTCGCCGCGTTCACGTGACTACCGTCGGAATAGGTGACGTCTTTACGCAGCTTAAACGTGAACTCCGTAGCATTCTCATTCACCTCCGGCAAGGCTGTGGCGATCCACGGGTACAAATCCAGAGTCACCGGGTCCTGAAACAACAAGCGGTCCGTGATGTTGTGAACAATCCCGCCATTCGGGTAAAAATCCGCCGCAGGCGGGTACAGGGAATCGAACTCCTGGGCCTCCACATAGGTAATCGAGCCACCAATATGCTGCCGTGGCTGGTTGGCGCAGGCGGAGACCGAGGCCACTATCAACAACGCCACAATCACTATGATTGCCGCCGCTTTGCAGTCTGTGCGCCTGATGCCCATAACCATGCGATGCCCACCTAAAAAGAGATGATGCCGTACCCTGTCCGCCAGATTACCTACATGTGTGCGGTTTTCTAGCGCACGGCCTCCAGCGCGGCCCGAATATCGGCGAGGAGATCATCAACATCCTCAATGCCCACGGAGATGCGCACCAGGTCACGCGGCACCGCCAGTTGCGACCCCTCCACCGACTGGTGAGTCATCGATGCCGGGTGTTCCAGCAGCGATTCCACCCCACCCAGCGACTCCGCAAGATAAATCAGCGTGGTGTTCAGGCAAAACGCCCGGGCCGCGTCCTCGTCATGGAACCGCACCGACACCATGCCGCCGAACCCCCGCATCTGACGGGCCGCCACCTCGTGGCCTGGATGACCAGCAAGCCCCGGGTACAGCACGGAAGCAACCTTCGGGTGAGAGTCCAACAACTCAGCCACAGCCTGCGCGTTTGCGCAGTGCCTATCCATGCGCAGATTCAGGGTTTTCAATCCGCGGATCGTCAGAAAGGCGTCAAACGGGCTGGGGATCGCGCCTGCGCCGCCTTGCAGAAACTGGATTTTCTCATCCAACTCGGCGTCGTTACACACCACCACGCCCCCGACAACATCCGAATGCCCGCCCAGGTACTTAGTCGTGGAATGCACCACCACGTCCGCACCCAGCGCCAGCGGCTGCTGCAGATACGGGGTGGCGAAGGTGTTATCCACCGCCACCAGCGTGCCGTTCGAGTGAGCCACCTCGGCCAACGCCGCAATATCCGACACGTTCAGCAGGGGGTTCGTGGGGGTCTCCACCCAGATGAGCTTGGTGTTAGACTGCAACGCCCCGGCGATCGCCTGCGCATCGGCGGTATCCACCACCGAATACTCCACACCCCACTGGCCAAACACCGTATCGATCAGTCGGAACGTGCCGCCGTAGGCATCATTGCCCACGATCATATGGTCCCCTGGTTGCAGCACCGCGCGCAGCACCACATCCGTCGCCGCCATCCCCGACGAAAACGCCCGACCGTACTCGCCGCCCTCCAGGGTGGCCACCGCCTCCTCCAGCACGGCGATCGTCGGATTGCCGCAGCGCGTGTACTCGAAACCACCGCGCAGCTCGTTCAATCCGTCCTGCACAAAGGTGGTGGAGGCGTAAATCGGCGGATTCACGGCCCCCACATTCGGGTCAGGCGCGTAGCCCGCATGGACGGCGTTCGTGGCAAAACCTCGCTGGGACACTCTTCCTCCAAACAACGGTACGGACAGTACAGTAAACCACAGTCTAGACTAAGCGGTCTACGAGCGAAAAACCGCCAGCTGAGAAGTAAACGGAACCAAACGGGGCGTCGATACGCAACCAGCGCCCCACCGACGACACCCGCAACTGCCTGGGAATCTCCTCCGGTGCCGACCCACCCGGAATCAACTGCAGGGCAGTGCACGCAAACACCGCGCGCATTGGCACCTCAACGCTCGTGTCACCGCTTGACGACGTCGCGGTAATCACCGTCTGATCCATCAACGACGCCGGCGGGCCCATCGGACCCGAAAACTGCCTGGCTAAGGCGCGGCCCTGATCCGCAAGATCACGGACAACCCCCACCGGAAGCTCATCAACCAACACAAACCCCGACGCCGGCGGAAGCGCGCCGGGAAACATGGCGTCGCGAGCCGGACCTAAAGAAGCGTTTTCCGGGGAGCTATCCAGCGCCTCCAGCACCGCCGACACCCCAGCCGCAGCGCCATCCCGTGAGACCTCCCCGACCACGCGGCGGCTCGCCAGGACGCGGAACGGAGTGGTGACAAAACAATCAACCTGCTCCCCCAGCTGACGGAAACGCACCGTCGCCTGCTCATCCAACCCACGAGCACGCAACAACAACGCCCGCAAGCCCGACTCGCCCGACGTAATGGTCAAATGATCCTGGGTTGCGGACATGGCTAGCCCTGGCCCTCTTCACTGCCTTCTGAGCTCTTGCCGCGGGCGAGCACCTTCATCTCATGCGCCTCAATCGCGCGCGGCGATGCCGTCTTCAAATCCACCGCAATCTGCACGCACTCCACCACACACGCAGCCTCGCCCTTCTCATTCTTAATAGTCTGGCGGGTGGTAAACGACGTGGTTTTCACCTGCACAACCTCGGTTTCCACCTGAACCTCAGTCGCCGTGGGCAAAATCGGAAGACGATAATCAGCAGTAATATGCCGCACAAAAACAGATGGCACATCCATGCCCTTCTGTACAAACTCCTGATGCGCCCAATCCAAACGCGCCTCCTGCGCCACCTCCACATACGCGGAATTAGTTAGATGGCCAAAACGATCAAAATCCGACCACCTCACCGGAATCCGACACACATGCACCACAGCGCCCTCAGTCACGTCATGCTGATTACCACGTTCGCCCATATCCGAGCAGCCTTCCCTTCACCAAAAAACCTGCGCAACAACCGCGCCACAGAACAGCACGGCCCCTACGCAAGAAAACAGTCCCCCCTTTTCTACCACAAATCGGGCCAGGAACTCAGGCGATAGAAAATATGTTAACGCTAGGGGTATTGGACATATGCGCAGGTTAATCGATGATGAGGTTGGTGGCGGGTTGGGTGTGGGGTCGGTGGTGCTAGGGCGGGGTTGATGCGAAGTGTGTATACGCTCCGGTTGAAAATGGGACGTTTTCAGACTTGACGGTATACATACTGTGCAGGGGTGGCGGTTTGGCAGAGCGCGGCAGCTGTGCGGCTGGTGAGCAGGAAAACCTTGAACACTGTTAGTGCAAACGCTTGCATAGAAAAAGGTCTATCGCTGGGTACGGAAACAGGGTGTTTTCGGACCTGGCAGTGGACCTATATGACAAGCACGTATGGCAAGCACGTCAAATGTGCTTATCTCCAAGCCGAAAAACACCCCATTTTCGTGCTTGAGCATAAGCACATGTGACGTGCCGGTACATAAACCCCGCCCCGGCAAACCTCCGCTTTAGCGAGTGAGTTTCCTGTGAGTCACGCGGGACGGACGGGCAGCCTCGGGGCCAAGGCGGTCGACCTTGTTCTTTTCGTATTCCTCGAAGTTGCCTTCAAACCAGAACCATTGCCCTTCTTCCACGTTGCCTTCCCACGCGAGGATGTGGGTGCAGGTGCGGTCAAGGAACCAACGGTCGTGGGAGATCACAACGGCGCAGCCGGGGAATTTCTGCAGGGCGTTTTCCAGGGAGGAAAGGGTTTCCACGTCGAGGTCGTTGGTGGGCTCGTCGAGGAGGATGAGGTTGCCACCTTGTTTGAGGGTGAGCGCGAGGTTGAGGCGGTTGCGTTCACCACCGGAGAGAACCTTGGCGGGTTTTTGCTGGTCGGCACCTTTGAAGCCGAAGGCGGAGAGGTACGCGCGGGAGGGCATTTCGTTTTGGCCGACCACGATGTAGTCCAGACCGTCGGAGACTACTTCCCACACGGTTTTTTCCGGGTCGATGTTTTCGCGGTTCTGGTCCACGTAGGAGAGCTGGACGGTTTGGCCGACTTTCACATCGCCCTCGTCGGGGTTTTCCAGGCCAACGATGGTTTTGAACAGCGTGGTTTTGCCCACGCCGTTGGGGCCGATCACACCGACAATGCCGTTGCGGGGCAAGGTGAAGGAAAGGTCCTTGATGAGGACGCGGCCGTCGAAACCCTTGTTCAGGCTGCTGACTTCCACAACCTGGTTGCCCAGGCGCGGCGGCGTCGGGATTTGGATTTCTTCAAAGTCGAGTTTCTTGTACTGCTCAGCTTCGGCGGCCATTTCTTCGTAGCGCTGCAGACGGGCCTTGTTTTTGGCCTGGCGGGCCTTCGCGCCGGAGCGGACCCAGGCGAGTTCTTCCTTGAGTCGTTTTTGCAGCTTCTGGTCTTTTTTGCCTGCGATGTCGAGGCGTTCGGCTTTCTTCTCCAGGTAGGTGGAGTAGTTGCCTTCGTAGGGGTAGAGCTTGCCGCGGTCGACTTCGCAAATCCATTGCGCGACGTGGTCGAGGAAGTAGCGGTCGTGGGTGACGGCCAGGACGGCACCGGGGTATTTGGCCAGGTGCTGCTCCAACCACAGGACGGATTCGGCGTCGAGGTGGTTGGTGGGCTCGTCTAGAAGCAGCAGGTCAGGCTCCGAAAGCAGCAGCTTAGCCAGCGCGACGCGGCGCCGCTCACCACCGGAAAGGTGGGTGACGGGCTCATCGCCGGGCGGGCAGCGCAGAGCCTCCAGCGCCTGCTCGATCTTGGAGTCAATCTCCCAGGCATCGGCGGCGTCGAGATCTTCCTGCAACTTGCCCATTTCTTCCATGAGCTCGTCGGTGTAGTTGGTGGCCATTTCTTCGGCGATCTCGTCGAAACGCTTCTTCTTGGCAAAAATCTCGCCAAGGCCCTCTTCCACGTTGCCGCGGACTGTTTTTTCCTCGTTCAGCGGCGGCTCCTGCAGCAGAATACCCACGGTGGCACCCGGGTCGAGGAATGCCTCACCGTTGGAGGGCTGGTCCAAACCAGCCATAATTTTAAGGATGGAGGATTTACCGGCACCATTCGGGCCAACAACACCAATCTTTGCGCCCGGAAAGAAGGCCATGGTGACATCGTCCAAAATGACCTTGTCACCGTGTGCTTTGCGCACGTTTTTCATCGTGTAGATGAACTCACCCACGACAACCCCTTTTATTGTTGCAACTTTTAACCTCCACAAAGGGTACATGAAGTGGGTTCGGGAGGCGTCATCAGCCACTCCCCCAGGTGCGCGTATCGACGCCTCCGCTAAAACGGCGCTTCCTCAACCTCCCCCGCCGCCCCTACCGCCGCGAGTTCTTTATCGACATCCTCCGGCTTATAAGAGGAGGAATCCACCCATTGGCTCGCATCCGTCGAGGCGTCGGGCATCTCCGCTGTGGCATCGGCCTGCACCACGGCGTGCTGCGGAACCACAGTGTTGGTGAGGTAGCGGTTCAGGTCGGGGCCGATATGCGATGCCTTGACCACCATGTAGGACTGAAGCTCCCCATCAGCGTCCCGCCAGGAATGCGTCACCAGCGTGCCCACCACAATCACCGCCATGCCCTTGGTCAGGGAACGACGCGCGTGCTGCGCCAGCGGCCCCCAGCACTCAACATTGAGCCATACCTGGTCGACGGAATACCACACGTTGTCCTCGCCACGCCGCTGACGGCTGGCGCCCAACCGGAATTTACACACCCCCTGGTTTTCCCCCGTCTGGCGGTAATGCGGATCGGCGACAAGATTGCCGGTCACAGTGTAGGAATGCTGAGCCATGATGCCCCTCCTCATTGTCGGCGCCGAGTGCGCCGTCGAACACGAACGTAGTATCAGCCCCGGCGGGAATGGTCCCCTCGAACCCCCGTCTCCCCGATCCCCCGGTGTCATTCCCTGGGGCCGTGATCCCTACTCTGCCACCTGATCCAGGGGTTGCGCATCTGCCGTCAGAGCCTGCCTGTGGATAAACCGAGTTATCCACAGACGGCCAGGTGAGGCGTTGCGCAGCAGGCTAGGTGGAGCTATCATTTCTGCCCCTCATATCCTGCGCATAGTACTCCTCGAAGGGGTTCTCACCAGCGTTGATCTGCGCCAACATGGCGTTGTAGGCGGCCATGTCCTCGTCGTCGGTTTCGTCGGCATGTTTGTCGTAGGTGCGCATCTGGCGGTGATCGTCCCGGTACCACGCCAGCACCACGGCCCCCACCACAATCATCAGTGGGAACTGGCCTGCGGCCCAGGCGATGCCGCCGCCCACGTTCTGGTCCCGCAGCAAATCCACGTGCCACGGCAGTCCCAGTGTGGAGTAGAAATCGTAGGCCAGGATGACTTGCATCTGCATCAGCGCCACCCCGAACCACATGTGGAACGGCAGCGACCCGAACAGCCACGCGCCCTTGCCCATGGGGTTGCGCTCCACCGGGACGGGATCCACCCCAATGACCTCCCAGTAGTACATGAAACCGGACCACAGAAACATGATGTTCATGGTGAGGTGACCGGCATGCTCGGACACCGCGACGTCGTAAAGCGGGGTGAGGTACAGGATGTAAAACACCACCAGGAACTGGATGGTGTTCACCGCGGGGTGGGTGATAAACCGCACCACCGAGTTGTTGATGGCCACCTCAAGCCACTCGCGCGGCCCCGGCTGGCCCGGCTGACCTGGGTTGATCGCGGCGAGCCACAGGGTGAACGGACCGCCCAGCACCCAGAACACCGGGACGCCCATGGAGAGAATCATGTGGCCAACCATGTGCATGGAAAACGTGGCGGGCATGTTCATACCGATGCCGGAACACATGGTGACCAGCAACATCACGCAACCTGACATGAACCAGGCGGTGCGGTACCACGGCCAGGGTTCGCCACGCAGGCGCAGGCGGCGCACACCCCACATGTAGGCGACGGCGAGGAGGATGGCGAGGGTGCCGAAAATGATGTCGAAACGCCACATCGTCCACACATTCCAGATGGTGGGTTCCACAAACAACTTGTAGCCCAGCTGAATATCCATCGTGTTCAAATCCGGTTCGCGCGGCGGGGGCGGCGGAGTGCGGCCCAGCGACACCGCCACACCCGTGATCGCCGCCATCACCAGTACTTCCACAATCGCCACCCGCTGGAACAGGCGTGGCTGTTTCTCCAACTTCGGGATCGTGGCCTGGCGGTGCAGCCAGCCCATCATGATGAGCACCACCACACCAACGGTTTTGGTGAGAATCAACGTGCCATAACTTGTGGTAAACCAATCCGACCAGTGGATACGAATCGCGGCGTTGATCAGGCCCGACAGCGTCATCACCAGCGCCGACGCCAACGCCACCGCCGAATAACGACGCACCGCCACCACCATGCCCGGCCCCCGCCGCCGACCATGCGCGATCAGCGCCATCAAACCCCCAACCCACAACACCATGAACACCGCATGCCACAGGTAAGAATTCGTGCCGTAATCATGATCGCCGCCGCTCGCCGAATGGCCCTCCAAGCCCAACGGCACAATCATCAGCACCGCCCCGCACAACCACACCGGTTGCATGATCCACCTGTGCGTAGTCAGCGCCGCAACGCCCGTGACCAGCGCAAACACCGCCGACCACTGCCACGCCAACGATGTAGACACCTGGTTTATTGCGGTTGACCAATTCTGTGGCTGCATCGCGTCCGCCAACGGCTGGCCTGACACATCCGACAAATACATCGGCACCATCAACAAGGCGATGAGACCAAAACACAACGCCGCAACCGCACCCGTTTTCGACGCCACCGTGCCGTCCGCGCTCAGTATGGCGAAGCGGAGGGTGGGGTGGGTGTTGTGGGTGTTGTGGCTGTTGTGGCTGTTGTGGCTGTTGTGGGGTGTGGTGGGTGTTCGAGGTGTGGTGGCGCGGGGTGCGGTGGGTGTTCGGAGCTCCCGGGGCGAGCACAGGAAGCCCGCGAACAAAAACGACCCCACCGACAACGCCGCCAACATCCACGCCGCCGCCCGGAAAAACGGCAAACCCGCCGTGGTCAACGGACCCGGATCAGGAATACCCAACGCCGCCAACGACTCCCCCAAGAAACCCGCCGACACCACCGCACCCACAACACCCGCTGTGACACAAAACAACACAAACAACGGCCAGGTCACGCGGGCACTGCTTGACGACGCCGCGGCGCGCTCAGTGTCTGTTGGGGTGGAGGTGGCACCGATTGAGTTTGACGTGGGGGTGACCGAAGAAGATGACGTCATGCACTAAACACTAATAGGTGGGGCAGACACGAAGGTGTACAGGCGGGGGTGGGTGGACGGTCTGGTGTGGGTTGTGTGGTGTGGGGTCATGTGGTGTGGGCGCGGACAGATGCGGTAAAGTTCCCTGATGGAAGAAATCCTTCCATGCCTCCGTAGCTCAGTGGATTAGAGCATCCGGCTTCTACCCGGCTGGTCGCGGGTTCGAATCCTGCCGGGGGCGCTTTTTGTTTGTGTGGGTGGGGTGCTGGGGTGGATTTTTGAGTGCCGGAGTTCCAGATGAGTACAACGACGGAGCCGCTCTAGAATCCGAAATGAGATAGGTCAACTGCGAGGGAAACCGTCAAAAGATACAACATCTCAGCAGATGTTCCACCAGAAGCCTTTCTAACTATTCTTCGAGAATTGAATATATTCACGCTTGATGTCATAAGTAAATCTGCCATAGCTGCCACTAGTTATGAAAGACAAAAGGCGACGATCACAACAAGAAAGAAGCATTTTAGAAGCACGCGAGCATGAAGGTAATAAAAACTGCAATGCAAAACCTTTGACACACTAGAAGAAAATTAGAAATACACGTTAACTTGCAATCCTAGTGCATTTGACAATTCTGGGCAGGAATATAATTTTCGCCAACACCAAACCACAACGGGCTACGCAGGTGAAACGATTAACAGCCACATATTGAGTCACAGTTGCAGCCATCTACGATTTCATCGCCACTAAGGATACGCACCAACTATGCAACTTGAGCATCATTTGCTACACAAATCACATCTACTGTAGACGCCTTATTATCCGAATAAGACATTTTCAAAATGCAATGTAGACCATATTGACGGTGTCACAACTAGCGCTAGACCAATGCCCAAGATAATTGCTTTTACGCCTATAGGGCAAACCTTTCCAATTCCTTGCAGTATCGCATGTGCAGAAAAAACAGGGCTGACTTTTAATTTTCTTGATACTGCGACAACTTTATTTTATTACAAATGAAAGTCTGCTACATAGGCAGCGAAAAAACCAAAACTTAGGATAAATTCGCCCTTCCCCTGCCCTCAATGAAAGTCTTCCGCATAAGCGGAAGAGACGCCCATGGAAGACGCCATCAACCACATCACCAGCGGGCCTCAATGAAAGTCTTCCGCATAAGCGGAAGAGACGCTTTCGCCACGGTCTTTATCAGGATCAGACGCCACCGCCTCAATGAAAGTCTTCCGCATAAGCGGAAGAGACAACAGTCCCAGCTGGGGTTACCGACGCCGCCATACTGGCCTCAATGAAAGTCTTCCGCATAAGCGGAAGAGACACGAAACCTGTCTTGGCGACAACAGCGCCCTTCTTGCCTCAATGAAAGTCTTCCGCATAAGCGGAAGAGACGTGGGAGCCGCAGGCCCCGGAGAACGATAGAACGCTGCCTCAATGAAAGTCTTCCGCATAAGCGGAAGAGACTCAGCCGCACATCCTGCCGCTCTTCCAATGCGTCGATGCCTCAATGAAAGTCTTCCGCATAAGCGGAAGAGACGTCTGCGTGCTCGGAGAAGATGGATTCCACAGCGCCGCCTCAATGAAAGTCTTCCGCATAAGCGGAAGAGACTGCGTATCTGCTTCATTATTGAGCGGAATATGCGGGCCTCAATGAAAGTCTTCCGCATAAGCGGAAGAGACCGAAAGCCTCATTATCAAGGCAGGGAGCCTATATCTGCCTCAATGAAAGTCTTCCGCATAAGCGGAAGAGACGCTGCTCCGCGCTAGGTACCAGACACGTGATAGTGCGCCTCAATGAAAGTCTTCCGCATAAGCGGAAGAGACTAAGTTTGAGGCCGAGAACCGGCGTATCGAAAAGGAGCCTCAATGAAAGTCTTCCGCATAAGCGGAAGAGACCGAAGGTTGGCAAGGATCGTAACGGTCGTGTCCGCTGGGCCTCAATGAAAGTCTTCCGCATAAGCGGAAGAGACTTTCCATGCTAGAATGGCATCGCGGCAAGTCTCCCAGCCTCAATGAAAGTCTTCCGCATAAGCGGAAGAGACCCAAAGACAATGGTATCTCCGTTGGCGGGTACTCTGTGGCCTCAATGAAAGTCTTCCGCATAAGCGGAAGAGACCCCTCCCGAAGTCATCAGCAAGCTGCCAAAGACCTATGCCTCAATGAAAGTCTTCCGCATAAGCGGAAGAGACCGTTCTATACCGGAAATGCTCCTACGGCTTATCGTTGGCCTCAATGAAAGTCTTCCGCATAAGCGGAAGAGACAGCCCCCAAATTTTAGTAGCTTTGAACTGCTAAAACTAAGGGCTTCGCGAGCGTGAGGCGAATGGCTCGCGATGTATGATCAACCGTACACGAATGCACAGCGCTAGAAGCTAGTTTGAGGTGGATTTTTTGATCGCGAGCGAAACCCAGGTTTTACGTGAAGTACCTGAAGCTCGCCGGGAGCAGACTACATGATAATCACATCATTATCTGTTATTTCCCTACACAATCCAACATAGCTAAACTTCTGTTGCCCCAGGTCGGCTAGCCTTCCCAAGTCGCAGAATAGTATCGAGTCTTCGTCCAGTTGAGCAATCTTGCCAATCTCATCCTTCAACCGTAGAAGCTTCGAAGGAATGATATCAACCACAAAGACGCTGTATTGTATGCGATCTCCATAGGTTTCCAGCAACTTCGCTATCTTTCCACGCCGTCTATCGTTAGGAACATCATACGCAATTAGTGTGCGCCGTGTGTCGTCACGCCTCATCTTACTTTGACACCTACATAGCTGGGGTGGCTACCATTTAGTACTCCAAGAATCATTCGCGCTTGGATCTCAATTGCACGTCTCCATGTCACTGAATAACCGAAGAAAGGATGCTTGAATTCCGCGTTGATCCGCCGCTCAAATGCTTTGATAATTGCAGTACGACCTGTGGGTGACAACCTCAGACTATCACCAGCCGATAAAAAGCTTCCCCCACTAATTTGCCTCCGATTAACTAGTGTCAAAACAACAGAATCTGCTACAACTGCGCGAAATTCCTCCATAAGATCAAGAGCAAGCGCTGGTTTATTCCGATTGCTGCTATGCAAGAATCCCGCATGAGGATCCAGTCCACAAGTGAGGATTGCACGGATACACTCCGACGAGAGTAAGCCATACGCGTAGTTTAACAAGATATTTAGCGGATCCGTTGCTCCACGTCCGGTCCTACCCTGCCACCACCAACCTAGCGACCGCAAAGTGGCTGTGCTCAGCATCGTTTCAAAGCCACCAAAATATAAGCTTGCCGCATCACCCTCAATCCCGAATAACTCGGGCAACGATGCAGCTTTGAGTGCATTTTGCTGCAACTTTCGCAATTCTTTGACCGCATGATCAGCATCGCCATTTCGCCGAAGCAGCGTTGCTTGATTTGCTATCTTACTTGAGATCATCTCTGTAGCAATCGGCACGCTTCCACGCGCCGACAAGACATGCTGTTGGACCCTCGCCAAACCATTTGGTCCTGTTCCGGGTTGCGACCAGCCATAGACACGACCACTACTAGAACACCAAATGACAGTGTAATCACGCCACATAAGATCCCGCAGCAGTGCGGAGGAAAGGTCAATATTGCCATGGATGACAACACTATGAATCCTCTCCAAGGGAACATCACCAATCTGCTCACCTTTGGATTGGACTATCATCCTTCCCTTTCGCACTGATGCGCGGGCACCCTGCACAGTCAAATGCACGACCTGGCTATCGGGTTTCGACGGAACGATCTTCTGGGAAGTCACACGTCCTAGATGCTCATCTGGAAGACAGACACTAACATGTGAACACCAACTACACTTAGGTGAGTCTTCGAGTGGACCAGGAGCTATGGTGCCTTCAATAATATTACGAGTTCTATCAACAAAGCTTCTCGCCAAGTTGAAATCTTTTTCAGTGAGTTCAACAGGCATCTTCTTGTTATGATCAGTAAAATAAACTGCATACTCAGTTATATTTTCACCTGATTCCTTAAGGCATATACCTTGAAGAGCCAGTTGAATACGGTTAGCTTCAGTGACTTGTGGAGTTTTCCTGACCGGAGTGGATTTATATTCCACCACCCTCATCGAGTCGTTGTCAACAGGTTCAACGACATCACATCTGCCAATAATACCTAACTCATCGGACTTGACCTGAACTGAACGACGTTGTTGACTTCGCGAGGTCGCCGGATCATCTACTCCGTGATGTGACGAATGTCCATGCTGCATCTGTGACGTGTCGGTCACTTCACCATTTGCTTCTAGCCAAGCTCGACGCTCGCAATACACTGTTTGCGCTACCAAAGAAATGGGAAGCACAGCATCTTCGCGGTAACTCATAATGGCACCGCCGTACCATACTGAACTTGACGTTCAGGTGCCGATGAGCTTCCCGCGAGCAAAATCGGAAACCTCGCTACAGCCTTCACACCACGATCTTTAAGCCATACAGCCGAACGAGCAGAGCCAAGCACACTTGCCGTGTTATTTTCCACAATGCCAGCCTCAACACCACACACTTGCTCCACTGCCTCTGCAAATGCCTGGCTGCGTAATATTGCGCGTAACCTGGCTGGTGTTATCTTCTGAGCAAAGATTGGAAGAACCATATTATCTGGGTGAAGTACGTCGGAAGGCCAGGCCCCCGGAGTGATACTCAGCTGATCAATCTTCCTCACTACAGGAAAACATGCAATCCCTAAAAGAGCAGCGAATGTTAACGCAACATCGGCAGGACCTGGTGGGGTAAAACCAGTTGATGTACGTGAATCAATTGCATTTTTTCCTATAGTATCGCGAAGAGTTACGCCGGTAATGCCAGAGGAAATATCACTTATACTCCATTGAGAAAGTTCAATACACAGCGGTCGAAGCCGATACTGAACAAATTCCTCTCCTTTGTTCCTCGTTTTCATCTCCCACCTGGACGCACCATGATCTGGCCGGTTTTCCTTACGTAAAAAACGCCAGTACGCAGCTTCACCAAGACCAAATATCCAGCGAAGCGAAAGCAAATCACCGTCCAAAGTCAATTGGTTTAGCGCATGAAACCTGGCCTTTTGATGATTATGCCAATCGTATGGATTAGCTTGAACGTCAATACCACGTATGCGCGGCGAAAATGGAGAAAATATTGCTTTCTTTTTTCCGCTTCCATACTCATTATTGACAGTAACCCAACTATCAACTGAACTTAATTGAACCGAATACTGCAAGATATATTCAGCCACGGCATCCAAGCCCACACCTTCAATATCAAGCTGCGCTTTAGGTATGACTTCATCACTCCATCCGAGAGTTACAGCGCCTGGATGGTGTGTCTCAGCTAGCATTGCTAAACCATACAGTGCGAAATGAGTGAGCGCAGAACGGTAGTCGCCCGCGAGAGTAATTGTAGACATCATTTTCCTTCCGCCGAAATTTGAACGTCAGCCGCCCGTTCAAGCGCCTCAAGATATGCCGTCATATATGGACCAAATTCGACGTCGGTTCGTTCGATTAACTCTTCCCATCGACCGGTGAAAAATAGCTCATGCGCTTGTTCCTGCAAAGTATCGGAAATGGGATCCTGACTATTTTGCGGCAACAGAATGCGATCTGTATGCGCAAAAGAATTTCTCCCATGTCCGTGGCTGCATCCGATTATTCGCAAAGCAAGATCCGAACACTCTAGTTTCCCCTGCGCTCTTTCATTGGCGACTAAAGCAACCGACATTTGTTCATGCCGCCACCCTTGCGGCAGGCCACTTCGTTGCCTAGCAATTTTCGTTTCCTGACGAGTTCGAACTTCACTCTTTGCTAGACTCTTTTCAGATTTTAGTCCTCCAAGCATGCTCTGGAATCGGCTATCAGATTTACCGTCATCATGATGTCGAGCAGCAAACACCACATCCTCAGCAAAATCTTCTTTCAAACCAACAACACAAGCGATCTTTTCGGCACGTGCAGCTACATCACGCTGATGATCTTCGAGAAAGATTTTCCCCTGCGTATAAGTCCACTCTTGCCGAATATCACTATCTTCTTGAGGCTCTTCTTTACGCGTAACGGCGTACCATGAAACAACCTCGCCAAATCTTAGATCATCTTGAATCGAGCTTGATAGGACAATATCATCATCTACATTGCCAAATTCGCGCCAGATACTGGTTGCCTCGTCTGGCGTTAATCCGCAAAATTCCCTGAAAATTTCAGCTTCAGATTTTGACATACCAGCATCGAAAGTTAGGATCTTAGTATATTTATCTTTTACAGCCTCTGGTGGCTCTTTGTCGCCAGGATTTCCTGTCACCGCTACTTTTTCGGTGGTAAAAGGAATCCCTCGATCGATGATGATCAAGTCGCCAGGACGGGACCTATGTCGTGGTGTGCAGATTTCGATCTCACCATCGCGAAGAAAGAATGCTCGTCGCAGAATATCAGGTTCGCTTCGTTCCAGCCTAATCCTCTGTTTATCGTCAACAACAAGTTGAGATAGAATGTGGTGTAACACATCCAAACTTGCCGGAAAAACTTCATTATTTTTTGGAGGAAACGCCTTCAAAAGTTCGAGAGCGACGAAATCATCCCCTGGAAGCTGTTCTCGCACAACAATTCCGCCAATTGCCATCTGCTCCTCCAGAGAATCATGCAGCCATAAATCAAGATCTGGTTCTGCATATGCGTCTTCAGAGGTTCGTGAAAATTCGAGAAGATCCGTCAGCTCGGGACGTTGATAGAGCAACCGAGACGGCAATGTTTCTGGTGGAACACAGGCTAACATTGCTGCTGGATTTGCGTTACCTTGCTGCGATAATGCATCCAACCAATTATAAGATTCGCGCAGATCATCGCCTTTGTATGGCGGCATTAAATCTTTAACTTTTGCCAAATCCACTGGCTCAAGAACAACAATTTTTGAATCTGTTCTTTTCCCCAAACGATTAACTCTGCCAAAACGCTGCGCAAGCGATGAAGCGGGTGCCAGCTCTGTAACCAGGGAGTAAAAATCAATATCAATTCCCACTTCCAGCGTCTGAGTAGCTACCACTACGTCAATTTCACTATCGCCAACACAGGTGAAGAGCAATGGATGTTTTTCACGCAATTGTTCTAGATCATATGTTCGCATTCGGCCAACGATGAGCTCAACGTTAAGTTTTCTTTTTTTTAGCTCATTCGCAATTTTGACAGCAGTATCAACATGATTAACAATGCATCCGATTGTACGACTTTGCTCGACTCCGGAACCTGTCTGATCATTTCGCAAATTATGTATTTCAGCTACTGCATGCGCGACTACCTCACTATTACCCGGTGCACCGTTCCACTTTTCTACTGATACGCGACGAAGTTCTTTGACGGAGTTAACCCTTCGTAGAAGTTCCGCATCATCAGCGCCGCCAAGGTTAGAAACATCAACTCCAACCTCAGTTTGTCCCTTTTTAAGTTCAGACGGAGTCGCTGTCGTTTCTACGACCTGGAGCCGTGGCACGCCTATATCAGCGCCAAATTCCTGCAACTTAGCCACTCGCCGGGCAGTCACCAGTAGCTGTTGGTTAAGGTGAGCCTCATCAAGGACAAAAACGGAGTCCATTGCAATCAAGGCTGTTTCACGAGGACGGGCTTGTTTCGAACTGCCGTAACCTTTAAACAGTAGGCGCGACCCCCACATATCTGGTGTCGCAGCAATTACTGCGCAGACTGAGAGTTCATTGACTGGCAAGGAGCGATTGCTGAGCTCACCACGTATGTGACCCACCAAAAAGGGCTCAGTTACGTCATGCACGTGAAATGATGAAAGCAGCTTTGCAACACGGTATATGATGTCACTCTCATCATTTGCGGCATCGTTATTAAGCACATCTACCATGGTGCGTTGAATATTCATCGCTCTATCTGCCTGACTGTCTACCAAAGCGCGGCGACCAACAACCACGCATAGCCGACGTGGTACCCTTGGCCCATTCCCGCTGGCAAATAAGGCGTTAACAAAAAGATGGACATCCACTACTGATGATTTTCCAGCACCTGTTGGAGCAACAATCCTCTCCGGCCAGGTACCTGTGGTTACTATTTGATCAACCAAGTCTTGTTGCCAGCTAAAAGGAGCATGCCCTCCATTGAGTGCGGCAAAGAACGCGGAGAAATCACTGCGTTTTACTGTTTGTTTATTTATCATTGCTGTGCTTTTCCTTCTGAATCATACGCTCAAAGTCGTCCTTCAAGACATCATGAGGAACTAATAGCCCACCACCGAGATGACGTGACTGACCGATAGCTACAAGTGTTTTATCTGTAGCTAGTGTTCCGAGAGACAACAGACCACGCCATGGTTGTGTGACAACACTAGCGTGTGTTCTATGCGCATACTTTCTAGGATTTGCGTTTACCGTTCGTGCTTTAAACACCATCGCATCTTGCGTCTTCACTTGATCACGCAGTTCCAGGTAACGTTGCTCGCCCTTTTTCTCAGAGTTGAATCTATCGCGCCATACGTATGCGAGGGAAAGCAACCCAGAATCCGCGAGGGTCCAGCGTCTAGTACCATCTTTAGGCTTCACTGGACGAGTCTCTGGAACTATTGCTGTAAGAGGTTTCCACAGCCGAACGCAACCCTGCTGCGGCTTCGGCCAAAACGCATCTGCTTGAACGGAGATCCCACTGAAGTAGACATGTCGTCGACCAAAATCCCTACTGTACAGTTGTTTTACGGCAGCCAGTCCCTTAGCTAACTGGCTCAGGTCTTCCGTGTTCGCTGCAGCCGGAATCATTATTGCGATGGCTGCGCCTTTGAGACCGAGGTGTTGCGTGTACTGCCCAGGAAGGTACTGGAATGCCAATCTGTTTGCTGGTATTTTAGCTACTGCCTTGTCGTATTTTCCGGTGATGAAGCTGGATGCCCCAAATCCAATAGCCGAAATAATCGCACGATGAAGAGCGACGCAAATAGCTACGTACTGGCGAGGCGGAAGATCTTCTCCTGCAACCTCAAGCAAGACAATTTGGGACCATGGCGCATCACACACTGTAGGTTCCTGACGCGAATATTTGACGTTACCCAAACACTCGTGTGTCACTGGCGTGTTTAGTGGTTCCTCATTTTTTTTAGGTCTATCCGCTGCCTTAGTAGGTATTTTACTTGGATTGTTACTCCGGTACGTCTTGATCAATGCATCAGTTCGCCCATCAATGGGAACTCGAAGCATCATCCCACCGCTAACTAGAGGACTCCCCTGAGCATCAAGATGAAGATTTGGGTTTACCACTCCGCCTTCAAGGATAGCCACGCTGACTGATTCGCCCAGGTGAGGCACATCATCACACAACTGCTCCAATGTTTCTGCAACATCATCAGGTACGTTATCCCAATGCCAGCCAACATGACTAGCCAAAGCGATGCCGTCTGACAGCGGGCGTTGCTCCGTTTTCCTTCCTCCTGAAGACTGAGCGACCTCGCGGTGCATAAAGCGTTGTCGTCCGGTAAAGACTGGTAGTGAGGTTGGTTTTTCGATTCCATCCGGCGGATTCTTTTCCAACCATTTCAAGGCAACAAGTGCCGATTCACTTGGTTCAAGCCCATGTTTGCCCTGAATAGCGTGAGTTCCTTGTGTTGCCGAGTTAAGCAAAGCAGCATGCAGTCGTGCTGGATCTGGAAACTCATCACTGCGTCGATCGGATTTGTGTCCTACGTAAACCCCCAGTGGGAACCTCGCAATGATGTTGAGGCTCCGCATGACTAGTCCTCGCTTTCAGATTCATCGGAAGCACCCTGCAGAATCACTTGATTGCCATCCACATGCAATATCTGACCGTTCCAGTCAGCAACGCCAGTAGAGCGTGCATGGTTGATTGCCTGTTCCAGCAGCTGGTCAGCAAGTTCTACAGTGATTGGATCAAGGATGCGTTTATTTCCATAGCGCTCGTCCAGCGTGACAACAGGTGCTCCTGCCTCAACAAGATCGCAGTTAGCGCGGAGATACAGCTCGCGTTCAGCACGCGCAATTGCCACCAAACCAAACGCCGCAAGAAGGGCTCTACCAGCAACATTTGCTTCTTCATTGCCACCAAAGCGCAGCTGCCGTAGCGATGCAAAACTCAACACCCACGAACGAATAATTTTACCGCAGGCTACCCCTCCAAGAGCATCAAGCTTTGGTGGAATACCGCCAAGTCCGAGCGGCGATGCTGATAGTTTTTTATCCTTCTTGGCTTTCTTTATCTCACCACGAAGCTTGTCAATCAGCTTATCACTGAGTTCAGCCTCTTGGGCATCAATCAATTTCTCCATCTCTTTGGGGTCAAGCTGCACACTCATAGCAACCGTATCCACACGAGCTCCACCTCGACGTGATTGCTGATCCTGGCCGCTACTATCCTGATCAGCAAGAACACCAATAATCTCACCAACAAGCGCACTACGAAGTCGTACTTGATTCTTCTTACGAGTAGAATCCCATCCACCAAAAACAGCCGCAGCAGGAGCAGTATTGAGGATTGCACTCATGTCGGCAGGAGTGGCATTGCGAACTGCTCGGTATGCTTCGTTTGCAGTGGTCGGCTCACCATCAATAGTCCCCGCACGGACATGCCCATCAGCAAAACGGTGAGGCAACTCCATGTCACTAAATTCTTGACCATCACTGTAGGTGACCAGAATCCGGGGAATTTTCCCCAACAAAGGATGCTCAGCACGAATATCCTGCATGATGGCACCTTCCGCACGATTAAGTTGCGACTGCTTGCTGTCCAACAAGACAGCTCGAGCTGCCAAGCCATCAATAAAACGAGTCTCAAAAGCAAACACGGAGCTACGCCCATCTACAAACTTCGCTGGTGCGACTGATGCATGCGCTCCAGCTGCAGGTTCAAGTTCCGTCACTGACACCAGGGTTGAAGCACCTCCGCTGGTGCATGCCTTGAGTAAATCTTCAAAGATCATGATGGTCATGAGACTTCCTTTCAAATATTGGAACTTCAGTTCCAAGTCGAAATTTTGATGTCGCTGCCACTCACTAGAGTGATGATCATCGCGATGACCTCCTCAAATGGTGGCAACAAAACTGATAATACGCCTCAGAAAAGTCAAGTCAATTTTGGCTCATACAAAGATAACTAACCATTACCCCCGATGTATCAACCAGAGCTTTCACCAACACCAGCTCGAGCGGTGCAGCATCGTAGTGAGCCAAAGCTCGTACAAATAGGACCAACCAGCCCCAATGAAAGGCTGCGGCACCTTCAGCCACCCTACCCGAAACATCTCAATAACCCCGAGAAGCCAGCCTTCAGATTGATACTTTCGAAATGCACACTTACCCCCGAATGCCTGATTGAACACATTTATTCCGCCTTTCACTCAGACACTGAGGAAAAAGTCTCCTACGGGGTAGAGAGGTGCACTTCAGCTTCAATACCTTCATCGCGGCGCGTTTTTGCACTTGCGTTTTCCACCCCATCATTATTGATAAATCACGCCGCCATTGTTACTTCCAAATCAGGAAGAGTAGGGAAGTTCACCACAGCGAATGCGGGTACATCCTTCCCTGAGTAGTTTTTAACGCAGTCACCTTGAGAGATCAGGGTGGGCGCATAAACTACTATCTACGCCAGAGCAGGGGCAAGTATCCGGTGCTACACCAAGGATGACAACAGCGTCTCGTTGTGGAGCAAACACCTGCACTGGAGCGGGGGCAAGTACCCGCACCGGAGCAGGCACAATAGACGAATCTGGAGCCTGGGAAAACACTACACAAAGGAATACAACCATGGCCATAGTCGAAGCCAAAACTGAGCGGGGAATCTTAAACACAGACACAGAGCTACGTTCAACTACAAACTTAGCTGACGCAACTAATCCTTGTGCTTCCGCTGCAGGTTCGAGTTCCGTCGTTGAAAAGCGCCTCGAAACGGCACGGCTAGTAGAAGCTTTGGGTCGATTGTTAAATCGTTTCATTAAACTCACTTCCAGTTCTTAGAAAGTACGTATTATTTATGGACGGTTATGTCACCACCACCCACTAGAGTGATGATCATCGTGATGATCTTCTCAAATGATGGTAACAAAACCTATACTACACTTCAAAAATCTTGATTCAAGCTTGGCTCGTACAAATACTACAAACCAGTACCCCAATTTCTGCAACCGACGCTCCCACCAGGACAGACCAGGGCGGTGCAGCATCGTTTTGAGCCAAGGCTCGTACAAATAGGACTAACCAGCCCCAATGAAAGGCCGCACCGCCCTCCGACACTCTACTCCGATCACCTCAATATCCCATAAGAGGTTATTTGTAGATCTGTGCGCCTGACATTCATGCTTACCCCCGATTGTCTGGTTAAACACACTTATCCCACCTCCCCATCACGCGAAAAACCCCGCCGTAGCGGGGAAAAACACCTCACTCCCCTCGCTCACACGCAATCCCATCTTTGTCGTGGTCTAGGGCGGGTGAGTAGCCAGGCTGGCCTTGGTGGATGGGCGTCGTTAAGCCTGCGCGGCGTGCGGCGTCACAGGTCGGGAAGCCATCGCCAGTAACCCCTAGTACGGGCAAGCCATCAGGGACAGACGCCCCAGTTATAGAAATGATACTGCGGTGCAGTGCCCAGGCGGTGATGATGCCGATCATTCCACCTGTAGCGATGTGGGTAACGGCGGAATCAACCCGGTCATTGCTACTACCACCAGTGCCTCCAGCGGCGGACCCACCAGCAACCTTCCCGTCAGCGGCAGCCTTTACCTCCACCCCGGAAGTCTCGGCAGCCGCAGCCGTGCCACCACTGCCGAGCACCAGCGTCATAGACAACGCCACCGCCGTCACTACACTACCTAGGCCACCCAGCCGCAGAACTTACCGCTCGCAGGCCACGCCGTCGTTGTCGCGATCCAGGTGCGGCGCGTAGGCGGGTTCACCACGGTGAATGGGGGTGCGCACTCCGGCCGCGCGGGCTGCTGCGCAGTTCCTGAAGCTACCACCCTGCGGGGCAGGTGCCGGTGCAGGCGCAGGGGCTGCCTGAACTGGAGCAGGGGCCGGGGCTGGCGCAGGTGCGGGAGCCGGGGCCGGGGGAGCTGGCGGATTGGGGATGATTCCCGGCAGCGGATTAGCGATCAGCCGCTGCTGCACCGCCCAGGTGAGTCCCGCAGAGATGAGGCCGCCAATGCCCACGATCCCGGCGATAATGCCCAGAAATTTCAGGGTTTTATTATCTTTGTTCTCAGCAATGGCACTGCTCCCCGCCTTGCCGCGTTCGCTACTCCCCTTGACCTTGTCGCTGCTGCCGCTGACTTTTGCACTGCTTCCACCAGCTTTTTCACCAGGCTTCCCGGCAGCACCCGCGCCAGAAGCTGCATCCACACCAGAAGCGGCGCCCTTGCCCGCCTCAACCTGATTTCCACTGGCCTCATTTCCAGCAGCGGCATTACCAGCCTCACCGTTTGCCCCAGCAGCGGGCGCAACCACCCCGGTCTCCTGCTTTCCCTGAGCTGGTTTTTCTTCAGCTCCAGCATTCACCATTCCAGCGAGCGGCAGGACCACTGCCAGGCTCAGACTTACAAGTTTTGTGCGTGTACGCATCGCAGACTCCTTTTTCATAGGCTTATATTTGGAAATTCTTATATTTTCTTCCTGCTTTTCTCAAATAACGCCCTTCGGAGCTACCCCAGAACCACCCCCAACACCGCTCGCGCCCCGCCTGCACCCATACCCGATCCATACCCGTGCCCTAAAGCTACCCCGCACCTCACGCCGCCATTTTTCGGCCAAATCACCTCACACCGGTACGATGGACACCAAACCGAACTATCTCCCATATTTTTAGCTAGCTGCCCCAGAACTATTTTCGATTAAAGGATTACTGCAACTATGCCCCTCCCCTCCCCTAGCCCCGATTCTCGCGCACTTATTACTGGCGCTAGCCAGGGAATTGGCATGGCTATTGCGCGTAATCTGGCCAAGCAGGGCCACCATGTGATCTTGGTGGCGCGTCGTAAAGATGTGCTGGAGCAGTTTGCTGCGGAATTAACGTCGCGGTACAACGTCACGGCCGAGGTTTTTCCCTGCGATTTGTCGGATGAGCAGCAGCGCCACAAGCTTATCGCAGACATCAAAGACCGCGACATCAGCATCATTATCAATTCTGCTGGCATTGCGAGTTTCGGCCCGTTCATGGACCAGGAATGGGAGTATGAGACCAATCAGTTCGAGCTCAATGCCACGGCTGTTTTTGAACTCACCCGCGCCGTGCTGCCCCGAATGCTGGCAAATAGAAAAGGTGCTATTCTCAATGTTGGTTCGGCTGCTGGCAACCTCCCTATTCCAAATAATGCGACCTACGTGTTCACCAAGGCGGGCGTGAATGTATTCACGGAGGCCCTGCATTATGAGTTGAAAGGTTCGGGGGTCAGCTGCACGCTTCTTGCACCTGGTCCAGTGCGGGACGCGGTAATCCCGGAGGAGGAGAAATCTATTGTGGATAAGGTGGTACCGGATTTCCTCTGGACCACCTATGAATCCTGCGCAAAAGAGTCCCTCGAAGCGTTGGCAAAGAATAAACGCCGTGTGGTTCCGGGTCCGCTGAGTAAGGTGTTGAATGTGGCGTCGCTCGTCGCGCCGAGGGGTATTGCCTCCCCACTTATTGGTTCGTTTTATAAGAAAATGTCGTAAAAAATGATGTCGGAAAGTGCTATGTCGAAACATGACCGTTTGGTGTGGATTGATCTCGAAATGACGGGTCTTGACCCAGATCATCACGTCGTTGTGGAGGTGGCGGCGCTGGTCACGGACGCGGACTTGAACATCCTCGGTCAGGGCGTCGATATTGTGGTCCACGCCACGGAGGAGCAGCTGGCGGGCATGAATGAGCTCGTGGCAGACATGCATGGCTCATCGGGCCTGACGGAGGCGATTCGCACATCGACCACCACAATTGAGCAGGCTGAGCAGGCGGTTCTTGACCTCATAGCCGAGCATTGCGATCCCGATCATCCCGCGCCGCTGGCCGGAAATTCCATTGCCACGGACCGTTCCTTCATTCGCAAGCACATGCCTCGGCTGGACAGCGCCCTGCACTACCGCATGATCGACGTGTCCACCCTGAAGGAGCTCGCCCGCCGCTGGTATCCCCGCATCTATTTCAATCAACCGGAGAAGGGCCTCGCCCACCGCGCCCTCGCCGACATCGTGGAATCCATCCGCGAGCTGGACTATTATCGACGCTCGTTCATCACACCCGATCCAGGCCCCACCACCGCCGAATGTATCGACGCCGCGAAGGAATCGATGGCCTCGTACCAGCGCTTTTTGCAATAACGCACGAGTGAGTTATTATAGTCCTCGCTGCTTTTAACAGCAGCAATGGTGGCTGTAGTTCAGCTGGTAGAGCACCAGGTTGTGATCCTGGGTGTCGCGGGTTCGAGCCCCGTCAGCCACCCCAAAGACAAAAACCAGGTTTGATAATACAAACCTGGTTTTTGTGCGTGCGGATGAAATTCTTTTAATTACTATTCAATTAAACGTTCTTTAATGGTTAACTAAATAGTATGAAAGGAACACGCAGAAGACGCGCTGCGGCACTTCTCTGCACCCTTGGTATTTCACTATTCAATGCGCTACCGGCGCCCGCCACTGAATCGATACCTTTCTTACAGGTCGGCGGTGTAAAAAATGGACAACCAGACCCCACTCGTCACCACGCTATTCTCCCGCCAGAGCAGTCACTACGTTGGAAAGTCGAATTAAAACATGGTGATCAACTGGCGTTAGGAATGATGGTCACGCCACCGGAAGACGCGGCGTCGATACCCGGACTGGCGCGAATAACAGCCGACATTATCGACCCCGCCGGAAACCACTGCGTCTCCGAATCCAGCGACGGAACAGCCGCCAATGAATTCACCCAACCCATCAGCGGATTCGCAACGTCTTACGTGGTTGGCGACACTTTCGGCAACTGCACACCCGGCGCCTACGACATTGTGATCACCCGAAAAGGCACACTCGGCGGCGCACACGAACTCCCACTCGACTTCACATTATGGAAAATCCCAACAGCGGCAACCGACACAATAGCTACCTCCGCGCCACCGCCCGAACTCAGCATGGACATCAACAACTCCGCCGCAACTCTTCACACCGCCACCACGCTTAACGACGCCCCGACAGTACACGCAGGCAGCTACGAAACAACACTCCATTCCGGCACAACACAATGGCTCCGAATTCCCATTGCCGAAGGGCAACGACTACAAATAGCCATAGAAGCCCCGCCCACACAAGGAACCATCAACTGGGCGGTCATTGGGCCCAACCTCTACCCCGTTGACATCGAAGAAGGCACCAACAATTACGGCGAAACAACCATCCCGTACCGGCTCAAACTCGACGCCATGGAAGTCCGCAAAGTCACATCCATCACCCAAGAAATACGCTGGGGAAACATTATCGAAGACACCGAATTCGACCACAAAGGGGGATTCCTCGCCGGCGAACAGAACGTAGCCCTGCGCTACAGCGCGGACACACCGCAGTCCACCACTATCCGCTTAGCTCTGCGCGCCGTGGGCAACGCCGAACCAGGACCCAAGCTTTCCTACGGCGTTGCGGGCGAGGCTGTGGAGGTTTCTGACGCGATCAGAGCACGAAAAACATCCAGAAACAACCAGCCCACAAGCCCTTTCATCCCGATTGCCTCTGGAGCGCTCCTCGCAACCGCGATTCTTGTGCTCGGAATGCTGTTCATGCTGCGTCGGCGGTGAACTCCAAGCACATCACACCTTCCCCGCAACCTCCGCGAGAACCTCCGGCAGAAGTGCCTGCCACCACAGCGCGTCATGGCCACCTGGATAAATATCAAAGCCGAGGAGTTTCCCCTGGGCGCGGAGCAGCGCGGCGGCGTGGTGGACATCCCGTTCAAGATCCCATTCGTACGCCCCTACCTGCAGATATGCGGGCGCGCCGTCCTGTCGGCTTCGCTCGTCAAACCATGCGCCGCCGTTCCACCACAGCGAGGGCGATTGCGCGATGGCAGCCGCCACGAGGTCGGGGTGCCGCATACCGGAGAGCAGGGCACACAACCCTCCCATGCTTTGCCCCACAACAATCACTGGTGCATCGCTCCCATCCCCCAGCAACCCCAGCGCCCGCTCGATGAAGGAACGCCCAGCAGCCGCGTCGCTGGTGTAATCGAGTTGTCGTTGTTGGGGGCCACCGGATTCGATAAACACAGCATGGATAGGCACAGGCACTTCCTGCAGGGCGCTGACCAGTGGATACTGATTCACCCAGGTCTCCCCGTCAAGAACAACCAGCCGCGCCACGGGAGCAGCATCATCCGCTGGTCTCCAGGTCCAGGCGGTGAGTTCTGCCCCATTCACCGGGCTCACAACCTGAGCTTCCTCAATCCCCTCCGTATCCCCCGACAAAACCGCCCGGTCAGCGTCCCGCCCACGCGCCACAGCCAGCCGCGCATTACCTAAGAAACCAACGTATTCGCGAGCACGTGGGTCCTCAACCGCGCTAGCGCGGAGCATCCCAAACATCTCACGGTCTGCCCCGCCATGCAGCGCGGGTGCCGGGAGTTCAGAACCAGGAACGCTGTAGTTGTAGCTTCCCATCCACTCGGTGGGCATATCCAGAGTGAGGGCGTGCAGCCCGGTCCCCGCGATGGATTCCAGCCGCGTATCGGCGGGATCAAGCATGTCACTGACCTTGTTCAGGTTCAGAATCACCCCGTGGGGAGCAACGCCGTACCACACAAACGTAACCAGCGTGTTTTCCACAAGCGGCGTCCCGGTTGCCGTGAGTTCCTTGTATATGAGCTCCGCGCGTTCCTCGCGTTGCTGGGTGTCGGGGATGGCTGCGAGGGCCGTGCGGGCGGCGTCGATAAGCGGTGAGGAGGCTCGTGGAAGTGGCCATGGTCGGATAGTATGGGGTGGCGTCAGCATGTCCGCCACCTTACCCGCGCAAGGAGGGGCACTTTGAATAATTACACCTCAGTTACGTTCACCTGGGAGGGCGAGCAGCAGCCGGGTCTGTGGTGCCCTGCGTTGAGTTCTAACGTGATTCCGATGGAACGGTCGGGGGACGGCTGGTCGTTCACGGCTGAGCTACCCAATGCCTCGGGCGTGTCGTGGGCGATTGTTCCGAATGTTACTGAGGTCACGGCTCTTTCCCCCGCGCTTCTCGACGCCGCCCTTTCCACACCAAATCCGACGGTGCCGAGCTTGTATCGGCTGATCGGGACGGATCCGATGACGCGCGCGGAGCCGAATATTTCGGTGCTGCAGCAGCCTGACGCACCGGAATATGATTGGGCTGATCTGGGCAATCCTGCCCCGCAGTTGGCGGGCGAGAAGCTGGCGACGGGACATAAAATTCACTACGCGCTGGAAAATCCGAACCAGGTGTTGTTCCTGGACGGTGAGGTGATGCAGCGCATCCATAATGATTTCCTGGACCTCAACATCGCCCCGATTTACGTGCATAACAGCGGCATGGCGCAGCGTATGGGCGATTTTGCCGACCCGATTGGCTTTGCCCACGCCGTGGGCGCGCACATTGAAGAACAGCCCGACGTGATTGTGGGCATGTCTGCGGGCGCGCTCGCCGCCTGCGCCCTGGCTGTGGAGTTGGGTGCGCAGCGTGTGGTGCTGCTCTCCCCCGCCGTGGTTGCGGGTATCGACGTCGCGCGGGAACTCATGTCCTCCCTGCTTGCGAACAACATTTCCGTTGACATCGCAGTGGGTTCCGAGGAGAACCGCGGCGACCGCCCCGAGCAGTCGATCTTCACGATTGCGCAGGGCCTGGCCGACGGAATCGAATCCGCAGGCGGGCGGTCCACCTTTACCGTGTTCCCCGGCGGGCACGATCTCGCAGCGTGGCGGCCCGTGTTGGCGCGAATGTTAAGTTGATAATTTTCCGGTCGCGTTTGTGATAAGTATCCCACTTACGGGGGCTTTTACCCTACTGTGGAGACATGGCAACAAATGAGCGTACCTTTTTCGGGCACCCCTGGGGGCTAGCCAACCTATTCGGCGTGGAAATGTGGGAGCGTTTCAGCTTCTACGGACTCCAAGCAATCCTGCTCTACTACCTGTACTACCAGACCACCGACGGCGGCTTAGGCATCGACGAGTCCATCGCCACCGCCATTGTCGGTGCCTACGGTGGGCTTGTGTACGTGGCAGCCATCGGCGGCGGCTGGGTTGCCGACCGCGTGCTCGGTGCCGAACGCACCCTGTTTTATTCAGCCATCATCGTCATGCTCGGCCACGTCTCCTTGGGCCTGCTCCCCGGCATCCCTGGACTGACGGTCGGTCTGATGCTGGTGGCTCTCGGCTCCGGCGGCGTGAAAACCACCGCCTCCACCGTCCTCGGCGGACTCTACGAGGAAGGCGATCCGCGTCTCGACGGCGGCTACTCCATCTTCTACATGGGCATCAACATCGGCGCGCTCTTCGGTCCACTGGTCACCGGCTGGATGTGGGGCCAAGCTGGATTCCACTGGGGTTTTGGCATGGCTGCATTCGGCATGGCCATCGGCCTCATTCAATACGCCGTCATGCGCAAAGACACCATCGGTGCCGTGGGCAGCACCGTGTTGAACCCCGCTCCGCGCAGCCAAATCCTCAGCGTTCTGGGAATCACTCTCGCGCTTGTGGCCGTGGTCGTGGTGCTTTTTACCACGGGAATCTTGAAAATCGGGTGGCTCTCCAACTTTGTCAGCATCGTCGGCGGTATCGCAGCCGTCCTGCTCTTCGTCCAGATGTACAGCTCCCCCAAAACAACCCGGACCGAAAAACACCGCCTCCTGGGCTTCATCCCCATGTTCTTCGCCTCCGTGATGTTCTGGTCCATCTACCAGCAACAATTCACCGTTATTGCCATCTACTCCGACCAGCGACTCAACCGTACCTTTGGCGGCTTTGAAGTAAGCCCCGCCTGGGTCGGATCCATCAGCCCCATCTTCATCATTGTCTTCTCTGGCATCTTCGCCACCATGTGGCTCAAACTCGGCGAACGGCAGCCCTCTACCCCTATGAAATACGCGCTCTCCCTCATGCTCACCGGGCTCGCCGCTTTCATATTCATCCCCTTCGCGGGTGGCGGCCCCAACTCGACGCCCTTCTTCGCCATGGTGGCCATCCTCTTCCTGTTCACCATGGCCGAGCTCATGATCTCCCCCGTCGGCCTTTCCCTAGCCAGCCGACTCGCCCCGGCGCGATTTGCCACTCGTATGATGAGCCTGCAGTTCCTCTCCTTGGCGGTTGGGACCGCCCTGTCCGGAACCTTCGCCGGGTACTACGACGCGGGCGACGCCGGTGCCGAACGCACTTACTTCCTCGTCATCGGTGCCGCCGCTATTCTCGGCGGCCTGGTCATGGTCGCGCTGCGACGGGGTATCCTCACCGCGTTTGAGGGAGTGCAGTAGCTGGACGTGCTGGCGAGCGTGCCGCGTAAGCAATGAAAAACCCGCCCCCCCCTGCAATCACGCGGGGTGGGCGGGCTCCTCCAAGCAAGTCCAAGCAAGCCAGGCTCAAGCAACCTACCAGGCTGAGGTTTCGTTGACGTTGCCCTTGCTCCAGGTTTCCCAGGGGATGTTCCAGTCGCCGAGTCCGTCGTAGCCGGAGAGTTCTTCGCCGATGGTGTTGCGGACTTGGACAATATCGCCACGCTTCAGGTTGTCTTGGAACCATTGGGCGTTGTCGGTGCTGACGTTGATGCACCCGTGGGAAACGTTTTCAACGCCTTGGGATCCCACCGACCAGGGTGCCGCGTGGACGAAAATGCCGGAGTAGGACATTTGGGTGGCAAATTGCACGTTGGTGCGGTATCCGTCGGGCGCGTCGATGGCGAGTCCGTAGGAGGAGGAGTCCATGACGATGGTGGGGTGCTTGTCGCCAATGATGTAGGTCCCGTGCGGGGTGGGGTATTTGCCGGATCCCATGGAGATCGGCATGGTTTTGAGCACTTCCTCGCCACGCTTGATGGTCATGGTCTTGGTGTTGTCGTCGGCAACAGCAACAACTTTGTCGCCGATGGTGAAGTTGGTGTTGTTGTTTTCTTCACCGTAGACTCCGCCGCCGAGGTCAACACCGTAGATGTCCACCTTGACGTCGACTTTGGTGCCGGGTTCCCAGAAGTCTTTGGGCCGCCACCGGACTTCGCTGTTGTTGAGCCAGAAGAACTGGCCCTCAACTTTGGGTTCGGTTTTGACGGTGATGGCGTCTTGCGCAGCTTGACGGTTTTCGATGTTGGTGTCGAATTTGATCCCGATTGTTTGACCGACACCAACCGTGGATTCGGGAAGCGGCGAAAGGGCCGCGGTGGTGGTGTTGGTCGCATCGATGGTGCTGAAGCTCATTTCCTGCTTCTTCTCACCCTTGGCCTCAATGGTCAGGGTGTAGGTACGGCTGTAGCCCAGCGGTTCGGTGGTTTCCCACTTCTTTTTGTCTTTGTCCAGCGATGCTTCGACGACTTTGCCGTCTTCGTTGGTCATGGTGACTGTGCTGAGTTCACCATCCCCGATCTTGACGGTGATGGGTTTGGCGGGGTTGACGTCCTTTTGCCCGTCTTTGACGTTGGCTTCAGGTTTTTTGTTTTCGGCGCTTTTCGACGCCTCGGCTGCCGCATCGACAGCTTTGTCGCCGCTGTTCTGACCAGCGGCGCATCCACCTAGGATGAGGGCCCCGGCGAGGAGCCCGACCGCTCCTAGCGCGGTGAGGGGGCGAAGTCCCGGCATTTTTCTCCAAACACTATGATTTTGCAAGTCTCTAAGCAGAGAGTACACGTTTTTTGATGACAAAACCGTAACTCCTCTTATCGTGTTCCCAGACACCCATGATACTGGACGTTATGCGGGGAGCTAGCAGTGGATTTGCATATTTTTTAGCAATGTTGTTATAGTTTCCTTCGTTGCAAAGAACGGCGCCATTAGCTCAATTGGCAGAGCAGCTGACTCTTAATCAGCGGGTTCGGGGTTCGAGTCCCTGATGGCGCACATATGTCCCCCTGTATGGTTCACGCCTACTGGGGGCTTTTGGTTTATCATTGGTTGTCATGCGAGCTTTGATCATTGTTGACGTCCAAAATGACTTCTGCCCAGGCGGCCCCCTAGCCACAGCCGACGGCAACAACGTAGCCCGGCGAATAGCCACCTTTGTCAAAGATCACGGCAAGGATTACAGCGCCGTGGTGGCCACAAAGGACTGGCACATTGACCCCGGCGAACACTTCTCCCCCACCCCGGATTTTCTGGATACCTGGCCGGTGCACTGTGTTGCCAACAGCGACGGCGCAGATTTCCACCCCATGATTGACCCGAGCGTTTTCGACGCAGTGTTCCTCAAAGGCCAGTACACCTCCGCCTACTCCGGGTTTGAAGGCGCGACAGAAGACGGTACTCCCCTGGCCACATGGCTGCGTGACCGGGAGATCACGCACGTGGACATTGCGGGCATTGCCACTGATTACTGCGTGCGCGCCACCGCGCTGGACGCGTTAAGCGAGGGATTCACAACCCACGTGCTCACGGATCTGTGCGCCGCCGTTGCCCCAGACACTGGGCGCGCAGCCTTGGAGGAGCTGGCTGCGGAAGGCGCGAACGTCGATAAGCAGAACTAACGGTTGGACAGCAGGCGCTGGAGTTCCTTCATGTCCTTTGAGCGTCGGCGGGAGCGGGCGAGGCCGATGAGGACGCCGACAGCCACAACAGCAGCAACACCTGTGAGAATTTGCTTCACCTGCGGCTCCTGGAGGCGTTGGAGGGCAGACTTCTTGGCGTCCTCAACGATGGTTTGGGGGCGGGTGCGGTAGGCCAGCCGATCCAAAGTACCCGCCAACTGACGACGCGTACGCTCGATGTCCTGCTGGATGTCTTCAATGTTGCGGGCCACGAACAATCTCCCAAAGTTGCGAAACAAACAATAAACAACACTAACGCTAGTGGATAACCCGAGCACGCGCACGCAGAAACAGCAACATGAGTATTCTTGTCACTATGACTGAGCAAAAACGCCTGGAAATCGGTGACCAAGCCCCGGCCTTCACCCTGCCCAACGATAGCGGTGAAACGACGTCACTGTCCGATTACCAGGGTAAACGCGTGCTCGTCTACTTCTACCCGCGTGCCAACACCCCCGGATGCACCACAGAAGCCTGCGACTTCCGCGACAGCCTCACACAACTCAATGACCTGGGGATAGAGGTGGTGGGCATCTCCCCCGATACGGTGGATAAACTCGTGGCCTTCCGCGAGAAAAACAACCTCACCTTTCCCCTGCTCGCCGACCCCGACAAAAACGTGCTCAAAGAATGGGGTGCCTTTGGGGAGAAAAAGAACTACGGCAAAATCGTCGAAGGCGTGATCCGCTCCACCTTCCTCGTCGGTACCGACGGCACCATCGAACTCGCGCTCTACAACGTACGCGCCACTGGACACGTCGCCCGGGTCATCAGAGAACTGGAAAAATAACCGCCGCATGGACCAAGACGCCCCGGACATACTCCTACCGCGCCGACGCCCCGCGCAACAGCGAAGCCGCGAACGCTTCAACCGCATCCTCGCCAGCGCCCGCGCGGTCCTTGTCGACGTCGGGTTCGAATCCTTCACCTTCGACGAAGTCGCCCGGCGCGCCGAAGTACCCATCGGCACTCTGTATCAATTCTTTGCCAACAAATACGTGCTCATCTGCGAACTCGACCGGCAAGACACCGCCGAGATTGTCTCCGAGCTTCAGGACTTCTCCTCCCGAGTGCCGGCGCTGCAATGGCCCGACTTCCTCGACGAATTCATCGACCACCTCGCGGGACTCTGGCGCGATGACCCCTCCCGCCGCGCCGTCTGGCACGCCGTGCAATCCACCCCGGCGACCCGTGCCACCGCCGCCGCGACCGAGCAGGAAATGCTCGACCTCATTGCCCGCGTGATGAAGCCCCTCGCCCCCGGCTCCCCCGATATTCTCCGCCGCGAGCTCGCCGGGATTCTGGTGCACACCGTCAGCTCGCTGCTCAACTACGCTGTCCGCGATAAAGAGCTTGACGACGCCCGCTTCTCCGGCACCGTCGCCGAAATCAAGCGCATGCTGGTTGCGTATCTGTTTGCTGTAGCGACGGGGTAGGTTGTTGGGGGCTTGGTGGCATTTGGTGGGGGGCTTAGCGACTATTGAACAACGTTAGTGCAAACTTTTGCGTAGAAATAGGTCTATCGGCAGGCTCGAAAATGGGGTGTTCGCGTACCTGGCGATGGACCTATATAACCAAGGCGAAAAACAGGGCATTGTCGTGCTTGAGGATAAGCACACTGTGCACTACCCCACCATCAACGCGATACAGCAGGTGGCCGTGGCGTAGTCGCCGTCGTGACTAATGCTGAGGCTGATGTGGGGCGTAGCGCCTCCCATAGTCTCCGCAACCTGCTCGGCAACCTCCCCGATCAGATGAATAGCCACACGCCCCCACTGGTCGGGAACAACTTCTACCTGCGACCAGTCAAAATCTTCCAGGTCGATCACGGGCGGGGTGCCGTAGAGGGCCTGGGACCAGGCTTTAACAAAGGCTTCTTTAGCGGCCCATCGCCCGGCGAGATGCTGATCAGGGTCGAGTTTTTGGTTGGCGTGACGTCTTTCGAAGGCGCTGAATACGCGGTGAAAGCGACTGCCAGGTTGCTGGAGCTGTTCGGCAAAACTGGGGATATGGACGAGGTCAATACCGATGGCGGGGGTGACAGGGGGCATGCCCTCAATAATAATCCGCGGAAAGTACTTGCCAAAGTGGAAAGTACTTTCTTAAAATCAGAGGCATGAACACCACAACACCACAAGAGGCGCAGGCCCAGCTCACAGAGGCCCGCCTGCGCACGCAAGGCATCAGTGGATTTAGCCCCGTCTGGGTCGCCTACGAGATCATCCTTATTGCTATGACCTTCGGAGTGCTATGCGCGTACTTTGATGGACATCCCGATTTTCAATCCCTACGCACCCCATTCTTTGCCATGGGGATGGCATGGCTGTTCGGAGGCATAGTCATGCTCATACTTACCAAGACCATCTCAAAACCCATCCGCTTCGGCTTCGAGCGTCGCTGGGACATTATGCATTACCTCATGGCAGGCGGTTTCTTTGCTTCGACACTCATCGTTGTTTTTGCGCCGCTAGAACTGTGGCATGTCCTTGCCATCATCTCCACCTACCTGCTCTTGGGCATCGCAGCCCCTGTATGGGAGGTGATCACTGTGCGCAACCTTTACAGAAACGCCCAATAAAGTCCACATTTCTGTAACCGAATTCTTCTCAAAGATGGGATTTCTCTGACATGAACGCACTAACACCACATGAAGCGCAGGCTCAACTCACGGAGGCTCGCATGCGCACGCAAGGCATCAGCGGTTTCACCCCTGCGTGGGCCTCTTATGAGATCATAATTGCCGCCATGGTCTTCGAAGTTCTAGCCAATTACTGTGACGGGCACCCCGAATTTCACGCCCTTCGCATGCCGTTGTTCATCACAGGATTTGTGTGGCTCGCTGTCGGAGTCGGCTTATCCACATTCACGGTGATTGTCGCTAAAACTGCCCTCCGTGGTTTCGGACTTCGTTGGGGCATCATGATTGGGGTCTGGTCCGTTTGCTACTTGGCACTCATGCTTACTACGACCTTCACACCAGTGTCCCTGACGCAGCTTTTCATCATGCTCTCCATAGTCCCACTCCTAGGCATCGCAGGTCCCGTGTGGGAAATGCTCGCCCTGCGCAAGAACAGAAAGAGCATCCGATGAGCACCCACCCTCGCAATGACCTCAACCCGGCGTTCACTAATCCGCTGCGGTTTTCCCTGATGGCTACGCTCGCGGGCGTCGAGAAGCTGCCGTTCAAGGATGCCCGGGATTACCTGGGCACCACCGATTCGACGCTTTCTAAGCACGCGAGCGCGTTGGAGGAAGCGGGGTTCGTCACCATCATGAAAGGGTTTTTGGGCAAAAAGCCGCAGACAACCCTGAAGCTCAGCAAACAGGGCCGCACGGCGTGGGCGGCGCATCTCGACGCCCTGCGACAGATCGCCTTCCCCCAAGACACCGAGAGTTAGTGGTCCTTCGATAGAACCCGCACCAGCGCACACACTATAATCCCCAGGAACAGTAAAGCTAATGGAAGAAACACGAAGGCACCGACATCCTTGAGGCTCTGCGCCTCCGATGCGGTGCGTATCGGACTAACACGATTCACGGCGGGAGCGGCGGGGATAGCGGGGGCGGTGGGGTTAATGGGCGTCGAAAAGCGGAGAAGGGAATCCTGGGATTCAGCTGCGGCGGGGGCATCGGGTTGGAACACCGTTTCCGTCACAATGCTGTCCATGATGTCCTGCACCACCCCATAGGACGTGAGATGAATGGGAGATGCCACGGGCTGAGCGTCGGCAGTGGTTGAGTAGAAAACCACCAGGTAATAGTGGTCGGACTTCCATCCACCCGATGGAGGTTCGGCAACAATGGATTGGGCGAGACCGCCGTCTTTAATTCCCTGGGTAATGCTAGCCGCATGGTGCTGCTCATCCGGCACCGAAAAGGGATCGTCCCGTTGCTCAGCGGTGTATTCGATCAATTCGTCCGCATCGGAATTGATATAGACATGGCCAACAGCGTTGCGCGGCCCCGAAAGGCGGCTATCAAATCGCAACGACCGCTCCCCCAGCTTGTCATGCAGTAAGGCACCCGGTGCACTGACCACCCAGCGAATAAGTGTGCCGTTAATCTGCTGGCCTTCCACCGTTATGTGAGCAGGAAGTGTGGGGGCCGCTTTCACAATGCCGGAAGGGCCATCGCCCGGCAGAGTAATACTCTGGTCAGTGCCGTTGATATTGAAGTCAATGTCCATGGAATCATAACTGCTCAAAGCTTTGACTTCCGTGGTGAGCGTGCCAATAGCATTGTTATGACCGGCCAGGGAATCATCAAAAGTGCAGGTGACCAGGTTAGTGCGACGGTCTGAGGTGCAGTCGCCAACCGTGCGCCCGCTACTGTCGTGCAGGGCATTGAAAAACGTGGCCGGAACTCGGAATTGCTTGGGAAATTGAATGGTGAATTGTTGACCTTCAAACTCCCCGCCCGACAGCGACCATGGCCAACTGAATGTCACTTCCGAATTTTCCGTTATAGGGAGGGCAGATGCCGTGATAATGGGGGCATCAATGTCAATGAAGGTGGGCGCATTGGCGGCGGTACCGACGTGATTTACCTGGGCAGTGTTGTTTGCTTGGGCTTGGACGATGACATCGGATTGGTGGTGAGAGGTTGCTGCGTGAGCTTCGGCGAGCTGCATTTCGACAAACGAAGTTCTGGCAAAGTGGGCTCCAGCGAGGTCGGCGAATGCCCCGCTGACGTTAATACCGATAGATAGCAGCAGTGCAACGCCAAGCAGAGCGCAGCGTCGAGCATTCATCAAGCGACTCACAGATCCTCTTCACCCCTTGCGGCTGAGTTATAGCATGAACCAATCACATTTAATGCTCAGGATTTTATCATCTTAAACCTTCATTTCAAAGGCAATATTTGAGGCAATCCTCACTTTTTGACCACAGATGGGGGCTATCCAGGGGTTGAGCAAGTGATGATCCGGTAGTGAGCAGGGAAAATTGGATAACAACCAGCACCCAAATCCGAAATCGATGCCCAGCACGCCACCAAAGCCAGCAAAGAATAAAAGTGGCTACGCTTACAATTTTCTTAACATTGACGCGTTGTGGCCGGCACCCAGCACTGTGGAGCGCTGTGGAGCACAGTAAAACACTGTGGAACATGCAAAGCGCAAACACAGAGCGCAAAAGGAAGCCCCGGCTCCACCATTACATGGAGCCGGGGCGCAGGTGCGCTAGGCCATTAAAGCCCTAGTGCACTACGTCGGGATGTTACGAGCGGCGGCTACGAATGATCATCGCAGCACCAGCTGTGACAACCAGAAGCGCTAGCATGCTAACACCGATGACCGAGGCACCTGTGTTGGCCAGTTTCTTCGGGTTCTGCTTCTCGGGTGTCGGGTTCCCTGACTGTGCTTTGGCAGGGATGCCCTTCTGCGGAACACACGGGACACCCTTGTCATTACCGTTGGCACCGTGTCCACCCGAATATCCACCCGGTTCACTCGGGGTACCCGACGCGGGAGCGTGAGGATCACACGTCTTGGGTGCGGGCACCGAGGGGGTCGGTGTCGCGGACAGCGGCGCGGGCGGCTTCTGCACTGACGGTGCCGGAGGTGTGGGTAGCGGGATCAGGGGAACGATAGGGATGACAAACCACCACCATGGAATGTTGGCACTGTTCGTGACCTTCACTACCGTTGCTTTGCTGCTCTCGGCTTTGACAGTGATGGTTGCTGTGCCATCACCATTGTCTTTCACAGCCCCAGCGGTATCACTACCGAAGCGTGGTGTAGCCCAGGAGGTAAAGGTGTCCGATGCCGGCATTGTTTCCTTCAGCGTCACCATCGTGCCCACGGGCATCTGCGGCAGCTTATGGGTGTCGCCATCCTTGAGTGTGAACGTCTCCTTCTTGGACTCGTTACCAATGCCCCACGTCGCGGTGAACTGGTACTCCTTCGACTTGTTGCTAGAGGAACCTGCTACAAGCCCCACGACTTCCTTGGTAATTTCAACGGTTCCAAGTTTGTCGTAGCTGTTCTTGATGCGCGCAGAGGCTTCACTGCGCTCATCCTCAACTGTTGCTTCTGCACGAACAATGGACTCGTCTTCGACGAAGATCGCGCCGTCAACTGCCACGTCCTTGGTGTCCTCTGTGAAGGTACAGCGTGATCCAACAACGATGTCCTTGATGGTTGCGGGTTCATCAACCTTCAGCTTCACCTCGCCTTTCGACGTCTCTTTGCCTTCCTTGGTGCAGACGTAACCAACGGTGAAGGTCTTGTGCTTGATGACGTCCAGATCCTTGGCCGATCCAGCCAGCTCCTTGGTTACCTTCACACTGCCCTTCAGCGCAGTGTATGTGTTCGTTGCAGTAACGGACTTGGTAGCACCCTTAACGATAGTGATCTCTTCCAAACCACTCGTCTTCAGGTGAGCACCAGCAACACCAGCACCCACTTCGTTGACTACACAGTTAAAGTCGTGCGGAATCTTCTTGCTGGTCGCAGTACCATTGGCCTTCACCACAAGATCACCCTCGACCTTGGTGGCTTCGGTCTTAGCTTTATCCGTGCACACGTAGTGGAAGGTAAATTCCTTATCTCCCACTGCGACATTGTCAGGGTTCACTAGCTTCTTGGTGATGGTGAAATCACCCAACTTAGAAGCGTAGACATTGTTCACGGTGAAGATCTGAACCTGATTAGCCGAAATCTTCACCGACTTCGGAGTGATATTCGTCGTACGGGTTGCGTCCTTCACATCAGCAGAATCAGCACGCTCGGCAATTTGACACTCGTACCCAACCGGAATCTCAGGGGACGTCACTTCACCGGCACCATCAACAGTCAAGGTGAACTGTAGTGGCGCAGGTTCATTGACATCCTGAACTTCAACACGCCCTCCTGTGTTTGGTTGCGAAAGAGCAGGCGGAGTACACACGTAGTCAAAGACATAGCGCCTATTCTCGTTCTGCGGAATCACCTTGTGGGGGTCTTCAACGGTCTTGACGATCTTGAATTTACCCATCGGCGTTTTAGTCGGAGTGAACTTATTGGTTACCCGGAGATGCTGGCGTTCATTGGTGACAGTGTAGTTAAAGACGTTGGGGGTTTCGGGGTGGTTTTGAAGCAGGTCTCCCTGCTGGTTTTTGCGGATGTGATAGTGCCACCTATAGTCAACAGCCTGCACGTCTTTTTCAGTAAAACTGCACTGTGCGCCCACCGGGATGTTGTTGACGGGTTGCGAGGGAGTGCCATCGCTCTTGATTGTCACATCACCGTCGTAGTCTTTCCCTGCAGTGGTACAGGTGTAGTGAACCGTGAATTCGGGGAACTGTTTCTTCAGCTCAGCGATTTCTGCGTCTTTACCCTCTGCAACATGTGTGCCATCTTCCGTCATGACCGCAATGACCTTGTCAAAGTAAAAACCACCAGTCAGCTTTGGGGTGTTGGTCAAAGTCACGCCAATATTGCGGTCTGACACCGTAGTAACGGTTACCTTCGACGAACCAGCCCCCTCGAGATTCGGGGCGTCGGAAGTGTTCGTTGCAGTGAACTGCGGAGCGTCATATGTGACAGCACCACCTTGAGGTATGACCTCCTCCAAGGTGACCTTGGAGCCAGCGGGCAGTTCCTTGTTTCCCTTCACCACGTCACCATTAAGAGGAACATTCAGAGTGTAGGTTTCATCGAATTTATCGTCAGGAGAATCAACAGTCACGTTAACGGGGAATGTCGTTCCATCCTTGAGACCCTCTGGACGTGTCGCAGCAGGATTCAGCACTTTCTTCAGCTCAAAAGTACCACGATTTACACCAGTGATGGTGCCTCGAGCATCCTGTTTAAATTCAGAAACTGCGGTTGACACAAGTGCTGTACCACGCAGGCTGGCCTTATTTGAAATATCAGTGTTTTTAGCGGGGATAGCACCGTCTGCGGAAATTGATGTATAAGACACTTGGTAGAAGCGATCAGCCTTCCAGCCGTCATTTGGACGCTTCAGGGTAATAACCTGCTTGGTTTCCCCCGGCTGAATATCCTGCTCGAACGCAAGAGGCTTGCCCTTGAATCGCGGGTCATCCAGCTGGTCTTTGGTGTATTCTACAGCGTATTCGCCCCAACCTTTGATAAACTTGTGCCCGACATCACCGGTGACAAGCTTCAGTTCATCTTCAATCACAACATCGCTATTGATGCTGTGTTTTACCAGCTCAGAGCCAGGAACCGAGATAGTCCAGCGGGCGTGAACTTTGTCGGATTCAGCCCAGCCTTCTTTCGAAAACGTCTTTGGCGCAGTGTAATCGGCCCCGATAATTCCATCCTGGTCATCGGGACCAGGCAAACGAACAAGCCGTGACACGCCATCGATCTTGAAAGGGATTTCTTTGGATTTCTGGGCTTTGGCAACCTGCACCTGCACCTCGAACATCCCATGGACATTATCTTTGTGCGAGAACTTATCATTAAAAGTACAGGTGACAATTCTAGTGTCGCTATCGGCATTACACGTTCCACCAACAACGCCGTCCGCGTCTCTTAGCTCAATACCTTGATCCGAGCCCAGTTGCAATACGTCCGGAAATTCCACAGAAAACTGCTGCCCGTTGCTCACGTTACCCGCATACCAGTCCCACCGAACGTGAACATAGCTCAAATTCTTAATGGGAGTGTTTTCGGACTCCACACTAACATTCTCTATCCTCACACCCCCAGTGGCCTGTGCCACTGGCTGATAAGTCAGCAGACTGGTGAGCACCAGAAGCAGTGAACTTACGATCGCGTAGATTTTTCGGCTCACCGAATAGCCCACAGCCTTCTCCTTTCTCTTGATACATGCAAAAACCAGATGAGACCTACGGGCAGCTGACCTGACGAATTTCACAATCCCGACCAACACCATAAGTCACATAGTTCTTTAAGGATTTTATCAGTTTATTGTGTCATGTCAACTAGGACACCGTCCAGAATTTAGACGTATTCGCAGGCCAAATAGCTTTACATGCAAACATTTTAGCTCATCAAAAGCTTAATATATACTCAGATATGCCACGTGACGCACTGCGGCACCTTTCCTTTAGTTCCGCCTCGCCTAATCGAGGTCTGCCCCCTCCCCCAAAAAGTGACCGCCTCACGAGCGGCAATTTCAGAAACAGCAATGCAAAAGCCCGGCCCCTCCCCACCGAAATGTGAGGACAGGCCGGGCTAAAGCGCCACAGAACGTTAAAGAAGCGCCACTAGAACTCCCCGGTTACACGAAGGACTCCATCAACCAGGCGCGCCCCGGAATCAAGCAGCGCGGCAGCTTCTCGCTCCTTGGCAGCATCACCGGTGCCACCAAGGTTGCGGTCCACGGGCCGTTCGTACAGTGCGGCACCGCCGTGCATGGCGTCGAGAATGCGCCGCAGACCAGCATTTTCGCGGGTGGTGGCAGCATCTTCCCATTCGGCGACACCGGTGGCACCGCGTTCTTCGCGCACGGCCTCCACAAAAGCGGCCGGGTGGACAATAGCCACTAGCGCCGAGACGTGCCCGAAACCAAGGGAGGTGACAATGCCTGCCTTCGGCGCGAAGCCTTCACCCGCAGCCCCCAGGTCCAGGGGTTTGCGCAGCCACACCAGGCGCTGATGCTTGTTCAGCACCGGGTCCACGCAGTCCAGGGAGCGGTTGGCGGGCAGCAGCCCGGACCGCAGCACCTGGGTGAGCCCGATGATCTGGAATGCGGCGGCACCGCCCTTGGCATGCCCGGTCAGGGACTTCTGGGACACCACAAACAACGGGTTGCCCTCGCCGCGCCCCATAGCGGTGGCGAGGCGTTCGTGCAGGTCGGACTCGTTGGGGTCGTTGGCGGTAGTGGAGGTGTCGTGCTTGGAGATCACGCTCACCTCATCCGCATTCACACCCAGAGCGTACAGCGCCTTGGCCAGGCGGGAAACTTCCCCACCCTGTGCGGCACCCAGGGCACCCAAGCCCGGCGCGGGGATGGAAGTGTGCGCGCCGTCGGCAAAGGATTCTGCGAATCCCACCACACCGAGGACGGGAAGTCCGAGGTCGGCGGCGATGGAGCCGCGGGTGAGCAGGATGGTGCCGCCACCTGCGGATTCGATGAATCCGGCGCGGCGTCGATCGTTGGCGCGTGAGAAGTAGCGCTCGTCGATGCCTTTGCCTTCGAGTTCGGCGGACGGCGCGGTGGCCGCCATGTCACCGAAGCCGGTGATGCCTTCGATGGACAGGTCGTCGAAGCCACCTGCGACCACGAAGTCGGCTTTGCCGAGCCTGATTTTGTCCATGCCTTCTTCCACGGAGACGGCGGCGGTGGCGCAGGCCGCAACGGGGTGCACCATTTGGCCGTAGCCGCCAATGTAGGACTGCATGACGTGCGCGGCGGTGACGTTGGGCAGGGCTTCCTGCAGGATGTCGTTGGCGCGGGGTTCGGCAAGCAGGCCGTCAACGTAGAGGGAGCGCAGGGATTCCATGCCACCCATGCCGGTTCCTTGTGAGGAGGAGACGCGGGTGGGGTGGATGGAGCGCATGAGCTCGGCGGGGCTGAATCCGCTGGACAGGAACGCCTCGACGGTGCAGACGATGTTCCACAGGGCAACGCGGTCGAGGTTGTCCACCATGTCTGCGGGGATGCCGTAGACGCTGGGGTCAAATCCTTCGGGGATTTGTCCACCGACGAAGCGGCTCATGGCCATGCGCCGGGGCACACGGATGGCGGAGCCCGCATGGCGGGTGACTATCCATTCGCCGGTTTCTTCGCTGTAGGCGGCGCTGGTGTTGTCGGGTTCGGAGTCGACGAAGGTGCGGGCCGCTTCCTTGTCGCTGACGGTGAAGCTCAGGTCACGGTCCAGGTAGACGGTGGTGAGTTCGGGGGCTAGGTTGCTGACCATGCCGAAATCGTCATGGTAGCGGCGTACACCGACGCGGCCTAGCACTTCGTCGTGGTAACGGTCGTAGATGTCTTCTTCGGCAATCTCGGAACCGTCGGCATCGACCCAGCTGCCGTCTTCCCAGCTGATGAGTCCCATAGTCCAGGCGAGTTCGGTGACGCCGGCGGCGGAGAGGTCGCCGGTGAGTTCGGCGTCGAAACGCGTGCGGGCGGAGCCGTAGGGCCCGAGTTCGCCGGCACCGACGATGACGATCATGTCGTCGAGTTTCTGGCTAACCTGCCCGGTGAAGTCTGGGGTGGTGGCCTGGAAGCGTCGGTATGGGGTGGGCAGGGCGCGCACGGTGCGGGGTTCTTCGTCCTCGCTTGTCGATGCCGCGTTTGCCGCAGCATTCCGGGCCAGTTCCGCGAGGTTCACATCGGCATCGCCGAGGCCGCCGGTGTAGTCCACCGTCACGGGTTCGGTGGCGGCCTTATCGCGCACGTCCTGGGAAATGTTAGAGACCAGCAGCTTGGCGATGTCTTCGGTGGAGAATGTGGTCACGCCTGCGGCTTCGACGGCCTCGACAAGCGGATCGTTGCCGCCCATCAGGCCGGTGCCGCGCACCCATCCGATCAGGGCGTGCACCAGGGAGGTGTTCTCGCCCCACACGGGTTCCGCATGCCAGCGGTTGACCAGTGCATCCAGGGCTGCCTTGGATTCGCCGTAGGCACCGTCGCCGCCGAAACGGCCGCGGTTCGGGGAGCCCGGAATCACCACATGCAGGCGGCGTCCAACCTCCGTGTTCACGCCGATAGCGGACAGCCCGGCAATGAGGCGTTCCACGCTCCATAGCAGCAGGCGCATTTCCGTTTCGGCGCGCGGGCCAGCATCCGCCAGGGAGCCGGACACGCGGGGCGCGGCGAAGGGGAACAGCAGAGTGGGTACCAGGGCTGGCTTGAGCACTTTCTTCGCACCGTTGACGGTGGCGGTCTGCTCCGAGCCGACCCACTCGATCACGGAATCCAGGTCAGCGAAGGAACTCAAGTTCGCGGGTACGATCCACAGGGCAGCCTGGCCGCGGGCGTGGGTGCGGTACAGTTCCTTGTAGAAGGTCAGGCGCTCGTGGTTCAGGTTGGAGGTGGTGGCCACCACCGTGGCACCGCCGCCCAGCAGCTCGCCTGTGACGGCAGCGGCAATGGAGTTCGGGGAGGCACCCGTGACCACGGCAACATCCTTGGCGTACGGCAGTGCGCTGGTATCCAGCGCCTGGGCCGCCAACTCATCCAGGCCCCAGTGCTTGGCCTGGCGGGCAACGGCCTCGCCGGCGCCGGTGACGTCCACGTCCTTGGCGTCCAGAACGCCGACGGCCACGCGGGCGATATCCTCGCGGGCGGACGCCCAGCGGTCATCTAGCAGCACGGCCTTGTTGGCGTCGAATGCGGTGGCAACGAGGCGCGGCCAATCCGAGCCGAGTTCCTGAGCCACCACGTCGAAGATGGCGGCGTCGGCATCCTTATCGTCCAGGTTGACGGTGCGGTGCGGCTCCAGGCCCAGCTGCTGCAGGATCGTGCGGGCGGTTTCCGCCAGCACACCGGCCTTGCCGGTCACCTGCTCGGCGTACTCGCCCAGCGCGGCGGAATCCACCACGCCACCAGAGCCGCCAGCACCGCCGGACGGCAACGCGACGGACACGCCGTGGTTCGCGGCGACCTGAGCCACCGCGGCGTCGATAAGTGCATCAAGCTCGCTGGCGCTGGAGGGTGCGATGGGGCTGAGTGTGGCCAGGTCGCCACCGCGCAGCGACGCGCCCTCGCGGGCACCAATGACCACGGCGGCGGTAACGTGATCCGCCCAGCCTTGGCCCAGTTGCCAGGTGCCGGTGACGCGCTCGGCAATGTAGGCGGGGCGCTTGCCGGTGGGACCGGTGATGCGGCGCAGGGCGTCGGCGGAAGCATCGGACAGGACCGGGCCGAAGGCCGTGTAGCCCTTGGCCATGCGGCTGACCGTAGCTTTCAGGTCGTTCAGTTCCGCGTCGGCGGCACCGTCAATGGCACCCAGGCCGAATTCCACGCCCAAATCCAGGAGCAACTGGTTGCGGCGCGAGGACACGCCCTCCACCAGGGTTTCGATGGAATCCGTGGCGGCCATCTGGTCGGGGCGGACCTTCGTCCACACTGCGACCAGCATCTCTGTGGCATCTGCGGGGGTGAACGGAATGTCCTCCGGACGGGGGCCACCGGTGGCCGGGGCTGCGGTGAAGGCACCATCTTCCGTCGGAGCGGATGCTGCGGAGGTCACCGAGGCCGGTTCAGGCGCGGCGGGGGCGCTTTCGGCGGGAGCTGCGTCATCGGCTTCATCAGCGTCGGTGGCCACCTCGCGTACCACCTCATCGGTGGCAAATACCACGCCGCGCTCACGCTCGACGTTCAACACTTCAATGTCCACATCCGCGTACTGCGGGAGGGTGAGGGTCTGGCCCATCATGTTCGCAATAGTCGGTGCGGAACCCACGCCGACCTCCACGAAACGGTCCACACCCAGGGTTGTCAGCGCCAAGTCCTGGGTTTCAATCCAGCGGACCGGGGAGGCAAATTGCCAGGCCAAAAGCTCAATCAGGATCGTGCGTGCAAGCTTCTGCTCGTTCTTGGCGGCCGCGTCGAAATCAGCCAGAATCTCATCCAGCAGCGGCGAGGACACGACCTCCTCCATGGACTCCACGAATTCCCGGGTCAGCTCGAAGGGGCGGGCGACCAGGTTCGGAATGTAGCGGCCCACCAGCACATCCAGATCCACGGTGTCCGGCAGCAGCGAATCCAGGTGGGCGCGGAAATCGGCCACACCATCGCGCAACACCGACGAGTGGAACGGCACATCAATGCCCGGGATCATGATGAAGGAACGCTGGCCGGGGGCCATCTCCTCCGCAGCCTCACGCAGCGCCTTCAGCCCGGCGCGTGTACCGGCCACCGCGTACTGAAGTCCGGCGAGGTTGTAGTTCACAATCTCCAGGAATTCGCCCGATTCCTTGGAAATATTCGCCACGAAGTCAAACACGTTGTCCGCGGTCAGCCCCATCTTGTTGGGGCGCAGGGCAGCCAGACCGTAGTTGGAGTTGCCTTCGGCATCGCGATCCACCAGGCGGTGCATGGTCAGCCCGCGGCGGTACACGATCTCCACCACGGATTCCAGGGACAGCACACCGGCGTAGGCGGCCAGTGCGTTGTATTCACCCACGGAATGCCCGGCGAAGAAGGCGCGCTGGTTCAGGGCACCCGCTTCCCGCATTTCCGCGACCTGCGCCACACCCAGGGTGGCCATGGCCACCTGCGTGAACTGCGTGAGGAACAGCACACCCTTCGGGTGGTGGAACTTCTCCCCCTTAACCACTACCTCGGTGGGGTTGTTCTTCACGATCTCCAACACGGAGAATCCCAGCTTGGCGCGGGTGTGTCGATCCGCCCGGTCCCACACTTCCTTGGCGGCCTTGGAGTTCTTGCGGGCTTCCATGCCCATGCCTTGGGACTGGATGCCCTGGCCGGGGAAGGCGTAGAACGTCACGGGTGCCGCCATCACTGCGGTGGCCTTAAGCACCAGGTTTCCGTCAACGGTGGCGGTGATTTCCCGCACCTCGCCGCATCCGGGGCGATTATCGACGCCCGCGCGCTCAACCAGGAAGTCGATGCTTGCGCCCGGCATGATCGGGGCCAGCATGGTGGCTGTGTATTCCACGACGCGGTTCGGTGCGGTCGTGGTGGTGTCGTCGCTGTACCCGGCGGCGGCGATGAGTTCCGCGAGTGCGGAGGTCCACATGCCGTGCACAATCACGTTGGGAAGGCCAGCAAGGTGCGCGGCCGTCTCGGAGACGTGGATGGGGTTGCGGTCGCCGGAAACCAGCGCGAAAGACAGCATGCTTTCCGGTGCGGTGACCGTGGCGAAAGCGCGGAACGACCGTGGGGTGTCAATCACGCTCGGCAACGCCGAGGAATTGGTGCGGGCGGTGCTGGTGCCCCGGCGGCCACGAATGGCAAAACGCTCCGACAGGGTGGCCAGGCGCGTGCCGTCCGCATCAATTTCGGCGCGAACCAGGATGAGGCGACCAATGTTGGTGTCCTTCACCTCGTCGGTGTGCGCCGTGATGGTCAGCTCTGCGGTGCCTTCGGGGAGGGTGTCCGCGAGTTTGATGTGATGCTCCACATGCACCAGGCTCAGCATGCCCTCCACCACGGAATCCCCGTCGGTGCCGGGAATCACGGCATTCCGCACAGCCGCGAAAATGGCGGGCCAGGCGTGTCCAACCAGCACGTCCGGGGCGGTGCCGCTTGCAGTCAAGCTGGTCGGCAGGAACGCGGCGGTGACGTTGTTGTAGTCGGCGGTCTGGGCGGCGTCGATACGCGTGGTCCAGGTGGCCGTGCCGTCCTTCACCTCGGCGAGCGTGCCACCGGCGGCGATGCGGGTAAGTTCCGCCATCGCGGCCTCCGCATCAGCCTGGGTGACCTGCGGGACAGCGCCATCAGTGTCAGTGAGGTTGAAACGAATAGTCAGGTCGGCGGTGGTGCCAAAAGCCGTGGAACCCGCCAGCGGCACGGTCAGCACGGCGTGGTTCTCGTCCTCGGTAACAAGCTGCGCGCCCGTCGGAGCGTGCGACGCTTCAGAGGCATCCTCGGTGAGCGTCCACGCATGTGTATCGCCCAAGCGCTCGATCACGGAGGCAGTGTTGCGGCCAGCCCAGTAGGTGCCCGCAGCGTTAATCACGCGCTCCACCGGAGTGTTGGTCACGTCTTCCGCAGAAACGCCCAGCTCTTCGAGGCGCTTGACCGACGCGGTATTGAAACGACCCAGCAGCTCAGCCACCGGCTCGTCCACCTTCGTGATGCCCGCAACAGCGGCGGGGCCAGGAATGATGCACACGGCATCGGCGTCATAGCGGGCGTCCTGCGCCTGCCACAGGGAATCCGAACGCCACCAGCGGCGCACGTCCTTATCGATCACCGGCACGAAATTCACCGGCTTACCCGGGGTGCGGGCCAGCTTCAGGAACCACGCCACATCCGCCGGGTGCAGCACATCCGTGGCGGCCTGCGGGTACTCCTCCACGAGGCGAGCCACGGCCTTCTCAGCGGGCTCATCCTGGGCGAGCGTAATCAGCGGGGTGAACTCCCCATGGTCCTGATCCGTCAGGCGGGCTTCCACGCGCTCCAGCATCTGAGTAAAGCGGTTAAACCAGGAAACGTCGGTCCAACCCTTGTCGGTGGTCTCAGTGCTGGCGGTCTCAGTGTTGGCGGTCGGCCCGGACAGCTCCAGGTAACGCTTCAGCCACTGCTCATAGGTCATGGCCTCCACATCGCCGAAATACGGCTTGCAGGTCTTAGCCATCGCCGCAATGATCTCCTCGCGGCGGGCCTGCACGGCCTCTTCATCGCCCGCAACCTCATCCAACAAACGGCCAGCCTGAGCAGCGGAATTATCAATCTCATGAATATCCGCACCCAACTGCGAACGGCCCGACGCCATGCCGTTAACGGCGGAACCGGCCCCCACCCAGGAATCCACGCCCTTGGTGTCCGCCAGAAGCTTCTTGACCTGCGGAGACGTCTTCGCCTCCTTGGTGGCCATCGCTGCGGTACCCACCAAAACGCCGTCCACCGGCATCTTCGGCAGATCGTAGGACAATGCCCACTCACCGCTGATGTAATCTGCGGCGCGCTCCGGGGTGCCAATGCCGCCGCCCACCACCAACACCGCGTTCGGTTGCTGACGAATCTCGTCATACGTGGCAATCAGCAGGTCATCCAGATCCTCCCACGAATGGTGACCACCCGCCTTACCACCCTCAACCTGGATGATCACCGGAATATCCGGCACCTGACGCGCCACGTCGAGCACTTTCTTGATGTGCTTGACCGCGCCGGGCTTGAAACACACCCACGGGAAGCCATTATCGCGCAGCTCCTTGATCAGAGCGACGGCGTCGTCGCGATCCGGCATGCCGGCGGTAACCACCACGCCATCAATCGGCGCGCCGTTCTCGCGGGCGCGCTGGACTAGGCGCTTGCCGCCGATCTGCATCTTCCACAAGTACGGGTCCAGGAACATGGAGTTGAACTGCGCGTTCACGCCCGGGTTGAGCAACCCCGTCAGCTTCTCAATATTCGACTCCAGGATCTCCGGGGTGACCTGTCCCCCACCGGCCATCTCTGCCCAGTGGCCCGCGTTCGCCGCCGCGGCCACGATCTCCGGGTCCACCGTCGTCGGTGTCATGCCCGCCAGCATCATCGGCGAACGGCCCGTCAGGCGGGTGAACTTGGTTTCTACTTTGGTGCCTGTCTTGCTTGTGACTAGTTTCGGCGCGAATTCCGTCCACTTCTTCGGCAGAGTCGGCCCCATGCCCGGATCGAACAACAGCGCCTGACCGTCGTTGTCACACACCGCGAACGACAACGCTCCCCGCCCCTGGGCCACAGCATTCGTCAGCTTAACGACGCCCCCGTCAGGCCCCACGTCCAGCAGCCACCGCACTCCCGCATCAATGGCCTTGTTTACCTGCTCAACCCAGTCCTCGGGGTTAACCAGCACGTCCTTGGCGCATTGCTCGGCCAGTTCCTCGTTCAGGTCACAGGCTTTCGCCCACTCCACCACCTGATCCACCGCAGGCTGCATTGCCGGGTGGTGGAATGCAATCTGTACGTCCAGTGGGTTAAACACCGGGGCGAACGGTTTACCGCCGCGCTCCTTATTCGCAATAGCCTTCGCATCCTTAGCGGCACGCGCCTGCAGGAAGGACTGTACCCGCTGCACATCATCCGGGCGACCGACCACCACAAACGAATCCCGGGTGTTGCGCAGACCGATGATGGGGCGGGTTGCATCGTCAGCGGAGTCGGCTGTTGTGGCGGCGATGGCCTCCTCCAGCTGCTCCTGAGTAACCCCCTGCACCGAGACCATCGGACTCAGCTCGCCATTACGGATCAACCCGTTTACCCGAGCAGTATGCACACCAGCGGCACCGATCAACTCAGCGATGGCTAGGATCTCCGCAGCCTGCGTCAAGTCCTTCAGCAGATGCACGCCCAGCGCACCCTGGGAATGACCGATGGTGACGGTGCTTTTCTCCAGGCTCAGACGCTGCGCCTCCAGGGTATCCAGCGTGGCCAACTGCGAGACGAAAATACCCGGCACGCTCAGCACAGCCTGCGAGATATCAAACGCCGGGTCGTCGTCGTTTGACGCCCAATCCACCGGGTCAAAACCGAAGGGGCGGGCGGCAATCAGCTCGTCCGCCACCGGCTCGGTTAACGACGCCGCGCGCTCCACAATGCTGTTCACATTGAAGCCAGCACCAGCAGCGACCGCCTCCCGCAACGTCTTCAACCAGTTAAACCCCTGGCCCGAAAATACCAAGGAAAAAGGTTGCTCACCAAATTTCTGCACCAGACGATCCCGGCTAAAAGTGTGCTGATGATCAGACACGTAACACTCGCTCCCTGTAGTCGTTGGTAGTCGTGCGCGGCACAGACGTCCGCTAGTTTTGCATAACAAATGTGCCACAAAATCATGAGGAAAGCGTCATCTTTACGTAACAAGGCGGCTGTGGATGATATGCATTATCCCAGGTGGTGGTTCGTTTCGTTAGGAAAAACGTGCTGCTCAGAGCGTTTTATGAAAACCCTAAGAAATATCTCGATCGTGTCTCGAAGACCACCCATATGGGGGTGAATTTGAACGTGCGTGAATGAGGCGGCATGTCGCGGGCTGACGGCGCGGAAGGCGGGGCGTCGACAAGCGGCGTTGAGCTACAGTGTGCCGGCCAGCTACAGCGTGGCAGCGAGGGCGGCGCGGGCACGTTCCAGACGCGACAACGGATCCGTCGTGGACACATCGACGCCCGGCGACGGCAGGAACTGGTGACACGACGACAGGCCCTCCACATCCACCTCCGCCGACGGCGTAATCCCCTCCACAGCGCAATACTCATCCAGATGACGCGAAATACTCATATATATAGGGTGCCATGCGACGGTGGGTTCAGCGGCGTTGGGGTGAGGTGGAGTGGGTTGCATGGTTGCTGTGGGTGCTGTGGGTGGCCGGTTCCCAAGGTTCGTTGGATCCGAAGTCCAATCTTGAGCTCATCGGCCGATATTAGTAAAACTCTGCACCCGATGCGACCTTCAAAAAGTGCCTCGGCTGGGCCATGTTGGTTTGTTGCAAAGATAGGCTTACTGAACTATTCTTGGAACCTGTTAGTCGGCAAATATTTGACTGACGTAAATAGTTGCGATATCGAGGCGTTATGCCAGCAGCATTGTGGCCACGTTTCAGCGTGTTTTGAAAACCAACAATTCTCATATCAATGGCGATACGGTGGTTAACGGTTTTGCACCCGCAACTGTGGCATCAGAATTTGGCATTTACGGAAATGTCAACCTGGATTGACCATAGTATTACGTGATAGCACACCGGAGGAAGCGGTCAATCACTATACCGATAGTCGTGTCGTGGCACGGGAATCTGAATATCCGCGCGTGCAGATGGCGTCACATATTACTGCGGTGCGCAATGAGGAGATTGTAGATTTTGAGTCGGTTGTTGTGTTTGATTTATATATAAAACCTGAGGGATTAGATGTGTTGGTTCAACGTACTGTGGTAGCCCCACGCAATAGCGATACACCATCGCCGAGGTTTAACTAAGCCCGACCACAATAGCACTAAGGAGCTATAGTGAAAAGAAAAAATCCAGGCTTTGCCGTCATCAGTTTTATATTTATAGTTACGGGTACTTTTATTTCTGCAGTAACTTTTTTATTTAATATATTTGTAACTTCTTTCTATTATCCAATATTTGCAGAAATTAGTCTTGTTTGGATGGGGGTAGTAATTTTAGATTTGAGAACCCACTACAACATTATTAGATGGAGAAAAGCTCATGCTCAGATCTTGTTTGCGGGAGATGTAGCTATAATTCACTCGTCCCGTTGGGCTAACGTAGTGCGAGGTTCCGGTCCTTTTTCCTTCTTCTTATCGCTTGGTTTAGCGCCGTGGCTATCTCCGCACATCTTTCTTCATGAAGATGCATTTCCTCCTTTCTGGCATCTAATTTCTATTTGCGTCATCTTTCCACTCGCTGGCTATTTTCTCCATTTTTTTACGGTTTCCCAAACCCTTACTGTAGGGAGAAAATATTTCAAGCGTGAACTTCACGGCTTTGGGTGGCACTCTGAACTGGAATCAAAAGACCCCAGACTTGAATTTGATTTGAACAACTATAATAATTTTATTGTATTTTTAGTGGCTAATGTGAATTATTATCGGACATCTATTTTTGGATCTAAAGCTGACCATTTCGACGAAAAGCAAGTTCCGATACCAGACGCAAGAAATATTCCTCTCGATAAATTTTTGATGTGGCTATTTCCAGAGCAGGAAGACATATGGCGTTTGATGATTGATCTAATTTGTGAGCCGCAGTATGAGGCATGGGTTCCAACAAGGCGAATGCAAAATATATATGGCGAAATTGTAAAAAAGAAGGAAGAATTTCGGAACAATACAGAACATAAATAGGTTGATGGTGTGACCGCCTGCAAGTTCAAGTTGCGGACAGTTGGTTAAGGGGCGTCGAGAGCAATAATTTTCTTGGCCGATAAGGATTGCTGATGATATTTTGGAAATCAACCGAACGTCTCACATCCAATGCCGAGTGAAAACGCCGCCGATTGTAGATGCCTTCAAAACGAACGGTCGGCTGAATTAAATAACGATTCTGACCACTTCTTCCCAGTACTGTGGGGTGTAATTCCTACGTTGCTGATTGACTATGAACATCCTCTACCACGAACACAAAATCTGTACAAATAAGGTATCAATTATTAAAGATTAACCTCAGAAAAGTAACGCCCCAACTGCTAGGTTAGCCATTCAACCAAAACCCAAACAGAACAAGGGTCTTTTCCCGACGCGGGTCTACCACGGTTATTTCGATATCTCAATCCACGTCACTGAAACGATCTACTGCTGGCTTAGTATCTACCGTCTATGGCTACCTGCATAAGGCACTTGATGTGTTCGCACAACATGCCCCTAGTCTCCAGCAAGTGCTGGCTGATCAGGAAAGCAGGTGAGCTGATCTTGGGCCTGAATGGTACGCTCGTTGACACCAACAGTGTCACCACAGGCAGCAAAGACACAGACGACGATGGTCCTGTATATAAGACCATTGACTGATTCGCCGGCAAACACTGCTGTTTCGGCGGACCAACCTACAAGTCGTATCCGATCGAGATGATAGGCCGTTGTATGTCACCCCGGTCGAACCTGGAGCAAGGCACGGTAACCGCTACAAAGAAGTATATTGTCGATGCTCTGCGGGTAACCAGATTGTGGTTTTTCGATGACAAAGGCCACCAGCGGGCAAACATCAGGGCGAAACCCCACCTAAAGGAAGCCGGTTGAACCCTGATAATAGAAACCATCAGGGAGGTTACCACCGACGTCAGGACATCCATCAAGGGTGGAAAGATATCATCAAAGCACTATAAGGCTCTCAAACACATAATCCTATGCCCGACGACGATGACAAGGACCGCCTGAATTGCAGTGGCGTTGATATCACTGCACTACAGCCTTAGTTGGCAATCCTTATTAGAAAGTCCCTAAATCCTTAGCTGAAATCATCTCGCATCATGACCTTGATATTTTCTCCAAGAACAAATAGATCAGAAGATACTAGTTCTTTTAGAGTTTTGGGAGGTTCAGCGAAGTAACCAAGATCTATTCCAGATTTACCCTCAATATCAACGACGTGAAATCCACTGGAAATAACTTCGGCCGTTGTATCTATCGGCTCATGTACTCTATACGAATAAACGTTTGATATTAAAATATCAACCGTACCCCAAGATTCTTTACTTCCGTCCAAATATGCCGTATATACTGAAATTTTACAATCTTTCTTTCCATCTCCTACATATTCAATAGTTATAGACTTTAGCAAGGAATCTTGGAAATTAATGAATTTACGTTGGATGTCATCGTTGCTGAGATGAAACATGCGCCATCCTTAGTGCCCTATTGGAGTCTGTGGCTTAACCCCAGGTGGCAAAGCATCCCATCCAGAGGGTAGAGATTTATTTGGGATATGAGGACTATTCGGACCGTGACCAGAAGCTGGCTGCCCTGGCTGTGGAAATACATATCCATGCCCCGACGTACTGCGAGGATTTAAAGGATCTGCTCCCCTATTGTGTTTTCTGAAATCGACGCAACCCACTACATCGCCATCCTTATTATAGATTGTATTTTGCAACGCGTTTCCCATAGTCTCATCAATATGTGCAGACCGAATTTGGTTTCGCGCCACGCACTCTAGGCTTTTCATTTGACCAATTATGAGAACTTGGTCTTTCATATGTACGGTCTGTGGTAGGTTTCCCAGTCCTATTATCAACCCACTGACCACTTTCCTCATCGTATGAAAGCGCTTTATCATCCTTGGGATATGATTCTAATCCCAGTGTGTCAATCCATGTCAAGGGATTATGCACATACCCCTGTGGGTACCCACATTCGGCCCCACACCCAATGGGTCCTGCGAACCATACACACCACCAGCAGGATCATAAAACCTAAACCGGTTATACACCCACCCAGACTCAGCATCCTCATACTGCCCAGCAAACAACACCGGAGAAACCACACCCAACCATTGACGCCTACCAAACAACGACTGGGTCACACGACCCGCCACACTCCCCCGCTCAGTGTCAATCAACTCCTGCGACGCACCCGCAAGATCGACCACCAAGGCATAGAACACCGCATCCACCTGCGCCTGCGACCACCCAGCCAAGTCGCCCGTACCCACATCCGTCCCACAGCACCAGATCTGGCATCACCCATGGTGTCGTACTCAGGTACCAGATCAATTGTCAGCATAGGCAAACACCTGAGGCGACACTACTTTATTCGTGTTGGTATTCAGGAACAATCTCCTCTAACTGCCCATAATTAGCACTTGCTACCGCACTGAGCTTCCCACTTGCTGATGAAAGAAACACTCGTGAAAGTGACAGCCTCTCTACTGTAGATGCGGGCTGATAACCTTTGCACTAGTCTGCTGAATCTACTCCTTGCCGGGGACGCGCAGTCTTTTGCAATGAAAGCTTTTGAGCAGGATATCTCTATAGTTTTGTGAGGCAGAATAGTGCGAAAATTTAACTAGTTTTCTACACTACAACATCCAGCATGGCGTGAGGCTAAAAATTTTACTTTTTGAACTAAAAAGTAGCCTGAGCAGCATTCCAGAGCCCAACCAACCCCTCACGATCCTCACCACTAACAGCTACATGATCACAAACTTTTTTAATCCAGTCAAGATGTTCCTGATACAACGACCAGCATAATTCAAATAGAGGAAGTCCAGGATTGCATTCCACTACACCATCAAGTATATGCCACACAACTCTTTCCGACGGAAAAGTCCAATCATATTTTTCATATACCTTCAGTATCGCATCTAAAGCACTCTGAATGTGAGGCACCTTTTCTTGATCCGCGACCTCATTAAGGAGTTTTGGAATGACGGATTCCTGTATTACAACCCACAGCGCCGGGTCACTCAATTTGAGTCTATCACCCTCAAATTTTAGATATTCAATTGCTATATCTTGCTTCTTCATAAGCTTCAACAGACTTGAATGACGAGTCCAAGGTTTAATATTTTCGAGAGAAAATGCGACCAATGGTGAATCACATTTTAGCAGGATATACCAAAGTTTCTGAAATACATCAAACTGCCATTCTTCCAAATTGCGATTTCCACCATTGAGACCAGAGATCAAAGATGGAAGATTCACACTAAAAATATAAGCTTGAACTAAATCCATAGCATCAAAGGCTTCAGCAAAATCTGCCTGTATTTTCTCCTCTTCCTCAGATGACATCTTTGATATAGCATCAACATCAAAAATTACAGCCATTCTTGAGATAATTACATCGCGCAACTCATCTCGACAAGCAGACGCAAGTACGGCTGGATCCCAGGTTCCAACTTCTTCAATAAGAGATGTTAAAGTAATCAACCCAAAAGCTCCCCTCAAACATAGATTCACATATAAAATCTCTTTAGCGTTGGACAAACATAAAGCGCATAAAGCCAAAAGCCCAAGTGTTAAAAATTACACCGCTTTAAGATTCTTAGCACTTGACAGGGATTGGGATAAAAGCTGAAAAATCAAAATTCTTAGACAAAAAATCAATGAACTCTTCAGAAAAACATTCCGAAACCTTTGGCTCAGCAGGATTTCCATCTTTCCTCAACCTACACATAGAAGCCCCCTCTATTTCGTCGCAAAAGTTGAATGATCGGAAAGCAATATACTCACCGAGTTGAGTCTCTACTGTAGATACAGCATAGTCGGTACCAGTCCTGCTCAGCTCGTCTTCAATAATTTTTTCCTTGCCAGCTTCCACATACAAAGCATCATAGTACAATCCTATACCATATTGCTTCAAAGCGCTGCCATCATCGTCAACCCTATCCTCAAAAGCTTCACGCGTAAGACCTTCAAAGTTAGCCTTTTTGACCGCTCTCTCATAGGTCAAATTACTTTCATCCTGAAAATACATACCGCAAGCATCACGCGGTACTACTATGGTGTAAAATTTCATGTTGCATCCTGTCCGAAGTTGACGTTGACTCATCGAGCTTGATTCAGGCTAGTAACTTTCAAATGCACCAGCCTTTGCACTTGTATTGTTCAATCCAATCCTTGCTGAGGTGAGCATAGGTTTTTGCGATGAAAAATCTTGAGCGAGATATATCGTCGAGCTTTGCGAAATTATTAATATTCTTGATCATTGGTCTTAAATTTCATAGCAAAATTTCAAAAGCAACGTGTTGAGTGTTAGGTTTTGTGAACACCAGGTGATAGAAAAGTTGTTACGCTGCTTCCACCAGATCGTGCTATTTTTTACTCCGTCTCCACCTCAAGTTTTTTTTGGGGGGGGGATGATAGCTCGGCCGGGAGCACAGACGATGCATATTAAACCATTTCACATGCTACGTTATAGTCGCCACCTCCACACCAAACCCATCCCAGGGTAAAGATGAACTTCTGCTTTGTACAGCGAGTTGAATCCCCCCCCCCCGGCAAAATGTTGCCGGGGGGGGCATTCCCACCTTCCATCGACGCGACGCGTGTCCTGTAAACCCAACATATCCCAAACTGTATGGCTATGTAATCAGCGCAGGTTATTGCCAAAATTACAAGCACAATGCTAGCAGCCACCTCGTTACAATTACTCCCTTGGTTGAGGATCCTCACGGGAAAACGCATCTGCATTAGAGATATCAAAAATAGAGGTGGAAGGGAGGGGCTGGTTTGCAAACAATCCAAGAAGTCCCTCGCCTGGCACAATATCTCCCAGCCACGCACTTACTGGAGAGATCTCTGAGTCAATAGCTTTCACCTCATTACCGTCATCATAAATATAGTAACGAAGAGAAGGGGAGGCGTTAGACTCCTCATTTTCCTGCAGTTCATCAGCAACCATGCACAATGTAAAGTGCACGATCATACGAGCAAAAGCGCTGTCGTCTCTCCCTTCAAAATCTTCCATATCAGGAAATCTGTGCTTAACTTTTTCAAGCCAAACTATGCTGTCATCATAAACTTTGGCATAGAATTTACCAACAGTATCAATTATCAAACCTTCACTCATAAATTCTTCATACTGTCGAAAGTTCCACTCCAAGGAATTTTCGTTGGCGATGCCACGCCTTGCCCTTTATAGAAACCAATTCCATGGTCAGCCATACGTTGCGCTTGCTTTTCGGCGGGGCGCGGCGCTTGCTTCTCGGCAGGCTGCGCCGCAGACTTATGAACATCATGTGGCTCAGATTGCGGCCTTTGAACCTGCAGCCACGGCGGCAGATTATGGGATTGCTCAGGCCCTGAAACCATGAATTCCTCCAATAAACCAAACAGTTTGGCACACGGTACAATTTTCTAACATAGCAGCCACCAAGTGTCGCACGCTTGCTACCATTTCTAAACGGTAAAGAATTTATATAAGGACTGAGACCTAGTGCCTTTACGCAAACCCTCTATCCTTCGCACATTGCAATGGAATAACCGCTTTGCGCACGCCCAGCGAACCCCACCGCATGCGACAGATAACGCGACAATAGTCGCCGTGGCATCCATGGATGACCGACTACTCACCAGCCCAGCAGCTGCCCTTATTTCATTGGTTATTAATGCTGAGGCCGAAGTACCCGTCGTGGCCATAGATGCCGACGGCCTCAACCAGCCCCTCCGAGGGCCACTGCGCGCCGGGAACGGCGGCGACCTCGTCGGACTTTCCGACCACCCCAAGGAATCCCTTGACCGCAGCGAAATAGAACTTTTTGTCGACCAAGAGGGAGCGATGCCGCTTCTCGCCTGCTGGAAAGAAGGCCCAGGGCTCATCCCTCCAGAAGTTCTCGAATCGGCGGTACGGCGCGTGCAACACCGATGGCCGACCGTGGTCATGAACCTCCCCTACACCTGCCCACCGGAAACAATCTCCTCTGGCGTGGCCATGGCCAACCATGTGTTCCTCATTGCCGACAGGCACCACGCCGGGCATGAGTGGCTCTACCAGCCTGGACACCAGCTCAGCACCCTCGCCCGCGACAATCGAGTGACAGTTCTGACACTCGGCGGTCAAAGCAAAATCACCACACCAGACACCATCCACCTCCCCCACACCGGGCAGGGTTCCGACGGCCGCGATCCCATTGACATCCCCACCGACCCGGAATCACTCACCATCTTCCACCGCATACTCAGCAGGGTGTACAAAAGCTGAGGGCTTGCGGAGTTGAGCGATGTTCAGACAAGATAAGCCCACCGCTGAACTCGAAAAAAAGGGGTGTTTTTGTACCTGCGGATAGACCTATCCGACAAGTGGCTTGAAGGGGGCTTGCGGTGCGGTTTATCACAACGTCAGTTTTCCCTGGTTGCGATGACGCGGTGTACTTATGATCCAGCTGTAAAATCTGCTTACGCCCAAGCTCGAAAACACCTCATTTTCCGGCTTGGAGATAAGCAAACTTCTATGCAAACGTTTGCACTAACACCGTTCAAGACTCTACCCAGCGCCATAATCTACCAAACTGCCATCTTTCCCGGTCTTTTACAGCATCATGAACAGCCCCCTGCAAGATGGGTCCATCGCCAGGCTCAAAAACACCCCTTTTTCGAGCTCAGCGGTGGACTTATCTTACCTAAACATCGTTCAACCCCCCTCGCAGAAGAAAGATCGGCAGGAATGCCACGACGAACGTGAGCCCTCCGCATCGCGGGCTGCGTCCAAGCCAGGCAACCCGCCCCAGCTTCCCCACCACCTACTGCAAATCGCTTCCCCCACGATACTGTTTCAGGGCGAAGCGCTCGATGTCTTTGCAGAGCTGTTCTTCGGTGTAGAGCACGCTGATGAGCATGCTGATGGCGGCGGCGACGCGGCGGTCGATGATCGGGTCGTCGAAAAGCACATGTGCGGCCTGCGCAACGTTGTGGATTGCCTGGATTGCCACGAGGTCAGGCCCGAGTCGGGCGCTGGATTTTTCCAGCAGATATGCGTATTTGATGGCGAGTTCTTCGCTGCGCGGGTAGGTGTCGCCATTTTGTACGTCTTTGTAGCTAATGAGTGAAATGAATTCTCGTAGGTCTGATGCTGTGTAGGGGGTGTCGTCGATGATGTGGACGCAGGTGTCTTTGAAAAAAGGCAGCGCTTCTCCATCGGCGATGAGCCTGTTTATGAGCTCGTTCGCTTTATCGCCAAGCTTATCGATGCGCACAGCCACGTTGTTTCCTTAGGGCTAGGGTTTGTGTCTGTTTTTGTCTGGAAAGTGCCTGCTTATCTACCGCCAGCTTACAGGTTTTTGCACGTTCGGGTATGGCCAGCTGTTGCTTTGTGTGGGTTCATGTGACCTTGAGGTGTTCCTGTACTGCGACATGTGTTTTTTCGTGTGGTTTCTCACACCAGACTGCCCGTCCCCACACGTTCCAACAGTCGTTTTTCTACGTCGCTTATGCTGCCGCCCCTCCCATACCCGGCCGCATCCAACCCCTCGCGATCATCGCTGGTTCTCATCCCCTGGGCGTAGGCGCGAAGATGAATTCTAGGTCACAATGTTCCGCCCGTCGGGTGATTCTTTTAGGCCTCCGAGCAGCGATGATGGTTATCAGACAGTTGTTGTTCTCTACGCAAGGAGGAGTTATGAGTCGCGTTGTTAAGGCCAAGGATGCCGTGGTCGCGCGGGACCTACGGAAGACATACGGTGCTGGGGAATCACAGGTGACAGCGCTCAACAATGCAAGCATTCGTGTGGGTGTGAGCAAGTTTTTGGCGATCATGGGACCGTCAGGTTCGGGCAAATCCACACTGATGCAATGTTTGGCCGGACTTGACAGCATTGATTCGGGCAATATCAAAATTGGTGGGATTGACATCACAAGTCTGAATGATCGTGATTTAACACGCCTTCGGCGTGAACATGTTGGTTTTATTTTTCAGCATTTCAATTTGGTGTCCACCCTGACCGCAGAGCAGAACATTATGCTGCCCATGAAATTAGCCAAGCGTCAGGTGGATCAAGAATTGTTCAACAATGTGGTCGAGCGACTGGGCATTAAGTCACGCTTGTCGCATAAGCCGCATGAAATGTCGGGCGGACAGCAACAGCGTGTCGCTATTGCCCGCGCGCTTGTTGCTCAGCCGACGGTGATTTTCGCTGACGAGCCGACGGGGAATTTGGATTCCGTATCCAGTTCGGAGGTGCTGCGCTTTTTGCGCGACAGCGTTGATGTGTTTGGCCAGACCGTGATTATGGTGACGCACGATCCCATTGCCGCGACCTACGCGGATGAGACGATTCTGCTTGCCGATGGCCGCATCACCGCCACCCTCGTCTCCCCCACCGTGGAACAGGTTGTGGCTGCATTGCAGGAGGTTGAGTAATGAACTTCCTCGTAGCATCTAGTTTGAGAAACAATCTGCGTAGGCTCATCGCCACCGCCACCGCAGTGGCGCTATCGGTGGCGTTTATGGTGGCCACGCTGCTGATTATGGGCACCTACAACACTGCCCTGTCGAACAGTGTGACGGAGCAGATGAAGAACTCCGATGTCTGGGTGGGCTATGACAGCTCATTACCAGACAATGCAGATGAAGTGCTGGCCGAAACCGCTGACCGCATCCGCGAGCGTCCCGACGTGCAGGCCGCCGATGTGCAGCGCAGCGCATCCGGTGAGGTACGGCACGATTCCCGCAGGGCAAACGCACAGATCCAGGCGATGCCGAGTGAGACTCTTCGCTGGGCCACGCTGGCGGAGGGTGCGTGGCCGCAGTCACCGGACGAAGCCGTGCTGAACAAGTCCGCAGCGGATTCTTTGCAGGTATCTGTGGGTGATTCGGTGCGCTTAGATGATAAGAACTCCGTTCGCGTCGCGGGCATTACCTCTCAAGAAGATCAGATGATGTCCATGGGTTTCGCCGAGATTAGTGTGATGCCGGAGCTGCTGGATCGTCTTGAAGCCCAGAAATACGCTACGAGTATTCTGGTTCGCAGCACTGCCCATGACGGCACAAGCAACACCACTCCGGATCAGCTGGCACAACAGATAAAAGACCAGACTCAGGGCACTCCCGACATCACGGTGCGCACTCGCGACGAGCAGGCGCAGCATCAGATCGCGGACCTTTCCGGCAATACCGCGACGCTGACCGCCATGCTGGGTGTGTTTGTGGCTATTTCGATGATTGTGGCGGGCTACGTCATCGCAAATACCTTCCAGGTTCTCGTCGCGCAGCGGACAAAAGAACTGGCGTTGCTGCGCTGCATTGGTGCGGATAAGCGGCAGGTGCATGGCCTGATTCTGGGCGAAGCCGGTATCACGGCATCGGTGGCCGCGCTAGTGGGCTGCCTACTGGGTGTCGTTGCCACGGTGATCTTTGCCCAGTTCATGTCAATGATGAGTGCGTTGACCATCAGTCCGCTGGCGTTGATCGCTGGTTTTGTGGTGGGCGTTGTGGTGACGGTTGCGTGTGCTCTCGGGGCGTCGAAACGCGCGACCCGCGTGCATCCGGTGGAGGCACTTCGCCCGCTTGAGGCAGTGGCTTCGGACAAGCTGCCACTGGGGCGCACGATCGTGGGTTCCGCTCTGACCCTGCTGGGCGCGGCGGGCCTGATTTACGGCGCGACGAGCGGTATGGCTGTGGCTATTGCTGGCGGGTTTATCTGCGGCATGGGCGTGCTACTGGCCGCCACGACGTTGCTACCAAGGCTGGTGTCGCTGGTGGGTCGGGCACTGTCGCGAGTGTCGCTGCCGGTGGAGTTGGCCGCCGCCAATTCAATGAAGAACCCGCTGCGCACAGCAGCGACAGGTATTTCCATGCTGATCGGCGTGGCTGTGCTGGTGTTGATGGCCACGGGCATTCACTCGGTGCAGGAGTCCATTGTTTCTCAGATCAATCGGGAACGCCCCTTTGACCTCATGGTCACCACGAGCAACCCGGCTGGTTTCTCGCCGCAGGAGCTTGAGCAGATTAAGAACAATCCCAAGGTCACGTCCAGCGCTGAATCCCAATCCGCACAGGTGACAGTGACCACCTCTGATGGTCAGGAACATTCAGTGAAGGCCGAAAGTGCGGATAGCTCGCAGCTCAGCGAAGTGTTCTATGCCAAGGGTGATACATTGTTCCCGCAGTCCGGCGTGGGCATGGTAGCCCCGATCACTCAGAATTCGTCACCCATCACCATTCAGGGCGACGCGGGCAGCCTGGTCGTTTCAGCAGATGTGAGCGACAAGGGCGAGGCGGATCATGTGATGATGTCGAAGGATGACTTTTCCAAGGTGGCGCGGAACACCGTCACTGACACCGTGTACCTTCGGCTCACCCCGGGCCTGTCAGGAGACGAGGTTCAGCAGGTCACCAGCGATCTGAGTGCCCTGAATGACAGCTACAACACCGGCGGCGGTGCCCAGGAACGCGCCTACTACACCAAAATATTGAACATCATGCTCATGGTGGTGCTGGCGCTGCTGGCCATTACCCTGATCATCGCCTTCGTAGGCATCGGTAACACCACAGCGTTGTCGGTGCTGGAGCGCCGTCGCGAATCCGCGCTGCTACGGGCGGTTGGTTTGGAGCGCCGCCAACTGGTCACCACCATCGTCGTGGAGGCCATGCTCACCGCCGTTGTCGCCGCCGTGTGTGGCTGCGCGCTGGGGATCTTCGCCAGCTGGTCCGGCTTGAACGCGCTGGAACACACCGCCGACAAGCTTGAGCTGGACCTGTACATCCCGTGGTTGCAGGTCGCCCTGATTATCGCAGGTGCAGGCACCGCCGGTGTGCTCGCCGCCCTGCTTCCCGCCATGGGTGCTTCTCGACGCCCACCGGTGCAGGACCTCGCGGCAGAGTAACTGCCCCAGTGTGCCTGATGTATCGTGCCTGGCGTAGCCGCTACCGAAGCGTGCTACGTCAGGCACGCGGCGTTCACAACGCCAACCATCACCAGCGACACGGAGGCCACAATGGCACCGGCGCGGAGCTTCTTATCTTCCACAATGTCCCGGAACCTTCCCGGAATGGCCAATTCCATGGCCACCAACGCCGCGGCCTGGAGCGCTATTCCCAGAAGGCCAAACACCCCGGCCTCAATAAGCCCCTTGCCTAAGCCCAATTCGGAGACGGAACTATGCACGGCGGTGGCCACCACAATTCCTGTGGCTATCTGCTGCGCCGCCGCTATGAAACCAGCATTGGGCAGGTGGTCCACAAACACCAGGCGATGTAGTTTCCCGGGGGTAAGCAGGTCAAGAACCACAAACCCCAGCACCAGCATCACGCCGGCGAGGGCGAAATAGGCCAGCGTACTCACGACCTCTGCAAATACGTCCATTTTCTCTCCTTTTATTTCACACCGGATCCCGACGATCCACCGCTACTGCTGCCACCATTACTTCCCGAGCCAGACGACCCGCCAGAGGAATCACGCGGCGAGGACGGACTGAACCCAGGCCCCAGGAAAATCAAACTGCCATTGTTGTAGCGGTGCAGGTCCTCCACCTCAATCTGGCATTTCCCGTTATTGTTGGACACCACAATAAGTCTCTTGTCGTAGCGCAAGTATTCTGACCCCGACGCGGAGTCAAACTGCCTGGCCATCGGCTTAACCTTATTCGCAATATCCGAAGCCGTCTTCTGCACGCTATCGCCAGACTTGCACTCGTAGGTATTGCCGCTCTTTCTGGTGTAGTTCTTTGACACATAGCTTTCGGGATTACTCGCGCTAGCGAATCCCGCAGCAGCCGTCACAAAAGTCAGGCCCACGGATGCTGCGCTCACAAGAACCAGCACAATGCCAAGAAGCCTCCAGCGGCCACTATTCATGACGGAAAACCTGCCTTTACTATTGTCGGGAGCGTTGTTGTCGGGGCGTCGAAAAGCATATTAAACCGAGTAATCAGGCGCTGGAGGCGCGGGGTAAATGATCAGCTCGCCAGGGAGAATCACCCGCCCCGTAGACACCTCCCAGGAATCGTCATTGGACCAGCCCTCAAACCCCAGGCGGAGCTGCTCGGACGCGTCGGCGTAATCGATGTAGGCAAGCTCGCCCTCCGGCGGCAACCCGGTTGTTCCGTGCGACACATAGCGCGCGTGACCGCGCTCCTGCTCCACGTAGTGAACGCCCTCAAACTCCAGAACGCTCTGCGGGGTGAGACCCGTCGCCTTCCGCGAGGTCCACCACACCAGCTCAAGCTCGCCGTCGTCGATTTCCACGGCCAGGAAGCTGCTACCGTCACCGCCGTCCAGCAGGTGTTCGTACCAGGTGAACTGCCCCTGGGTCACCACCAGCGTGCCGCGCACCAGGTAATCCGTCGCCCCATACGTAACGACGGCCCCCGGACCCAAGCGATCCGGTCCGAAATCAGCGGCATCCGGGACCTCGGCAAACAAATTACGTGCTGGCTGCTGCTCGTCATCAACCTGACGCGCCTTGCTGAAGCAATATAGCGCTCCTATACCACTCACACCCGCAATAGCGAAGAAAAACAATGACAGAAGTAGCACTACAGTATCCTCAGTCTCAGCTTATTTTTATCCAGCATACAAGCATAGCCCTGGGGAAGCATGTCACAATGGGCCTATGAAGAAGCGAGCATGGATCGGTTATGCGTCCGCTTTTCTCTCCTGGGCGCTTGTTATAGGGGCGCTCATCGCGTTTTTTATGGGGCATTCCGCACTGGCACTCTTTCTGTGCCTGCCGGGAATATTATTGGTCTGGTGCAGTGGCAGCATGTTTGGCGACACCAAGAAACTCCCCAAGGGTGCCCCCATCCCCGATGCGAAACGCGTCAAACGCTACCGACAAGAAAACCCCGGCGCCACCATTGTTGACGCCATCAACGCGATCAACAGGCAGGACGGGGTGTACTAGTTACTTCGGGTTGGTGATGCGCGGCGCATTTCCCGAGCCATCCCAACCCTCAGCCGACGCGCTCGCATTCCCCACAGTCGCCGAGACCTTAATCAGCTTATCACCAGCGGCAACGCCCTTAGCCGTGTACACGGCACGCGAATATTCCTTCATCCGGCCGCTATCGGTGTCCTGGCCGTGCTGACGATCCTGATCCCCAGCGAACGCAATACTGACATTCACATTCTCTTCCAAGCCCCAGTGACGGCCCTCTTTAACCAAAATCGCACAATTCTGGTTATCCTTCGATGAAAAATACACCTCAATCGTTGCGAAACGCTCCCCCGACGCGTCCTTCACTGGCACACGACCATCCTTCACCATGCGGTAACTTGTGCCACACGTGTTCGCCGCCGCCGCCTCGGGAGCATTCAACACGGAGACAGCGCCCAGACCACCACATGCCAAAGAAAAGGCCATGAACAGCTGAAACACACTCTTACGAGTGATCATCATCTACCTCCAATGGATACTCACCAGGACACTTAGCAGGTTGCGATATCTGCTAATCCTACGCTCAGCACATGTAATATTTTTCCGACGCGCCGCGATAGGGGTAACGCAACGCTAACTTTTTGCGATACTTTTTGGCAAATTCTCATACGCGTTAGGATTCATGCAGGTAGAAGCTTTTCGACGCCGCCGTGGCTACGGTTGGCAGATAAGATGCGGGTGAGTTGGGGGTGGGTATAAGGGTTAGCGCAGTGGGGTGATTTTATTCAGAAGGAAGGTCTGTGTCTTGGGTGTCGGCGTAGCGGGCTTGTGAGGTTGTGGGCAGTGAGTCGGGTGTAGTTGTGAGCGTGAGCTGGGTGTGGGCCGTGCGCGGTTGCGTGAGTGAACTGAACCCGGGCCGTGTGCGGTTGTGTGCGTGAGCCGAGCGCGGGCTGGTACTTTGACGAATCCGCAAGCCACTGTAAGATAACCCCCTGAAGCGCCTGTGGCGGAATTGGCAGACGCGCTGGATTTAGGTTCCAGTGCCTTAGGGCGTGGGAGTTCAAGTCTCCCCAGGCGCACCACGATTCCCTTACTTAAACACGCATTATCATGCACACCGCACTTAAGTAAGGAGGCAGTCTATGAGCTGGGATCTCAGTGCTTTCCGGACAAAAAGACCGGTGACATCAATTGATGACCTCACCGAAGACGATCTTCTCCCGCTGCAGCGCCAACAGATAGTGACTGAACTTTCCTTGATCGCCACGGCATGTGACGCGCAGCTCGACACTAACGACCCAACGTGGCTGATTATGCAAACAGATGCATGGATAGTCGAGTTCGGCTTGGGAAAGCGCGAACCGCTCATAACCATGGGACTTCACGTCAGGGGTGACAAAGAGCCGAAAGAGGTGTTTGCCTACCTTGTTCATGAATGCGGGATGCGGCTGCTGGAGTGGAGTACAGGGGAATTTCTTGACCTATCGAAGCAAAGCAGCTTTCGAGAGTGGCAACAATGGTGCGAACGGGCACTTCCCAAAGATTAGGCCGACTGGGGCAGCAGTGATGATTGCCAAAAAGTCAGCTATAGCGATAGCCGTATAGTCGTTGGACGTGCTAGTATCGGCGGCACAAAATTATATTCGCACATTAACTACATGAGACAATTTTGGCTTCCACGCTGACAACTGACACTGCGGGCTATCAAGAAAGCCGCGATTAAAGCTTCCGGCAGAACACAATAAGAAGGTGATTATTAAACATCTAACCGACAATCCAAGCAAACCGACCCCGACAAGGAAGAGGCCATGGACAAGACACTGCTCACCATAGTTTTCGCGTCCGTACCTGGCATTATTGTTATTGGTTTCATTTCTCACATAATCTACCTGATGGTGCGTGATAATCGAGAAGTTTCACAAGGAATACGCCGTTCGCGATCATTTCTAGTAGACCAAATAATTTTTGAATCCGGCGTCGTTATGATGGCCGCTTTTATAGGGTCAACGTCATTCGAAATGGCATCCCACATCATTCAGAATGAAAATTTCTTTGGACTCATAAGTCTTGCTATATTTTTAGCAGTTCCGACTTTAGTAACCATTGTCGTTACATTCATCATAACCGGCCTCACGCTACGGTACGTGGAGGTGAACTCTACGGGATTTACGTTTCGAAATAAACTTGGGCGGACGCGCAATTTTTCCTTCAACGATGTCGGCGGGTATCACTTTCGGCCTTTTGTCCTAGGCAAATATGGCCCACCCCCTGGGGGGCATCTTCAGTTTGTCGACACGACAGGTCGACAACTTTTTGAGGTGCAGATTCGCTCTACATCCAGGCCCGACCAGGTAGGCCAATATGCTATGTTTTGGACGCTACAGGGCCGGTGGCCCCAGCACGGCAACCACATGGATGAGCAGGTTTTAGCAAGCTATACATCGGACGCCATGATTTCCTTTTTCAAGCCTTATTCGAGCTACACCCCATCCCAAAACCCCCATCCCATCTGAATCCTTCTGCACTACAATAGGTATTTCAAGGGATGAGGGAGCAGAAGTAGATGATTCGTTGGTTTAAAGACGTCGGCAGTGACCACCTCGCGCTCGTGGGCGGCAAGGGCGCTAATCTCGGGGAATGTGCCGCAGCGGGGTTTCCCGTGCCGCCGGGGTTCATTATTGATACCAGCGCTTATACAACCGCAACCGAGAGTATCCAGGCTGAGTTGATCGCGGCCGTCGATAAGCAGGACATTGAACAGGCGCAACAGCTGGTCAGAAGCGTCACCATACCGGCAGACCTGCGGGTGGAGGTTGAGCAGGCGTATGCGGCGCTGGGTGATGGGGCGCGGGTGGCGGTGCGGTCGTCGGCAACTGCGGAAGACCTTGCCGAGGCCAGCTTTGCCGGGCAACAGGACTCCTACCTGGGCATAACCGGGGTGGACGCGTTGTGGGATGCGGTGTGCAGCTGCTGGGCGTCGCTATGGAACGAACGGGCGGTGTCCTACCGGCGCAAACACGGCGTGCCCAGCGAGGGGCTGGCGCTGGCGGTGGTGGTGCAAACAATGATTAGTTCCGACGTCTCCGGCGTGCTGTTTACCCGCAACCCCATGGCCGATAACACCGACATGATGATCAGCGCCGCCTACGGGCTTGGTGAGAGCGTGGTCGCGGCGTTGGTCACGCCAGATACGTTTACGGTGACGCGGGAGCCGGTCACGGTTGCCTCACGCACCATCGGCAGCAAGGAAACCCGGATCGATATGGCCGATGGGGCCGCGACCGTAACCACGCCAGTACCACTAGAAGACCAGGCACTCCCCTGCCTTGATGAACAGGCGATCCAACAGCTGGTGGCATTGGGCCACCTGGTCGAGGAGCATTACGACGCCCCGCAGGATATTGAATGGGCCTTCGCTGACGGCGAGCTCTACCTGCTGCAGGCCCGGCCAATCACCACGGTGGCGAGCACGGACGCGACGAGCGTGGAGGGGCATTCACCTGCGCGGAGTCGGGTTGAGCGCACGCTTCGGGATGACCTGATGGAGCATTATCCGGCGCCGTATCCGCTGGATCTGGTAGCGGTACATGCGTTGCAGGAGTCGATACAGGATTCTATGCGGATGATTGGCCTGAACGCGCCGTCAGCCCACGAGATTATTGTCGGCGATGATGACGGCGTGATTCGTATTCATGCACAGGCACCGCGGCCTGATGTGGCTGTGGTGTCGCGGTTGCCTCGGACTTTTGTCAAGGGCATGCGCCACGATCCGACCCGCTGGCCTGTGGAGGAAAAAGAAGTGCAGGAGGATCTGGCTCGGCTTGCGCATCGCGCCGCTGCCTGCGGGGATGCGTCTGATACCGAGGTGGTGGTGTTGCTGGAGCAGATTCTGGCCCAGGCAGCGCGGCTGATGTCTGATCGTTTCCTCTATTACCTGGCACCGATGACGGTGTTGCGGTCCAAGGCTAAGGCGTTGATTCGGCTGGCTCGGCAATCGGATCACGTGAGCACGGAGGACTTGTACGAGGATCTGGATTACGTCACCGCAAACGTGTTGGCTGGGATTCGGGATTTGACCGCCACCGCGCAAGAGTCTGGCTTGGCGGATGTGTTCACTAAAACCCCGCCGGAGCAGATCGAGCAGGCGCTGCAGTCTGCGCCGGACAGCGCGCGGTTCCTGGCTGAGGTGGACGCGTTCTTGCAGCGTCACGGCGCGCGGACGGCCTGCATGTATGTGCCGTTTTCGCATACCTCATGGCGGGAGACCCCACAGAGTTTGTACGAACTCATTGCGGTGTCGCTGCGGGGCCAACAGGCTTCGGGTTCGGCGGTGACTGGCTCGGCAGTGGCGACCGTCGAGAAGCATCTGCCCAGGTTGCTGCATGGCAGCTGGCGCACGACCGTGGAAAAGTTGCGGGCGCTGCATGTTGGTCGCGAAGGCACGCTGTATGTGATTGAAGAGGTGCTGGTGCTCGCCCGGACCGCCATGCGCGAGCTTGCCCGGCGGTTGGTTGATCGCGGCGTCCTGGAGACTGCCGATGATATTCGCTACCTGTATTTTCACGAGGTCACCGACGCTTTGCGCGATGGGGTGTCGCGTGGTGAGGTGGTTGAGCGTCGTCGGCGGCAGCGCGGCACGGCGGAGGCGGTGTGGTGGGATCGCGGCGAGTCCACCAGCGATGCTGATGCGATCACCGGTGTTCCCGGGAGTCCTGGTCAGGTGGTGGGTACCGCTCGGATTATCCGCACGCCCGCCGATTTTGGACGCCTGCAGCCCGGAGATATTCTGGTCTGTCCCTTCACCGACCCCACGTGGACACCGCTTTTCGACGTCGCGTCTGCCGTGGTCGCCGACATCGGCGGCCCGCTCTCGCACGCCGCGATTGTTGCTCGGGAATACGGGATTCCGGCTGTTCTTGGGACGGGTGATGCGACCTTGCGGATTAAGGATGGCGAGAAAATCATGGTGGACGGGCGGAAAGGGAGCGTTGTGGGGGTGGGGTAGTTCTGGGAATGCTGGCTGTTAGAAGAAAACAGCTATTCCCAGCGACGTGCTACCTCTTTTTGATGTTAGGGTGGCGTCCATGAAAGACACTGAAGAAGAAAACGAAAGTGACATATATGCGACTCTCGGTATCACCTTTGGGGTCATAGGTTTTGCTGCTAATGGGATGGGCGTGCTAGGGCTCGTGTTTAGCATCCTGTCGCTCAACAAGGATGATGATCGCAAACTACCGATTATAGCGTTTATTATCAGTACAATCACTACCGCACTTCCTTTTTTAATTTAGTAAGCGCTAGCAATACGGCGAATATCTAACTAATGTTCTTATGGATTAGTGCCGTATGCCATGTATCACTGAGCCCCCTGGTGAGTTTCCGCATCGATGATGAGCAGTTCAGCTGCGAGTATGTCGCGAGTATTATGCATTGCAGGGTCCAGCGGAACCGAGCCGTCGAAGCGGCTATGGATTATTAGGGTCGGGCAAGTAATAGCCTGCGGATTGCGTGTTCGTGTTTCTCGGTGAAGTTCTTTGATGAAGCCTTGTTGTGATCGTAGAGCAGTAAAGAAATGCACATACTTCTGCCTCTAGTCTTCTGATATTCCCTGCATGACTTTTTAGCTGGCAATGTAGTGAGGAGTGCGATCAGCTGCGTCAAGCTTGCTTCTGGGTAGCGGCGCAGTAGCCCTCGTGTTAGTGGCCTTGTGGCTTGTTTGACCAGTGGATTGAATAGAATGTGCACTGCAATATGCGTTGGCATACTGGGCCATGAAGCTAAGCTGACTAAGCTGACCAGCAACAATGTATTGACGCGCTCGGGATAGAGTTCTACAAATCTCGTGGCTGCGCGACCACCAGCGGAGATTACAACGACTGTCGCCGAGGCTATTTTTAGGCCATTCAGCAGTTAGTTCATCCAGCAGTCGGCACAGAGCTGCCTCAGAATCCCCGTTGTGCCCTACTAACGCACTGCATGTTCGACCATACCCTGGTCGCAATACCATGATGACTGTCCAGTCATGCTCTATAAACCCACTGATCGCACGCCGGCGATAGTGCACTCGTGTGCCCACCATTCAGGAATAACGCCGCAGGACCATTGCCTGGTTGGATGTGGTATTCAAGATGGTACTCGCCGACGTTGAGCACTAGGGTCATGGTTGTAGACTATTGCGTCAACTCAAGCGGAATAGACTTGTTTGTTGTGTGTCACATGTAGGTCTTCATACCTCCTCACCAGTTGGAACCTGCTCTGTTAGACTGAGTACTTATGAGCGGCATAACATCAGCAAAGCCGGACTACACCCTTCCCTATGAGCAAACAGTCTTGTCAATTCTGCGAGATTTCGGGATCGTTCGAGCCCAACTTTTTGGAAGCGCAGCACGTGGCGAACTGACACCCGCTAGCGATATTGACCTACTCGTAAAACCAGATGGCCCTGTTGACTATGGTCAACTATTCTTACTTCAGGAAGCACTCGAAGCGGCCACCGGCAGAAGCTTTGACATTCTTACATCAATCAAGGAACCTTTCCGTCCTTACATTGAGCCAGAACTTATTGAGCTACCACTATGAAATCACCAGTGCCATACATTGAAATGGCAGTTGAAGCAGGAAAGCGAGTTCTACAGTACACACCCGAAACTGAAGATGAGTTTCAACGATCCCTAATCATGCAGGATGCAATATGCATGCGGCTACAGGAAATGGGTGAAAATCTCTCCAAAATTCGTCAGCAGTTTCCAGACTTCTACCAAGCACACCACAGCGACGATTGGCATCGCCTCATCGGAATGCGCAACGCCATCTCCCATGGGTACGGCGAAATTGATATGCATATAGTCTGGCGCATTGTATCTACAGAACTGCAGCAAGTCGTGGATGCGCTTGCAAGGCTGAACCACTCCGAACATGCCTGACTTAGCCAATGGGCGTGTGGCGTGAATTATCTCGATGTCTTGGCCAGTGATTTCAAAACATCCAGCAAACGATCGAGACTACTAAGAGGGCAAGCCGGCCTATGTAAAATCGCTCATACCGGTCCGACTATTCACAATGGTTACGCTCAGCCTGAAGTAGCCCCTTCGGGGTAGATAAATGGGCGGCATACTAGTCAACAAGCTTCAAGCACCTGTGGGGCGAAATGTTTCGAGATGGTGATTTTATAATTTTGATGCCCCGCATCCAACATATGAAGCGCAGGCAATCAGTGCGCTGTTACATGCTGATGGTCAAGCCACCTCAGGATCGCTGAATGCAGATTAGTGCCAGATAATGATGTCCGCGAAGAAAAATTATGGTTCCTGGCCGGTGCTGGGATGTCGCATCTAATTGAGTAGAGCCGTTGGAATCGGTACGCCATGGCAGGAGCACCAAAATGCCCCAACCCGAAATTCTTAAAATCTTCTTCATGTGATTTAATTCACTTTTGCAAGCGTTTATGATGCTTAAAATTTGCACCCGACAGAGCATGGTATACCATCAGAAATATGCAAAAACTCGATGCGGATTTGTTGCACTACTTTATTCACGCATTCCGCATCATGCAGAAAATTGCGTACACCTACGGGTGGCAAAATCTGATCGACGACGTTGACGAGATTGATGATGAGACTTTCGCAAAAATGGTCACACTACTCGGTGTCATGATGGGGGTTTCCAGCGCATCAACCAGCATCAAAGCTTTTACGACAGGTGCCACCAAAGCGGTTCAGAAGCAAGTCACAAACGCAGCGCTTACCAAAACCGCGTGGTACGGCCCGATGAAAAAGGTGCTTAGGGTTGTTGGCATCAAGATCACCAAAGACACCGTGGGGAAAGGTATTTCCAAAGCTGTTCCTGTACTGGGCGGCATCATTTCCGGCGGCATGACATTTGCCACCTTAACCACAGAATCCAATCGGTTGAAGAAGCATCTTCGTGAACTTCCTCCGCCGGGCGTTGATGGGGCGGAGTTCAAGAAGATGGGGAGCAGGCTGGGCAAGAATCACCCGACAAAGTTTGCATAAAAGTTTGCCTATCGCCAGGTCGCAAAACGGGCCGATGTGCAGCTTGGACATAAGCAAATTTCGCACCCCTGCTCCGCCCCTACCCAAGCCTGTCAAATCGGTCCACCGCCAGGCTCGAAATCATCGAATTTCGTACCCAGCGATGGACTTATCTTCATGCAAACCTTTGCACTAACGCTGTTCAAGGGCCCAGTTCGCACCGAATCCCAGCGCACAAGCAAAGTTTGTATACGCTCAAGCCCGAAAACGCCGATTTTTGTGCCTGACGGTATACAAACTTGATACTCCCCCATTCTGCTGGCCTCAGGATCCAAATTTCCTTGCCAGTCAGGCGTTCTTAGATGGAGCGGAACGCGATATGTCCTCTCTCTGGAAGGTAACACCTGTTCACAGCTTATCGACGCCGTGCAACTACCGTTAGCGCTCACGCGCCGGCGCTGCATAGTGGGCTGATATTCTGTTGTATTGTGAGCGGACCAAAGCAGAGTGCACCTCGACGCAAGCGGCGTCGTATAGTGCCGGTGATTTTTTTGACTATCGCCGTGCTGGCCACGTTCGCATTGGCATGGTGGCAGTGGACACGGTTCCGCTCAGGCAGCGGCACGTTTCAGAATCTTGGATACGCATTGCAGTGGCCGCTGTTCGGGGCGTTTTTTGTGTACGCGTACCGCAAGTTCAACGAGTATGAGGACGAGGTTAAACAGACTGGAATATCCCCCGTGGAGCGTGAACAGGAGACGGCGCGGAGTCGCGGCGTCGTTACGGAAATCACGGAGGATTTTCTGCCGGAGCGTCCGTCGATGGACGTCGATACCTTTAACCGGCTGAATGCCCCCACCCGCAAACGTAGGCGCAACGACAGTGCGCAGACTAATTCCGACCATGATGAGGATCAACAATGACCACTCCTTCTGTCAACCCTGACCGCGCCCGCCGAGTTGCGCAGGCGTTGAGGTTTTTCTCCATTGCCGCGTGGGTGACGGGCGTGTGGCTTTTGATTTTGTGCACGCGCATGGTGCTGGAGTACATCGTGGGGATCGATATGCCCACGTGGACGCGCATTATTGGGCAGCTGCACGGCCTGTTTTACATGGTGTACCTGATCACCACGTTGAATCTAGGTGTGAAAGCGCGTTGGGAACCGGTTAAGTGGATCACTACCGCACTTGCGGGTACTATCCCCTTCTTATCTTTTGTGATCGAAGCTAAGCGCCGCAAGGAAGTCACAGCGGCTTTTAACCTCTGACCTGCATAGCTAAGGGAAACCTTTTTGCAAAACCCGCCGATCACGGCGGATTTTTTTATGCTTCTTACTTGCAACATATCGTTAGTCGATATAGCCTATCGTCTATCGATGCATCGACGTTACGCTCCCCCATCCCCAACAGAGTAAGGAGTCGCAATGAGTAGCCTCGACAACATAAGAAAGGAGCGCAGGGACCTTGCGGCGCTGATCATCGCCTTCGGGTTTGTGATTGGATGCGTCCTCTACGACCTAGCAACCAGCCTCATCTACAAGGGAATTAATCACCCTGTCGCTGTCGCCCTCGGACACGATGTCGCCCCCAACGGGCGAATCCACTTTCGCGGCACCAGCCCCTTAGGCTTTAGCCTCCTCTCGGGCGGGTTCGTTATCAGATCCATTGCCCTCATTGCTGGAGCCATCTTTCTCATCCAGATCGGACGACGCGCACTGCGGAACGAATTTTTTAGCCTAAAAGTTCTCTGCCTCTTTCGCCGATCGTGCATTGCAGTTGCAGCAACGTTTCTTGGATACGGGCTTCAACTTTTAGGCGCAGACGTTATATCACACCAGCACCACCTCAATCGGGAATGGTCCCACCAGTTTACCTTCCCCAACTACATGTTCACTGTCAGCTATTTCTTCTTGATCACCCTCATCATCATGACAATCATAGTCAAACGTGGCATACAGATGCAGGAGGACCAGGAGGGGTTGATTTAACGCATGAAGCACAAAGCAACCATCTACCTCAACCGCAAGATGAACAAGGAACTATCGTGGACACACCGCAAAACCATAAAAAAGAAAGTACAGCACTGCTCATGTTCGTCCTAGCGGACGGAATCACGCTTATGACCATACTGACCGAAAATGCCAGCATATTCTCAACCATCGCCACCATGTGGGGTGCAACTACCGGGGAACGTACAGAACATATGCGCAGCGTACAAGCCATATCGCACTAATACCGAGCTCAACCATAAGGCAGAAAAGAGACCGTTATGCCCACAGGCTATACCCACAGTATGGAAAGCACACAAAGAGTCATACAAAGAGTGCTCTAGCTCAATTATATTCAGTACAGCTTTGTTGCTATTTTGTGGCGGCAACTAGACCGTATCCGCACAAAAGGACGCGTAAGCACACTGGCATAACACAGACCGCACTTCTCAATACCGCTATATTGCAGCCTATTTTTCAACTCAGCCTTCACTATAATAGTTATTACTATTCAGCGTGGTGCCTGTAGTGCGTCTATGGTGTCGCCGTGAAAGAAAACGAGGAGGGCGTGGGTTAGATGAGTAAAGTCTACTGCCACCTTGACAAGCTTCTTGAGGAACGTGGGATCACGCTCTCAGCACTCGCCCAAAAAGTGGGCGTGACTGCCGTCAACCTTTCAGTCCTTAAAAACAATCGCGCTAAAGCTGTCCGTTTTTCCACGTTGGCGGCACTATGCGAAGCACTGGAGTGCCAACCCGGAGACCTCTTTTCAGTTAGGAGTTCACCATGAACAAGACCCTCGTTTCCATCAGCACCGCCGCTACTGCTGCCGCACTGTGCATCGCGGTTCCCGCCGCAAGTGCCGCGCCGCTGAACAACGCCCAAAGCATCCCCGCTGATCTTTCTTCTCAGCAGACAATACCCAAGGAGCCCGAAAAGCCCAAGGATCCCAACAATCCACAGCAATACGCAACATATGCGCTTGATCTCATCGAGGTTTATGGCATATATGCCGATAAACCCGAGTTTGCGCAGGCACGCAAAGACGCTGAGGTCAAGGTGAAAGATGCCAAGACCGTCAAGGACACATATTCGGTCCTTAACGACGTCGCGCGTGTCGCAGGTGGTAAGCATTCCTCTTTCAGGCCGCCCGAAGACAACATTAGCGGCACGAAGGACAACACTGAATTGCCCAAGGTTACCGCCGCTGATGGCATTGTGACCGCCAAGCTTCCCAGCTTGGCGGGCGGTCCTGTCGGCCAGGAATACGCTGACACCGCAGCAAAAGGTCTGGTAGACAACATGCCGAAATCCTGCGGCGCAATTATTGATCTCCGGGGCAATGACGGCGGCGACATGGGCCCCATGCTCGCAGGCGTGAGTTCGCTGCTTCCCGACGGTACCGTGATGCAATTCAAGAACCGCTACACCACGACAGACGTGAAGATTGACGGTTCCTCTGTCACAGGAGGGGGCACAAACACCACGGCGGCGTCGAAAGGCAAGTTCACCGATAAGCCCGTGGCCATCTTGACCAACAAAGACACTGCCAGCTCGGCCGAGGCGACGGTGCTGAGTTTTAGGGGCCTCAGCAACGCACGAACATTCGGCCAACCAACCGCTGGTTTCACCAGTGCAAACGTGCCTATCGAGATGCCTGACGGCGCGTCACTCGTCATCACCATGGCGAAGGATGTCGCCCGCACCGGCGAGGAATTCGCTGAGGAGCCCATCAACCCCGACGTCACCACCGACAAGCCCGCCGAGGAAGCAGCAGCCTGGCTGAAACAGCAATGCCGCTAGCCTTTTGAGGAATGTAAAGTGCGTATATCTTCTGGCTCGAAATCGCTGGTTTTCGAGCTTGAAGGTATACAAACTTTACATCGCAGTGGGGGTGCGGTGCCCGGCACGGAGGGGGTGTGTGAAATGTGCTTATGTTCAGGCACGAAAAACCCCGTTTTTCCGGCTTGTACGTAAGCAAACTTTGCACACGGGGCGTTGTGGTCTATGACAATGCGGCTCACACCCGCCCAGCGTTGCAGTTTCATAGACCATAACCACCGCAGCCCGCCAAAATAGTGCGGCTAGCTTTAATCAGCCGGCAGTTTGAGTGCGGCGGCGGTGTCGTAAATCTTTTGCGCAAGCGGGTGGGGTGCACCGCTTGTGGCATCAACAACGCCGTCCGCCATCTGGTATTCAACGCAACCAACGCCCGTATCTGTCTCTTCCCAATTGCATAGCTGAACGTAGGAAAACCTAGTATCGCCCATGATTTCTGCAAGTACTGGCGCTGCTGATGCCACCGTGAGTTTTTTGTGGTCGGCGTCCGTCCCGAGCCGAACTTTCACGTGCGGTTTATCGCCACCAGTAGGTTTTTTCAGAGTATTAATTTCAAGGGATGCTACAAATTTTTGCTCTTGCTGTGGGGTTTGAGTAATCCGCTTCACTAGGTCACTGCCATCCCCAGATTCTTCCGACGCTAATGCGGTTTCACTAATCACATACCACTGATGAACATTATAATAGTCGTGGTAATAAGTATCATCAGTGTTGATTCCTTGCAGCGACCTGGAACTGAGACTAGCGGGCACCTCATTTACGGTGTCTCTCTGCACCCAGATACCGTGATCAGACACCTTTATGTCACGAATCTCAGGGCCAACTTCTTCTGCTCCGATATCCACGAGTGCACAATGCTTTTTAACAAGTTCCTCTTCCTGGAGGTTGTTTAACGTCGCGGAGAGCATATTATCAAATTCCATGGAAGTTCCGCTCTGGTAATCCCACGTGAGGTCGATAGTGAAGTCGTCTCCGTATCGCAGGGGGTTTTCTAGGCCAGTCCTCGCCTTCGCCGCAGCTCCCTCCAGCAGGGCACATACATCGTCAGGGCTGGCATCTTTCTTCATGGTCGCCTTGGCTTCAAGACTATATCGGTAACCTTTATCACTGCTCACAGAGGCTTTCTCCACACTCCCCTGCTCTTTCAACCAGCTCTTCATGGCTCTTGTGTTTTTGTCACCAAATATTCCTATGGAATCAAAAACATTGTTTCCCCCAAGCCCCGGACCACCAAGGTAGCGGCCCGCCAGCATTGCCAGCAACACAATAAGCAATAACGTTGCTACTTTGCCGCTGCGCCACCATGATCCCATGAGGGTAATTTTACCGAACGCTATATATTTTTGCCGGTAAAATTGCCGAGCCCCCCATACACAAGCCCCCTACCCCGCCGCCAACTCCCTAAACACAGGAACAAGCCCCGCGAGTGCTTTGCCGCGGTGTGAGAGCGCATCTTTTTCTTCGGGCGCTAGTTCGGCGGAGCTGCGCCCGCCCGCCGCCTCGTCCAGGGGAGCAAAGATCGGGTCGTACCCAAAACCACCTTCCCCAACAACACTCCTCAGCAAAAGCCCGGGCCACACACCTTCGGAGACATATTCCGCACCGTCCGGGGTGACCAGCGCGCACACGGACACAAAGGCGGCTGCTCGACGGTCGTTGGGCACATCCGCCATTTGTGCGAGCAGCAGTGCGTTGTTTGCGGCGTCGTCACCATGCTGGCCTGACCAGCGCGCGGAAAGTACTCCAGGCATGCCGCCGAGTTCATCAACGGTCAGCCCGGAATCGTCTGCCAGCGTGACAAGCCCGGTTGCAGCTGCCCCGGCGCGTGCTTTGATCAGGGCGTTGTCGGTGAAGGAGCGGCCGTTTTCCACGGGTTCTTCGTAGGGTGCAACGTCAGCTGTGGAAACGAGTTCCACCCCGTCGATCCCTGCGGCATCCAACACACGCGCGAGTTCCTGGAGTTTTTTGGGGTTGCGGGAGGCTACATGGATTTTCATGCGCCACCACCCGCAACACCATCCCCCGCAACACCACCCGAGCCACCAAGCTCCCCCTCCAACGCCGCTTTCTGCGCGGCAATGATTTCGCGGCAGCCTTTTTCCGCGGCGTCGAGAAGCTGGTTCAGTTGTTCGCGGGTGAAGGTGGAGTGTTCGCCGGTGCCTTGGATTTCCACGAATTCCCCGGATTCGGTCATGATGACGTTCATGTCCACATCGGCGCGGGAGTCTTCTTCGTAGGGCAGGTCAAGGCAGACGTGGCCGTCGATGAGCCCAACGGAGACGGCTGCAACGGGCGGGAGCAGGGGGTTTCCGGTGACCACGCCGCGTCGTTTCAGTTCGGCGATGGCGTCGGCGAGGGCGACGTACGCGCCAGTGATGGAGGCGGTGCGGGTGCCGCCGTCGGCTTGCAGGACGTCGCAGTCGATGGCAATGGTGTTTTCCCCGAGTTCCCGCAGGTCAATAGCCGCCCGGAGGGACCTGCCAACCAATCGCGAGATTTCGTGGGTGCGGCCTTTGACTTTGCCTTTCATGGATTCGCGGGGCATGCGTTCGTGGGTGGCGGCGGGCAGCATGGAGTATTCGGCGGTGAGCCAGCCTTCCCCGGAGCCGTATTTGAAGCGCGGGATGCGTTCTTCCACGCTGGCGGTGCACATGACGCGGGTGTTGCCGAATTCCACAAGCACGCTGCCTGCGGGGTTGTTGGTGAATCCTCGGGTGATGCGGATGGGTCGCATCTCGTCTTGGGCGCGGCCGTCGGCTCGTTTGAATGAAGTCATGCGTTTTAGCCTACTATCAGTGGAGTGTTGACTGTTTCGCACCTCACCTGCATGGTTCCCGTGTGGAGGGACGTTAACTTCACTGTTTCCCCTGGTTCCCGCCTGCTTATCGACGGCCCCTCCGGTTCCGGTAAGTCCCTTCTCCTCCGCGCCGTCGTGGGTTTGGATCCCAGCGATGGTGAGTGTCGGCTCCACGGCAAAACTCCTGCCGAGTGGGGTGTGCCCCGGTATCGTTCTCGCGTGATGTATGTACCGCAGCGCCCGAGTTTCGCGCCGGGCACGGTTTCGGATGCGATGGCACAGCCGTTTGGGTTTGGGGTGCATCAGCACCGAGCGTGGGATGAAGGCAGGGCGGCGGAATTGTTGGAGGCGTTGGGGAGGGACGCGGCGTTGTTGCGTCAGGACGTCGATACGCTATCGGGTGGTCAGCAGCAGTCGGTGGCGCTGGCGCGGGCGTTGCAGCTGGATCCGCAGGTGTTGTTGTTGGATGAGGTGACGGCGGCTCTGGACCACCAGTTGGCGAGACTCACGGAAGATTATGTGGTGGCGTGGTCCACATCGGGTGAGCGGGCGTTGCTGTGGGTTGGGCATGATGATGAGGCGAAGAAGCGCATCGCCACGGATCAGTATTCATTGGGAGGCGGCAGTGGCTCAACAGATTAGTACCCTGCATCTCGCCATGGCGGCGGGGTTGATGCTGCTCACCTTGGGGCTATCATGGCGGCTTCGCCTGGGCCTGGGTCGAGACATCCTCATCTCCGGCCTGCGCATGACGGCACAGCTGCTGCTGGTCGGCTTGATCCTAAGATGGGTGTTTTCCCTGCACAATCCGGTGGTGGTGCTGGCGATTGGGGTGATAATGGCGTTCCTCGCCTCACAGGCCGCCAGCAAGCGCCCCGAATACCCCTACCCGCGCCTGCTTCTCGACTGTTTCCTTGCCATCATGTGCAGTTCTTTCCTCCTCACCGCCCTGGCGCTGCACATTATTGTGGACGTGCGCCCGTGGTATGACCCGCAGTACTTCATTCCCATGTTGGGCATGGTTCTGGGTAACGGCCTGACCGGCGTCTCCCTGGCTGTGGACCGCTACACCTCGGAACTCCACCACAGTCGCGAACGCATAGACGCACTCCTGGCCATGGGTGCCACGCGTTGGGAGGCCAGCCACAGCGCCTTCACCAGCGCATTACGCACCGCGCTGATCCCCACGCTCAACAGCATGGCGGTGATGGGCGTGGTCAGCCTCCCCGGCATGATGACCGGCCAGATCCTCGGCGGCTCCTCCCCCGATACGGCCGTGCGCTACCAGATAGTCATTATGTTTGTCATTGCTGCCGCCACCACCGCTGCTTGCTTCGCCGTGCTCTACCTCGCCTACCTCAAGCTTTTCGACGCCCACCACCGGCTGCGGGTTTCCGCGCGGGGGTAATTCCTCAGCGCTCTGCCAACCTACACCTCAAACTCCATTCCGCTCGTCCCTACAATCACCTCGCCGGAAAACTCGGAGCGGGCGGCCTTTAAAGCCCCCAAGGGATCGCCCCACGGCGGAATGTGGACCAAAACCAATCTGCCCACGCCTGCTTCGCGGGCGATGCGCCCAGCCTCGGCACCGGAGAGGTGCATGTCGGGTGTTTTTCCTTCGCTGGTTGCGCCCCAGGTGGCTTCGCAGATGAAGATGTCGGCACCGCGGGCGCAGTCGATGAGGTTGTCAGTCCAGCCTGAGTCGCCGGAATAAGCAATCACACCGCCGTTGGCCCCAGATTCTTCGACGCGGAGCGCGTATGATTCGATGGGATGGACGGTGGCATAGGGGGTGATGGTGAGTCGGTCGACCATTTCGCTCACACCATCAGTCCAGGCATTGAATGCGAAGGTGTCAGACATGTCGTCGATGCCGTCGGGCGTGTCGGCGGAGAGTCGACCCAAGCGCACTGGGGTGTCACGCGGCCCGAGGCACATGTGCCGGCGGTCGGTGGTGGCTGAGGGGCTGAATCGCCGCCAGACCATGAGTGAGGGGAAGTCGAGGCAGTGGTCAGGGTGAAGGTGGCTGAAGGCAACGTGGGCATCCTCCGGCTGGTGCACTGTCTGCATTTTTGCCAGTACGCCGGGTCCGATGTCCATGAGGAGCGCGGGCATGCGGTCCACCGTGAGGAGGTAGCCTGAGGCGGGTCCGTCGGGACCGCCAAGGCTTCCGGTGCATCCGAGGATCGTCAACTTCATAAGGGCTACTGTGCCATGCCGCATATGGTTTGGGGAACTTTTTGCCCTTCTCAGACGGCTTCTTGCAAGGAATATTACACAGTTCCCAATTGGCTGACTTGTGTCACATGAGGGCCGAGGAATCGGTCGGCTAGCTGGGCAAACAAAGCTGGATCCCCAGTAGACTCGAAGCTCCGCACCACTGGTTCGGCCCCGTCACCATCACGCTCCGCCAGCATGTCATTCTCACTAAGAATGCGCACAACGTCTTTGGCGGTTTCTTCGGCGCTGGAGACGAGTGTCACGTGCTCACCCATGGCGAGCTGGATAACGCCGGAGAGCAGCGGGTAGTGGGTGCAACCGAGTACCAGCGTGTCCACACCTGCGGCTTGCAGGGGCTCCACATAGGCTTGGGCGATTCCTAGGATTTGCCGCCCGGAGGTGATGCCGCGTTCCACAAAGTCCACAAATCGTGGGCAGGCTTGCGCGTAGGCGGTGACGTGGGGGGACGCTGCGAAGAGGTCTTGGTAGGCACCGGAGTTGACGGTTCCTTGGGTTCCTATCACGCCGATTTTCCCGTTACGGGTGGTGGCCACGGCGCGCCGGACAGCGGGAAGGATGACTTCAACCACGGGGATGTCGTAACGCTCGCGGGCATCTCGGAGGAAGGCTGCGGAGGCGGTGTTGCAGGCGATGACGAGCATTTTGCAGCCGCGGGCGACAAGTTCGTCGGCGATGCGGGTGGCGTGTTCGCGCACGCGGCTGATGGGTTGGGGGCCGTAGGGGCCGTTGGCGGTGTCGCCGATGTAGATGATGGATTCGTCAGGCAGCTGGTCGACAATGGCCCGAGCGACGGTGAGCCCGCCGACGCCGGAGTCGAAGATGCCGATGGGTGCGTTTCGTTCCGCCATGCTCACCAATGCTACTCACCTGCGCTACCTAGTGAGGAATACCTGCGCGTTGTTGCCTCCCGTGCAGGAGACGATTTTCCCACCATTGGTACAGGTCATGCGATAGTTTTTGCCGGTGACGGGGCTGTGAACGTCCAGTTCGACAGTGCTTTCGCCCTGCCCGCGGGCGATGGGTCCGTATTTTTCCAGCACGTTCCGCCCAAATTCGGCGCTGGTGGGGCCGTTGACGTACGCCTTGGTGTAGTCGGCACCTGCCGGCGCTCGCACGCCGTCGACAAGCAAGGCGGTGTTGGGCACGGAGCTGGGGGCGCGTGTCGACGCCTCAGTGGCGCGGGTTCGTGCCGATTGTCCGGTTCCATTGGTTCCCGGTTGCGGCGGGGTGCTGGGGGCAGGGCGGGTGGATAGGACCGCCGTGGATGCGGCGATTCCTGGACTGGTGTTGTGCGAGGCTGAGATGCGGAGGGCGATAGTGACCACGCTGATGAGCACGATGACGACGAGCGCTCCTGCGGCCAACCCCAGCAAGCCTAGTCTTGAATGCACAGCCATCTCCTCCCGCTCGGCAACTCAGGAAAAAACTCGGAAAAATGATTATACCTATTGCCAGCGAGAGGTAACTAACGCTGCCCTACCTCCCGGTGAGCCCCTGAGCACGGCGCTGCTGCGTCTCCGGTGGGTCATCAGAGGTAATAACCATCCCGGCAAGCACTCCCCCAATTCCACCGAACAGGTGGCCCTGCCAGCTGACACCTGTGTCCGTGGGCAGAACGCCCCAAATCAAACCTGAGTAGGAAAACGCCAGGAACAGCCCCATAACAATCTGCCACACGCTGCGGTTAGCAAAACCCCGGATAACCAAGTAGCCCAACCAGCCGTAGATCAGCCCAGAGGCACCAATGTGGTTGGTGCCCACACCGCCGAACAGCCACGTGCCGGCGCCGCCCACAACCAGCGAGAACAGTGTCACTTCCCAAAACGTCCGCTTCCCGGACAGCCCAATCAGGAACACGAAAATCGCGCCGGGCACGGTGTTGGACATGATGTGTTGCAGGTTCAGGTGCAACAGCGGCGCGGTGACCACGTGCCACACTGAGGATAGGTCCAGGGGGTGGATGCCGTAGTAGCTGAGGCTGTTGCCCAGGCCGGTGTTGATAAAGAACACGAGCCAGATGGACACGACGTAACCGATGGCCAAGGTCACACCAGTAAAAAGCCTGGTGTGGCCGTTCTCCTGAACCTGCCGCCATCGTTGCGTTGGTTGCGCGCCAGGGGTGCCTGGAACACCCGGGTTGCCGCCGAGACCGCCGAATCCACTGGCGCTGTTCACGCCAGCGCCACCGAAGGGACTGTAACCATCCCCAGGCTGGCTCGCGTAGGGCTGTTGGTATTGGTAGTTCACCCGGAATACTTCTCCTGTGTTAGTGCTTCCAATAAGGACTCCTGGTTATAAGCGAGCCATTGTACGAGCATTTCCTGATCCTCGCGCGCCGCTACCCCACCATCGATGCCGCTGTGGATCTCTCCCGAGGCGATATACAGGCGAATATCGTTGATGGCGGCGAGCCAGGCATGCACTTGCGTTTCATCCAATACCACCTGCACATTGCCGTCCGGCCCGAGCGCTTCGGTGATTACTTGCAGGTTTTCTAGCTTGTTGCGGCAAATGTCATTTTCGTGGATGGAGCGCAGGAGGGAGTTGTCGCCCTCGTATTCTTCGTCCCCGGCGCGCTCGAAGTCCGGGAGGAGCCGCGCGAGGGAGGGGTCCATGGGGGCTTCTTTGTGGCCGCTGCGAATGCCAGTCAGTTCTTCGAGTTCATCCTTGGGTACGGATTGGCAGCGGTGGATCAGAGCTTCGGCGACGGTGGCGGCAAGTTCCCCCAGGACTTCGCGTTCCATGGGCTCGAAGGTGGTGGTGAATTTGGGTGCCCGCATGAGGGCTTTTTTGCGTTTCCAGGCTTGCACTGTTGTACCTTACTACAATTGACTACCCTGCTTGTTGCATGGTTGCCCAGAGGCCGGCGGTGTGGAGTTTTTTCACATCGCCTTCAACTTTGTCTTTTTCGCCGGTGCTGACCACAGCTTTTCCTTCAGTGTGTACTTGCATCATGAGCTCGTGGGCGCGTTTTTTGTCGTAGCCGAGGATGGTGTGGAAGACGTAAGTGACGTAGCTCATCAGGTTGACTGGGTCGTCCCAGACGATACACATCCAGGGGAGGTTTTCGCTCGTGACTACCTCGACCTGTTGTGATTCAACGGGTACAGCTGCGGGTGAACTCATAGCCCCAACAGTAGTGGTTTGTTGGGTTATGGGGTACCTGGTTGCCTCCCTCTGAGGGGAAAACTCGCTAGACTTTGTGTTTGTGAACACCGAGAATTCCACGACGCACCCCCCGAAGGGCGTTTCGAAAAAAACCACTGATACCACATCTGACGCTTCGCTTATCGACGCCTCGACTGCCGAAAGTCCGCACGTACCGCACCGGTCAAGTGCGTTGTTGACGGATAAGTACGAGTTGACCATGTTGCAGGCGTCGTTGGCGGATGGGACGGCGCATCGCCCGTGTACGTTTGAGGTTTTTGCCCGCCGGTTGCCTAACGAGCGTCGATACGGCGTTGTGGCGGGCACGGCGCGTGTGTTGCGCGCGGTGCAGGACTTCGTGTTTACGGAAGAGCAGCTGGCCAACTTGTCGTTCCTGGATGACACGACGCTGGATTACCTGCGGAATTACCATTTTTCGGGCCATATTGATGGTTACCGCGAGGGGGATTTATATTTTCCGCATTCGCCGATCCTGACGGTGCGCGGCACGTTTGCCGAGTGCGTGATCCTGGAGACAGTGATTTTGTCCATCATGAATTCGGATTCGGCGATAGCCTCGGCGGCTGCCCGTATGGTGACGGCTGCCGATGGCCGCACGTTGATTGAGATGGGGTCGCGTCGCACGCATGAGTATGCGGCGGTGTCGGCGTCGCGGGCGGCGTACCTGGCTGGTTTTGACGCGACGTCGAACCTGGAGGCGGCGCACCGCTACGGCATTCCTGCGGCGGGCACGGCCGCGCATGCATGGACGTTGGTGCACGTCAACGAGGACGGCACCCCGAACGAGGAGACGGCGTTCCGCGCGCAGGTGGAGTCCCTCGGGATTTCTACAACCCTGCTGGTGGATACATATGACATCACCAAGGGCGTGGAGACGGCCATTAAGGTGGCAGGACCCGAGCTTGGGGGCGTGCGCATCGACTCGGGCGATTTGGGCGTGCTGACCAGGCAGGTTCGCAAACAGCTTGATGATTTGGGCGCGCACAACACCAAGATTGTGGTGTCGTCTGATCTGGATGAATTTGCCATCGCCGGTTTGCGTGGCGACCCGGTCGATGTGTTCGGTGTGGGCACGTCACTGGTCACCGGTTCTGGCGCACCGACGGCGGGCATGGTGTATAAGCTGGTGGAGGTGGAAGGCCGCCCAGTGGCTAAGCGCTCCCGCAACAAGGCCAGCTACGGCGGCGCAAAGCGCGCTGTGCGTACCAGCCGCAACACTGGCACCGCCGTGGAAGAGGTCGTATACCCCTTTGCCAACGATATCCCCACCATCGGCACGTTGACGGCCACCGAATTGACGGTGCCGCTCATGCGCAATGGCTCCGTACTGGAGGGCCTGCCCAGCTTGCAGGAATCCCGCGAGTATCTGGCCGCCCAGCTGGTCACCCTGCCTTGGGAAGGACTGGCACTCTCCCGTGACGAGCCTGCACTAGCCACACGCTTTATTGGGTTTTAGGCGGTTATCGCAGCGTTGAGCTCATCCCAATCCACCCGCCCACTCAGTGCACTTCCCACTACCGCCGAGCTCCTGGAAGCCGCCGTCGCAGCCCTCGGCGGCAGCCCCCGCACGGGCCAGCAGCGTATGGCGGAGGCAGTGACCCGCGCCCTGGATGTTCAGCGACACCTGGCCGTGCAGGCCGGAACTGGCACCGGCAAGTCCCTGGCGTACCTGGTCCCCGCTATTCGGCACGCCCAGGCCACCGGCACCACGGTTGTGGTGTCCACCGCCACCATCGCCTTGCAAACCCAGCTGGTGGAACGCGACCTCCCACGGCTTGCCGAGGCCCTGGAACCCCTGCTGGAGCGCGCCCCCACCTTCGCCATTCTCAAAGGCCGGTCCAACTACCTGTGCCTCAACAAACTCGCCCGCGACGAGGACCCCGATGCTCTCATCGAAGAGGAAGACCTCTCCTGGGTAGGCAAACAGGTCGCGCGCCTAGCAGACTGGGCGAATGACACCGACACCGGCGACCGCGATACCCTCAACCCGGGCGTGCCGGATCTCGCGTGGCGGCAGGTCAGCGTCACCTCTCGGGAATGCCTGGGGTCTTCCCGCTGCCCGCAGGGTGAGGATTGCTTCGCTGAACAGGCCCGCCGCAAAGCCCAGAAGGTGGATGTGGTGGTCACCAACCACGCCATGCTCGCCATTGACGCCCTTTCCGAGGTGAGTATCCTCCCGGAGCATGACGTGGTGATCATCGACGAGGCCCACGAACTCGACGGCCGCATCACCGCCGTCGCCACCGCCGACCTGTCCGTCACCGCCCTCACCCTGGCTGCCAAGCGCGCCGGGAAGCTGGGCGGCACCAAGGATCACGACGTGAAGGTGACCGACCTTGCCAAGGAACTCGACGACGCCCTGGGTACCTGCAACGACGGCCGCTGGACAACCCTCCCCGAGCAGGTGCAACCCCCGCTGCGCGCACTTACCGACGCCCTGACGTCCCTGCGGTTCGCCATTGCCACCGCCCCGGATGGCGAGGGAACCAATGATCCCGAGAAGAACGCGGAACGCACTTCCCTCTCGGCACACCTGCAGGAACTGCACGATTCGATTATTCGCATGCTGGAAGTGTTCGCGGAGGATGATCCCGCCAAACAGCGGGATGTCGTGTGGCTGACCCGTGATGACCGTCGCGGGGACTCCCTCAAGGTGGCGCCACTGTCAGTGGCTGGGCTGCTGCACAGCCAACTGTTTCTCGACAACACGGTAGTGTTGGCCAGCGCGACCCTTACCATTGGCGGCAATTTCAACGCCATGGCCGCCAGCTGGGGCTTGCCGAAAGGCAGCTGGGACAGCCTGGATGCGGGCACCCCGTTTGACCCGGCGAAGTCGGGGATTTTGTATTCCACCCGCCACCTTCCCCAGCCGGGGCGGGATGGTCTGTCGGAGGAGTTCTTGGACGAACTGGCCAGCTTGATCACTGCCGCCGGTGGACGCACGCTGGGGTTGTTTTCCTCCCGACGCGCGGCGGTGCAGGCCACGGAGGCGATGCGGGCGCGGTTGCCTTTTGATATTTTCTGCCAGGGTGATGATTCGACTGGGGTGTTGGTGGACAAGTTTGCCAAGGATGAGAATTCCTGTCTGTTTGGCACGTTGTCGCTGTGGCAGGGCGTGGATGTACCGGGGAGTTCGTGTTCCCTTGTGGTGATCGACCGGATTCCTTTTCCGCGCCCTGATGATCCGTTGCTGCAAGCCCGGAAGGAGGCTGCCGACGCGGAGGGCCGGAATGGTTTCATGGAGGTTGCCGCCACACATGCGGCGTTGTTGATGGCGCAGGGCGCAGGGCGTTTGCTGCGGCATGTGACGGATCGTGGTGTGGTGGCTGTGTTGGATAGCCGTTTTGCTACGAAACGTTATGGTGGTTTTTTGCGCAGTTCTATGCCAGCATTGTGGCCAACAAGCGATATCGCTGTTGTGACGGCGGCGTTACGTAGATTGGTTGCTAGCTAAATTGATACCGACCGATATTCTAGCCGCAAGTGAGAAGCTCACGCCCCCTTTTGGGGGTGCCGAAAATGTGGCATAAAACCTTTTTGTACACTAATTTCCCGGTCATTCCCTGGTGATTTATTTATCCCCACCAAGGTCTGTTTTTGCCCGGTTTTCTGTTGTACGGTGAGCCAATGAGTGATTTTTCCTGGCCAATACCGTTCACACCGCTATCCAATGAGAGAGTTGCGCTCCGCGCCTTGCGCATAGAAGACGCAGATGCTGTTTATGAGGCAGCCATAGATCCGCAAATGCAGCGTTTTACTCCCATTCCCCTTGAATACAGCCGTTCCATGGCAGTGGAGTTCATTAACAAGCACAGCAGGCCACAATCAAGCCTGGTCTGGGCGATTGAGCTTGCCGACAACCCAGGCCGTTACGCCGGGAATATTATGCTGAAGCTGCAGTCGGAAAAGAACCGCAACGTGCTTGCCGATTACAACACAGCCCCCTGGGCGCGGCGGCGCGGCACCATGACACAAGCGCTGCAACTTGTGCTGGATCACGCATTTAACAACTATATTCACCGGGTTGAACTTCGCGCCACCCTGGATAACACACCATCGCGCACTGTCGCGGAAAGAAATGGCTTCGTATTTGAAGGCGTGGCCCGTGATAGCGAATATATTCGTGGCGATTTTCACGATGTTGTGGTGTACGCCAAGATCGCCAGTGACCACCAGCTAATGCCACCGAAGGCTTACAATTCCCCGCAATTGAAATCTGCATTCACTCAGGGTTCCCCGGTGCCTGTACGGAATTTCCGTTTTTAATTGTTCAACAATGCCACAATGACGACGGCAAGTGTTGACGCGCCTTCCCACAGGCCCACAACCTTAGGTGTCCATTTTTTGCCGCGATGCGCCACCGACCACGGCATCCACCATGCCCTGACAGCGAGCACCGCGAAGACCACAACGCTCCACCACGACGCGTACCCAACAGCCGATAGGGCTGCAGCAACCGCCGTAACGACGCAGTGGTAGACCACCGAGCCGACAAACCACACATGGTCACCGCGCTCACGAATCAACGTTTTCACGTAGGGAATCGTCCCCACAAAATACAACGCCACCAACGCCGTGATCGTCCACAGGCGCGCATCTAGGGTCGCCCCCACTACGCTGGACACCAGCGGAACCATCACGCAACTCGCCAGCACCGTCGCCTCCCCGGACAGCAGCGACCGTGGCCTGCGCCGATACATCTCCCACACAGCAACCCCCACCAGCGGAGCAAACACCACGCCCCACAGCACCACAGCCGGGTGCATCGCCACGACGATTATCGACGCCGCGGCAGACACACCGCCGTAAGTGGCAAGGGGACGTCGAAAAGCGGCCTTACGCGGACCCCTAGCCTTCACCCACAGCCCCAGGGCGAAGAACGCAAAATAGCCGGTCATCCACGCAACGGCCAGCGGAAGATGAATCCACGACGGGCCAGCCAGACCCACGCCCAGCAGCAGTGGAACCGTCACCATTACCCACGCACCATGCTGGTCGGGAACCCAACCAGTGTTTTTGCGCTTCTTCCGAGGCTTCTTCTGAGTCTTGGGCGCTTCCGTCGTCATTGTCGCTCCTCACATCACATGAAAAACCGGCCAGAGTAGCGTGTTACCCGTAGCCGGTTTCAGTGTAGTCGCAGTAGCGTTAGGGCTGCCTTAGGTCCCCGCCGGAATCACACCCAACGCGATGGGGCGTCGCACACACATCAGGTACGCCACCATCATGATGACTTGGATGACAGGAAAGACCAGTAACAAGGCAAAATAGGTAAAGTTAGCAACACAATACACGACGGCGACGAGCAACCACAGGCCAATGGACTTCCCTGGATTATCCACAAACGCCTGCCAGCCACGAACAAACGCTTCCGCTATCGTGCTGCCAGGCTCAGCTGCTGCGAACGGGACGTACATGAGCAGCACCATAACGATCAGGCCGGGGATCACGAACATCACCAAACCCACGCCAACAATCACAACCACAGACAGCAGAGTGAAAAACGGGGTGAGCAGGCCACGCAGGGCGAAAAACGACCCAATGGTGATCACCTCGCCCTGACACTGTCGGTACGCATTGCGCACGGAATTCAGCCAAAAAACCAGGGCTGCAGCCGCGCTAGCGCACAGCAGGAGGAAAAAGATCCAGGCAAAAGCCGAGCCAAGTATCGTGCCTTCTTGTATGCGGACGTCAAAAAAGTCCTCAGCAGCTACAACACCGAACATTGGAATCAGGGTGATGAAGGGAACCAGCGATAAAAACAGCACCGCTCCCATGGCCGTCGCCCACGGAATCCACTGCTGACCAACATGCCTTACCCCGATACTGATGGCATCAGCGACATTCAGTGTCGACGTTCCCGCTACTGCTGATTCCATGGTTGCCAACCGGTCCCAGGTTGACCTCCACCTTGATCGTTGCCGCCCTGCTGGACACCGTAACCATAGCCCTGGTTCGGGGGCTGCTGTCCGCCTTGCTGCGCGTTTCCACCAGGCTGCGGGTAGCCGGTCTGGCCATATCCTGTTTGACCATAGCCTGCTTGGTTATAACCTGGCTGGCCATACCCAGGCTGGCTGTATCCGCTCTGGGTACCACCAGTTGGGTCGTACCAAGGCTGTGTGCCGGGAGCTTGCATAGTGGGAGCTTGTGAACCAGGAGCGCCCGGGCCATATCCACCTGCGTGTGTGTCCTGACTGCCCACGCCCTGTGGCAAGACGATGGGCATTTGTTTGCACATACGGTAGGCGACTGCAAGGACAATCATCTGAAGAGGTGCAGTCACTAGCGTGCCTAACACCAACGCGCCACCCAAGAGGTTGATGAGGTAACACACAACTACCAGCAGGATCGATTGTCCCATATTGTTCTTAAACGCCCTGAAACCGTCACCAAAAATCTCGCCAATACTGGCGTTAGGGTTGGCAAAGGCAGCAACCATCACGTACATCCACATGATGACCAAGACAATGGCCCCTAATCCGAACGTAAGCAGCGCCACTGGCAGAATGGCAATACCCATCACAATCTGCACGAGGAAGGGTTTGCCCAGACCTGAGATCCTAAAGAAATCGGTGGTTTTGATCACTTCGCCCTGGGTCATGCGGAGGGCATTGCGGTAGGAGTTCAGTGTGAAGATCACGAGCAGCACCATGCCCACGACCATGATGAGCATGAAAGCTATAGAGATCCCACCCAGGGCGAATGGGTTGAAGGCAGGCTCGGTGGTGGTGTTGTTGTAGCTGTTATAGCTGTCGTAGCTGTCATAACGTGAGTATGAAGAGCTGGTTGCGGATTCCTCCATTGAGATGATCCACCCCAACAGTGCGAAGTACATGATGAAAAAAGGAACACCAAAAGCAATAGCAACGATCACCGAGGACAGCACCCACGGCACCCACTGCCTAGTAAAGTGATTCCATGCAATGCTCAGTGCATCCGACATGTTCAGCGTTTCGATGCCCATCTGACCAGACTGCTGCTGGCCAAACGCCTGTTGCCCATAGGGCTGAGGATAAGATTGAGGATTATTCACAGTCATATAACCTTAGACGCTAATTCGCTACGACAAGGTTACGCCCTGTCACCATGAGGTAGCCAACAACCAATGCGATGTTTGCTAGGGGAATCGTCACCAGGTTACCTATGCCCAATACCAGAGAACCTGCAAGGCCAATCAGACCAAGGAGCACAGCAAGGAGAATTGATTGCCCAATGTTGTTTTTGAACGCCGCGAACCCCTCAGAAAATGCCCTACCCACGGTAGAGTTATTGATGACAGCCGCTACAGGAACATACATCAGCGCAAACATGGCGATGATACCAGGGATGACGAATAGCAACATACCTATATAGATAATGATTCCACAGAGAATACTCACAATAAGCGGAGTCGCCAGACCTGAGAACTTGAAGAAATCCCCCACCGCAATGGTCTCGCCTTGGGTTACGCGGAAGGCATTTCGATAGCTATTAATCGAGTAGACAACGGCAACAACCCACATAAGGATGTAGAAGATCGCCATTGCCACAAGGCCCACACCGCTGGGTTCCGTCGTTTGCGTCGTGCTGAATGTCGTGGTCTCGGTCTTTGTCGTAGCCGTTGCCAAAACAATCACCATCATCACGGCGAAAAGCACAAAGATGGACGCCATCAGAGCAAGCATTGACAGCACCCACGGCACCCACTGGCGTGAGAAGTGCCGCCATGCAACACTTATCACATCTGAAGCATTTAGCGTTGGAAAACTTTGAGGGTTCATAAATTTTAACTTATAACACTATGACACTTTTTTACTAAAAATCAGCGATTCCCACAGCGCTCCCCAACCCTCTATTTAGGCAGTTTCAAAGCTAAAACAGCAGGTCAAAAACCGCGCTGCTTATATGACCACACACCGCAATTAATTTGCTGCACAATAGCTATATTTATGGAGTGGGAACAGCAACCACTGTCAACGACCCCGGATCAACCTCTGTATACCCGGCATCACGGACTGGCACAGCGTCAGCACGCGCACACTGCTTGTCAAACTCCTCCGCAGAAATCTCACGAACCTGCAGGTCAAACCCGCGCTCAGCCCACTGCAACACCCACTCGGGCGGCATCGCCGCAGCCAGCAGCATCGCACCATGCCCCACCTGCGCCGCCGCCTTCCCCAGCGTCATACCCAGGTCGCGCTGCGCAAATACTGTAGGTACGTCCAGCCGCAGCGGACCCGGGGCGTCGTCAGGCAGGTCCGTGCCACCGATCTGCAGTCGGGACACCAGCGGATGCGTATCGACGACCGCCGTGGGCACGCATGCACGCGCCTTCGCCGTCCCGCTTTCCACCGTCACCCCCGGCACGTCATGCACATTATCCCAGGCGGTATTGCGGGCACGGCGAGCGATTTTGCGGATCCGCGCACCATACCAGCTTTGTAACGCCTCAGCGTAGGCAGTGTCGCCGCCCGCACGGTCGTCTAAACAGCACGCCACCGTGGCCTTGGCGGCAGCCTCTAGCAGGTCCGTTTTCGCCGGTGGATTCACCTTGGGAATGTTCAGGATGATCGGCATGGACTGCACAGTTGACGGGTCATCCGGGTTTTCCCCGTCACGATCGTCTGCCATGCAGCGTTGCAGGCGCTCGTGGGCTTTCAGCAGCAACGTGGGATCCATCACTGCTCCAGGGGGACGCGGCGGAACGACCCATCGTCCAGGTCCGCCTCGTCAATCTCATCGCGGGAAATACCCAGGATGTATAGCACTTCGTCCAAGAAAGGATGGTTCACCGAGGCGTCCGCGACCTCCTGAAGCGCAGGCTTGGCGTTAAACGCGATACCCAGCCCCGCCGCAGAAAGCATGTCAATGTCATTGGCACCATCGCCCACGGCCACGGTCTGATGCAGCTGCATGCCGGAATCCTCAGCAAACTCCGTCAAAAACTCTGCCTTCGCCGCGCGGTCCACCACCTTGCCGATCACCCGGCCAGTGAGTTTCCCGTCCACAATTTCCAGCGTGTTGGCGCGAGTGTAATCCAATTCCAGCTCCTGCGACAATCCCTCTAGGACCTGGATAAAACCCCCAGATACCACTGCCGTCTTATACCCCATACGCTTCAACGTACGGATGGTGGTGCGTGCGCCGGGAGTCAGCTGAATGGCATTAGCAACCTGGTCAATCACGGACACGTCCAAGCCTTTCAGTGTGGCCACACGCTCCCGCAACGACTGCTCAAAATCCAGTTCGCCACGCATAGCACGTTCGGTCACCGCAGCCACCTCGGCTTCTTTGCCCGCGTAGGAGGCGAGCATTTCAATCACTTCACCAGTGATCAACGTGGAATCGCAGTCAAAGCAGATCAGGCGCTTTGAGCGGCGCACCAGCCCCGCGCGCTCAATCGCAATATCCACCCCAATCTCACGGGTGAGTTCCGCCAATGCTTTACGCAGCGCCACACCACCGCCCGGTTTGGGGTCAGCAACGGTAACTTTCAGTTCCAGGCCGGTCACTGGATAGTCGGCAATACCACGGATGGTGTCAATGTTGGCACCGTAGTCGGCCAGTGTTTGACCGATACGGGAGATGTGTGAGGCAGTGACTGGGGCACCGAGAACAACCACCGCGTGCGTCGATAAGGGGCGTGCAAAGTGCAGGTCACCTTTAAGTTCCACAGTGACTTTCTGACCGTATGCTTTGAGGGTTTCGGTCAGCCCTTCGGTGAGGGTGTCAGCGCGGTCGGCATTGATGCCCACCAGGGCCGCAAGATTGAGTCGCCCCCTAAACAGTGACTGTTCCACGTCCAAAAGCTGGACGCGGTACGCGGATAACACGCGGAAGAATGCGCCGGAGACGCCTGGGCGGTCCGCACCCGCCACTGTGATCACCGCTGGGCTAAGGCCCGGGGTGAGGTTTACCGTAATGTCGTGCATGGTGTCGGTCGTTTCGGTCACGAGCGTCATTGTCTCACGATCATCACGGCAGATACGACATCACCCCCGGTCGGACCAACCAACCGGGGGTGATGTGTGCGTAGCAAGAGCAGGCAAACCCTTGTGGGCGAACCTAGTGCCTGCCGACGTGCGCCTCAGCGCGCATGCGCTCCACCATGTGCGGATAGTGCAGCTCGAAGGCGGGGCGCTCGGAACGGATACGCGGCAGCGACACGAAGTTGTGGCGCGGCGGCGGGCAGGATGTTGCCCATTCCAAGGAGTTGCCGTAGCCCCACGGATCGTCCACAGTGACGACCTCGCCGTAGCGCCAAGACTTGAAGATATTCCAGATGAACGGGATCACAGACGCGCCCAGAATGAAGGCGGCGATAGTGGAAATCTGGTTGAACAGGGTGAACCCATCGGATTCAAGGTAGTCGGCATAACGACGCGGCATACCCATGTTACCCAGCCAGTGCTGGATCAGGAAGGTGCCGTGGAAGCCCAGGAAGGTCATCCAGAAGTGGATCTTGCCCAGGCGCTCGTCCAGCATACGGCCCGTCATCTTCGGGAACCAGAAGTACACGCCACCGTAGGAGGCGAACACGATGGTGCCAAACAGGGTGTAGTGGAAGTGAGCAACAATGAAGTAGGTGTCAGAGATGTGGAAGTCCAGCGGCGGGGAGGCCATCATGACGCCGGTCAGGCCACCGAACAGGAAGGACACCATGAAACCGAAGGCGAAAATCATGGGGGTTTCCCATGTGAGGTGTCCGCGCCACATCGTGCCCAGCCAGTTGAAGAACTTCACGCCGGTGGGAACCGAAATCAGGAACGTCATGAAGGAGAAGAACGGCAGCAGGATAGCGCCGGTGACGAACATGTGGTGCGCCCACACTGCCATCGACAGCGTAGCGATGGACAGCGTTGCAAACACCAGGCCCGCGTAGCCGAACATCGGCTTACGGGAGAACACGGGGACGATCTCAGACACAATGCCGAAGAACGGCAGAGCCAGGACATACACCTCGGGGTGCCCAAAGAACCAGAACAGGTGCTGCCACAGGACGGCACCACCGTTGGCGGGGTCGTAAATGTGGCCGCCCAGCTTGCGGTCGTACAGCACTCCCAAAGCGGCGGCGGTGAGCATCGGGAAGATCAGCAGCGCCAAGATAGAGGTAACAAAGATGTTCCAGGTGAAGATCGGCAGGCGGAACATGGTCATGCCCGGCGCGCGCAGGCACAGGATGGTCGTGATCATGTTGATGGCGGAGACGATGGTACCGATACCACCGACACCCACGCCGAGAATCCACATGTCAGAGCCAACGCCTGGGGAGTGGATGGAGTCCGAGAGCGGCGAGTACATGGTCCAGCCGAAGTCGGCGGCACCACCAGGGGTGAAGAAGCCCGACAGCATCAAAATGCCGCCCACGGCGGTGAGCCAGAAGCCAAATGCGTTCAGCCGGGGGAAGGCAACGTCGGGTGCGCCGATCTGCAACGGCATGACGTAGTTAGCAAAGCCCCATACCACGGGAGTGCCGTACAGCAGCAGCATCACGGTGCCGTGCATGGTAAATAGCTGGTTGAACTGCTCGTTGGACAGGTACTGCAAGCCGGGGCTGAACAGTTCGGCGCGGATGAGTAGGGCCATGAAGCCACCAAGGAAGAAGAAGCAGAAGGCCATAATGATGTACATCAGGCCCAGCATCTTATGGTCAGTTGTGGTGAGCATTTTCCAGGCCAGGCTACCCTTGCGGCCTGACCCGGTAGGTGCAGGCCGTGCAGGTGCGACCTCGTGGTCGCCCTTAGGCACTACAGCTGTCATAGGTTCCTCCTGACTACGCGATAACGCTGCACATGCACAGACACTGTGTGCGCAGAGTTACCCAAGTTTTATGCTGTATTGATGTTAGTGGAACCGTACTGCGTTTTTCCATCTTTACGGCAGGAAAGCCCACCTTCTACATTGTTGTTTTTTCGTAACGAATGCCCGCCACTAGCCGTTCTTGGGGGTGTTGCACACGATTGAGCTTCATATTTCCTCCCTATCTGTGACAGGAAACACTTTCGAGGCTGGCACTGCAGGGGTGAGAAGATGATCATTCCACTAATCCCGCTCCCCCCACACGGGTTAAACCCAAGGTTGACCCCTGCGCACCGTTACTAGCACCCCTCCCCTGAAAAGCGCGAAGCGACAGGGCGCAGGGCACGAGATGTGCGGATGAAGATTCCAGGGTCACCCTAGTTGGCTACGTAAACGTGGCGGCGGTTAAGGTCGTTACGCTCCACAATATCAAGGAGCGCAGTAGCCATATCTGGGGCAGTGATCATCCACCCGCGAGGTACGGGCGCTGAGGCGCTCAGGCGGTACCGATTTTTCGCTTTTCCAGGCCGAACGGGCTGAATTCGAGGTGCCCTTATTGCGGTCCACCTAGCATCACTTTCCCAGAGCACAATATCCATGCGCCGCATGTCGTCATAAGTAGCACCGAGAAAGTGCTGCAGTAGGGGCAGAACAATCCATAGTTTTAACAGCCCTTGGTGCGCCCAGTGTTCAGCCACTTCAGATGAAATGACAACCAGCCGTTCAACACCATGGTGCCCCATTGCTGCAAGAAGATTCTTAGTGCCAGCGGAGTACAGCTGCGTGGGAGTGTTAGCTGTTCCAACACCAACGGTGCTCACAACCGCATCGACCCCTTCAAGCCAGGGAGTTAACGCATCGACATCAAGAATGTCCACTGCGGCCTTTGTTAGTCGCTCGTGGCTTATCTCCAGTTTTTCTGGAGTTCTAGCCACAGCAATCACATCATGACCACGTGATAGCGCTTGCTCAACAACCGAACGCCCGACAGTCCCCGTAGCGCCAGGTACAAGAATCTTCATCTGTATTTACTTCCCTAGAAGTCCCAGTCGTCGTCTTCGGTGGCTTCAGCTTTGCCGATCACATAGGAGGAACCGGAGCCGGAGAAGAAGTCATGGTTTTCATCAGAGCTAGGTGACAGCGCGGAGAGGATTGCCGGGGAGACGCGGGTGTCGTCGGCGGGGAACAGCCCTTCGTAGCCAAGGTTGTTCAGAGCCTTGTTGGCGTTGTAGCGGAGGAAGCGTTTGACGTCTTCGGTCCACCCCAGCTCGTCGTAGAGGTCTTCGGTGTATTGGGTTTCGTTTTCGTAGAGGTCGTAGAGGAGCTCGAAGGTGTATTCCTTCATTTCCTCGCGCTCGGCCTCGGTGAGCGCTTCGAGCCCTTTTTGGTATTTGTAGCCGATGTAGTAGCCGTGGACGGCTTCGTCGCGGATGATCAGGCGGATCACATCGGCGGTGTTGGTGAGCTTCGCGTGGCTTGACCAGTGCATGGGCAGGTAGAAGCCGGAGTAGAAGAGGAAGGATTCGAGCAGCGTGGAGGCGACTTTGCGCTTGAGGGGGGCGTCGCCTTCGTAGTAGCTGAGGATGATCTCGGCTTTTTTCTGCAGGTTCTCGTTTTCTTCGGACCAGCGGAACGCGTCGTTGATCTCGGGTGTGGACGCGAGCGTCATAAATATAGAGGAGTAACTTTTCGCGTGCACGGATTCCATGAAGGCAATGTTGGTGAGCACAGCTTCTTCATGAGGTGTCAGGGCGTCGGGAATCAGCGACACCGCACCGACGGTTCCCTGAATGGTATCGAGCATGGTCAGCCCCGTGAACACCCGCATGGTTGTTTCTTGTTCGAGGGCGTTGAGGGTGTTCCAGCTTTTGATGTCGTTGGACAGCGGCACTTTTTCGGGGAGCCAGAAGTTTCCGGTGAGTCGGTCCCAGACCTCAAGGTCTTTTTCGTCTGGAATGGTATTCCAGTTAATGGCGCTGATGGGGCTGTTGCGCGATTCGGGATGGCTTTCGCGATGCGCAGGGGTTGCAGCAGTGAGCTTTTTTGCCGTCACAGTCTTTGTCTCCTCGTGTGCAAAACATTCAATCCGCCACACTACCACCATTTTTTACCGTGATATTCAACACACCCCTCCGTCTACTGCCGCTGCTTCCCGCCATTCTCCTCAATGCTTATCGACGCCCCGCCTTCCGCAGCTATGTCCATAACCTAAACCTGTTACAAGCAGTTTATTTAGACGCTCATCGCATTAATCACGCAGAGACGCGTTCTACGGATGAGCAATGTTCATTTTGTCAAGTAACGCAAGCCAAACCATACCGAAAAATACGACCAAAATGGCCCCTACCAGCGAGTTAGGCAAGCATAAGTCGATTGATGGCATTGTAGACTCATGGCTATGAAACTCAGTGACACACTCGCAGAAGCGTTCAACCAGCAAGTAACCGCAGAACTCGAAGCCTCCCTGGTCTACCTCCAGCTCTCCTACATTCTCGACGACCTCGGGCTGGTGGGCATGCGCGACTGGATGAAAACCCAGTCCGAAGAGGAACTGACCCACGCACAGCAGTTCGCTGATCACATGCTGGACCGCGATGCCACTCCCCAGATTGGCACCATCAACTCCCCCGCACTGAAGGTCACCAACGCCATCGAAGCTTTCGAGGCCTCCCTGGCTCACGAGCAGAAGATCTCCGGCATGATCCGCGACCTGGCTGCCACCGCCCAGAACGAGAGCGACTTTGATTCCCGCCCGCTTCTGGACACCTTCCTCCAAGAGCAGATCGAGGAAGAATCCACCGTCAAGGAAATTCTTGACCGTCTGCGCATGGTCGCAAACGATGGCTCCGGCCTGCTCCGCATGGACGCAGAACTCGGCGCACGCGAGGATTCCGACGACTAATTTGTCCCCCTTTATCTAATCCGATCTAACCCGGCTTATCAGCGTAAGCCGGGTTTTTGCCTATCCAGGCCAGTACTGCGTCCACAACATGCTGGATGACGGCCGTATTCTCCACTACTATCCCCCGCTCATCCGCCTCTAATGGTTCGAGTGCATCTAGTTGAGAATCCAACAAGAGCGGGGGCATGAAATGCCCGATACGCGCTTCCATTCGGCTCGCGATGAGCGCGCGCGGCGCAACAAGATGAATAAACACCACATCCCCCTGCGCACGGCGCAGAATATCGCGATAACTGCGCTTGAGAGCAGAGCAAGCCACCACAGAGCTGCCCGCTGCATCCATCCACCGTGCCAAGGATTCGAGCCACGGCACACGGTCCGCATCAGTCAGCGGCACACATGCAGCCATTTTGGTTATGTTAGTTTCCGGGTGAAGATCATCTGCGTCTACAGCTGCTAGATCTAAATGCGCGCCCAACCGCGCCGCAACAGCACTTTTCCCGCTGCCCGATACCCCCATGACCACATAATGCACTGGTTTCATGCCACCCTTTCTCGGCACGACACATACCTATTTTAAATGATATACATCACACTTTTTACTAGGTGTGATCTTTTTTAGGACACTCGCTACCCCAGAGCTTCAGAAAAGCTGCAGGTCAACGACATGGGCACCCCCACTTTTCCATAACTACTGTTCAAGACTGCGACACTTTCCTTACACAATACTGAGAATTAGGGTAAAGATATGCTAGAAATAGCAGTGAGCACTTCCAACCGTACATCTGGATCGCAAGGAACTACAGTGACCTACACTCCGACTTCCCCCACCCCGCTTCTCGACCCAGTCCTGAAGGAACTCGGCACCGAGATCATCAGCGGGAAAATTCCCGCAGGGCAACGTTTCACCCTGCAGGACCTGTGTACCCGGTTTGGAATCTCACGCACCGTTGCCCGCGAAGTAATGCGAGCCCTTGAACAACTTAACCTTGTTCATGCTTCCCGACGCGTTGGCATCACAGTGCTGGAGAAGAAAGACTGGGCTGTATTCGATAAATCCGTCATCGCGTGGCGCCTAGAGACGCCCCAAGAACGCGATCTCCAGCTCCATTCACTCACCCAACTACGCATAGCCGTCGAACCCATCGCAGCCCGCGCAGCCGCCAACAACGCCAACCCTGAGGAACGCACACGGCTCGTGGAACTCTCCACCCTGATTTGCGACCTCGGCCGCAGTGGCATGGGCAACTCCCCCGACTTCCTCGACGCCGACATCGAATTCCACACCCTCATCTTGACCTCATCTCGCAACGAGATGTTCGCATCCCTCGCCTCCACCGTGGCAACGGTGCTGACCGGACGCGCGCAATTGGGACTGCAACCCAACCATCCCGCTGACGAAGCGCTCGACCACCACGAACGCCTGGCAGCCGCCATCGCTTCTGGTGAAAGCCTCGCCGCCGAGGACTACGCTCGCATGCTTGTCAGCGAAGCCCGCGAAAGCCTCGCAGTACTCACTCCCGCCTCCTAGAGTCGACCAATAGTGCTGGCTCACCACAAGCGACAGTGTGGTGAGCCAGCACTATACATTTTCCAGCCGCACCCCAGACCCCCAAAACCTACAATGTGCAGCTCACACAGCCTTCTACCTCAGTCCCCTCCAGGGCAGTTTGCCGGAGGCGGATGTAGTAGATGGTTTTGATGCCTTTGCGCCAGGCGTAGATTTGAGCGCGGTTGATGTCGCGAGTGGTGGCGGTGTCTTTGAAGAACAGGGTGAGGGATAGCCCCTGGTCAACGTAGCGGGTGGCCACGGCGTAGGTGTCAATGATTTTCTCGTACCCGATGTCGTAGGCATCTTGGTAATAGTCGAGATTGTCGTTGGTCATGTAGGGTGCCGGGTAGTAGACGCGCCCGATTTTGCCTTCCTTGCGGATTTCTATCCGGGAGGCGATGGGGTGGATGGATGAGGTCGAATTGTTGATGTAGGAGATCGACCCGGTTGGTGGCACCGCCTGAAGGTAGCGGTTAAACATGCCATGTTTGGCCACCTTTTCTTTGAGTTCTGCCCATTCTTCTGCGGTGGGCGTGTGGATACTGGACCGCGCGAAGATTTCTTTGACCTTGTCGGTGCGGGGCACAAACTCGGCGGGGTCGTAACGGTCGAAGAATGTCCCGTTGGCATAGTCGGAGTCTTCGAATCCTTCGAAAACAGCGCCGCGTTCCTGGGCGATTGCGCAGGATGCTTTGATGCATTCGTACATGACGGCCGCAAAGTAGGCGTTGGTGAAGTCGAGTCCTTCTTCTGATCCGTAGTGGATGTGTTCGCGCCCGAAGAATCCGTGCAGGTTCATTTGGCCGAGCCCGATGGCGTGCGCGGCGTCGTTACCCTTGCGGATGGAGGGCACGGAGTCGAGCGAGGTTTGTTCGGATACGGCGGTGAGCCCGCGGATGGAGGTTTCGATGGTGCGGGAGAAGTCTGGGGAGTCGACGGCTTTGGCGATGTTGAGGGAGCCGAGGTTGCAGGAGATGTCTTCACCGACTTTGGCGTAGGTGAGGTCCGCGTTGAATTCCGAGGGGGTGGAGATTTGCAGGATCTCGGAGCAAAGGTTGGAGTGGGTGATGCGGCCTGCGATGGGGTTGGCTTTGTTCACCGTGTCTTCAAACATGATGTAGGGGTAGCCGGATTCAAATTGGATCTCGGCGAGGGTTTGGAAGAATTGGCGCGCGTTGATTTTGGTTTTGCGGATGCGGTCGTCTTCCACCATCTCGTTGTAGTGTTCGGTGACGGAGACGTCGGCGAAGGGTTTGCCGTAGACGCGTTCGACATCGTAGGGGGAGAACAGGTACATGTCGTCGTTGCGTTTGGCCAGTTCGAAGGTGATGTCGGGAATAACTACGCCCAACGACAGGGTTTTGATGCGGATTTTTTCGTCCGCGTTTTCGCGCTTGGTGTCCAGGAACTTCATGATGTCCGGGTGGTGGGCGCTGAGGTAGACGGCTCCCGCACCCTGGCGCGCGCCGAGTTGGTTGGCGTAGGAGAAGGAGTCTTCGAGGAGCTTCATCACGGGGATGACGCCGGACGACTGGTTTTCAATGCGCTTGATGGGCGCTCCGGCTTCGCGGAGGTTGCTGAGCAGCAGAGCCACACCGCCGCCACGTTTGGAAAGCTGTAGCGCGGAGTTGATGGCGCGCCCGATGGATTCCATGTTGTCTTCAATGCGCAGCAGGAAGCAGGAGACGGGTTCGCCGCGCTGGGCTTTGCCGGAGTTGAGGAAGGTGGGAGTGGCGGGCTGGAAGCGTCCGCTCATGATTTCGTCGACAAGGCTCTCGGCAAGCTTGGTGTCACCCGCCGCGAGCGTGAGGGCAACCATGCAGACGCGATCTTCGTAGCGTTCGAGGTAGCGTCGGCCGTCGAAGGTTTGCAGGGTGTACGAGGTGTAGTACTTGTAGGCCCCAAGGAAGGTGGGGAACCGGAATTTCTTGGCGTAGGCGCGCTTGAACAGAGATTTGATGAAGTCGAAGGAGTACTGGTCAACAACCTCTTGTTCGTAGTAGTTGTTGCTCAGCAGGTAGTGGAATTTTTCCTCCAGGTCGTGGAAGAACACGGTGTTTTGGTTGACGTGCTGGAGGAAGAATTGGTTGGCCGCTTGACGATCCTTATCAAATTGGATGTTGCCGTTGTCATCCCACAGGTTTAACAGGGCATTCAGTGCGTGGTAGTCCAGTTCTTCACGCTCTGCCATGGTCTCGCTCAACGTCTGCAGCCTTTCCAATAGAAGTATGTGTGCGCTATCCGCGCGTATCGACGCCCGCGTCTCCCGCGGCGTCGTCATGTGGGTTACGGTTTAATCCTAGTTTTTCTGCGTTGTCCAGCAGTCCGGCGCGCAGGATGCGCACGTCTTCGTCGGTTCCGAGCAGTTCAAAACGGTACACGTACGGGACTCCCGTTTTGGCGGCTATCACGTCGCCTGCTTTGCCGTAGTCGGTACCAAAGTTGGTGTTCCCCGAGGACACGACCGCGCGGATGAGGCTGCGGTTGTGTTCATTGTTGAGGAAACGAATAACTTGCCCTGGTACCGGACGGGGTTCGTTGCCGGATATGGAGGCCCCTCCCCCGTAGGTGGGACAGACCAGCACGTAGGGTTCATCCACGACGAGCGGAGGATCGTTCCGATGCAGCGGAATGCGCGCGGAGGGCAGTCCCAGCTTGGTCACAAAGCGATGGGTGTTTCCCGTTGCCGAGGAAAAATACACCACAAGCATCTTGTATCGTCCGTTCGTCTGTGTGGCATGAAAAAAGCCGCCCACGTATGCAACGGTATGGGCGACTGGAAACGCCTCCTTGACGGGGCATCGTGAAGCCGCGTTAGTTAGGCAACAGCCGCAACGAGGCTGCGGATGCGCTCGGGGCGGAAGCCGGACCAGTGCTCGCCGTTGGCTTCAACAACGGGCGCCTGGAGGTATCCGAGGGCCAGAACATAGTCGCGGGCTTCATCGTCCATGCTGATGTCTACGAGGGTGTAGTCCAAGCCAGCACGGTCCAGGGCCTTTTTGGTTGCGGTGCACTGCATGCAGGCGGGCTTGCTGTAGACGGTGATAGCCATGTTCTTCCCTCATCTGTTTGCGGTTTGCTCTTCTTGCGTGTTGCCCCCAGTGGCCGCTCCTGGCGGCCACTGGATCACATGAAGAAACACTATACTTTGTGCCTATCTAATTCAACTAGCACTACATATAGTAGTTACATCGTGAGTATTCCCAGCAAACCGCGCAATCTGGCCACTATATCTAGCCTGGTTTTGCGTGCGATGTGATTACAACGATGAAATTTGCCCGCTTCACACCCCCTAATATCCCTGCTCGCCCACATTGCGCCCCTCACCCCGCTGCGCGGTCAAAATGTGTCGTTTGACACATATTTGATGACAAGTGCGCAGGTCGCCAAACCCTCAACCCGTACTTCACCCCAAAAAAGCACACTCGCAGCGCCATGCGCTCCGAAGAAGTTCCACACGTGTAATTCAAAAGAATCCACTTTTGTCAAATCGCATTCAAGCAGCTGCTACACCCATCCTGAGCAGCGCTTTCTTCACCTAAAGAGCACCTAAAACCACCCGAAGAAAACCCCCACAGCCGCAACAAAAAACCGCCCACCATGACGGCGAGCGGCTTCCAACTCCCGGTGGTTTAGCCCTGACGAGCCTTGAACCGGGGCTCCTTCTTGTTGATCACGTAGACCTTGCCACGACGACGCACGATCTGGGCGCCCGGCTTATTCTTCAGCGACCGAAGGGACTTACGGACCTTCATCGGGCGCTCCTTTCTCTCATGCGCGTACAGCGGCGCACATCACCACACGCCGCGTGTAATTTTTCGCTTACAGTTCCTTAACGCATAGCCCAGCTATGACACGAGGGACCATGTTATCGTATCGACCCCGTTTTAACAAACCAGATTGTCGCACTCCATTACCATAATTGTCATGGATAAACAGCACAGCACGGACCTCCGCACCCACATCCAGAGCAGCCTCAACGTCTCCCCCACCATCAATCCGCAGCACGAGATAACCACGCGTGTGGACTTCCTCGCGGACTACCTGCTCCACACCGGACTCAAGGGATATGTGCTGGGCATTTCCGGCGGCCAAGACTCCACCCTTGCGGGCCGCCTCGCACAACTCGCCGTAGAAAAAGTACGCGCACAACAGGTCGACGCAGAGTTCTGGGCCGTGCGCCTCCCCTATGGAACCCAAGTAGACGAAGACGACGCCCAAACCGCGCTCCGCTTCATCCAGCCCGACCGCAGCATCGTTATTAACATCAAGGAAGCCACTGATGCCATCGACGACGCCGTTGCCGCTGCGCTCGGGCGTGACGACCTCACCGATTTCAACCGCGGGAATGTCAAGGCCCGCCAGCGCATGATCGCGCAGTACGCCGTCGCCGGTGAGTACGGCCTGGCGGTCATTGGTACCGACCACGCGGCAGAAAACATCACCGGCTTTTTCACCAAGTTCGGCGACGGCGGTGCCGACATCCTGCCGCTCGCGGGCCTAACCAAAAGCCAGGGGGCTGCACTACTCAGCGAACTCGGCGCACCCGAATCCACCTGGGCGAAGGTGCCCACCGCCGACCTTGAGGACACGCGGCCGTCGTTACCCGACGAAGAAGCCCTGGGCGTCAGCTACACCGACATCGACACCTACCTGGAAACCGACCAACCGCTTACCGACGCCGCCCGCACCCGCCTCGAACACCTGTGGCGGGTCGGTGAACACAAACGCCACCTGCCCATCACGCCCTTCGACACGTGGTGGCGCGCTTAACGACGCCGCGACCCCGTAATAAAGCCATACACCGTCAGCACCACCAACGCTCCACCCACAGCGCTGGCCCACGTGCTGAGATCAAAGAACCCCTGGTTGAGGTCCACATTGAAAAACATCGAGCCGAGGTAGCCGCCAACCATCGAGCCGATAATGCCCAACAGCATGGTGAGAATGATCCCACCGCGCTGTTCCCCAGGCATCACCATCTTTGCAATCGCACCAGACAGAAAACCAAGCAACATCCAAGCGGGGATACTCATGCCCCCACTATAAACGCAGAAGCGACATCAGCGCCGAGTACAGTAACAACAATGAAACACCACCTTACTGAAGACACCATGCTCAACGACCTCGGCGTGCTCCTCCACCGCGTCCGCGCTGCCTACGACATTCCCGCCCACGGAGTGCACGCCGGGGACATCGGCGGCTGGGTGGATTCCCCCGACCGGCTTACCCTCAACGGCTGGATTACTGACGACGCCCAAGCCTACGATGACGCCACCATCACCGGTGCTGCACTGGTCAGTGAAAACGCCCGAATTTACGAATCCGCCACCGTCGACGAAACCGCCCGCGTCAGCGGCAATGCCGCAATCTGCGGTCACGCCTGCGTTGGATACGGCGCTCACGTTCACGGCGACATCACCATCGACGGCCGCGCCTGGATCGAAGACGCTGACCTCTCCCACCCCTCCCACTTCCTTATTGTCACCCCACTTGGGCGTGCTGGTGAGAACGCCCAGCTCACCCGTTGCCCCGATGGCTCCTACACCGTCACCCACGGCGACTGGATCGGCTCACTCGATGACTTCGCTGCCGCTTTTGAGGGTGCCGAGTACGCGCTGTTCGTGGACCTCGCTCGCGCGCATATTGACGGTGCGTGAGCTCTTAGCTTGGCAGACGCAGTGTCATCAGTGCAGAGATACCCACCGCTGCGGCACCGAAGAAGATGGCGGGAATCGCGGCGTCGGTAAACGCGGTCGGGGTGAGCTGGCCGTCGTAGACAAGGAAAATGGCGGTGAGTCCGGCAACACCAAACACAACGCCCACCTCGCGAATGGTGGCGTTCGTACCAGAGGCGGTCGCTTGCTCTTCAGAGGCCATGCCGACGAGTACCGCGTTGACAATCGGAGAGAAGACTAGCCCCATGCCCACACCAGCGATAATCATGGCCGGGATCATGCTGCGATAAGACATGTCGGGGGCGAGTATGGCTGCGATCCATGTTAGTCCGCTAGCGAGAAGAATAAGTCCTACGAAAATAACGGGACGGTTGCCGATACGCCCAGCAAGCCATCCTGAGATGGGTGCAACAAAAAGTGGAGCGAGCGTCCACGGCATTGTCTTCACCCCAGCTTCGAGCGGATTGTTACCTAGCACAACTTGCAAGAATTGAGAGAGGAGGAATACCGCACCAAAGGTTCCAAAAGTGAATAAGAAACTCACCGCATTCGCAATGCTGAAACTGCTGTTTTTAAACATACTCAGAGGTAGAACTGGGTGCGACGTGCGTGTCTCCCAGATGAGAAACGCTAGGAGAAAGACGGAGCCACTAATGATGCTGGCAAGGATCTCAGTACTGGTCCAGCCTTTGTCGTTACCGCGGGAAATGCCGTATGTAAGAGCAAAAACACCAATGACGGCGAGTATGACACCAAGCAAGTCAAGTTTCTGCGCCTTGCCATAGCTTTCCGGGATTACCCAGTAAATTAGCGCGAGACAGGCAATTCCTACGGGGACATTGATCCAGAAGGCTGCTTCCCAGTTCACACCCTCAACAACAATCCCACCGATGAGCGGGCCAAGAGCAACCCCCAAACCGGAAATACCTCCCCAGATTCCGATGACCGCTGGACGAAGACGCTCCGGAACCGAGGTGCTGAGCAATGTGAGAGAAAGCGGGAAAAGGGCTGCCGCGCCCACACCTTGGAGTGTTCGCGCAGCGATGAGCATCCAGGGCTCAGTGCTGAGTCCACACAGCAGAGAGGCGACGGTAAACAATGTGAGTCCCCCGGCAAAAATGCAACGCCTGCCACAACGATCGGCCACCCCAGATGACGTCAGGACCAGGGATGCGAAGGCGAGGGTGTAGGCATTGACAAACCAGCTGAGCTGCTCGAATGTTGCCCCGAGTTCCCGGCCTATGACGGGAAGGGCGTTGGTGACAATGAGGTTGTCAAGCGATGCCATGAACATAGGCAGCGAGACTGTGAGGATGATGAGCCAGACAGGACGGGCAGGCTGCGGCACTGCTGCGACGTGCACTTCTGTGTTGGGGGCGTTAAGGGTTTCCACGGGTTACTTCTCCTTGGGATTCCTACCGTCTGAACGGTTGTAATCAATTGATTACAACCAGACCTTAGCGTGTGCGCTCGGATGCGTCAACAACAACGCCACCGCAGCTAAAACGCAGGTAATGCTACTGTGGCAGCGTGGCCCCGAAAGACGCATCGCAAGAAATCCCCACCAGAACAGAACGCCTTCCCGCAGCTGAGCGCCGCGAAAACATGCTCATTGCCGCCAGCAACGTGTTTGGCAACCTTGGCTACGCAGGTGCAACCACCGATGCCATAGCCAAAGCTGCCGGAGTGAGCCAAGCCTACGTGGTACGAACCTTTGGATCGAAAGAAAACCTGTTTGCCGAGGCGTCGGAACGCGCAATCAACCTCATCAAAGACACCTTCATTCGAGCAGCACAGAAGACAAAAGGGTCCGATACTAAAGCAAGCATGGGGCACGCCTACATTGAGCTCATGGCCGACCGCTCTAATCTACTGATCGTCATGCACCTGTTCACTATGGGGCAGCATCCCCGCTTTGGCCCCATTGCGCGTACCGGGTTTCTTGAGATTTATCGCGTAATCAACGATGCGTTGAACATGGGAACGGAAGCCGCAAAGGACTTCCTCGCGCTGGGGATGCTCATCAACGTACTGCTCGGCATCCGACTGGTGGAAGTAAGCAGCGCCAGTGAACTCAAAAGCGAAGACGAAGTGTACAAACTCATCCACGGCATTTTCCAAGAAGACACCGAAGCAGTTTTTGGCTGCCTTCGCCCAGACAACGAGAGCTAGCAGACCTGAATCCGGCACCACCACAGTCTTGAACAACGTTAGTGCAAACATTTGCATGGAAGTTTGCTTATGCCCAGGCACAAAAATGGGGCATTTTCGAGCTTGAGCGTAAGCAGATTTTACAGGGGATCACAATGACACCGTTCAAGCCTTGACGCGACGAGGTTGCGGCCTATCAAACTGCCATCCCAGGCCATCATTAGTGCAAAGTATGTATACGCTCCGGTCAGAAAACCCTGGTTTCATACCTGACGATATACAAACTTTGCATCGCCCTTTGTGCCCAGACAGCAGTGGACCTTAGTTAACTGTCCCGCCATCCCCCTACATCGCTTCCCGAATCATCGCGTAGGAGAGCGTTTCTGGCAGCGTCGACACCTCGGCAACCACGCTAAAGCCGTAGCGCTCGTAAAGTCGGCGGCTGGCATCGGTGGTTGCTTCGAGGAAAACGGGGGCGGGCTGGACGTCGATAAGCGCGAGGCGGCGCCGCAGCAGCGCAGAGCCGATGCCTTGCCCACGCACGTCCGGCGAGGTGGCGATGTCGTGGAGGTACCAGTGCGGGCCGTCGGGTTGATGCAGGTCAACGGCTTTCTGGTGCTTGGCCCCGCGGAGTTCGGCGGGCAGACGGCCTCGAACCAGGCCGCGCAGGGTTTCCTTCCAGCCGTATTCGTCGTCGATATCGAGCATGTCGGGGGTTTCAAAAGTGAGCGCCCCGAGTACACGGCCGTCTGCGGAGCCATCAAGGACCACGTCCACGCTGTCACTCCCCCGCAGGCCGACTCCCCATTCACATTCGGCTTTGATCACGTGCCTGCGTATGCGGGGGCTGGGGGCAATGGCTTTCCACACAGGGTCGTCCATGAAGGCATCGGCAAAGAGTTCCGACACCTGCGGAATATGCTCATCTGTTGCTGTAACAATATGCACCATTATTTCGCCAGCCGTTCCCACAACACCCCACGATGCCATGCTTTCCGACTTGTCATACCTATCTACCCTAAAAGAAAAACCGGTACAGCACCGCTATTACACCCTTATCGACGCCCCGGAACAGCGCAGGTACGTACGCTGGAGGATACACATACTGAAGGAGCAACAGCCATGCCCACCACACTTGTCGCCGGGGCAACCGGATACCTCGGACGCTATATTGTTGCAGAACTCCACCGCCGCGGGCACACGGTTCGCGCCATTGTCCGCGACCGCGGCCGCGCAGCCGTCGAAGGTGCCTACGGCACACCGAGCCTTGACGGTCTTGTCGACGACTGGACCGTAGGAAACGTCACCGACGCGACATTCACTCAGGACGTGGCGGCGGGAGTGGATCATGTGGTGTCAGCACTGGGAGTGACACGCCAAAAAGCAGACCCGTGGAGCATCGACAATCGCGCCAACCAGAGCATCCTCGCCTCCGCGCTGAGGCATGGTGCCAGCTCCTTCACCTACATCAATGCGCTTGGTGCCGAGACCTGCCCCGCCGAACTCACCCGCGCCAAAACGGCCTTCGCGTGGGCACTGGAGTCTGCGGACATCAGGTCTACTGTGATCAACCCGTCCGCCTATTTCTCTGACGCGGCGGAACTGCTCACTATGGCCAAGCGTGGTTTAGTCCCCCTCTTCAAGCCGGACATACGCCTCAACCCCATTCATGGTGCCGACCTCGCAACGTACACCGTAGACCAGCTGGAACAGGGAAACACCGGATCCTTCGACATCGGCGGACCGGATATTTTTACCTGGAAGGAACTGGCCACCACAGCATTTCAGGCGGTGGGTAAGAAACCGCGCATTGTGAAAGTACCCGGTTGGACACTGCCGCCAGTCTTGGGTTTTGTCGGGCTATTCAACTCGCGACTCGCCGACACCATCCGCTTTGCCACCTGGAGTATGCAGCATGATTGCGTTGCACCCACAACGGGTAACCACCATATTGCGGACTTTTATAGGGAGTATGCGGGAAGGTAGACGAGAACCCAACCCCCACCTCGGGGGTGAAGTTCCACACGCACCATGAACTCACTACACCATCTGAACCGAATTCTCCAGGTATTATGCTAGAAATAGGTTAACCTAACCTCATCAAAAACCACATTTTTCACCCCTTAACGTGCAGCACGTCCCCATACGGCACCCCCGTTAGGCGAGTACCGTGGAGTTAGCCCTCCACAACTATTTCTGACTCATCCGAACGGAGTACTGCCATGTCCGTCACCACATCCCGATCCATCTTGTCCGAAGGCAACGCAGCCGCGTTGGCTGCCCTGCGCGCCGCATTAGGCGGCGATTCTTCCGTAAGCACCCGCGAATTGGACCGCATGGCCCTAGCTGTGGATGCCTCCCACTACCTGCACGCCCCGGATGCGGTGATGCGTGCGAAGTCCCCGACTGACGTGGGCGTCGCTATGCGCGTCGCTGCCGAAATGGGCTGGCCACTGACGTTCCGCGGCGGCGGCACGAGCCTGTCTGGTCAGGCGCTGTCGGAGGGTTTGACGGTGGATGTCCGCAGGCATTTCCGCGGCATGGAGATTCTGGATGGCGGCCTGCGTGTACGCGTCCAACCGGGGCTGACCATTGCACAGGTCAATGGGGCGCTGGCGCGTCATGGCAGGAAGCTGGGGCCGGACCCGGCGTCGTCAATTGCCTGCACCATCGGCGGCATGATCGCCAACAATTCCTCGGGCATGACCTGCGGAACCACGGCGAACGCCTACCGAACCATCGATTCCATGACCATCGCCCTCCCCAGCGGAACAGTGGTGGATACGGCGTCGCCGCAGGCAGACGACATTCTGCGCACCCACGAGCCCGCGCTGGTGGAGGTGCTGGAGCGGCTGCGCGACACGCTGCGCGGCGACAAGTACCGCGCGGACATTGAACGCCGCTACGCCATCAAGAACACCATGGGCTATGGCATCAATTCCTTCCTTGATTTCGATACGCCCGCCAAGATTCTTGAGCACCTGATGATCGGCTCGGAAGGCACCCTGGGGTTCGTCGCGGAGGCCGTGTTCAACACCGTGCCCGTACCCAAGCGCACCGCCACCGGACTGCTCATGTTTGATTCACTCGATGCCGCCACTGAGGCCCTGCCCAAGCTCGTCTACTCAGGTGCCGATGTGGTGGAGCTTATCGACGCCGCCTCCATCCGCGCCATGGGTCCCGATGCCTCCTCCGTGCTCCCGAAGGGCTTCAACGTGGATCAGCATGCTTCGCTACTGGTGGAGTACCAGGCTATGGATGATGAGGGCATCGCCGAGCACATCGCCACTGGTGAGGCCACATTTGAACAACTTGATGGCCTCTCCACTCCCCCGGAAATGACCAACGAGGCATCCCGGCGCGCCCAAATGTGGGTGATGCGCAACGGCCTGTACACAAAGATCATGCGCAACCGCCCGAAAGGCACGATGGCGCTGTTGGAGGACATTGCTGTGCCCATGGAGCAGCTCGGCGGTGTGTGTACTGAGCTACAGGTGCTGTTTGATAAGCACAACTATGATGGCGCGGTGATTTTCGGGCACGCGAAGAACGGCAATATTCACTTCCTGGTCACGGAGGATTTTGCTGGCCCTGAGTCCTTGAACCGTTACGACCAGTTCACCGAGGACATGGTGGAGTTGGTGCTGCGCGAGCAGGGCACGTTGAAGGCTGAGCACGGCACTGGACGTATCATGTCCCCATTTGTGCACCGTCAATATGGTGATGATCTGTATCAGGCCATGGTGGACGTGAAGAACGCCTGCGATCCGAAGCGGATTCTCAATCCTGGCACGATCATCACTGACGATCCGCAGCTGCATCTCAAGCACATCAAGCCCACCGACCCGGTCCGTCAGATCATCGATGACTGCGTGGAATGTGGCTACTGCGAGCCCGTGTGCCCATCCCAGCACCTGACCACGACGCCCCGCCAACGCATTGTGATCCAGCGCGCCATCGCTGCCTGTGAGGCCACCGGTGCCTATGACCTGGCAGAACGCCTGAAAGAGCAGGAGGTGTACGATGTCGTCCAAACCTGCGCCGTGGATGGTATGTGTCTGACGGCCTGCCCCGTGAAAATCAACACTGGTGATCTGATTCGCGCAAAGCGGCGGGAAACCCAGAACGAGACTCTGGACAAGGGCTGGAAAGTTGCGGCAGAGCACTGGGACATGGTGCTGCGTGGGGCGTCGTTAGGCATGACCACGACCCATGCGTTGCCGACAACACCGCTGCGTGGGGCTCTGGGGTTGGCACGTAAAGCCCTGAGCGAAGACATCGTGCCTACCCTGACCAGTGAGCTTCCCGGCGGCGGCAAGGTGCGCAAGCCGCAAACGGTGCCCAACCCGGATGCCATTTTCATGCCCGCGTGTGTGGGCACCATGTTTGGCACCGAGCATGCTTGCGGCACCGGCGTGGGCGGCGCGGTGCGGGAACTCGCGGCCTACGCGGGCCTGCGACTCAGCACGCCGGCGGGTGTTCAGGAACTCTGCTGTGGTACCCCCTGGAAGTCGAAGGGTCTGGCCAAGGGCTATGAGGTAATGAAGGACAAGCTCACCTCCTGGATTGTCCAACACACCCACCACGGGCGGATTCCACTGGTGTGCGACAACGTGTCCTGCACGGAAGGCATTATTGTGGCGTTGAAGAACGCCGGGGTTGAGGGCATTACCGTCATGGATGCCACGGAATGGGTGGCCACCTATGTCGCGCCGGTGCTTCCGCCGCTGGCCAAGGCTCACAAAGCGGCGGTGCACCCGACCTGTTCCTCCACGCACCTGGGCGTCAACGATGCGCTCATGATGCTGGCCGGACTGGTCGCGGACGAGGCCATCATTCCCGACGGCTGGCGCTGCTGCGCCTTTGCCGGTGACCGCGGCCTGCTCCACGAGGAACTCACCGCCACCGCTACCCACGACGAGGCACGCTCCGTCAAGCACCTTGATGCCGACTTGTTCCTGTCCTGCAACCGCACCTGCGAACTCGGCATGACCCGCACCACGGGACACACCTATGTGCATGTGTTGGAGGAGCTTGCGGCGCGCGTCGCTGATCGGGCGGGAACGCGCTGACCGCAGCACCGACCTGGCTGAGTGTTCTACCCAGCGAGGTCGGTGAGTACCCGTACGACCGACGCCCCGTAACCCCCACCAAATAAAATCGCGTGGACCAGCAGGGGCGGCAACTGGTACCAGGGCACCCGCTCGTGCCATCCGTCAGCCAGCGGATAGGTGTTGTTGTAGGCGATGAACGCATCCTTACCGAACCCGCCAAACAAGAGCATCATGGCCAGATCCACTTCGCGATGTGCATAGTACGCCGCCGGATCAATCAACCAGTTCCGCCCCTCCACATCCACCAGACGATTCCCACCCCACAGATCACCATGCACCAATGCTGGTGGCTCATCGGGCCCACACAAATCCACTGCTTTGGGCAGAAGCTCGTCAAAAAGACGCTGCACCCCACTCGGAACAGCACCCATCGCCGTGGCCTGCGTAATGAGCGGCTGGACACGCCTATACACATAAAAGTCCGGCCACGACTGCGTCGGCGTTAGATCGACCTCCACCGAGCCAAGAAAACCCGAGTCATCCCCATCAATCCCGCCGAAATGCGGCTGCGGAACCTGGTGTAGTTCCGCCAAACTGGTGCCAAGGTCGGCTTCCGAGGTGAACGTGCGGCCGCCCTCCTCAATCCACTCCAACATCAACCCGCGTGACGACGCCCTGACAACCTCCGGCACACCCAATGTTTCCGGCACTGTATCCCGCAGGGCTTTCAAGCCACGCGCCTCCCGCTCAAACATCTGCTTTTTGGGTTTCTGATGTGCTTTTAGGAAATATGATGTATCTGGAGTATCAACGCGAAAAGCCTGGGAAATATCACCGCCCGAAAGAGGTGTTACACCGGTGATAGTGAGGCCGTCAGTTAGTTCCGCCGGGAGTTGTGAGTAGTGCATAAAGCCCAGACTACCTGGTTATTTACTCTTACGCGGCCACCCATACACCGCCACAATGAATAGGAAAAGTGCGGCGCCGGAGTTCACGTAGATAAACGAACCCCAGTTATAGGTATCATCCACGCCCAGCAGATCCCGTACCCAGAAGTAAGCGGCAGCGCCTATGGCCAGCGTCAACCATCGCAACACCAAACTACGCAGGCTAATGTCAATAACAATCGGCCTGTCATTGAAGGTGAAACGTATTTCTTTCTTGTCCGACACGGTAATATTCCTTATTCCCTTGGCGGGCAAAGAACAGATCGTCACAAGCAGTAATATCACACTGACTATCGTTAGCATTTGTTATATGAATATTTCCCTTCATTTTTATTATTTTGCTAGTAATATTTTTCAGTATGCCAAAATTTTCTCAACGTATAAGTAGTGCATGTGCCACAATGATCCTGACCGCAGGGGCGCTAGCCATAACAGCGACAGCTCCCGCCGTGGCCGCTCCCGTCGACAATCCCACCATTGACCCGGTGGGATACAACATCGTCAACGGTGTGCAAGACCAAGAGCATCCGATTACTGTCGCCGATATCACCAAAGACACCGGCAGCAGCAGCACACCCTCATCCCTGGGTACGCACCCCATCCTGGAGCAGGACAACGTTGAAGAAAAAATCATTGAGGGCGATTCCCGTACCCAAGTCACCACGACCACCGAAGCACCATTCCGTTGGGTGGGGCTCATCACCTACACCACGCAAGCTGGTGGAACTGGTCGATGCACAGGTTCACTTGTCGCCGCCGATACCGTGGTCACCGCAGGACATTGCCTCAATAAAAACGGCAGCAACATCACCTTCACACCGGGCCAAAACGGCGCAGACAAGCGCTTTCGCACGGCCAAAGCAAGACAAGTCTGGTACGACAAAACTGGCAGTGCCGCTGGCCACGATTGGGGTGTAATCAAACTGGAAACACCCATTGGTTCCGACGTCGGCTGGTTTGGCATGCGCACGCCCGAACCTGGATCCCTCAACGGCAGCTTTGCCACCGTCATCGGATATCCCGGCGACAAACCATTCGGCACCATGTGGAAGGGTCGCAACAAGATCCTGAAAGCCAACAAACTACAGGCGCATTACTCCGCCGATACCTCCGACGGCGAGTCTGGCGCATCCATAGTTGACGACACCGCCATCATCTACGGCATCCACACCAGCGGCACCAACCAACAAAACTGGGGAACACTACTCACCGGTGAGTTGTTCAACACGATCGTGAACATTTCCAAACGGGAGGTGGAGGGCTAAGAGATGCCTACCACCTGGTGCGCTGGGCGTCGATAAGCGCTTATTCAAACGATCTTGAGTACAAATTTTTATTTGTGCTAGGGTGAGGTCACCAGTGATTAAAGAGGTGACATGTGGAAGCAGCAGGGAATATCGACGCCGCATTGCGTGCGCTGGCTGACCAAAACCGTCGGGCAATCTTGCGGGTGATTCGTTCGGGGCCACAGCCCGTCGGCGCGGTGGCGGAAACGGTTGGACTATCGCAGCAAACGACATCGCACCACCTACGCACCCTTCACAAGGCAGGTCTGGCGGCCCTCAGTACAGACCGTACGCGTCATTTGTATGCGGTCAACACCGATGGACTTGCTGCGGTGCGCTCCTACCTTGACGAATTCTGGCCTGACAAGCTCGCTGCCCTGAAATCTGTCATCGAGCAGCGGGAGGCGAAGGATGGCTGAGTTCCAGGACTTCATCGACATCGCCGCGCCACCCGAGACCGTATTCGACTACCTGACCACCAACGACGGAATGACGGCGTGGATGGGGCAATACGCTGACCTCGACCCGACACCAGGTGGACAGTTTGCCGTTGACATCACTGGCCACCCCGTGCGAGGCGAATACCTGGTGGTCGAGCCCTACAGACGTGTGGTGTTCACATGGGGTTTTACAGGCAGCGACCACTTGCCTGCCGGAGCATCCACGGTCGAATTTCTCTTGACTCCCATCAACGGCGGCACCCGTGTTGAGCTGCGCCACTTCAACCTTCCAGAAACCGAAGTCGCAGGCCACAAGCACGGTTGGACTCATTTCCTACCTCGTTTGAAAACTGCGGGCGCAGGGCACGACGCCGGACCAGATCACTGGGAACCCCTCCCCGACTGAAAGGAATCGGTTCCATGACCGCCTACGAGATCGTGAAAAACTACCACCAGGCGTGGACGACAGGTGACATTGAGTTGGCAATGTCCTACATCGCCGACAACATGACATGCCGGGCGCCCGGTGTTGACCTGACTACCAAGCAGGATTATCGGGACTTCATTGCAGGATTCGCCCCACGTCTCACCGGGATCGGCGAGATCGCGGAGTTCGCTGACGGCGACAAGGTTGCGTTGTTTTACTACCCAAAGACCGCCGTCACGGATACCGCCCCCGCTGCGGAACTCTTCACGGTGCACAACGGCGTGATCACTGAAAGCGTCTTAATTTTCGACCGGCTCTCCTATGCGCCGCAGAAAAAAGGCTAAACCCATGACAGCCATGACACCTGAACAGCAGGCACTTATTCAGCGCATTCAGTCGTTGATGACTGACCAGTCAGATGTGAGAGAGGTTTCGATGTTCGGCGGGCGCGCGATCATGGTCAACGACAAGATGATCGTCAGCGCAGGAAAAGCCGGTGACCTCCTAGTTCGCGTTGACGCAGACCAGCATGACGCGCTCCTTTCAGAACCCGGTGCTGCTCAAGCCGAAATGGGTGCGGGGCGACGCATGGGGCCAGGTTGGATTACTGTCAGCTCCGAAGCTATCGCTGACGATGAATGCCTGAGTTTCTGGGTCGACGCGGCCATGAGCTACAACAAGGCCGTCACCCGCGCCAACCAGAACTAAAAAACCCGGTCACAGCATCTCTACTGTGACCGGGTTTTTATCTGTGGAGCTAACGGGACTCGAACCCGTGACCCCCACACTGCCAGTGTGGTGCGCTACCAGCTGCGCCATAGCCCCTTGGTGGACTCCTCAAATGTACACGCTGCACTCATGTTGCCACAAATCAGCAGGCAAAAGACATAATACGCCATGTCGAGGAGTCGCTACAGAACTCAGTGTTAGCTTCCTGTTACTTGAGCAACCCAGGCGTCGCTGACTTGCTGGCTGCTGTCCACAACAGAGACATCTTGGCCGTCCTTGTTAATCACGCGGGGCGAGGAAACGCCACGGCCGAGCCCTTCCAGCTTGGAGGTGTTGGTGTCCTTCATCTTCAGGAAAGCATCTTTTTCTTTCTCATCCTTGATGGCTTTGGTGACATCCTCGGAGGCACCAAGTGTTTCAGCGGCTTTGGCGAACTGCTCGTTGTCCCACTTGTTGTACACGTCTTTCTGGTTGTTCATCAGCATGGCGCGGAAGTTCCAGTAGAGGTTTGCATCGCCGCTCTTGGCTACGGCGAGCGCCGCAGTGCCCGCGCGAGTGGAATGGCCTTTGTCGGTGTCTTGGCCGCGGTCCAGGAAGTTGAGGGTGCGGACGTTCACCACGAGCTTGCCTTGATCGATCGCGTCTTTCATGGCATCGTCGCTGGCGATGGCCAGTTCAGAGCAGTGGGGGCAAGAGAAGTCTTCGTAGAGGTCTACTGTGGGCGTCTCAGCGGTTGCGGAGGCGCTTTTCAGCGTCACAGCGTCATCGGCAAAGGTTTCAGTGAAGGAGACGTTTTGCTTCTCCCACTGTGCTGCGATGTCGTTAGAACCACCCCCACCGCCGTGTGACTTTTGGCCGTTGATCACAATGTAGCCCACCACAACGGCAGCAATGACGATCACGGCGAGCAGCGCCCAGAGGAACCCGTTGCTGCTTTCGTTGGGGGACTTGATTTTGGAACTCATGAATTTAATCCTCGTGAAACAACTAGAGAAGGAAAGCGCAGGGCGCTCACAAACTCTTACGAACTTAACTCCGTAAGAGTTTATGCGCCATGCGCCTTAAATGCACTGTCAGTGATTGTTCGCGGCTACTACATAGCTGCTATGTATAGCTACACGTAAAGGGCCCATTTCTTGAAAGGCCACTTCACTACCCACACCGCTCCCGCAGCAAATACCAGGTCGCGGAGTATTTCTGACAAGTATGTCCATGCTGTGACGTTGGCGTTGTAGCCACCTCCGCCGAAGCATCCGCAATCGATGGTCAACCCCCGTGCCCACGCGGAGATGATGCCTGCGATGAACACAGCGAAGATGACACCAGATACCGCAGCTGTGGCCCGGAGGAAAATGCCCGCGAGCAGCATGACCCCGAGCGCGATTTCGATGACAGGCAGTGCGGTGCCGATGAGGTCTGAGACGTCTCTGCTGAATAGCTCGTACGCGGCCACGGATTGTTTGGTGGTCACGGGGTCGGCCAGTTTCTGCCAACCGCTGACAAGCCAGACGACAGCGAGTCCGAATCGGGCGATGAACCCGATGGCGGTGGTGACCATCGCCGTCTTGTTATTCTTACCCGACTCAGCGTGCGCGGAATCGGCACCGCCCGCGTCGGCGTTGTTGGGAGTTAACGTCGTAGACACAGCACCCAACTTTAGTGGGTTTGGTCGGAAATGACTACCACGCAGCACGCCACCCAAACGTCACAGACACATTACCCACCGAGCACGTCGTCTACGAGCTCGGCGGCCTCAGACTGCACTTTCGCCAGGTGTTCCTCACCGAGGAAGGACTCAGCGTAGATCTTGTATTTGTCCTCGGTACCGGACGGCCGCGCAGCAAACCACGCGTTTTCGGTGCAGACTTTGAGTCCGCCGATGGGTGCGCCGTTTCCTGGAGCGTGGGTGAGCTTCGCGGTGATCTCTTCCCCGGCCAACGTGGTTGCCGTAACCTGTTCGGGTGACAAGGCTTTCAACACGGCCTTTTGCTCGCGCGTGGCGTTGGCATCGGTGCGGGCATAGACGGGCGCACCGTATTGTTCCGCAAGCTCGGCGTAACGCTGCGATGGGGTTTTTCCGGTCACTGCGGTGATTTCAGAGGCCAGCAGGTCAAGGATGATGCCGTCTTTGTCGGTGGACCACACTGTCCCGTCGTGCCGGAGGAAGGAGGCACCGGCGGATTCCTCGCCACCGAAGCCGATGGTGCCGTCGATAAGCCCTGGCACAAACCACTTGAAGCCAACAGGAACTTCCTCAAGGCGACGTCCCAGTGCGCCCACCACGCGGTCGATCATGGAGGAAGAAACCAAGGTTTTACCCACAGCAGTCTCGGGCGACCAGCCGGGGCGATTGCCAAACAAATACTCAATGGCCACAGCCAGGTAGTGGTTGGGGTTCATCAGGCCAAAGTCGGGGGTGACAATGCCATGGCGGTCGGCATCGGCGTCGTTACCAGTTGCGATGTCGAACTTGGAGCGGTTGTGCACCAGGGACGCCATGGAGTTGGGCGAGGAGCAGTCCATGCGGATCTTGCCATCGGTGTCTAATGTCATGAAACGCCAGGTTGCGTCCACCTTGGGGTTGACCACAGTGAGGTTGAGTCGGTGGGCGTCGGCAATCGCACCCCAGTAATCTACGGATGCGCCGCCCATAGGGTCGGCACCGATGCTCAGTCCAGAGCTGCGGATTGCCTCAATGTTCACCACATTGGGCAGGTCGGCAATGTAGGTGTCCAGGTAGTTGTAAGGGGTGCAGCGGGAATCCAGTACGCCGGAAACGGGTACGCGTTTCACCCCGGTCAATCCTGCGCGCAGCAGTTCGTTGGCGCGGTTCGCAATCCAATCGGTGGCATCGGTGTCGGCCGGGCCGCCGTTGGGTGGATTGTATTTAAAGCCGCCGTCGCGGGGTGGGTTATGGGAAGGAGTGATGACAATGCCGTCGGCACGTTTCGGGTCGGTGCCGGTGACACCACCAGGGAGTTTGGCGTTATGAGCAAGGATGGCGTGCGACACTGCCGGGGTTGGGGTGTAGCGCCCGCGGTCGTCGACAAGCACAGCAACATCGTTAGCCAGCAGCACCTCAAGCGCAGATACCATCGCGGGTTCGGAAAGCGCATGGGTGTCGCGGCCGATGAAGATGGGGCCGTTGATGCCTTGCTGCGTGCGGTAATCCACAATCGCTTGGGTGGTGGCGTGAATGTGGTTTTCATTGAACGCGGAATCAAGGGAGGAACCGCGGTGCCCGGATGTTCCAAAAGCGACCTGCTGGTCGGGGTTTTCTACATCGGGAATGCGTGTGTAATAGGCGGTGACCACCTCGGCGATGTCGATGAGGTCCCGATCTTCCGCCACAAGACCTGCACGTTCATGTGCCATAATTGTCTCCTTAACAAAACTCGAACTATAAATGACGCTAGTTAACGTCTATCTTGCTCTGATTTTCGCCTGCCCGCACGATACGTGACGCATCTCCCTCCCCAACAGCACGTTTTCCACTACATTCCAAAGAATGGGCATCATTCCACCTAGCATTCGCGACATCCTTACCGTTGGCATCGGTGCCGCGCTCGGGGCGGTCACACGCTTCCTGATCACGAGCACCATACCGGTGGGCGGCCTCTGGTCGCTCTTAGCCATCAACATCGCAGGCTGCTTCCTCATGGGACTCATCCGTCCAGGGTTGTTCTGGGGCACAGGTTTCCTCGGTGGGTTCACCAGCTTCAGCACCTACATGCTGTTCGCCCATCACCTGTTTATCGACGCCCCTCCCCTCCAGGCCGCAACCTACCTTCTTGTCACCAGTGCTTCCTGCATTGGCGCCTGGATACTTGGCGATTGGATCCATTCTTTGAGACCAGAGGCTGCGGCATGACGACCATCCTTCAAATAGCTTTTGGAGGATTCCTCGGAGGCAGCCTCCGCTACCTCCTCTGTCGGCTCCCCCACGGACTTCTCCTCGCCAACACCATCGCCTGTTTCCTCCTCGGGCTATCCCAGCACAGTCCCTTCCTTGCCGTCGGCATCGCCGGAGCCCTTTCCACGTGGTCAAGCCTTGCCGCACATCTCGGACCGCTCCTTCGCACCTCCCGAGCACGGTTTGTCCGAAGTATCTGCGCCACCACGCTGTGCGGATATGCCGCGATTCTTATCGGCTTATCCGTATAGTTCAGGTCATGGATCTTAAAGACTTCCAATATTCAGAATCAATACTTATCGACGCCCCCGCACACCACGTCTACGATCTTGTCACCGATGTCACCCGCACCGGCGAATGGAGCCCCATCGTAGAAACCTGCTGGTGGAAAGAACCTTCCGACCACGCCGAAGTTGGGGCGTGGTTCATTGGACGCAACGTCACTCCCGAACGCACATGGGAAACCGAATCCCTCGTCACCGAAGCCCAGCGACCCATCGCATTCCAATGGGCCGTCAACGGTGGCGTTGTCCGCTGGGGATACACCATCGCCCCCACCGATACCGGGTGTGAGCTCACCGAAACCTGGGAGTTGACCCAGCAAGGACTCGACTTTTTCCGCGAAAAATACGGCGACGACGCTGAAAATCAACTCGCCGACCGCCGAGCAGCGGCACTAGCAGGTATTCCCGCTACTTTGGTTCGTATCAAAGAAATTGCCGAAACCGCCGCGTAACAACAAAAAAGGGGTGGGTGGGGTGCCGGTGCCACACAGGCACACACAACACCCCACCCACCATCATTTGGAGTTATTAATGCTGGCAGTAACCTACTCTCCCACACCCTCCCAGGTGCAGTACCATCAGCGCCCACAGACTTAGCAACCGGGTTCGAAAAGGACAACCGGGCGTGACCCTGCGACTATCACCACCAACACACCCAACACAACTGGTGTTGTGCCAGACACTGCACAGCAAACACGAAACCACACACCACCAACAGCAGCACACACAAACCCACACAAGGCCCATGCTTTCCTGTTCACTATATTTTCTTCATGCCATGTAACACGCATGCGTTTTCCACAATCCTGTGGCACACCACCACCTACTATCTATGGGGTATGTTTGTGTCGGTCATATTAGTATCGGTCATCTCACAACACCTTACGATGCTTCCAACTCCGACCTATCAACCCCCTCATCTACAGGGAACCTCAACAGAAACCTCATCTCACAACAGGCTTCCCGCTTAGATGCTTTCAGCGGTTATCCCTCCCGCACATAGCCAACCAGCCATGCCACCGGCGTGACAACTGGCACACTAGAGGTACGTCCATCCCGGTCCTCTCGTACTAGGGACAGCCTTGTTCAAGTTTCCACGCGCGCGGCGGATAGAGACCGAACTGTCTCACGACGTTCTAAACCCAGCTCGCGTGCCGCTTTAATGGGCGAACAGCCCAACCCTTGGGACCTACTCCAGCCCCAGGATGCGACGAGCCGACATCGAGGTGCCAAACCATCCCGTCGATATGAACTCTTGGGGAAGATCAGCCTGTTATCCCCGGGGTACCTTTTATCCGTTGAGCGACACCACACCCACACGTTGATGCCGGATCACTAGTCCCTGCTTTCGCACCTGCTCCACCCGTCAGTGTCACAGTCAAGCTCCCTTACTGCACTTACACTCTAAAACCTGATTACCAACCAAGCCGAGGGAACCTTTGGGCGCCTCCGTTACCATTTAGGAGGCAACCGCCCCAGTTAAACTACCCACCAGGCACTGTCCCAAAACCCGATCAGGGCCCACAGTTAGATGCACACAACAACCAGAGTGGTATTTCACCAATCGACTCCACACCCACTAGCGTGAATGCTTCCACGTCTCCCACCTATCCTACACAAGCTGCAGCACACACCAATACCAAGCTATAGTAAAGGTCCCGGGGTCTTTTCGTCCTGCCGCGCGAAACGAGCATCTTTACTCGTACTGCAATTTCACCGGGCCTATGGTTGAGACAGCAGGGAAGTCGTTACGCCATTCGTGCAGGTCGGAACTTACCCGACAAGGAATTTCGCTACCTTAGGATGGTTATAGTTACCACCGCCGTTTACTGGGGCTTCAATTACCCGCCTCACACACCACGTGGTGTGCTCACGAGTCCTCTTAACCTTCCAGCACCGGGCAGGCGTCAGTCCGTATACCTCGACTTGCAACGTCTTCGCACGGACCTGTGTTTTTAATAAACAGTCGCTTCCCTCACTTCTCTGCGGCCACACACAACGCACACCGCACAAGGGTGATTGCCGCACATGGCCCCCCTTCTCCCGAAGTTACGGGGGCATTTTGCCGAGTTCCTTAACCATAGTTCACCCGAACGCCTTAGTATCCTCAACCAGACCACCTGTGTCGGTTTCCGGTACGGGCCGTGCACACACATCGCTAGAGGCTTTTCTCGACAGCACAGGCACATCAAACATCCCCAACAATCTGGGTACGCATCACGCCTCACCCTTAAATGCAGAACGGATTTACCTATCCTGCGGGCCACACGCTTACACCACAATCCACTCAGTGGCCTTGACTACCAATCTGTGTCACCCCATCGCTTGGCTACCAACGATCAAGATCCCACGCACCACACACCAACAAACACACAACGTGTGAACATCAATGGTAGTGGGTGGTTAGTACAACCGAGTCACCACTGGTCGCGCATACACGGGTACGGGACTATCAACCCGTTATCCATCGACTACGCCTGTCGGCCTCGCCTTAGGTCCCGACTCACCCTGGGAAGATTAGCTTCACCCAGGAACCCTTAGTCATCCGGCGAACACGTTTTCCACATGTTTTTCGCTACTCATGCCTGCATTCTCACTCGCACACACTCCACCACCACTTCCGTGACAGCTTCTCAGCATGCACGACGCTCCCCTACCCAACACACACCAAAGACGTGCATGTTGCCGCGGTTTCGGCGGTGTACTTTATAAGCCCCACTACATTATCGGCGCATCACCACTTAACCAGTGAGCTATTACGCACTCTTTCAAGGATGGCTGCTTCTAAGCCAACCTCCTGGCTGTCTTCGCGATGACACCTCCTTTTCCACTCAGCACACCCTTAGGGGCCTTAACCGACGATCTGGGCTGTTTCCCTCTCGACGTCACGGAGCTTATCCCCCGCCGTCTCACTGCCACGCTCGCATATTATTGGCATTCGGAGTTTAGCTGGCATCGCTAAGATGATCGTCCCGCATCAACCAACCAGTCGCTCTACCACCAACAACAACCACGCAACGCTGCACCTAAATGCATTTCGGGGAGAACCAGCTATCACGGAGTTTGATTGGCCTTTCACCCCTACCCACAGCTCATCCCCTCAGTTTTCAACCTAAGTGGGTTCGCGCCTCCACAATGTTTTACCACCGCTTCACACTGGCCATGGGTAGATCACCCCGCTTCGGGTCCAGAACATGCCACTTAACACACCCTCATTAGGATTCGCTTTCGCTACGACTACCCCACACACACGGGTTAACCTCGCGACATGCCGCTGACTCGCAGGCTCATTCTTCAAAAGGCACGCCACCACCCCACACAAGGGGCTATGACGGATTGTAAGCACACGGTTTCAGGAACTATTTCACTCCCCTCCCGGGGTACTTTTCACCCTTCCCTCACGGTACTAACTACACTATCGGTCACGCCAAGTATTCAGGCTTACCGGGTGGTCCCGGCAGATTCACAGCAGATTCCACGAGCCCGCTGCTACTCGGGAAAATACGCACACACCCCAACCACATGTCTTCAGGTACCGGACTCTCACCGTCTACGGCAGGCGATTCCACACCACTTCCCCTAACACACAATCCAAGGGTGCCAGCCAGTGGTAGCCAGCCAGACACACGCATCCCACAACCCCCTACACGCAACCCCTACCAAGTATCATCCACGCATAGAGTTTAGCCATCACCTCCGCCTTCGCTCGCCACTACTAACGGAATCACATATTGTTTTCTTCTCCTACGGGTACTGAGATGTTTCACTTCCCCGCGTAACCCCCATACCACCTATTTCATTCAGCAGCAGGTGACCGCACATAACCACGGCCGGGTTTCCCCATTCGGACATCCTCGGATCAACGCTTAATCGGCAACTCCCCGAGGCTTAACGCAGCCCTTCACGTCCTTCATCGGCTTGACATGCCCAGGCATCCACCGTGCGCCCTTACAACAAACACACCACCCATCCGGCGGTGCGCCACACGAAAAACACACACAAAACAACACAAGAAATTAAACAGAAAAATGATTTCGCGTCCACTATACAGTTCTCACACAACACCACCCCACCACCAGCAACCATCATGATCACCAGCAGACAAGGACGTAAAATTCCACACATTTATTATGTGGGACACCCAACAGCCACACCAAGCACCACACCCCCTATTGGATACACACCACATATTCTCCCTAGAAAGGAGGTGATCCAGCCGCACCTTCCGGTACGGCTACCTTGTTACGACTTCGTCCCAATCGCCAATCCCACCTTCGACCACTCCCCCCACCACAAGTGGTGGTTAGGCCATGGGCTTCGGGTGTTACCAACTTTCATGACGTGACGGGCGGTGTGTACAAGGCCCGGGAACGTATTCACCGCAGCGTTGCTGATCTGCGATTACTAGCGACTCCGACTTCATGGGGTCGAGTTGCAGACCCCAATCCGAACTGAGGCCGGCTTTCAGAGATTAGCTTCACTTCACAGTGTCGCAACCCGTTGTACCGACCATTGTAGCATGTGTGAAGCCCTGGGTATAAAGGGCATGATGATTTGACGTCATCCCCACCTTCCTCCGAGTTGACCCCGGCAGTTTCTCATGAGTCCCCACCAAAAATGTGCTGGCAACATAAGACAAGGGTTGCGCTCGTTGCGGGACTTAACCCAACATCTCACGACACGAGCTGACGACAACCATGCACCACCTGTGCACCAACCACAAGGGAGGACGTATCTCTACGCCGATCTGGTGCATGTCAAACCCAGGTAAGGTTCTTCGCGTTGCATCGAATTAATCCACATGCTCCGCCGCTTGTGCGGGCCCCCGTCAATTCCTTTGAGTTTTAGCCTTGCGGCCGTACTCCCCAGGCGGGGCGCTTAATGCGTTAGCTACGGCACAGACTGCAAACACACAGCCCACACCTAGCGCCCACCGTTTACAGCATGGACTACCAGGGTATCTAATCCTGTTCGCTCCCCATGCTTTCGCTCCTCAGCGTCAGTAACTGCCCAGTAACCTGCCTTCGCCATCGGTGTTCCTCCTGATATCTGCGCATTTCACCGCTACACCAGGAATTCCAGTTACCCCTACAGCACTCTAGTCGTGCCCGTATCGCCTGCACGCCCGGAGTTAAGCCCCGGAATTTCACAGACGACGCGACACACCACCTACGAGCTCTTTACGCCCAGTAAATCCGGACAACGCTTGCACCCTACGTATTACCGCGGCTGCTGGCACGTAGTTAGCCGGTGCTTCTTCTCCACGGTACCGTCACCCACCAGGTGGGCTTCGTCCCGGGCGAAAGGAGTTTACAACCCGAAGGCCTTCCATCCCCCACGCGGCGTCGCTGCATCAGGCTTGCGCCCATTGTGCAATATTCCCCACTGCTGCCTCCCGTAGGAGTCTGGGCCGTGTCTCAGTCCCAATGTGGCCGTCCACCCTCTCAGGCCGGCTACCCGTCGCCGCCTTGGTAGGCCATTACCCCACCAACAAGCTGATAGGCCGCGGGCTCATCCCACACCGCACAAGGCTTTCCACCATGACCCCTACGCCATGGTCGTATGTGGTATTAGACCCAGTTTCCCAGGCTTATCCCACAGTGCGGGGCAGATCACCCACGTGTTACTCACCCGTTCGCCACTCGAGTACCCACCACCAAGGTGGCAGGCCTTTCCGTTCGACTTGCATGTGTTAAGCACGCCGCCAGCGTTCGTCCTGAGCCAGGATCAAACTCTCCAACCACAACACACACAAACAAATGCGTGTGTCGTGCACAAAAACAAAACAAAAACAAAATAAATAGTGTTTCAAGCGTGTATCTCTTCAACAAGAGCAACACACCCCCACCACCACAGGGTCGGGGTGTGCGACACCCACACAACAACACTAGTGTGTGGGTGTGTGTAGTACTTGGTACGCTATTGAGTTCTCACACAACAAAAAAATAAGCATCCGCCAACCCCTGGAGCACACGCGTGTGTGCTGGGGTTTTGCTTCGGCGACCTGATATAAGTTACCCACCGTGTCAGGGTTTGGCAAACCCCCAGCACAACACAGGTTTTTACTCGACTACGCGCTCCACTTTAGCGCCGAGTGCGTTAAGGTTTTCCACAAAGTTCGGGTAGCCACGGTCGATGTGGTAGACATCGCGGACCTCGGTCACGCCGTCGGCACGCAAGGCCGCGAGCACAAGGCCAGCACCCGCGCGAATGTCGGAACTCCACACGGTGGTGGAGGAAAGCTGCTCTTTGCCTCTCATCACCACATGATGCCCATCAACATGAGCGTCGGCACCGAGGCGGAGCATTTCGTCAACAAAGCGGAAGCGCGACTCGAAGACGTTTTCCGTGATCACGCTCATTCCCTCGGCGACTGCGGCAAGGCCAATGGCCATGGGCTGTAGGTCGGTGGGGAATCCTGGGAACGGTAGGGTTTGGAAATCCACGGCACGCGGGCGGCCGTCCATACGCACGCGGAAACCGTTTTCGTAGGTTTCAATGATGGCACCTGCAAGCTTGAGTTTCTCCAACGGAAGGTGCAGGTGGCGGGGCGGGATACCGCCGACGGTGATGTCGCCACGGGTGATGGCGGCGGCGTATGCCCAGGTGCCTGCGACGATGCGGTCGCCCACGACATCGTGAGTTGTAGGGTTGAGCCGTTCCACGCCGGTGATGGTGAGCGTGTTGGAACCCGCGCCTTCAATGCGTGCGCCCATGGAGATGAGCATTTCGCAGAGGTCCACAATCTCCGGTTCGCGGGCGGCGTTGTCCAGAATGGTCACGCCATTGGCAAGTACTGCGGCGGTGAGGATATTTTCGGTGGCCCCCACAGACGGGAAGTCCAGGACAATGTGGGCGCCCTTGAGCTGGTCCGTTTCGGCGACCACGCAACCGTGCTCAATGTAAGTTTTCGCCCCAAGCTTTTCCAGACCAGTTTGGTGCATGTCCAGGGGCCGCGAGCCGATGGCATCGCCACCTGGCAACGCCACCACCGCACGCCCGCAGCGCGCGGTGAGGGGACCCAAGACACACACGGAGGCTCGGAACTGCCGCACGGCCTCAAAGTCCGCATCGGATTTCAGGTCGCTTGGCGTGGTGATATACACGGATTGCCCGCTGATCATGACGGAACAGCCGAGACCTTCCAAGACATCCTTCATGTACGGGACGTCGAGAATTTCAGGGCAGTTATTCAGAACCGTTGTGCCTTCAGCCAGAAGGGCCGCGCCCATGAGTTTCAGCACACTGTTTTTAGCACCACTGACCTTCACCGCTCCCCGAAGCTGGGCCCCGCCTGTTACCAAAAATTTGTCTTTTTTTTCACTCACAAGCTTATAGCCTATGCGGTTTCGTCTAGGTTGGTGGTATGGCAGTGCATCTTACCAAGATTTATACCCGTACCGGCGACGATGGAACCACCGGTTTGTCCAATTTCGACCGCGTCCCCAAAGACGATTCACGATTGGTGGCCTATGCGGATTGTGACGAGGCCAACTGCGCCATCGGCCAGGTTTTAGCGCTGGGCAACCCAGGTTCGGAAATGAAAAACACGCTTATGCGCGTGCAAAACGAACTGTTTGACGCTGGCGCAGACCTTGCGACCCCCATTGAAGAAAACCCCAAGTATCCCCCACTCCGCATCGATCAAAGCTACATCGACCGTCTAGAGCACGACTGCGACCATTACAACACCAACTTAGAGCCGCTGAACTCGTTCATCCTCCCCGGAGGCACCCCCGCGGCAGCCCTTCTGCACACCGCCCGCACCATTGTGCGGCGCGCCGAACGCGCGGCATGGGCTGCGGTGCGCGAGCACCCGGACACCACCTCAAAACTACCGGCCAAGTACCTGAACCGCCTCAGCGACTTGATGTTCATCCTGGCCCGGGTAGCCAACGATGGCGACGACGTCCCGTGGGTCCCCGGCGGCGAGCGTAACGACGCCCCAAGGGCCAAGCCCACCAACAAGGGTTAAGCCTCGCTACCAGCTACGGCAGGGCACCGATCCGGCGTGCAGCATTAACAGCCTCGTAGCGTGTGTGCGCGCCGAGTTTACGCATGACCGAACGCAGGTAACTCTTCACGGTCTCTGCGCCAATGCCCATCTCTTCCGCAGCCTCCACGTTGGTATGACCCAATGCAACACAGGCCAGCACATCCAGTTCGCGAGCAGATAGCTTAGTAGTCTGCTTCACGCGAACTGGAGTAACCATCTGGTCGCAGAGTTCCTCAAGCTCGCGGCGTAGCTCCTCGTCACCAACGCGGTTAGCCAGCATGCGCAGCTTCGAATGAGTCGAGCGCACTTGCTCCCATTCGGCACCGTTCATCACGCGTCCGGGTTTACCTAGACCCCCGCGGCCGTCGCCACGCCGGAACGCGGCGTTAATGGCCAAGTCCTGTTCGAGGGTGCGGGCGGTCATGGTGACTTCCTCAATAACCTTGTCACCCAGGCGCACCGGGGAATGAACCCCCACGTACAGCACGCCACGGATTTCCCGGTGCACAATCACCGGAACAGCAACGATGGAGTAGAGACCCTCGTCTTGAATAATGTTGTCGTATTCGTGGGAGATGACATTAGCCCGCGTGTAGTCGCTCACGCCGACGGGTCGGCGCGTGGTCACAACCCTGCCACCGACTCCACAGCCCGAGTCGATGATGAGGTTTTGCAGAGCAGGAGTCCGCAGTCCTACCCACGCACTAATTTGCAGACGATTATCCGGCAGCACAGCAGCGAACATCGTAACGGGAATGCCCGTCGCAGTCTTCAATGACGTTAGTGCGGCGCGAATCGCGTCCTCATCGTCCTTGATGCGTTGGGAATCCAACCTCAAAACCTCCTGCACAACCACCCGACTTGGTACACCCGCCGGATTTTAACTTCCTATGTAAAGTGAAGTATATCCTCCCGACGGGGGGTACGCATACCGATTTTTGGGAGTCTTTTTTTACATAAATCCACAAACGTACGCCCTATTAAGGGGTAGGTAGCCTTATTGATTACCCCCGACGATCTACCCCCACGAGACGCCAATATCGTACTCATTTTCATTATCACGAAGTGTCACTGAGGGGGTGATTTTTCAGCACACGCTCCATCGGTTCACCCCTCACACACCCCCAATTTTTCCACGTCACAGCACCCAGGTTCCAGCTGCTGCACATCTGCATTTTTTAGCATGTAACTGCACAACGGCATATAAAAGATGCATTATTGGCATCATAATTTTCTTCTACAAACACATATAGGCGAATGAACAGTCTATTTGGGTTCCCACATCCAGCGCCAGAGCAGACTCCCCCTAATTGGGTTAGTAAAGTAGCGAAGATCACTTTTCTTACCCCTTCTTGCCCCCTCCACACCCTGACAATAAGGCTCTTCTTAGCGTTTTCGGGTAAAATCATCTGTGCAACTGGCCCGGCCACTTTCGTGAGCGATGGTGGGCGGCGCAAGAGGGAATCCAGTGAGACTCTGGAACTGTCCCGCAACGGTAAAGTCCGACACCTGCCGGTTGTGCTACATCAATAACTCGGCAACGAAGCGTGACACCAAGGGCGGCACCCCTTAGACGATCACCTAGCGGACACATCGATTCATTGCTGTTTTGTGAGGTAGCCCGTACATGCCCGTGGACAGGCATATTTCGGAATACGCACACGTGAATAGTCAATCTCAGGTTCCTCCTCGCACCTCCCGTGTAACCAGCCTGAATTGCTACCTCACCTTCCGAAAACTCCCTGTTCGCGGGCATGTTTTTGGATAAGGGTCACAGCACATCCTCTGGACGTTTAACGGTCCGACCAAGTGCTACGGACACGACAGGTGCCCACGGCAATTCAAGTCGCGCTTTACGCAACAGCTCTGTATCAGAAAGAATGTGGTCGCAGCTGCCCACAGTGAGTCGGCCGTCCAGCAGCACCACAACGTCAGTGGCAAACTCATAGGCCAGATTGACATCATGTGTTGACAGCACCACGGCCGCCTCCAAGCCTTCAATGGTGCGAAGCAGCTTCCTGCTCCCAGCGGGGTCGAGTCCAGCCGTAGGTTCGTCAAGCATCAAAACGTTAGGCTGCATGGCCAGTGCACCAGCAAGCGCGACACGTTTGCGCTGGCCATAGGACAATTGGTGCGGAACTTTCTCCGCCAATTCACTCACTTCGGCGGCCATCATTGCTTGATCAACGCGGGACTCCACCTCCTCCGGAGTCAACCCCTGGTTCAGGGGACCAAAGGAAATGTCTTCACGCACAGACATAGCAAAAATCTGATCATCTGGTTCTTGAAGCACAAGCTGCACATGCGCACGGGCAAAGTCACGTGCCTGTTTCTTGCGGCGAGCACGGGTGATCGGAGTGCCAGCAATCACTAGTTCACCGCTTGTCGGGGTCCATGCGCCGCTGAGCAGGCGGAATAGTGTGGATTTACCACTGCCATTTTCACCCAGCACGGCGATCCGGGCACCTTCCTGGACGCTCAGGCTCACCTGATGCAGGATCTCGGGGCCGGTGTCGTGGCTGAACGACGCTTCCTTCAATTCAACAAGAGTAGCCATCTCACTTCGCTTCATAAGACAATCGAACTTGCAATAATGGCGCTGAGTAGCAGCACGTACCCTCCCGCGTACCACCAGCGCACCGGCCGGATGACACGGAGAGTGTTGTACATCGTCGCGGGGTCACCCCGCAGTTCGACCCCCTCCCCCAGCCGCCGCGCCCGAGTAAAGGCCACCACAAACAGCGATGACGCTAACCCAGCGGACGATCGAATCCACCGACTCATGGAACTATGCCCCAGACGCTGAGCCTGCGCCTCCCACATGCTGCGCGAGGTAACAATCAGGGTGGAAATCATCCGATAGGTCAGCGCCGTGACGTAAACAGTTGAGGTGGGGAAACGCACCGAGTGCATCCACCCAAACAACTCCGCCATGGGAGTGGTCAGGGCGAACAGCATGGTCGCCATCATTCCCACGATGCATCGCGCAAGAACTGTGGCGGCAGTGATGGGGCCGGCGTCGATAAGCACAATGCCTTGAGGGGTGATGGCGAAGATCAGCGGCCCCAGGCCCAACGCTACAAACGATGCGGGGGCGGCGACGAGCGCGGAGTAGAGCCGCCACGGAACCCCCGCACGCCACGCTGCCACTAACAGAACCGTGGCGATGGAGGGCAAGGCCGGAATCGGCGGGAGAGAAATGGCGCAAAAGAGCAGGCCAATGAGCAACAGTGCCTTCTCACCAACGTTATGAGTTGCCCATCGGCTCGTTGCCGCCGCGCGTTCCAGGGCGTTCATTAGCCCTGTTCAGAGCCTTTTTCGGAGTCGCGAAGGGCTTTATTCCGACCTCGGTAGGTTCCCAACGCATACCCCAAAAAGCCTGCGCCGAGTGCTGCTTGCAAGGCGAAGAGGCCGGACTCTACTTCGGGTGGCAGTTCGCCAACCAGTGGTGAGAACCACGGCTTGTAGTCTGGGTTTTGCTCTTGGACAACGGATTCGGCAGAGCTGTCTGTACCACCGAATTGTTCTTCAGAGTTCGGATCACCGAGGTTAAAGAACATGGGGAAGGCTGCGATGATGATGGCCAGACCGATCAGCACCCACGTCAGTGTGGTTGACTTTTTCATGCTCGTGCTCCTTCCAGTGGGGCTTCCTCAGTGTTGGAGCGTCTGCGCAGGATGCCCAGCGACCGCAGCTCCTTCGGGGCAATGGTCGTGAGGCTGCGGAAGATCAGGACAGTGAGAATGCCTTCCACAATCGCCAGCGGCACCTGCGTCGGGGCATACAACGCAAGGAAGGTAGCCACCGCGTTACCGAATCCTGCGCCGTGGTGCGCGGCGGCCAGCTGCAGGGCCGTAACCACGTACGTGGACAGGTCAGCGAAAAACGCTGCGAAGAAGATGCTGATGCTTGACGATGCCCCCATCTTCCGCAACGCCGTCCACACCCCGAAGCCGACCCATGGGCCAACGATGGCCATAGAGAAGATATTGGCCCCTAAGGTGGTGATACCACCATGCGCGAGAAGAAGTGCCTGGAAGAGCAGCACAATGCTACCCATGAAGGCCATCACTGGTGGTTTGAACAGCACAGCTCCCAGGCCGGTTCCTGTGGGATGCGATGACGATCCGGTCACGGACGGGATCTTGATGGCACTGAGCACGAACGTAAATGCACCTGCCGCGCCGAGCAACAGGCCAGTTTCCGGATTTTCTTTCAATTGCTTCCGCACCGCGTAGGCTCCGTGCGCCACGAACGGCATCGATGCCGCGCCCCACGCAATGCAATGGGCAACAGGAAGGAAACCTTCTGCAATATGCATGAGAGTTTGCCTCTTTCTGTAGTCGGGTCCGTCACCTCGCGGACCTCCTGGTTGTGACTCACCGCAGCCGGTCTCCTGGCTTTGCTCACTTTCCCCTGGGGGTACTGCACGCCTTCCCATCGGTGCGTCAGGTGACAGTGGCATGCAGGCTGGGGTTTATGAAGTTACATGAACATACAGTGGCGAGGGCCGCTGCTGGATTCTCACCAGCATTCCCGTTCACTGCGGCACTTGCAACATTATCACCCTGGCCTGAATAGCCGTATCATTTCCCCGACCCAGACACATTTTAGACAACTTTGTCTAGAGTTCTGTCTATGTTTGGTATAGAGTATCTCCTGTAACCCTGAAACTAACAAAGGAGAACCACGTGGGTCACATCTACCAGGACATCACCGAAACCATTGGCAACACCCCGCTAGTCCGCCTCAACCGCCTCACAGACGGCCTGCCCGGCGAGGTGCTGGTAAAGCTGGAGTTCTTTAACCCCGCCAACAGCGTGAAAGACCGTATCGGCCGCGCCATTATCGAAGCCGCAGAAGCCGACGGCACCCTCAAGCCCGGCGGAACCATCGTGGAGGCAACCTCCGGTAACACCGGCATCGCGCTTGCCCTCGTCGGTGCTGCACGCGGCTACAAGGTGGTGCTCACCATGCCGGAAACCATGTCACTCGAACGCCGTGTCACGCTCCGCGCCTACGGTGCAGAAATCGTGCTGACTCCTGGTTCCGCAGGCATGCAGGGTGCTGTGGACAAAGCCAACGAGATTGTCGCCGAAACCGAAGGTGCCATCCTTGCCCGGCAGTTCTCCAATCCCGCCAACCCCGCAGTGCACCGTGCCACCACCGCCGAAGAAATCTGGAAGGACACAGACGGCGCAGTGGACATCTTCATTGCAGGCTTTGGTACTGGCGGTACCGTCACCGGTGTGGGCAACGTGCTGAAAGAGCGCAAGCCTTCAGTGGAAATCTACGGTGTGGAACCAGAAGCATCCGCCCTGCTCACCACCGGCAAGGCTGGCCCCCATAAGATTCAGGGTCTCGGCGCCAACTTCATCCCCGACATCCTGGACCGCAAAGTACTTGATGATGTCTACACCGTCTCCAACGAAGATGCCATTGAGACCGCCCGCAAACTCGCTTCCGAAGAAGGCATCCTTGGCGGCATCTCCACCGGTGCCAATGTCTACGCTGCCTTGAGGCTTGCTGCGTTGGAAGAAAACCGCGGCAAAACCATCGTCACCGTTGCCTGCGACTACGGTGAGCGCTACGTCTCCACCGTACTTTTCGACGACATCCGCAACTAGACCACCCAGTCTCCACACCCCTGCGTCATTGCGTGACGCGCGGGGTGTTTTCTATAGAATTGAACCCCATGAATCGCATCGTCTCGATGATCCGCGAAGACCTCGCCAACGCCCGCGACCACGACCCCGCAGCCCGTGGCGATATCGAAAACGCCGTCATTTACTCCGGGCTACACGCCATCTGGGCCTACCGCATCGCCCACGTCCTGTGGAAACGCGGACTGAAACTCCCGGCGCGCATCCTCTCCCAGTTCACGCGCTTTCTCACCGGCGTGGAAATCCACCCCGGCGCCACCATCGGTCGGCGCTTCTTCATCGACCACGGCATGGGAGTGGTCATTGGCGAAACCGCTGACATCGGCGACGGCGTGATGCTGTACCACGGGGTAACCCTGGGCGGTCAGGTGCTCACCCAGACAAAACGCCATCCCACCCTGGAAGACAACGTCACCGTGGGCGCTGGGGCGAAAGTGCTGGGCCCCATCACCATCGGTGAAGGCAGCGCCATTGGCGCCAATGCTGTAGTGACCAAAGACGTACCCGCCAACCACATTGCCGTGGGTATCCCGGCGAAAAGCCGACCCCGCAAGTCCGAGGAATGCATCAAACTGGTGGACCCGGACGCTTACGTGGTGGCTGACTACTCCATATAGCCTGGGTTTTTGGCCACGAAGTTGGCCACTGCGGAACAGGTGGGGACAATGCTGAAGCCGCTGCGCAAGGAATCATCCAGTGCTTCCTTGATCAGTGGCTTTGATAGTCCCTGGCCCTGGAACTCGTCAAAGACCACGGTGTGGTTGAAATCGCGAATGGTGCCTGATTCAACATAATCGGCAAACCCCGCGACCTGCCCATCCACCTCAATGGTGTAGCGGCTCTCGGCCGGGTTGTGCTGCGTGACAATAGCCATACGATCATCTCCTTGACTCATGGAATTTAGGGCATCGTACGCAAAAAGCGCCTGCTACATGTCTAGCAGACGCTTTTAGGTGTGCCCAAGACCAGGATCGAACTGGTGACCTTCCACTTTTCAGGCGGATGCTCTACCGACTGAGCTACCTGGGCAGAGTTTGTGGTTTTTACTCCATGAAAACTCCGCGACCCTGACGGGACTTGAACCCGCGACCTCCGCCGTGACAGGGCGGCGCGCTAACCAACTGCGCCACAGGGCCAAAAAGATTATGCCTGGGTTGCCCCATCGCACGAGAAAAAACTTTACACAGGTGATAGGAATACTGGCAAACCGGCATGTCAATAGGCCATTTGCACGAGCACTGCGGTTGCCAAGTGCACTGATGCAAGCGCCAAAGGTGCTACGACGGCACCGACGACGCGGCGTCGACACCCGATGGCGGCATCCAAGACCTGAATGGTACCCGCAACTACAAGCCACGGGACCGCATGCTGAGCGGCGACGATGAGCACATATACCAAGCCTGCGCCGAAAGGAATGGCGCGGGCCGCATACATGGCGGCGTAGTAGCGGGACCCCGCATCGGCAGGCGCACCCGATAGGAGCGTGGGCCGAGCCAAGGCCACTATGCCAAAAACAATGGTGACCATTGCCATGACGGCATTGATGTCAATGATCCAGTTCATTGGAGGTTACCTTCCATCGTGGTTAAGCACCGACGCAGCACCGCAATATCATGGTCAGATAGCCCGGCCACGGCGCGGGCATTCACAGCGGCTGCGGCCTCGCGAGCTTGGCGTATGTCTTGTGTGGCTTCCGGGGCAAGCGAGACGACATGCCGCCGGGCATCTTCTGGGGATTTTGAGCGCACAATACGGCCCCGCTGCTCCAACCTGCGCAGAAGCTCCGTGAGCGTGGCGACGTCCATGCCGGTGCGTTTGGATATTTCTTTTTGGGAACTGCCCGGGTGCTCATAAATGTCCTGCAGGACAGCAAACTGCGCGGAGGTCATGCCGCCTGGGATTGTTGCCAACGCCGAGGTAAACGCGGCGTGAAATTCACGGGCGAGGCGGTTGACCAGGAAACCCATGGATGTGGGGAGAAAATCAGGGGACATAATTCGTATACTAATTAATTTGAGGCGGATGGTCTAGGGGTGGACGAGTGCGCGCACAAAGCACGTGACTCATCACGCTCTGTCAAAAGCCCATATCCATGACAAAAGTCATGCCTTGCCCATGACAACAGCTACGTGTCAGGCATAAGCTACCCGACAACACTAAAAAGTATGAATACAGAAGTCATTCACGCACGCGACGTGATCAAGGAGTTCAGGGACCGTTCTAAAGGGACATTCCGCGCGGTCAACCAGGTGAACCTTGACATTAAGCAGGGAGAAATCATCGCCCTGCTAGGGCCAAACGGTGCCGGGAAATCGACGCTGATAGACATGATCCTAGGGCTGACCACACCGACAAGCGGGACGATACAAGCCTTTGGGTCGGCACCACGGCAGGCCATCGCGGCGTCGAAAATCGGGGCTGTTTTGCAAACCGGTGGGCTACTGGGAAACCTCACGGTATGGGAAACGGTGGCTATGATCGCCACCACCTTCCCCAACCCACAGCTGCCGGAAACCGTCCTCCGACGCACCAATCTCAGCCACCTCGCCCGGCGGCGCGTGGCTAAATGCTCCGGTGGCGAGCAACAGCGGCTCCGCTTCGCCCTAGCACTACTGCCCGACCCGGACTTCCTCATCCTCGATGAACCTACCGCAGGCATGGACGCGGGTGCCCGTCACGCTTTCTGGGAAACTATGCAGGAACAGGCTCAACACGGGAAAACCATTATGTTTGCCACCCACTACATAGAGGAAGCCCAGAACTTTGCCGAACGGATCGTCATGATGCGCTCCGGGCAGATCGTCGCCGATGACACAACGCATAAAGTTCGGTCGCGGGCGGGTGGGCGGACAGTATCGGCGACATTCCCGCCGGACTTTCCCACCGACCGTATTCCCGGCGTGGCATCACTAACCACAAACGGGAACCGCACGCTGTTGAATACCGGAGACTCCGACGCACTCCTGCGGCACCTCATCAACCACACCCCAGCCACAGACATCATGGTCAGCCAATCCTCGCTGGAAGATGTCTTCCTCAACCTCACATCCACGGAGACCGAGTCATGAACACCCTGCGATACATGTCTTTTGACATTCGGCGTGCACTGAAAGAACCCACTGCACTGGCGGTATCCATCGCATTGCCCTCCATACTGTTCATCGTGTTTGGAGCCAGCCAAAACGGAACGGACAGACCCATCAACGACGGCAACGTTGCCAGCTACGTGATGATTGGGATGGCCGCCTACGGTGCCATCACCGGTGCAGTCGGCACCGTAGGTAGCATGGTTGTTGACGAAATTTCCGGCTGGGGCAGACAACTCGCCCTCACCCCACTGCGCGCCTGGCAACGCATCATCGCACAGATAGCCACCACCATGTCGCGGGCCACGCTGGCCGTCATCGGCGTATTCTTGTGCGGCTATTTTGGCAGCGCCAGCATGCCGATCCGAGAATGGCTGGCGGCGGGTGTGCTCTCCATCATCGCGGTCATTCCCTTTAGCCTGTACGGATTGATCTTTGCCACGGCGTTCCGCTCCTCAGCAGCGGTGTCCTTGTCCACTCTGTCGGTTGTGCCTATGTCGTTCTTGGGCAATGCCTTCACACCCATGCCCGAATCGTTTATGCCATTCGCTAGGTTCACTCCGATCTATGGCAGCGTGTCACTTGCTCGCTACCCTATGACCGATGGCATGCAGGCTCTAAGCAGCGCCCCCTACACCGTGGATGATCCGCTGTGGTACGCGCTGGTGAACATCGCAGCGTGGACCCTCATTTTTGCGCTCATCTGCACGCTCCTGTGGCGCCGCGACAAGGGCCGGTAGAGGCCGGTATGGGCCGCTGAGGTTTCGATAGGCTGAAACCATGTCCACACGCTACGTCCTACAAGCAGGCGTCTGGCTGATTTTCCTCACCTTATTCATCACGGACGTTTCCAACTCAGACCACAGCGCCGTCATCAAAACCACAAGCTACGCGTTGACGGTGCTGTTCATCGCCGTATACCTGCTAAGCATGATGATGCTCCGGCATCCCGCATGGCGGTTACGCATTGATGTTGTGGCCTGGGTGGTGGTACTGCTCGCCATCACCGTCACGATAGGATGGCTGACCAGGCTTCCTTCCACCGCGACCTTTGTGCCGTACATCATTGCGGTGATCCTGTATAAACTGGAATGGCGAATGATCATTCCTACGACGATCACCCTGCTCATCGCCTTGCCGCTGCTAATCGTAGGATTGATCAACGATGACTATGGCCCCATCACGCTGGCCATTGTGGTCATGGTAATCATTGCGGGGCGCTACGGGGTGGAAGTGGACTTCGTCCGACGAGACGTGGAACAGCAGCTTGCCATAGTGCAGGAACGCGAACGCGTGGCCCGCGACGTCCACGACGTGCTGGGGCACTCCCTCACCGTAATCAATCTGAAATCCGAACTCGCCCGCAAACTCATTGACCACGACCCCGAGCAGGCCCGGCGCGAAATCGAGGCAGTGGCTGAACTCAGTCGTTCCGCGCTTGGCGAAGCTCGCGCCACCGTCACTCACCTGCGCACACCTGATCTGGCACGCGAACTGGTGTCCGCCGCCGAGGCACTGGCTACCGCATCAATCCGCGCGACGGTTCCGGCACCTCACCACGCGACACGCATTCCTGACGACACCTCCCGCGTATTTGCCTGGGCCCTAAAGGAGGCCGTGACCAACGTGATCAGGCATTCGGGGGCCACGCACTGCGTCGTCGAACTGGCCCCATCTCGCCTTGTTGTGCGTGACGACGGCCGCGGCTTCCGCAGCACTTACCGAGGAAACGGTCTCGGTGGGCTGGAAGCTCGGGTAGCGGAATCCGGCGGAACCCTGACCATCACCTCCGACTCATCTGGAACCGAACTGAACATCACCATGGACACGCCATGATCACTCTTCTCATTGCTGACGATCAAGCCCTTGTTCGGGGCGCACTTGCAGCACTCCTCAACCTCGAAAAAGACCTCCAGGTGGTGGCGGAAGTCGGCTCCGGCACTGAGATTGTTGCCGCCGCCCTGAAAGCACATGTTGACGTGGCGCTCATTGATATTGAGATGCCCGGCATGGACGGCATCACTGCCACCCAGGCACTCACTGACGCCCTCCCCACCTGTGCCACCATCATCGTGACTACCTTTGGACGACCCGGATACCTCAAACGTGCCGTCGCCGCAGGTGCCAAAGGATTCCTAGTGAAAGACACCCCACCACATCTACTTGCTGACGCCATCCGTCGAGTACACAGCGGACTCCGCGCCATTGACCCCGACCTGGCCGAGCAATCACTCTTCATGCCCGACAACCCCCTCACAGCACGGGAAATGGACATCTGCCGTGCGGCTCTGAAAGCCAGTTCCATTACCGACATCGCGGCGCAGGTGGGGCTCAGTGCCGGGACGGTACGCAACCATCTTTCCGCCATCATCGCCAAAACACAGGCACGTAACCACCACGACGCCGTGTACCTAGCACAGGAAAACGGTTGGTTATGAGGGTCGAATGAGTAACGGGGCGTCGACAAGCAAAAACCCTTCATGAGAAAACATGAAGGGTATCTGTAGTGCGACCCTGACGGGACTTGAACCCGCGACCTCCGCCGTGACAGGGCGGCGCGCTAACCAACTGCGCCACAGGGCCATATAAAAACTGGCCTGTTGGCCAGTTCCTGTACTCCCAACGGGATTCGAACCCGTGTCGCCGCCGTGAAAGGGCGGTGTCCTAGGCCCCTAGACGATGGGAGCGCGTCGCTTGTGGCGACTGCAAAGAACTATACGGAACCATCCACAATTGCGCAAATTTAGCCCTGACGTGCACTTTTATGAACAATGATACCCGTGGGAAATGTGGCACCATTACCGAAACTGGGCTACGGTTAGTAGGGAGAAACCAGCCTCCCGAGAAAAGAACATGTACAAGATATATGAGCACCTACAACAGCCAAAGAAACCCAAGTCCGGCCCGTGCCCGACATAGGAAAAAAAGCGAAGGTGCCTCAAACTACGAGCTCATCTGGTCTTTTGCCAGACCACATCTCCCTATCCTGCTCGTAGGCGTGTTCTTCGGCCTGGTGGGAACAAGCATGGAACTAGCCATGCCCATGGCCACCAAATGGGTGCTGGACACTCTTGGTAAAGGACAATCCCTCGGCGGCCCCATCGCCATCCTGCTGGGACTCCTCGCCCTGGCCATTGTGGCGGGTTTCACCCAGGCCGCCATCCTGGGACGTGTCGCGGAAGGCATTGTGCTCGATGCCAGGATTTCACTGATCAACCGTTTTTTTCGGGCGAAACTCGAACAAATCCAAAACTTCACGTCGGGTGAGCTGGTCACCCGCGTGACCAGCGACACCGTGCTACTCAGGGAAGCAACAACCTCAAGCTTTCTCAACTTGGTCAACGGCACTGTCTCTCTCGTAGGCACCATCGTGCTCATGGCGGTTCTCGACGTCCCGCTCCTGCTCAGCACCCTATCCGCACTGATCATCATCGGCGTGTTCCTTGGTGCACTCATGCCCCACATCGGTCGCGCACGAAAACGCGCCCAAGGCGCACTCGGCGAAGTCGGCGGCATGTTCGAAGGTGGCATGCGGGCCATCCGCACCGTCAAATCAAGCGGGGCTGAAGACCGCGAAATCGCCCGCATCTCCGACAAAGCCCAAGAATCCAACCGCTACGCAGTCCGCGCCGTATGGGTCTCCTCCGCCGTCGGAGTCGTGGCCAGCGGCGGTATCCAACTCGCCCTCATCGCCGTGCTTGGCGTCGGTGCCTGGCGCGTCAGCAACGGATCCATCGAAGTATCCACCCTCGTGGCGTTCCTGCTCTACGCTTTCAACATCGTCCAACCCGTATCCAGCCTCACCATGGCTTTCACCGAAATCCAATCCGGCATGGCCGCCGCCGAACGCATCCGAGAAACCGAAAAACTCGAACTCGAAGACCTGACCGGTCTCAGTTCCCACCGGCCACGGCCATTCACACGATCGGCGGGACCTGCAGATTCAAGGTCTACATCGGACCAGCTGGAGTTGGGGCGCGCGGAGCAACTGGAAAGGTCAGCACAGTCTGGACGGCCCGGGCGGTTGGCCGTGCCCGCCGGCCGGCCCATAGAAACCCACGGCGAACTAGAAAACCCAGCGCAAGACTCCGTGTTCTCCCTGCGCAATGTCACCGCCGGATACGCCAACGCCCAACGACCCGCCCTCAGAAACATCAGCATGGACGTGCCGCGATCCGGGCACGTCGCACTCGTCGGACCATCCGGCGCAGGCAAAACCACCATCTTCTCCCTGCTGCTCCGCTTCATTGACCCCCAACGCGGCACTGTGGAAATGAACGGCATCCCCTACCACGACCTCAGCCTTAACGACGTCCGCTCACACATCGCCTACGTCGAACAAGAAACCCCCATCATCAACGGCACCATTCGCGACAACGTGCTGTTCCGAGTAGTGGATGCCAGCGACGATGAAGTCTGGGACGCCCTCCGGGCAGTCCGCCTCGACGAAAAAATCAGTGGACTCCCCGAAGGACTCGACACCCCAGTGGGCAGCACCAGCCTCTCCGGCGGGGAACGCCAACGCCTGGCCATCGCCCGCGCCCTCGTGCGCACTCCCGACGTCCTCCTCCTCGACGAAGCCACAGCCCAACTCGACGGCATCACCGAAGCCGCTATCCAAAACGTGATCTCCAAAGCCGCTTCAACCGGCACCGTGATCACCATCGCACACCGACTTTCCACCGTTCTTGATGCCGACCAGATCATTGTGTTAGAAAACGGGCGCATACGAAACCGCGGCACCCACCACGACCTGCTCAACAACGACGAGCTCTACCACGAATTCATCACCGCACTGAAGATCAGTGCCGAAGAAGGCCGATGATTTTTTGAGGGATGGTTGGCGTGACTGGGAAATGTGCTTATGTTCAAGCACGAAAATGGAGTGTTTTCGAGCTTGAAGATAAGCACATTTTCGTCTCACACAGCAGAGCGATCGGAAGATACCAGCAAGAAAGAGCGTTGATGTCCGCTACCCCTTGGAACCACAACATCGCCTATCACCCGTGGGTCATGCGGCACGCGCATGGCGACGTTCTTGATGTTGGCTGCGGCGACGGGCTGCTTGTTCGAAAACTATCTGCAACCTGCGCATCCGTGACGGGAATAGATCCGAATGTTACCGCCACGCTGCCCACCATCCAGAGCGCAACCTTCGACGACTTTTCGCCTGATCAGCTCTTTGACACCATCATCTTTGTCGCCTCACTGCACCACATGGACACGCGCTGCGCGCTCATTAAAGCAAAAAATATGCTGCGTCCCGGCGGTCAGATTCTTGTGGTTGGGTTGGCCCGCAACAGTTCTCTCATGGATTGGGCCATCTCAGGGGCGCTGCTCCCAGTGGTGAAAATAAGCTCCTACCTGCACAAAGAAACACACGACCCCGACATGCGCACAGCCGCGCCCACGCTCAACCTGCGCGACATCCGCAACATCGCCAACGATGTACTGCCCGGCGCGCATATCCGCCGCGCCCTGTACTACCGTTACCTGCTGCGTTGGACCAAGTACTGACGGGGCGTCGATAAGCTGGAGGTCATGAGCATCACCGATGTGGCACGTGACTGGGCCGCCCATGACCCCGACCCGGAGACCGCAGCCTATGTGCTGGGCCTCCTTGAGGACCCGGCACGCGCAGCCGAACTGCAAAGCCGCTTCTCTGGGCCACTCACCTTCGGCACCGCTGGATTGCGCGGCGAGGTGGGGGCTGGGGAAAGCAGAATGAACAGGGCCGTCGTTACGCGTGCCACCTACGGGCTCATGGACTGGTTGGGGCGGCAGGTGGAGGCGCCCCGCGTGGTTATTGGTTGCGATGCCCGCCATGGCTCCAGCGACTTCTATACCACCGCCGCCGAGGTCATTTCCGCAGCTGGCAGCACCGCACTCCTCCTCCCGCCCTGCTTACCGACGCCCGTCACCGCCTTCGCCGTCCGCGCACTTCATGCCGATGCCGGGATCATGATCACCGCATCCCACAACCCGCGCACCGACAATGGATACAAGGTGTACCTGGGTGGACGCGTCGCCACTGGGGTCGCTGATGGAGTGCAAATCGTGCCGCCTGCCGATGCCGAAATCATGGCGTGCATTACTCAGGCTTCCCCTGCTGACCAGATCACACGTAACGCGTCGCGGGTAGAAAAGGTAGATGTGCTGCCTGCGTATCTTGAGAAGGTTACTCGGCTGGGTAGTTCGCCGCGTGACGTGCGCATTGTTCTCACCGCAATGCACGGCGTTGGCGGTGAGGTGGCGCGGCAGGCCCTGAACCTTGCGGGATTTAACGACATCCATGTGGTGGAAGAGCAATTCGCGCCCAACCCGGACTTCCCCACCGTTGCATTCCCCAACCCGGAGGAACCCGGCGCGCTTGACCTCGCCATAGCGCTGGCCAGTGACGTGAATGCCGACCTGATCCTCGCCCTTGACCCCGATGCCGACCGCTGCGCCGTGGCCATTCCCACTGGTCAGGGGAATTGGCGGCAGCTTTCTGGGGATGAGACCGGGTGCTTGTTGGGGGATTATGTTGCTGGCCGGATTGGAGGTGGTGGCGTTGGGGTCGGCGTGCTGGCCAGCTCCATTGTCTCCTCCCGCCTGCTCGGGGCCATCGCCGCAGACCACGGGCTGGAACACCGCACCACGCTCACGGGATTCAAATGGATTGCGCGAGTACCTGACCTGGTGTTTGGTTACGAGGAAGCCATCGGGTACTGCTGCGACCCAGCACATGTGCGCGACAAAGACGGCATCACCGCCGCCGTCACCATGGCGCTACTGGCTGATAGCTTGCGTATCGACGGCCGCACCATCCAGGATGTGCTGGACAGCTTCGCCGACCGCTTCGGCCTGCACGCCACCGCCCCAGTGACGTTTCGGGTTGAGGATGTAGGTCTCATCTCTGCGGCGATGCAACAGTTACGCTCGACGGCTCCCACTGAACTTGCTGGTTCAGAGGTTGTGTCAGTTATTGACCTGGGGGAAGGCTACAACGGGCTTCCACCCACCGACGGACTCATACTGCTCACCGCAGCCAACGACCGCGTGATCATCCGCCCCTCCGGCACCGAACCGAAACTCAAATGCTACCTAGAAGTCATCCTCCCAGGCGGCACCTGGGAGGAAGCACGCAAGCGGCTCGACGCGATTGGCGAGGAGCTACGTCGGGTTATTGGGTTGTAGAGGGGTTATGGTGTTCTGCAAACCTGAATTTACCCAGGTGAACGACACAAAGGGCGTCGCTAAGCAGCATGCTTCACAGTTCCCGGCGTGCGATATAGGCATCGCCGATGGGAAAACCGTGCCGTGCATAAAAACGCTGGGCGTCGATATCCGGGGCATCAATTCCAATAGTTAACTCACCCGCACCACGAGCCTTTGCCTCGCTGATTACGTGGCGCAAAAATGGCTGCCGTAGCCGTTATCGCGCCACTCTGGCACGGTGTATAGCTCTTCTAATGTGGCGATGAGGCTGTTTGCCCATACGTCGGGACGCAGCGTAACCAGGCCAAACGCGACGATAGGGTCACCGGCCACAACCACATATGCAAGGTCACTGGATAAAAGCTCATGAAGACGACGAGTAAGAAACTCCACGCCTGGGGAAGGCTCGTCATATTCGCAGTTAAAAGCGTCCAGAAGCTGGGCAATATTGCCCACATCACGCACCGCGGCAAGTCTTGTGTTTGGTAACGACCCCATAGCTCAACTCATACACAACCTCCAGTTTTTATGCCAGAATGACCGCATGAACACAAGGCGAGCATTTGCGCAGGTAGACGTTTTCAGCACGGAACCGTTCATGGGAAATCCGGTGGCAGTTATCCTCGATTCCGACGGTTTAACCGGCGAGCAGATGCAGCGTATTGCGCGCTGGACAAACCTGTCTGAAACCACGTTCATTACGCCCGCTACCTCGCCTGAGTCCGACTACGCACTGCGTATTTTCACGCCGAATAGTGAAATTCCTTTTGCCGGGCACCCCACGCTCGGTTCGGCACACGCGTGGCATGAACAGCACCCTGAGCACACCGCTGATCGCATTATTCAGCAGTGCGGTGCTGGGCTTGTGGAGATCCGCACAATCAACGGCCAGTACTTTTTCAAGGCCCCTGACACTATCCGCAGTGGCCCGCTATCCGACGCCGAACTCGATCACCTCACTGCAGGGCTCGGCATTACTCGCAAGGATGTTGTCGCGCACCAGTGGGTGGACAACGGTCCAGGTTGGGCGGGCATTCAGCTCGCCAGCGCCGCGCAGGTCACCGCTCTTGAACCCAACTTCAATCTACTTAACGACGCCCTGGTAGGCATTGTGGGTCCGCACCCCACCGGCAGCCCCCATACTTTTGAGGTACGCGCTTTCGCCCCCGGAATTGGGGTACCGGAAGATCCGATCACCGGTAGCCTCAACGCTTCGCTTGCGCAGTGGTTAATCCGGGAAGGCACTGCACCCAGCACATATACCGCGACCCAGGGCGGCAATCTTCACCGCGCCGGGGTGGTCACTATTACCACTGACGATGAGGGCGCGGTGTGGGTTGGGGGTGCTACCACCACGATTGTGAGCGGTGAGATCGTCCCCCTAATGTGACTGCACCGATAAACAAGTATTGCTCCACGCGCCACTGCTGATTCATTCTGATTAAGGACATTAGAAGAAGGCAGTAACAATAATGGCACAACCACACAAAGCAAAGGTTAGCTACGGGATTGACGGACCGATCGTACCCGCAGCGTTCAGCATCGGGGCCGTCATATTCATCATCTGCGGCCTGATATGGTCACCGTGGTTTTACATTGGCGCAGTCTTATCTGCCGTCCAGGCGGGATTCTATTTACACGCCACATTTCGCGGAAAATTCGTGGTGTGGGATCGCGTATTGAACGACATTCCTTTTCAAGGAAACGAAAAGATCTTGGACATGGGATGCGGTCACGGTACCGTCCTTATCGCCGCAGCACAACGCATTCCCCATGGCACAGCAATTGGCATTGACCTGTGGCGTTCCATTGATCAATCAGGAAACTCCATGGATGCGACACTGCATAACGCGGAAATCGAGGGAGTTGCCGATAGGGTCACATTGGAAACCGCCGATATGACAGCTCTCCCCTTCCCCGACAATTCCTTTGATGTGGTTGTCTCCAGCCTGGCCATTCACAATATCCACTCTGTTGAAGGCCGCAAAAAGGCAGTTCACGAGGCATATCGCGTGGCCAAGCCAGGTGGCCACATCATTATTGCCGACCCATTTAAAGCCAAAGAATACGGCCCAGCACTCACAGAAGCCGGCGCCACCGATACTCACACCCGTTCAGTCGGATGGGAGATGTGGTGGTCCGGCCCTTGGTCGGCGACCTATTTTGTTACCGCAACAAAGAGTTAACGGTGAGTTATCGACGCCGCGTTCCCCGCGCGGCGTCGATAAGCGTGCTGATTAGAGTTCTTTGCCTGGGTACACGCAGGGGCCTGCGCCCAGCGAGTCGGTACTAATCAGCGGCGAGTAATTGTACTGTTCGACTCGCGTACTGACCAGGGCGAGTGGGTGGCGCTGTGGGGCAACACCCTTGAAAGTCACTTTTTCATCCTTGTTCACCCAGCGGTCCACCACAACAAGTGGCTTCTCTTGGAGGTTGTACATGTCATGCAGGGCCACATGATAGAACGCTGGTTCTGGCGCCGTGAATTCGACAGTGAGCATGACATCGCGGCCTTCACATTTTGTTGTCGCCTTGTAGCCTTTGCCCAATACGGCCTCGGACTGTTTGTTGGCGTCAGGAGCTGGAGGCGTGGGGGCTTCAGACGTGGGTTTTTCTGCAGGTTTTTCCGAGGGCTTGGGAGCCTCAGGCTTGGAGGGCTTTGAGAAGCTGGAGCTGAGGTCTGATGACTGGGCAACGACAGGGGTTGTGAAGCCAACAGTTGCGGCGACGCCAGCGAGAAGTGCGCAGGTCATACGCATAGAAAGTCGTGTAGACATTGATGATTCCTTCTGTTTGAGAAACTAAGAATCATCATAGCCGTAGATGTTATTTTTATAAAACTAGCATGAGTCTAGATTCAACCCACGCCGCAGTACGCTTTCGCCGTATTATGTTTTCCCAGCTTATCCACAGTATCCCTACGGTACGCACCATGCCTGGTGTGTGTAGCCCAGAGTCAGCTCAAGGCGAACCCCACTGACCATTTGGTTTGAACCACCGACCCCTTGGCCAATGTCGCGCCACCTTTTGGAATGCTCGCACACCCCTCATACGTCAGGCTGCAGAAGTGATAATAGCAAGCATGATGCGTTGGGACAAGGGGGTATGAGGACTGATAGCGTTAGGTTCATGTGGGCTGCCTACAGCGCTTTCTACCCTCCAGAACTACGAGCGCAGATAACTGCGCCAGAGCACACGTGGTGGCCCTGGCGCGGAAACCATGTGCATGTTGCATGTACCCACAACGCTGATGCCCACGCGCGCATCCTCGTTATTCACGGTGCAGGTGGACACAGCGGTGCGCTATGGCCTATCGCCAGCCTCATCGCAGCACAAGAAATCGATGTTTCCGCCATTGATTTGCCGCTTTACGGCCTCACAAAAACACCACATCCACAGGACATTCGTTACCAAGACTGGGTGAATGTGCTGGTTGACTACATTGATGCGCATTCTGACAACCGCCCGCTCATTCTCGTCGGGGCAAGCATCGGCGGCCTACTTGCCAGCGAGGTAGCTGCACAATCCAGGCATGTTCACGCTGTTGTAGCCACGTGCCTTCTCAATCCCCGGACATGGCAAGCCCAAGCGCATATGACCACATTTGGTCCTTTCGGGGTGCTTTCCGGACTAGTGGCACCACTCGCTCGCGGCCCCATCACACGCATCATGATCCCCATGCGGTGGGTCGCGAACTTCAGACGCATGAGCCGCAATCCACAACTTTCGGCGTTATGTGCTCGCGACCCCCTCGGTGGAGGAGCACAGATTCCACTAGGATTCCTCGCATCATTTCTTCGCTACCAGCACACCCCACCAACCGTGCCTGTCCACCTCGCGCACCCACAATGCGACGCATGGACACCTCCGCGACTCAGCATGGATACACTCGCCACCATGCCACAACCTGCAGGCTGCACCCTGCTCCAAGAATGCGGGCATTTTCCCATCGAAGAACCCGGGGTAAGTGAACTTATTAACGCAGTCATGGCCGCCACCCAATCATCACAACGCAGGGCAAACCCATAAGACCCAAATAGGCACATTACCTGACCGCGAGTCAATGAACCACTAGTGTTGATACCGATCTTTCGTAGACTGAGGATCAATCATCCCCCGCCTAAAGACATCATTGTCCAGCATGAATAATTGTTCAAATTGCTCAAGAAAATCTGATCTTATATTCATTTTTTTAAGAAAATCATCCAACGAAACAATAACATCCATAATTGATCTTGGCGTAAAATTCCCTATAGCCAACCGCCGCTTTGCCTTATTGCGCACATTATGCGGAACAGCCCCGGCATCAATCACACAATGATTCCACAATCTCCCATAATGAGCACATCTATTTCTTAAATACACAATAGACCGCAAGCGAGAGGGGAATCCACTTTTAGCAAGACCAATATCTTCACAAATCAAATGAGACATTTGACCATGCTGACCCCTCTCAATACACTTTGAAAGCGTACCAAAAGAAAAAGCTTCAACCGCAGACCAAACTGGAAGTTTGGCATATTTTTCAGAAGCGGAATCATCGCGATACCTAAGAATATGACGGTCTTTACTTCGTTCAATATCCCGAATGCACGCTTCCGATAACGACTCAGATGACTCAGCGCCAGAAAAATAGGAATCGCAAAGATACTCCCCATATGCCCCACCCTTCTCCGCAACCATATAGGCATATCGATTGCGTAATAATATCTCTATTTGAGAAATCGGACCCATCAGAAACTGGTGCAATCTCTGATCAAGGGAATATATTTCAAATATTTGATCAAAAGTCACCCCGGAAATAAATTCATTTACACCATCTTCGGGAGACTTCTGAAAATATCTACGATATCCAGAAAAGCGATAATAGCCTACTTGTTTTAAAAATTTTAGACAATCATCCTCTGAGGATAAAATTAAACCTCGATCTTTAAATAATTGCAGCTGCTCTCCCCAAGAGCGCCAAGGTTTCATGAAGCTCCTAAAAATAAGGCCCAACCCATTTGAGCTTCATTGAGAGGCTTGGGAAGGGGACTATCATGCTTAAGTATATACGATTACTGTGATTCTGCAACCCCAACTACCCTCGACACCATGACACCCAACGCAGACTTCAACCGCTCCCTTGACCAGGCCCTCAACCTTGCCCGCAACGCTCGCCACGTTGAGGTGTTCACCGGCGCGGGAATGAGCGCCGAAAGCGGCCTGGAAACCTACCGCGATGACACCACTGGCCTGTGGGAAAACGTTGATCCGCAGGCAATGGCCTCCATTTCCGCTTGGGTGAAAGACCCTGACCCCATGTGGGCCTGGTATTTATGGCGCGCCCGACTGGCCCACAATGCCCAACCGAATGCGGGGCATGAGGCGTTGGCCCGGTGGGCGTCGATAAGCGACGTGCATGTGACCACCCAGAACATCGACAACTTGCATGAACGCGCGGGGTCACCGGAGGTGACGCACCTGCATGGCAGCCTTTTCGAGTGGCGATGCACCATCTGCGCCCGCCCCTACCGCAACGTTGATCTGCCGGACGAGCCCGTTGAACGCCTCACGCCACCCGACTGTCCGCTGTGCGGTAACCCGATCCGCCCAGGTGTCGTATGGTTTGGGGAGGCATTGCCGCCGCGCGAGTGGGCCACCGCCGAGGAAAAAATGACCAACGCGGACCTCGTGGTAATTGTGGGTACCTCCGGCATCGTGCAGCCCGCAGCATCACTGCCGATTATCGCCGCGGAACTCGGCACGCCAATCCTGGAAATCTCCCCCGCCGCCACCGAACTCACCCGGCTCACCAGCGTGTCCTTGCGATCCACCGCCGCGACCGCGCTGCCACCGCTTATCGACGCCCTCGAGGGCTGAGGTTGGCGGGACCGACCGGGCTTCCTGCGCCATGATCTATCCTGAGCGACATTTTCATGGACCATGGTTTTGTACCGTAAAGTTTGCTTATCTCCAAGCTGGAAAATGGGGTGTTTTTGTGCTTGTGGATAAGCAAACTTTGCAACAAGCAACTACTAGCAGTTTTTCGGGCGCTTTTCGCAGCCAATGCCGTCGTGATCACGGTCGAGATGCGGACCGTAACCTGGAGAACCTGCATACACAGGTGCATCACCGGCAGTCCAGGCCGCGCAACAGTTGGGGTACGCGCCCGCGCTGTTCTGCTGTGTTCCAACGAGGTTCTGCACCTGGGCAGGCTGGACCGGCGGAGCTGGGGGTTCCGGCGTCTCCGGTTCAGGCGTGGGTTCCGGGCTTGCTTGCACCAGATCCGAGAGAGGGGCAACCACCTCGGATGTGACTTTTGTTGTTGTCGTAGTTGAGGTTGAGGTTCGCCGGGTTGTTTCCTGCTTTGATGTCGTGGTGGTCATCATAGAAGTCGAGGTCGCGGGAATAGGTACCGAAGTCCCCACAACCTCATGGTCAGGTGCTGGTTCGACGAGCGCCATCCCCATGAGTGCTGCAACCACGGCAGCCGGTGCCACAACCTTCCAATGGCGCTGCGCGGGAGCCACACTTTGACCAAAGAAACCACGCTGCTGTTCTTTTGCCCGCTGCATGTCTTTGTATTCGCAAATAAACCACCAACCAGCGGGTACAAGGAAGCCCGCCGACACAAGAAACATGGCGAATGCTTGCCCGAAACCAGATATGACCAGTATTCCCAGGGAAGCGAGAAGCAGTAGTCCACCAATGATCACAGCAATGATGGATACTGCTGCTTTGAACACACGTCCAGCGGTGCTGCGCTGTGGTTGTTGCGGCGTCCGAGGCGAGAGGGGTGGGATGGGTGAGCATGAGGTGGGGTATGTCATGATCGACACCGTCCTTAGGCTTTAGGTTTTGCCCACAAAGCAAAATCTTAGATTTTTATTTGCTTTCTATAAATATAAATAGCGCATACCAAAGTCATATTTAAGTTAGTGGGGAAGTGCTACCTTCTTTAGGGGTCAACCACAAGCACAACACACCGCCGCAACCCCGGCGGGCGTCGATAAGTGCCGTCTAGCAATGCGCGAGCTAGTCGGGGCGGATACCCTTCAGGAATACATCAACCAGCCACGTTTGCCCAGGCTGAGAATCAAGAACCGGCAGTTCTGGGAGCGGGCGAGCAATGGTGGCGAGGCCAACGTGGAAGCGCTCAATGGTCATATCCTCCGTAAGCAGGCCCGCCTCTTTTGCGCGGTCCAGAACCCCAGCCGTGCGCTCAATGCCAGTGCGGCGAATCTCGCGAGCCCGATCCACAATCTCCTTCACCTCTGGCGTTACCACAATCTGCGAGACCAAGGCACTCATCTTAAGATTCGCGAGTGAGTGAACAAGGTTCTGCCACGCTGCCTCCGGGTCGGCATCCCAGGACGCAACGCATTCGTCGAGAAGCGCCTCCACCTCCCCCGCACCCTGCTCGACAAGCCCAAGAATAAGGTCGGCGCGGGTGGGAAAATTCCTGTACAGCGTGGCAATTCCGACCCCCACCGTCGAGGCAATAGTGCGCATGGATACCTCTAACCCATGCTGCGCAAACAACAATCGCGCGACCCTCAGTATTTCCTCGCGGTTTTCCCTTGCATCCTTGCGCATACCCTTTCCCTTCTCTCTGCACGATCTTCCGCACTATCACCCGGCATCATGCCCGTTACCCTGCGTAGTTGCATTCTACTATACGGATCACTATGCTCCATTTAAACGGATCAAAACGCTCCGATTCTGGTTGGAATGTGTGATCCGCAGACACAACTGAGCAGACAAACCTCAAGAAAGGACGCAAGAAGATGACCGTCACCACAACCGACCAGGCCACACCAACCATCGCGGCCGCGAGCACCCAAACACAAAGCAACACCACCAGCACCCAAGCTGACACCCCCACCAAGCAGTACCTCAAACTCGCCGGATTGATACTCGGCCTGAGCACGGTACTGCTGCTCATGCTTCTTGCCTTTGTCACGCCGCTGCTCAACTCTGGCGCCAAGGATCTCCCCCTTGCCGTAGGCGGACCGGAAGCCGTGACCACCCAGATCACGCAGGGGCTACAGGCAAAGTCGCCCGATGCCTTTGACGTAAGCACCTACAACACAGCCGAGGAAGCTACCCAGGCAGTGAAGGATCGGGACGCAATCGGCGCCATCACCGCAGGCCCCGAAGGAGTCACCATTGTGACAGCAAGCGGCGCAGGCTCCCCCTACGTCCAGCTTCTCAAGCAAATGGGGGCCGGCATGGCAGAAAGTGGGCAGCACGTCAACTACGTCGATGTCGCTCCGATGACCGCAAAAGATCCCACCGGCTCGGCCCTCACCGCCCTTGCAATGCCCATGATCTTCGGTGGTATGTCGACCGCCGCAATCTTTTCCATGGTGTTCAAAAACTCCCGAACCAAGCAGCTCATCGGCGCTCTTGGCGTGGCCATCCTCGGTGGTCTGGTTGCCTCCTCTGTACTCTACTTCGGTTTCGACGCCCTGGAAGCTAACTTCTGGCCCACCACCGCTGTGATCATCCTGGGCATCGCCGCTATCTCCACCACCGTCCTCGGTTTGAATTCGCTTCTCGGGTTTGCTGGCCTGGGACTCGGTGCCGTCACCATGCTGTTCATCTCCAACCCACTATCCGGCATGGCCACGGGCATGCACTGGCTACCCAGCCCGTGGGGTGCCATCGGCCAGTACCTGCCGCTCGGTGCCGCCGGAACCGCCATCCGCTCCTCCGCGTTTTTCGACGGCGCGGGCATGACCAACTCCGTCATCGTCCTGCTCTGCTGGATCATCGCCGGCATCACACTGGCCGCCGCCGGCGCATGGCGCGCACGCCGAACCGGGTAGGTTGTGCGCACTGAGTGCTTAGCGACGTCCGCCCTGCCGCAGCAATCCCCTTTTGCTGCGGCAGGGCGTTTCTGTATGGGTGGATCGTTGGCGGCATCACGAAATGTGCGATCACAGGGTTGCGGGATCATTGAGGTGAGTCTTGCCCATATTCATCAGAGCCTCATAGCTTGCGTTATGCAAAGAAGCTGCCGCGCCACAAAACACAACCGCAATAAAAACACTCAGAATATAAACCGATCCCGCCTGCTCACTGTACACACTGAGCACATTGGGCAAGAACATGAGTACGGGTAGAGTTTCAGATATTCTCAACCACATATGCAGCTTTGTACCAGCCTTGAGAAGCCCCTTGTATCGCGTCTTACCTAGACGCATACAAAGGTAAGAATTCGACCCAACAACCAGCGTTAACATCAGCAGAGCTCCACCATAACCGCAATACACTCGCCACATGTCAGAAAAAGCTGGTATCGGTAAATTTGCAGCAATAGATATGCTCATCAGAATAAGCACACTATTTCTTAACAAGACACAACCCTTATAATCCTCTTTCACATCGTCCGAGAGCAACATAGAAAGCGCGCCGTAATCATTCAGTTCACCAAAGTTAGGATCCCCCTGTTCAACCGTGCGAATGACGTGAATCCCCAGCTCAGTATCTCGAATGCCGATAGCATCAGCAGGATTATTCATCGCCGCCATAAACGCGTTATACTCTGCTAATTTCTCCGGACTTAAATTTGCTACCACACTCGAAGAATTTTTCTCAACGGCCTGCGTGATCGCATTTTTCATAAAAGAATTAAACATACGATCACGTGAGCTCGGTGGACGACTGTACTGCGCGAGAGCTTTATCTATCGCCTTCAAGTCTCGATCCCTCAGAAATCCACTCCTCGCCTGTTCAAGTCTAGTTTTTGCTTCATCGCGCCTCCCCGACATAGCCAATAGACCAATCCTGAGCTTCGCCAGCAAGAGCGGATCGGCATTAAGCGATTCGGCCCTACTCAACGCCCTTTCCGCATCACTATAAAGTTGCCATAGTTTCAACCCTTCCGGGTTACTCTCTAATTTGTCATCAAAAGAGCTAATCATGCGCAGGATAAGATTGACAACGACAAAATACAATTCAACCCTGTTTGGATCGCGCTCTATCGCTTCATGAGCATATTTTAGCCCAATCCCATAATCAGAAAAACCAACCACACCCGAACGAACTTTAAGTGGGAAAACCGCAAGATTAAAAAGCACAATCACATCTTGAGAATCCTGCCGTGCCACCTCGCGCACTAGCTTGAGCATTTCAGCTTCGCCAATTTTCGCACGCCGCAATGCTTCGTCATATTTACTATTATCAGTATCGACAGTTGCGCAACTTTCACGCCGATACGCCTCCGCTGCTATCAACAGCCAATAAGGATGCGAGTGATATTTCTCCGGCATGCCCTGAAGTACTTTGAGGGATTCCCTACCGTCTGTTTCGCAAAGAAGATGGTAGGCTGCCCCCAAACAGCTATCTAGCACTGCATCCATGACCTCACTATACCGCTTTTCTCCATCACAGAAATCAAAACCGATACAGAATTATATTATCTGCTAAACAAGGAACTTCTGGAAGGAAAACTACAGTCCTCTCTTCATGCACTCAGTCCGAAAAAGAGTGAGATGAGGTGGAATAGTTCATGCAAGCTGCGGGCCTTGATAAGCTTTCGGTGATTTTTCAGCGGTTCACCACTCATAAAACTCCATGCATATCAATCGTCCCAGAGTTTGGCGGCCAATCTTCGAGTTGATGGATATTGAGGAAGAACTCAATCAGTAACCCTAACCAACAACTTCCCCTCCCCCGGGCGATACTTCTTCAGCGCCTCCGGCAACTCCCGCAGGCTCACTTCACGAGCCATCCGCGAACGCAATCGCCCCGCTCTCAGCTGGTCAAACACCCCCTCAAGCAACGCCGGAAGCTCCGAACGCGGGCACGCATGCACCACGTCACGCAGACGAAACATCTCCACCCGCCTGCCCACCTCACCTAGCGACCGCCCCGACAACAACCCGTAGTGCACCACAACCCCATCCGGCTTCACCGCCAGCGCTGCACGTCGCCCGGTCTCCCCGCCAACACAATCGAACGCCACATCCACGTGCTTATCGACGCCCTCCCCACTCCATCCCCTACCCACCATTACTGTTTGTATTCCACGTTGATCGAGTAGTTCCTGAAGGTGGCGTGCAATGGTGGTGGACGCGCCGTCGATAAGCACGGTGCGGGCATCACCGCAGAAGCGTTCAACCATGAGGTAAGCGGTGAGCGGGTTGATGTAGACAAAGCAGGCAACATCGGTGGGGATGTCGTCGGGGACGGGTATGCACCACGTGTGATCGGTGCGTTTGAGTTCCTGCCATGCGCCGGCCGAGCCGATGGGCAGGACACGACGGCCAAGGAGGGCACTGGGCACTTCCGGTCCAATGCGCTCGACCACCCCAACGCCCTCGAAGCCCGGGACCAGCAGGAATTCGGTTCGGGAGGCGTAGGCACCGGACACCGTGACCGCATCGGACGGGTTGAACGCGCTGGCCAGCATGCGCACAATAACCTCGCCGCGTTGTGGGGCATCGGGTTCGGGGACATCCTGGATCGTGACGTTATGGATAGGACCTGGTTGAGCGGCTAGGGCGGCGAGCATGTTGTTAGGTTAGCGCGAACTCGTTACCTAACTTCCAACCTACTGAAAACTACTCAGGCATAGAGGACATGCCGTTGAATCAACGTGCCCATGAGTTCCCGTCTTGCGGATGACCTTCCATCCCTCCCCCACTTGCGCATTTCCTCAAGCCAGTCTAGTGCACGGCTGTACCATGACTGTCATGTCTTACCACCGTAATGATCGCAACAATCACTCTCGCAACCACCACCGCCGAAGCAACAATAATCGCAACCCCCACAACAACGAGTACCGCGAACATCACCATGAAGATGACCTGCGCCGCGCGTTAACCTCGCTCGATGGGAAAAGTTACGGAGCATACAAGAGCCTGCGCGGCTCCTACCCCCTGGCACCGGGCATAACATTATCGATTGATCGTGTGCAGACGGACCCGTATGCCCCACCCTCGTTGATGCGCATCCTGGTCGACCTAGCAACAGCCCAGGTTCCCCAGGACCTCATCAACGATGCTGAAGGCAAGATCGCCACGGGTGATTTCTTGACCAGGGCTTTTTCACATGAGGCATATACCAGCAAAGTCGCCAGGGAGGTGAGCATTGGCCGCCCAGGGCAGGCTGTGTTGGAGCGCACCAGCATCCTGTTTACGGACAAGCGCCTAGAAGCCCGCATTATGGTGGCGCTTCCCGCTGCGGGCCGCCGGATTCGCGGCCGAGAGGCGGAGGAATTGCTTGCGGATATTCTTCCCGAGGTAGCGGAATACAGTCTTCTCTACAAGAATCTTGATCAGCAGAAGCTCCGCGATCACGTCATCTTATACCGTGACCAGCAGGATCTGCGCCGTCAACTCAACAGCCGCAAGCTTGTTGCTTTTGTTGGCAACGGCGCGATTCTGCCGCGTCGTTCGGGTGATTCGGACGAACCATTGGAGCAGGGTGCCACACCGTTCCAGAGTCCACAATCGCTGCACACCGAGTTTTCTCTCCCCAGCGGCCGCACGATCACAGGCATGGGTGTGCCGGAGGGGATCACGGTGATTGTGGGCGGCGGTTATCACGGCAAGTCCACACTACTGAAGGCGATGGAGCGGGGCGTGTATTCACATATCCTCAACGACGGCCGGGAGTGGGTGATTACTCACGCGGATGCAATGGCGATTCGCGCGGAGGATGGCCGCGCGGTGACGGGCGTGGACATTTCACCGTTTATTAATAATTTGCCGTCGGGCACGGATACGCACCGGTTTTTCACCACGAACGCATCGGGTTCGACCTCGCAGGCCACGAACCTGGTGGAGGCCCTGGAGGCGGGCGCGCAAACACTCTTGATCGATGAAGACACGTCGGCCACAAACTTCATGATCCGCGACGAACGCATGCAGCAGCTCATTCCTGCGAAGGATGAGCCGATCACCCCATTTGTGCAGCGTATCCGCCCGTTGTTTACGGAGAAGGGCGTCTCGACAATCCTGGTGGCGGGCGGTTCAGGCGCGTTTTTCGACGTCGCGGATCACGTCATTGCCCTGAACTCGTACGTTCCGAACGACGTGACGGTGCAGGCCCACAGCATTGCGAATCGGACGCCACAGAATGACGCGGCGTCGATACGCGTTTTCGATTCCCCGAACCCTCGCGTCCCGGCGCGGGATGGCTTGCGGGAGCCAAGTAAGACGAAGCCCGCGAAGGCCCGCAGCCGCACGGATATTCAGTACGGGCGCGAAAACATTGATCTGATCGGGTTGATGCAGCTTATCGACGTCGCGCAAACCACCGGCATTGCCCACGCTTTAGATTCCATTGCGGACCGATGTGATGGCAACACCAGCCTTGCGCAGCTGGTGGATCAGTTAGTACAAGACCTGGACGAACACGGTTTGGACGTGTTGTCGCCGCATCGTGGACATCCGGGGTTGTTTGCGCGTCCCCGCAGCCAGGAGATTATGGCTTCAGTGAATCGGTACCGCAAGCTCAAGCTTAGTGCTGGGCGGTGAGGTCGAAGTTCTTGGGCTGCAGTGCTACCGCCCGCGACCAGGGGTTCCCAATCTCACTCCTGCAGAGTTTGTATATCGTCAGGCCTGAAAACGGAGTGTTTTTGACCTGGGCGTATACATACTTTTATGCAACACCCCTCCTCACGCCAGCTCTAGCACCAACGTCCCGGTATCAAACCCCGACCCTGCCCATGCAAACCCGGCGCGTTCATAAAGCCGGCGCGCCGGGTTGCCCTCTTCCACGCTGAGGCTGATGCGCCGGAGTCCTTTCGAGCGGGCGGCGCGGATCGCGGCGTCGATAAGCTGACCGCCAACTCCCCGTCTGCGCTCACCCTCCGCGACCCAGATGCTGAGTTCAGGGGTGGCTTCGTCGACGAAGCCGAAGCCGGGGTCGTCGGCGGTGAAAAAGCGCAGCCACACCACACCAATAGCCCTACCGTTGCTGTTTTCGGCAACATAGCCGAAGTCTGATTCTTGCCACGGGTCGTGGTAGTGGCGGAAGTACGGGTTGGTAAGCACGTCGTCCCGAGTGAAGCGTTCTTCCACCCAGTTCACATTGCAGAAAGTTGCTTCTACTAGAAGGTCACGGTCGTCGGCGCGGAGTTCTCGCATGCCTTATATACTGCCACTGAAACCGGCCTCGAAGGTCTCCCAGTTGGAGGCTTCATCATGGGTAGGCGGCATGGGTAGGCGGCCCTGACCACCGCTACTTATGGTCGGGCCGCCTAGTCTGCGTTTCCGGGTTCTGCCTCAGGTGTTACAGCCCGGAGATGTCGTGGTCGGGCATCATGGGTGCCTCGTTGGTGGAGTGTACATCGGTGTAGGTGTCATAGTGCCCATCGTTGTCGGTGTCGGTGGCCATGGAGTCTGCCCAACCGTCGTGGTTGTGGTCGAACAGGGCGTCGTCGGGGTTACCATCGCCGTCGAAGTCACCGTGCTGCTCGTCAAGCCGCCCGTCAAAGTTGTTGTCAATGTCAACACGGTCGACGGTGCCGTTAAAGTCTGTGTCGTCCTCCACGAGGTCAATGTGACCGTCGTGGTTGGTGTCCGTGAACCGAATGTCGGTCAGCCCGTCACCGTTGGTGTCCTGTTCCACCATGTCGGTGATGCCGTCACCGTTGGTGTCAAATGCCAGGCTGTCGCCGTAGCCATCGGCGTCAAGGTCGATCTCGTGGTGGTCGCTGACGGGTGCAACACCCGGGGTAGTACCGCTTGGAGCAGTGTCACCAGGAGCCGCTCCCCCTGGAGCAGCACCGGAATCGTGACCTGCGGCGGCCGCGCGCTGGGCGTCGGTAATCGCATTCACACCGCTGGTGCTGTCGATGACGCCGTCGTCGTTGTTGTCGTATTCGTTGTAGTCACTGGTGCCGTCGCCGTTGGTGTCGTAGGCGATGCTGTCCACTGTGCCGTCGTCATCATAGTCTTTGAGGGTCACATCAAAGACGCCGTCTCCGTTGGTGTCCACTTCCTTTTCATCCATGTGACCGTCGTAGTCCAGGTCAGTGAGCACCGTGTCCATCCGGCCATCGCCGTTGGTGTCAATGGAGTCTTTGTCGGCGGTACCGTCATCATTCCTGTCTTCGGTCCGAACGTTGGTCACGCCATCGCCGTCGGTGTCGTATTCGAGAACGTCAGCAGTGCCGTCTTCATCCGGGTCGGTGATGCGCATGTCAGCGCGGCCGTCGCCGTTGGTGTCTAGATCGAAGGTATCAATGTCGTTGTCACTATCGGTGTCGTACTGACCCATCACCGTTCCAGTGACCGGGTTGCCGTTCACGTCCACGGTGTGGATGGACTCTGCGTTACCAGCAGGGGCGCCAGCGGTGCCAGCAGCGTTGTTAGCGGTAGTGCCGTTGGGGTCGCTCATGATGTGGTCCTTTCCTTCTCACACCTTCACGGTGCGCTTGCGATGTTGTCGATGATGGAATGCACCCATGCGGAAGAATGTTCCCGAAGTGCCAAAAAATTTTTTACTTCAGCCCTAGTCCAGCTATTTTCCTGGGAAAATAGCCAGAAATCTCCTGCATGGAAGAACGCTGTGCTATTAAAGGTGATGGTACTGTTTTCTCAACAATAGTGAAGGCTGCGCATGTCCCACGGATCCCCGGCCGCCGCGTCTCGCACCCCTGAAGAGTCAGTGACACGCGCGGCGGACATTGCACGACGATACGGTCAAGACAGCGCTGCGGACCGCGCAGTCCAGATGCTGAATGCCACATTCCGGGCGGGCACAGTGGTGGTTATGGGGGAAGTGAAACGGGGAAAGTCATCACTGGTCAACGCTCTGATTGCCCAGCCGGATCTGCTGCCCGTTGACGTTCTCACCTGTACCAGCGCACCGATTCGCGTGGCTGTCTCCCACGACGGCCCGGTTGTTCCCCAGGTCACTCTTGTGCGGGGCACAGAGCGGGAAATGATATTGGCCACAGAACTCGCCCGCTGGGTGACGGTAGACGGGGTGGGGTCACTACAGGGCAACACCAACGCTGGCCTGGAAGAGTCGCAGGATCCACCCAGTTCAGCGGAGATCTCCGTACGATACCCGGATATGGACGGCATCACGGTCGTCGATACGCCCGGCGTGGGTGGGCTGGACAAACGCGCCGTTACCGCAGCGCTTCAGGAGGCACGGCACGCCGGTGTTCTGCTCATGGTGTGCGATGCCTCCACCCCCATCACCGCGCCTGAAATGGACATCCTGCGACAGGCCCACGATTCCGTCGGCGGCGTCATCGTCGCCGTGACCAAGACGGACAAAAACACCCGACGCTGGCGCGCCATCGTTGAGGACAACAAGCGACTGATCAGCAGCCACATGGGTATCGACGTCCCGGTGGTCGGCGTCTCCAGCCTGCGCGCCCTTGATGCCGCACGCTGCATCGATCCTGCACGCCGAGCAGAGTTGGAACGGCGTTCCGGGATCGCGCAGCTGCGTTCACAACTTCGTGCGCAGCTGCGGCAACCAGCGGCGATGGGTCAGCGCGCGGCGCTGCAATCCATCACCACAACCCTGACGGGAATTGCCAAAACGGTGCGGGATGACATTCGCCTACTAGCGGAATCCTCGACAGCGGTGGAGCAGTTGGAAGCCGAGAAAACCACCCTGGAGCGGCTTCGGGAGGAATCCTCCGAGTTTGAGCAGCGCTTCCAACGTGACCTCGCGGTGGCGCGCACCCGGGTGACGGAGGGGCTGGACAAAGCCCTAGAAGAGGTGCGTCACGAATGGACGCAGCAGATCAATGCGGACTCGCTGCGCGTGCTGCGATCCAAACCTCAGGTGTTCACCAGCCAGATTGAGACGGAACTGGCCGTGGTAATGGAAGACACCGTGGGCGCAATGGTGGAGGAAATTTCCGAACTTGCATCGGCGCTTTTCCCCGACCGCCAGGAACTGATCGCAGAGATCATGGGGACCACGGTGGCGTCGTTAACCCCGGCGGAAGTCTCGGGGCACGAGGTGGAGAAGAAAACCAAGGACATCATTGACCCCAGTGTGCTGATGATGGGCATGATCGGTTCGGGTGCGTTGGCGGCCATCATCCCAGTGGCACCGCTGGCGGGTGCCGTGTGGGTGGGCGTTAACCTGGGCTACCGCGCGATGCGAAACGGCAAACAACATTTGATTACGTGGCTTCGGGAAACCACCGCCAGCGTGCGCACAGCCACCACCCGCATGTTGGATACCCTGATCACTACGGCACGCACGGATGTGATGCTGCGGTACCGCGCTGATCTGCGGACGAAGATCAAGGAATTGCACGGCCGGATCGACCAGGCTCGGGAGGCGGCGCGCGAATCGGAGGGAGAGCGCCAGGAACGCAGCGCCCGGCTGACGCGGAACGTCCAGATTATCGAGGCAACGATTGCGGAGTTGGGTCGGCACCTGCAGCAGGGAGGAGCACGCGCATGAATCCATCACGCCAGGAGGCCATTGAAACCATAACGCTGCTGCTCACCCAGGCTATCGACGCCCTGGAATCCGGCGGCCCCGAACTTGTAGAACCTGCGTCGGAACTTCGGGAAATGGTGACCCGCCCGCCACGCGTGGCCATCGCCGGGCGACTGAAATCCGGCAAATCAACGCTGGTCAACGCCCTTACCCAACACCACATTGCCGCCACGGATTCCGTGGAATGCACTATGGCGGTGAGTATGTATCTTGACGGTGCCCCAGCGCGCGCTGAGGTGGTGGGCTTGGACGGCCGGGTGGATCGTGTCAGCCTGGGTCAGGGGCCGCTGGACCATCTGCCACGTCCGCTGGACGAGGTCGATTACGTGCGGCAATTCGTGCCGAACGCGAGCTTGCAGCGGCTATCGCTGATCGACACCCCCGGTACGGCGACGCTGACGGTGGACAACGAGCAACGAACCCGCCGAATGCTTATCGACGGCACGAAAGACACCCGCCGCGCCAGCGCTTGGGCGGACTGCGTGGTGTTCCTTTCTGATTCAGCGCCGCGTGAAGACGAGCGGGTGTTTCTGTCACAGCTGGGCATGACTCCCTTGACGACGATGGGCGTGCTGTCCCGTGCTGATTCCTTTGGTGCCGGAGCATTTGGAAACCAAGACCCCATTCAACTGGCGGGAGTTCATGCCGCACGCATTGCCGAGCAACTGGGATCGGCGGTGCGGACAGTGCTCCCACTTTCGGGACTGCTGGCGGAGTCCGCGCTGGTGGGGCAGGTGACGGAACGGGTTGCCAGGAGCGCGGCGGCGCTGGCGCACCTAGATCGGGACGGGGTGTTAGACGTGATCGAGGTGGACGACCCCTCGATTATCGTTCCCGGTTTCACCGCCGCGATGCGCGATGAACTGTTAGATGTGCTGGGCGAATACGGTGTGATGGTGGGGCGTTCGGTGGCTCACGCTCAGGGGGCGGTGGGACTCATGCAGTGGATGCGTGATGTCTCGGGCATTGACTCTCTGACAGATCTGCTCACCGGCGACAATGCGTACTTCGCAGTGCTACAACGCGCGGTACGCATGTTGGACGCCCTGGAAGACCTCTCCAACAACTACGCCGTGCGCGACCACGTGCGCTGGGTACAGGAGATTCTTCTCGGGCAGCCGCAGATGCATGAGGTTCTGTTGTATCGCAGCTACCGGGACACGTATGTGAGCACCCCGGATTCCTCCCTGCTGGGTCCACTGCGGCAGGCCATCACAGCCGCGACTTCGGCAGAAGTGGCAGGACTGTCACCGTCTGCCGACCCCACGTCTGTGCGCGCACGGCACGAGCAGGAACTGGGCAGGCTGCAGCAACTCGCCATGACTCCCCTGTCAGCGGCCGAGGATGAGGCGCGGGAGCGTCTCATCATCGCGCACCAGCAAGCACTGCGATCTATGACATAACACGTCTCGGGAACATTATGGGCCTGGGATGTATTACACCTGTACATCACGCATATAACCAACAACGATAGGTTTAGGTGAGCACACAATGAATGCACCGGCACAATGGCACATCGCCGTGGATTTTGGCACATCAAACTCGGCGGCAGCGCACACGGCACCGATGACAGGCGCGGTGGAGACACTTCCGCTCTCTCACCGAAGTAACCTCATCCCCTCAGCGGTGTTTGTGCAGGCCGACGGGGCGATCCACTGCGGGGATTCCGCAATATCGCTGGGGCGCAGGGACCCATCGCGGTTGGTGCCAGCACCGAAACGCTACATCGGGCATGATCAAGTGCAGGTGGCCGGTCAAGATGTGCCGCTCAACGCCCTCATCGGGGCTGTGCTGTACGGGGTACTGGAACGGGGGCGTGCTCAGCATTCGGGTGAAAACCCAACTACTGTCACCCTCACCCACCCGGAATCCTGGTCGGTGCACAATGTGGACATGTTGCTGTCCGCAGCAGCAACGGTGGGACTGTCAAAAGACACCATCCGAACCATCTCAGAGCCGCGAGCAGCGGCAATCCACTACGCCGCCCAGCAGCACATTCCAGCTGGTTCCCATGTGGCCGTGTTCGACTTCGGCGGCGGGACCCTAGATATTGCGGTGCTGCGTGCGGAACAAAACGGCGACTTCAGCGTGGTCGCCGCCAAGGGCGACAACACGCTTGGCGGCCGCACCATTGATAATGTGCTGTATCGCTGGGTGCTGGACCAGGTGGAACACAACGACCCTGATACCGCCGACGAACTCAAATCGGCTGAGGTGTCGGTCATGCACTCCCTGGACCAGTCAATCAGGGAAGCCAAGGAAATGCTCTCTGACACGTCCTCGGCCACCATCACCGTATCCACCCCTCGGGGCGAGCACGATTTCCTGATCACTCGCGACGAATTCAACACCCTCATCGACAAGGTTGTGGGGCGCGCAGTGGAGCTGACGCAGGCGGCCTTGAGCCAGGCGGGCGTCGATAAGAGCACGCCGATTTACATGACCGGTGGGTCGTCACGCATACCGTATGTGCAGAACCGCCTTGGTGAGGTTGGTACCGTCATGACCCTGGACGACCCGAAAACCGTGGTGGCCCGGGGTGCGTTGGCCGCAACCATGATGGGATTCACCGAAGGATCGGGGCAGGTCACGGCAACGAAATCGCAGCAGCCCAACAATCCTTTCGGGGTCGGACCCGGAACGGTGGGCGCGGCACAGGCAGCCTCGCAAGGGCAACAAGGAGCCGGGCAAGCAGCACAGGGTGCGCAAGGGGCCGGGCAAGCAGCACAGGGTGCGCAAGGGGCCGGGCAGGGTCAGCAGAATACCGGCACTGACCAGAACCCACCGCAGCGACATCGCGCATCCGCAGCCGGTAACCGCGCGGCAACAGCCCTCAGCGGTATCTCCAATCGCAAGAAAGCACTATTTGGCGCAGCGGCAGTGGCTGTGCTGTTGCTGGGCTTCATGACGTACCAGTTCTTCTGGGGAACAACCATGGTCACGAAGGTCAACACCACCGCAGCGGACTCAATGATCCCACTGACGGAACGCTACGACACCGCCTCGCAATTCCTGCCCGAAAAAACGCTCCAAGCAATGCAAGATTGCGAAGGCAAAGCCAACGAATACAGCGACGACCTCACCGTCAACACCGTCTACGACTGCTCATTGTTAACCAGCGCCATGAGCGATGCCCCCAAAGTCGGCAGCTCCACCCCAAGCACCATCTACTGGATTCCTGGTGACGATGCGAAACAAGCCCGCGACGAACTCGAATCCGGCAAAGCAAACAAAAGCTCAAAAACCACCAGCAAGGAACGACTTCAGAAATCCTTCCGCAACACACCAGAAGTAGGTTACGCACTCACCGAAACCGGCTCTGGCTTCGTCTACGCCTACTATCCGCGACAAAAATTCACTCTCTACTTTGAAGCCACCTACGACGCCACCCCCGACCAAGTCAAGGAACTCACCAAGTACCTTGGGTGGACATCCTAAACAATAGGTACAATCAGCCTCATCACCATCGGTTCCCTCGCTACACCCGATGCCAAGGAGGTGACCCCATGACACGGCCCGACGGCCCCGACAACCAGGAGTTCGACGACCTCATGCTCCCACCTCTTGACGCCCTCTACGGCTCTGTAGCGACACCACTTACCGACGACATGCTTGACCGCATGCTCGCCGTTGCCTTTGACCCCATGACCCCCGACCCGGGGATCAACCTTCCCAGCTTTGACATTGATCTGAATGACTTCGCCGACGACGCACACCACAACGACATGTACGATGGCGGGTTTGGCGCCGACGACAGTGATCATGATGACCTGAGCGATTTCTTTGACACCCCGGACGATGGAGATCTGAGGACGGGGCATCTCGACGACGGGCACGTTGGTGAGGGCCACATTGACGAGGGGCATGACCTTCACGATTTCGGGGACTACGACGGCGGCATGCACAACGGGGGCCATGATGACACCCTCCACGACGGCGCGGATCATGGGTTTGCCGACCACGGTTATGCTGATGGCGTCGACGATGACCTCCTTGGAGGCATGTGACGTGGCGGAACAGCATCCCACCGGGAGCAACACCAGCGACGACATTGCGCTCATCACCCGCGCTCAGAACGGCGACACAGCCGCATTTGGCACACTCATTCGCGACGCGCACGGGCGCATGTGGGCAGTGTGTCTCTCCATCACCGGCAACCACCAGGACGCCGAAGACGCGATGCAAAACGCGCTGACCGCCATCTGGCGCAACATCGGCAGCTTTGAACCCCGCGCGCGTTTTTCCACCTGGGCATACCGCATCGCGTCCAATGCCGCGCTACAACTCATTCGGTCCCGCCGTGACACCCCCGATGCCGAGGCAGGCATCCAGGAACCCGACAGGCATTCGCCTATCGACGACCGCGTCACCGCCGGGATAGTCATTCGGCACGCACTTGAACAACTTGCCCCCGAATTCAAAGAAGCCATCGTATTGCGGGAATACGCGGGCATGAACTACCAAGAAATAGCCGAACACCAAAACGTTGGGGTTCAAACAGTAAAAAGCCGACTTAACAGGGCGCGCGCAAAGCTTCGCGATGCCCTCGAAGAAGTCGGCGTGAGCATATAGGTAGCGTGTAAGTTTAAAACGCGGGTTTGTCGCTGAAACCCTCGTGGAACGCCCACCAATTCACCTCATCACTGTCGGCTATGTGCCATTTTCCATAGTCAGAGCGATATTCTGGAATCCAGATACGTTTGTATTGACTATTGTCAGATTTTTCTACGCCAACAAAAATAGCACTCCAATTGGTATAGCCGCTTTTACCAATACGATGCTGCCACTTCTCTACGATGCGAGTGATCTCATTACTCTGATCATCTGACATCCACTTCCCCAGAAAACGCTGCCCATCACCGACAATGAACGGGCAGAACATTGCGCCGACCAGCCCTTTATCTTCAGAGACAACCTGATTGATAAGAACAGCAGCCCGTGTCCAATCACGCGACGCATGGTTTGCCGCCAGGATAATGTGATTTAAAAGTGCGGCTGAGTACTCGTCATCAATATCTCCAGAATAGAGCGGGTAGTTGGGCTTATTGGTTTTTAATTCCATTATCACTCTCTTTGTGCTGGATGGACCTGCCTGACCACACCATTATCAATGAGAGAGCGGGAAAATTCCATCCAGAAAGCACTAATGAGATAAATATTGCAGTATACCCTAAACATGTAACAATTTTATTGTTCAAGGTAACATAATAATACAGAGAGTTGCTTTATGCATTAAGGCCCAATGACACTAGCGGACGATATCACTTCTGTGCTAGCTGAAGGCCAGCCCTTCATTCCAATAAGCCACACTGCGGCGAACAGCATGCCCACCAAGGCCACTGTCATGGAAAATTGAACGGACACCGCCGTGGCAACGGCCCCGCCAATCAACGCACCCGGGACCTCACCACCCAAGGCAATCATTCTTTCCGTCGCGGCGATCTGCCCCACCATGCCATCAGGTGAGGCTTGCTGGCGGGCAGTATTGAACAACACCATGCACAGAACCATGCAGAACGAAAACACCGCTTCAGCGAGCGCAACAGCTGTAATCCGCGCGGCGTGGATGGTAGTCATCTGCGCGCACAGCATAACGAGTACAGATGCCGCTGGAATAACAAGCGATAAAGCATAGAACTTTTTTGCGTTCTGTTCCGCCGTGGCGGTACTAGAAAACGCAGCCCCGAGAAGACCGCCCAGTCCTCCAACGATGCCGACCAGCGACATTACCCACGTCTCAAATCCGAGGACGCGTACACAGTAGATAACAAACACAGCCTGGAAGATGGCGCTGAAAAAGTTGAAATGCAACCCTGTTGCCGCCAAAGGCCGCAGGAATCCACTGCGCAGAATGTAGCGGAGGCCGTCTAAAACTCCACCGGAGGTGGTGTCGTGCGAGCTGTCGGTAGTCTGGGCGTCGGAAGCTTCTAATGTTTGCTGTGCCCGGATTGCCTTGGTTGAAAACCAGACGGTAGCAGCGCAGCCTGCGGCGATGGCGAAGCTCATCGAGCTAAACAGTGCCGCTGCTCCGAACGTCATGAAAGCGAGAATCGCTCCCCCAAGCCCCGGCCCACCCAGCGAGGAAATAATCTCCGAAGTTCGTAGCAGCGAATTAGCGCGGTTGAGTTCTTTACCGTCGCGGCCAACATATTCCACAATTGCGGTACTAATTCCCGCATCATGCAGCAGGGATGCAATACCCATGAGGAACAACGTGAGGTAAAGAATCGGAAGCGAGGGACCAGCAAACAGCGAGAAGGCAAGCGCTCCCACGCCTGCCGCACGGACGAGGTTTGCGGTAGTGATTGAGGAAGCGCCACCCCAGCGGTCCACCGCCTGGCCGACGCCCAATCCAAACACCAGCGCCGCTGCGGATTCTGTGAGATTCAGAATAGCCACCTGCATGGCTGTCGCATCAAGCAGCTGAATCGCGGCAAGAGGAGCGATGAAAAGTACCACCTGCAGCCCAATAGATCCCCAGAACTCGGAGGCCGTCAGCAGGCCGAGAGCACGTAACTTATGTTCTTTGCTCATGCGTGTGCACCGCTATCAGCAGCATAGGAAGAAACGCTTCGGAAACGCATGTGTGCTCCACCTTCACTGTGATGCCATCATTTTTCTTTGACGACATCAGCATATTATGCACCCGATGAGCACGAAAAAAGCCACCCCAACTCACTAGCTTGAGCAGAGTGGCTTAACTGAACAATATAAAAAGTGGGCCCTGTGGGGCTCGAACCCACGACCTGCGGATTAAAAGTCCGTAGCTCTACCAACTGAGCTAAAGGCCCATGGCTGCATGGTAGCAACCAACAGTGAGCTATTTTAGCGGTTTCACTCTGGCTTTGGAAATCGCCCTGCTAGCTGGTCTTTTCCGAGAAGCACACTTGCCTAGCAGCAACAATGAATACACTTGAACCTTATGGACGTGCATCTTCGGGATCTTCGCTACTTCACCGCAGTCGCGGAGGAGCTGCACTTCCGCAAAGCAGCCGAACGGCTTTTTGTGAGCCAACCCGTTCTCTCCAGGCAGATCGCACGCCTGGAACAAGACCTTAAGGCGCAGCTTTTCATTCGAGACCGCCGTTCGGTCCAGCTCACATCGGCAGGTGAAGCTCTTCTTCACCGCGCCCGCCACCTACTAGAAGACTGGGATGCTGCCACGAAAGAAGTCGCAATCCTAGCACGCAAAGAACAATCAGTGCTGGTCATCGGGCTTCAAACGGGAGTTGGGCGTGGAATGCTTCACACACTTACACAGGCGCTGAATGCAATCCAGTGGCGGCCGGAGCTTCACCAAGTGGCCTGGAACGACGCGACTGCGGGGGTTGAGGCCGGGGATTGTGACGCGGGATTCGCCTGGTTAGGCACCACCATAAACCCACACTGCGGCTATGTGGTGGTCGCGGAGGAACCCATCATGCTGGCGGTAAACAGCCAACACCGACTGGCGGGGCGTCGTCAAGCGTCTTTTGCGGAGGTCAGCAACGAACCCCTTGTGGTTTTGCCTGAAAGCGCCAAAGAATTGCGATCGTTTTGGCTGGCGGAGCATGCGCGCCACGGCTCGCCAGCGCCGATTGCCTGCGAGGCGGCAACCGCCGACGAAGCGCTGGAAAACGTCGCTGCGGGAACCGGTTCGGTTTTCATATCCGCAGGAAACAGCGTCCTTTACGCGCGTGAAGGCGTGCACTTTCTTGAGGTACCGGACTTGCCGCCCGCGCGGCTTGCGTTCCTGTGGCGGGCAGGCGACACCCGCGATGTCATCCGCGTCGCGGCCTCGGCACTGCAGCAACGCGGTGATGCCTAATCGCTATCACAGAAAGTATTGGACGCGATACCACCCAGCCGCCTAGCGTCACACAGTATGACGCAACCTTTTACTTCAACCCGAGTTCGTTTTCAGTCAGAGGGCGACAGGCTTGTGGGCAATCTGCACACGCCTATACACCACGATTCGGATTCCATCATTGTTGTCACCGGTTCGTGGACCACAGTTAAGGAACAACAAGCCGAGTTCTACGCACGACTTCTCGCCGCCGAAGGCTTCACTACTCTCACGTTTGATTTCCGTGGGTTCGGGCAAAGCGAAGGATCGCCGCGCTCGTGGGAAAACCCGGACAGAAAGATCAGCGACATTCACGCCGCGGTCACGTATGCCGTTGAACAGCTCGGTGCGGCACGCATCGGGGCGCTGGGGATTTGCGCATCGTCGGGCTATCAGGCCGTAAACGCGGCGTCGGATAGCAGGGTGAGTTCGCTGGCCATGATCGCGCCGTGGCTTCACAACATGCAGCTCGTCGCGCCCTACTACGGTGGCGAAGCTGGGGTACAGGAGCGCATTGCGGCATCCTGCGCAGCCCACGCCCGCTACCAGGAGATGGGCGAGGTTGACTACATTCCCGCCATCTCCACCACCGATCCTGCGGCCGCAATGTACGGCCCCTACGACTATTACCTCGATCCACAACGCGGCGACATCCCCGAATGGGACAAGCGCATCGCCACCATGTCATGGGAACCGTGGCTAACGTTTAATCCACTGATCAGCGCCCCACAGATCACCATTCCCGTCCACATGATCCACTCCCCCGATGCCGCAGTCCCCGACGGAGCTCAACAATTTTACGACCACCTGCCCGGCCCCAAGAAACTGCGCTGGATCGAGGGAACACAACTGGACTTTTACGACCAACCAACGCAGGTGAGCCACGCCCTGCGCACCACCGCCGACCACTTCCGAAACACGCTCTAAGGATTGCTTCATGGACCCGCGATTCGACATCATCACAACCCTTAACACCCTGTTCTGGGCCACCGACCACCACGACTGGGACACACTCGCCCACGTCTTCAGCGACCAGGTCACCCTTGACTACGGCGAACCGGAACTGCTCTCCCCGCAAGAAATCATCGGCCGCTGGAGGCCCGTATTCGAAGGCCTCGACGCCCACCAGCACCTGGTCAGCAACCACCTGATCACCCTGCGTGACGACGCCGCGACGGCCACAGCCTCCTTCATCGCTACTCACCAGCACGCCCACGGTACCTGGACGCTTGGCGGCGATTACCGATTTTCCCTCCACAACACCCCAAGCGGCTGGAAAGTTACGGCTATGGAAATGAGGCCGGTGTGGGAGGAAGGGGTGGGGATCGGCTAAGTCGCTATCTAATACCAACCATTGAACATTGATAGTGCAACGTTTTGCATGAAGGTTTGTGCATCCTAACAGAGCGCATGGCACTTCCCGCCCTGGCGATAGACCGATTCAGCAAACCGCATAATCGGTAACGTGCTCCCTAAACTCCTGGATAACCCATATAGACGGCCCTTCATCTCCCTCATACAAGGAGCACAATCATGCATTTCCGCAGAGCTTTCAGCACGTCAGCGGCCGCTATCATTGCGGCAACCGCCCTTACAGCCGCACCGACCGCCCAGGCGGAGCAGTTCGACACTGGTTTGGGTACAATGCCCATCGGCGAGTGGGGGAAGGTTCGCTTTTTGACCCCCAACGACCCCCAATTCTGGGATCCCACGGTTACGACGCCGCGTATTGTGTCGCCGCGCGGGACTGAGAACCTTGAATGCAAGGCATTCCACGGTAAAGCTACCGGATGCCGCCAGGATGGGGTGGGTCTACGAGCTCTTCCGCTGCCGTGGGAAGTGTACGTTCCCGTCAAGGGCTTGTCCTAACCCTGCACAACACTAAAAAACAACGTCCCGCCACCGTGCGCCAGCTAGTTAAGGCGCGGGAGGCGGGGCTTCAATCATGCACAACTCAGAAAAATAGCTAGAGCACTAAATAATAATGGCTCAAAATGTGACTGAAGACACATATTTTCCAGTCACATCCAGACACGCTGCAACGTCGTATAGATGAAAGCATGGAAATATCACACGCAGAAATAGGAGATGGCAGACATGCAGCGGTTAATCGAATTTTCAACGGATGCTTCCGGTGCCAAAGAGATTGACACAGCTATCAGAGCAGCATTTGACACGCTGCACAAAGAAGACCCAGACTCAGTTCGCCTTGCATATTGGAGACTACGTGGGACTGATAAATTTGTGGCGCTGATTGAACTTGATGATGAGAAAAACAATCCACTACTAGGCTTCGAAGCCACAGCAGCACTACCCAAGATGATTGGGCTTCATGCTCAAGGCGGCTATCCAACGCCTCAGGAAATAGAATTGGTCGGAACCTACGGCTTCAACCTATGACTATTGGTCCAGATTCAGATGCCTTCGCCTCGCAGGAGCAATACCTGCGGGCGTTGGCTTATCGTTTTTTACAAAAGACAACAGATGTAGACGATATTATGCAAGAGGCATGGATTCGCTACAGCCAAGCCAATAAGGATGAGATTGTCAATCTCGAAGCATGGCTAACCACTGTTGTCACGCGGCTATGCCTGGACACAATAAGGCAAAATCAAAAATTTGTTTCATATAATTCCGCCATAAATCTTACAACAAATAATAATTTGCCTGAAGCCAACTTGGAACTAATCAGCGATGTGGAATCAGCTTTCAAAATCATATTAGCCGAGCTAACCCCTTCGCAGCAGATTTCCTTCATCTTACATGACATTTTTAGCTTTACTTTTTCCGAAATTGGATCAATCTTAGGCATTAGCGAAGTTGCCGCCCGACGCCAGGCTAGCCGTGCCCGTGCCATCATTCAAAACAGCAATCTTGACACCGCTCAACGTGAGAATAACAATGAGCAACAGATTGTAAGTGCATTCCTTACAGCGGCACAACAAGGAGACATTGAGGGACTAATATCAGTTCTTCACCCTGAAGTCACCAGAATAGCTGATTCTGACACTGTCAAAACAGGAGAACCATCACATATTAGCGGCATCAAGAATATCATTAATGAAACAATTACACTTCAAGCTAACGCGCAAGATGCAGACGTCTATTTATTATCACGTAAACCGGTAATCTTGGTGGGAAGCCCAGAAAAACCCAGACTATTACTAACTTTTAAAATATATAACGGGAAAATCTATAGATACAACGTTATCTCTGACTACTCAAAAATTAATTCACTAATACTATCTGGGGTGAAGCCACTGTAGCGTAAAACACTAAGAAGGTTTTCTCACCAGGAGTGCAGACTTGAAGTCCCTCATATCAGGCAGTTATGAACCACACAACAACGACGCCCCGCCACCGTACGCCTTGTAGTTAAGGCGCGGGAGGCGGGGCGTCGTCACGCGGCGACATAAAACGCAAGAAACACCTAGGAAAGCTTCATGGTGCCGGTTTCCTGGAACCGCTGGTGGAAGCTGAATGCGGTGGCCAGGTCGTGCGGGGTCTGCAGGGTCTTGCGTTCCGTGGCTGCCTTGAGCGCGCGGTCGTAGTATTCCTCAAGCAGCGGCCGGTAATCCGGGTGTGCGAGAGCAATGATTTTTTCTACGCGCTGGCGCGGTGCAAGGCCCCGCAGGTCTGCGTAGCCGTACTCGGTGATAATCACCTTGACGTCTTGTTCGGTGTGGTCCACGTGGGAGACAAACGGAACGATGGCGGAGATGGCACCACCCTTGGCGTCGGAAGGCGTGATGAAGGAGCTAATGTAGCCGTTGCGGGTGAAGTCCGCGGAACCGCCGACACCGTTCATCATGCGGGAGCCGATGACGTTGGTGGAGTTGACGTTGCCGTAAATGTCGGCTTCGATCAGACCGTTGGTGCAGATCAGGCCAAGGCGACGTATGACTTCGGGATGGTTGGAGATCTGCTGAGGGCGCAGAATAATGGACTCGCGGTACTTGGATGCCTCATTGTTCATACGCTCGGCGTATTCGGGCGATAGGGAGAAGGCGGTGGCGGATGCGACCGTCATTTTCCCGGCGTCGATAAGGTCGACCATGCCGTCCTGAATAACCTCGGTGTATGCCTGAATGTTCTCGAACTTGGAGTCCAGCAGGCCGCTCATCACGGCGTTCGGCACGTTACCGACGCCGGACTGCATGCGGTAGCCGTCGTAGGTGAGGCGACCAGCAGCAACCTCGCCCTCCAGGAAGTCCAGGAAGTGGCCAGCGATCTGCTTGGACTGCTCATCAAGGGGCTTGAAGGGGGCGTTGCGATCCTGCAGGTCGGTTTCCACCACAGCAACGACCTTGTTCACATCAATGTCGATGTAGGGGGTACCGACACGCTGGCCGGGTTCCGTAATCGGAATGGCCACGCGGTTGGGCAGCGGGTTGTTGCGCCAAATATCGGCCATGCCTTCGAGTTCTTCGGACTGCCAGGAGTTGACCTCAATGATGATCTTCTCCGCTGCATCCAGGTACTCAACGTTGTTGCCAATGGAGGAAGAAGGAATGATGTGGCCTTCCTCGGTAATGCGCACAGCCTCCACGATGGCAACGTTCATGCGGCCAAAAAAGCCCTGCTGCACGTACATGCCGGACTCGGACAGGTGGTAGTCCGCGTAGAGGCTGGTGCCGTCGTTGATCTTGTTACGCATGATCGGATCGGACTGGTAGGGGGTGCGGAACCGAACTGCATCCGCCTCAGCCAACACACCATCACAGTCTGGAGCGGTGGAGGCACCGGTGAACAAGTCGATCATGAATTCATCGCCTTTGGCGTGCGCCTCCTTCGCACGTTCCGCGATGGCGGTGGGCAGAACCTTCGGGTAGCCAGCACCGGTAAAGCCGGAAATGCCGACCTTATCGCCATGGTTGACAAACTGTGCGGCCTCGTCGGCCGTCATCACCTTAGAACGGAGCTGAGCGTTAGCAATCCGATCGGACATGTATTCCTCCTCAAGCGCCGGGTGGCCAGCTGCAACGACCACGCCGGAGATGTGACACATCGACTACCCAAGCAGCGCCACAGGACACACTGTGACTCACTTAGACAATCAGCAAGCTAGTTACCCTCACCACAATAAACCATCCGCCCCATCCCTGCTTTTTGAACAAATAATCGTGTGGACTTTCACCCAGAAAGCACCCCCAATAGCCACCCCCTCCAGGTGTGGTGCCGTAGCGCCTGTGAGTCAGCCCATCGCCGGGTTGCTGAAATTGGACTTCCGGGATTCTGGTGAGTTTGTCGCCCATCCGGAAGTATCTACAATGGCCTGCGTGGCACAACCAGCAGCTCCCCTGTCCATAGGCTCCCTCACCCTCACCTCCCCCGTGGTGCTCGCACCCATGGCCGGGGTGACCAACGTGGCATTCCGCACGCTGTGCCGCGAGCAGGAGCGAGAAAAGATGGGCAGCGTATCCGGGTTGTATGTCTGTGAAATGGTCACCGCCCGCGCGCTGGTGGAACGCAACGAAAAAACGCTACATATGACCACCTTCGCCCCTGATGAAAACCCCCGATCACTGCAGCTGTACACCACCGATCCGCACTGGACCTATGAGGCCGCGAAAATGATTGTGGATGAAAACCTCGCCGACCACATCGACATGAACTTCGGCTGCCCGGTCCCCAAAGTCACCCGGCGCGGCGGCGGTTCAGCACTGCCCTATAAAAGGAAACTGTTTGGCAATATCGTCGCCGCTGCCGTTCGCGCCACGGAAGGCACGGATATTCCAGTGACGGTGAAGTTCCGCGTGGGCATTGACGACGCCCACAAAACCCACCTGGATGCCGGGCGCATTGCCGCAGCGGAAGGCGCGGCGGCGGTGGCGCTTCACGCCCGCACTGCGGCGCAGCGGTACTCCGGCAAGGCCGACTGGTCGGAGATCGCGCGGTTGAAGGAACACATGGCCGATTCGGGAATCCCGGTGCTGGGCAACGGCGATATTTTCGCAGCTTCTGACGCTGCAGCCATGATGGACCAAACGGGTTGCGACGGCGTGGTGGTCGGCCGTGGTTGCCTGGGCCGCCCCTGGTTGTTTGCCGAACTCGCCGCCCAGCTCACCGGCCGTCCCCTACCCCCACAACCCACGTTGGGTGAAGTGACGCGCATTATTCAACGCCATGCCGAGCTGCTGGCAGCCCACCATGGTGAGGAGCACGGCTGCCGCGAACTACGCAAGCACGTGTCCTGGTATTTGCGAGGCTTCCCCGTCGGAGGCGACATGCGCCGCGACCTCGCCCGCGTATCGACGCTCGCGCACCTCGCCGACATCCTCGCCCCCTTCAGCGACTCCCCCGCACTCGCCGATGACGCTGATGGGGCGCGCGGCCGCCAGGGTTCTCCTGGGAAAGTCGTGTTGCCGGAGGGCTGGCTCGACGACCCGGAAGATGACACCGTGCCCGAGGGTGCTGACATTATGCACTCAGGTGGGTAAGGGGATGTGCAAGGTAAGTCCACCGACAAGCTCGAAAATGGGCTGTTTTCGTACCTGGTAGTAGACCTATATAACAAGCATGAAAAATGTGCTTACGCTCAAGCTCAAAAACAGCTGTTTTTCGTGCTCAGAGATAAGCACACTGCACACCCCACGACTCCTTAACTAACTCAGCGCCGCCACCGCAGATTCCATTCGTCCTTTGTGCACTCCACTCAGCGGCGCATACCCCAGGTTGCGGAGTTCGTCATCTTGGTGCCGCAAGGCAACGGTGAGAAAGTCCTTCACGCGTTTGCGCACCTCGGGCGGGTATCCCGCCGAGCAGACAATGCTGTAGCTGGTGACAATAAGTGGGTAGCTGTCGGGTTGTTTCGCGGCGTCGTATAGCGCATCGGTATCAACCACGAGGTTGTGTCCATTGTTGGCGAAGGTGGCTTTGGCCACGGCTGCTTCCACCGCAGGCCCCTCGGGAACAACGGGTCCCGCACCGAAATCAATCGCGGCAAGACCAAGTCGCGCGCCCACGGCGTAGCCGGTTTCCACGTATCCAACCGCGCCGTTTGTGTCACGGATGGTATCAACAACCCCGTTTGAGCCGCTGGCCCCCACACCCCCGTACCCGGCGTAGTCCAAGCCGGTGGTGTTCCACGCCCCGTTTGTGGTGCCTTTAAAAAAGCGTTGCAGGGTGTCTGTGCTGCCGGAACGGTCCGATCGGTAGACGGGCGTGATGTGTTCTTCGGGAAGGTTGACTCCCGGGTTCAGCGCGGCGATGGCCGGGTCATTCCAGGTGTGGATTTCGTCTTTGTATATCCGGGTCAGTACGTCGGCGTTGAGCACGAGTTTGGGCACGCCGTCAAGGTGATAGGTGATGGCGAGTCCGCCGAAGGCCAGGGGCAGGTGCCAGGCTTCATTGCCGCCGCATCGTTCCGCAGCTTGGCTGGCCTGCTCGGCGGTCAGGGGCGTGTCGGACCCCGCAATGTCGACGGTTCCCGCCAGGAAGTTTGTTTGGCCTTCCCCCGACCCCGCAGGCGGGTAGGACAGTCGCGCGCCGGGGACGGCGGTGGCGTACTTGATGCCATAGAGGTCCATGGCGCGCTTTTGGGCGCTGGAACCTTCGGCGAGTACCTGGCCTTCGGTCTTGGTCAGTCCTGGCTCGTCGACAAGGCCGATGGGGGTTTCACGACTTTCTACGCATCCAGCGAGGCACCCGGCAACAAGGAGGGTCGAGATGATGGCGACACGTTTCACGGGCACTTCCTTAGTTTTCCGCCGACTCATGGGCATAGAGCACATGGTTTTCCACTTCTTCAAAGCCTAGTTTTTCATAGGCCGCCACGGCGGGAACATTATCGGCCTCCACATACAAAATGATGCGCCCCATCCCGGCCTCCGCTAGGTGGTCAAGCCCTAGGCGCACAAGCGGATCGCCAAGCCCGCGCCCACGATAGGCGGCGGCGAGTCCCACGACGTAGACTTCCCCCAGCTCAGTGCTGTGCCGTTTAGTCCAGTGGAAGCCCGCAAGTTGGTCGCCGTCCCACAGCAGGAGCACGTCGGCCGAGTTGAACCAGCTCGCGGCCATGGCTTGGTCAAGGCGAGCGCGATCCCAGCCGCCTTGCTCGGGGTGCCAATCGAAAGCCTCGTTGTTAGCCGCAAGCCAGGCGTCCAGCACCGCATCCCTACCGAACCGTTCGGCGGATTCGTCAAGGTTCAGGCAGACCATGCTGTCCGGCAGCTGGGTTTCAGCTGGCACCCAATCCACGCCCATCACTAAAAGTTCGCGTATCGACGCCCACCCACGCGCCGCCGCCAGGCCCTTCGCCGCTGGCAGGTTCCCATGCGCCCACACGTGCGCGCTCTCCCCCAGTGACCCAAGGAGCGCGGTGCCCAGACCGCGGCGTCGATAAGCGGGGTGAACAACAAGTTCCCAGGAAGCCCCATCCCCGGCGGCCAGTGCCACCACCTGGTCGTCGGTGAGAATGTAGGCGTGGGTGTGCCCCAGCTCCGGTTCGGAAAGTCCGCGCAGGAACTGCTCAGACAGCGGTGCCACGCCGTCGTGAGTGGTGGCGGTGTCGATGAGTACAGTGTCAGGAACCGTGCCGTTGTGAATGCGCATACCTTCCAGGCTAATGATATGAATTGTAAGTGTGAAGCTACGCCGTCCCGCCGTTATTATCTCCAGTGCCCTCGCGCTGACGTTCGGAATTGGCTGGCTTGTGGATAGCATTGTGGCGGCACGGGTGGAAATGCGCATCGCCCAAGAAATCGAGGCCGTCACCCCGGTGGAAAGCAACCCCCGCATCTACGTTGGCGGATTCCCCTATTTGCTGGCGCTGAGCACGCACAAAGTGCCGGCGATCACCTCAGAAAGCCTGGATGTGCGCATTCCTGGCCTGGGGTTGGTGAACCTGCGCACCGAGGCGGACCGTGTGACGCTCAGCAACGAGCAACTTTTAAACGGCAACATTGAAGGGGCGAAGGCAAAGGCACTGTCGCACTACATGCGTCTCGACGGCGTGGCACTCGGCAGCTTCCTCAACATCACCGACCTGGACATCAGCCATCCCTCCGACATTTCCCCTACCAGCACCTCCGCCTCCGAGGCGCAGCTCACGGGGACGCCACCGAACTTCACGGAACCCGTGGTCGCCGAGGTGAAACTCCGCATCAAAGGAAGCACCATCTCCATCGAACCCACCAGCGTGCGCGGCGCGCCACCAGGCCGGGAAGAAGAAGCACTCAACGCCTTCTCCTGGACCGTGGACTCCACCGAGCTCCCCCTCGGTGGGCGTGCCACCAACATCAACTGCAACGGAGGATCCATCTACATCTCCTCCGAAATCTCCAACGTGACGCTCAGCTACAAGGACTTTGCGCCGCTCCTACGCGAAAACCAAGAAGAAAGCTAGAGTGAGCTAGGGTGTAGGGCATGACTGAAAGCCCTGATAACACTGCAACAACCCAAGATGCCGCCAACTCCACCGCAGACGAGATCCGATTGGACGGCAACGCCGCCGTGAATCTCGCTGCGGAGCAATCCAAACTCACCGGCGGGCGGAACATTCCGACGTTGAGCGGCATTGACGGTCTTGACGACCTCCCCGTTGCCGAGGACACCGCCAACCTGCGGCTCGGCCCTAACCTACACGACGGCCTGCTGGCGTTGCTGCCCCTCATTGGTGTGTGGCGCGGTGCTGGTCAAGCAGATTCAGCGTCTGACGGTCAGTACGCTTTCGGCCAGCAGCTCATTTTCGCCCACGACGGCGAAAACTACATTTCCTACGAATCGCGCATCTGGAAGCTCGACAAGGAGGGCAACGCCACCGACCAAGACCAGCGGGAAACCGGCTTCTGGCGGATCAACGACAAAGACGAGATCGAATTCATCTGCTGCAATTCCTCCGGTGTCGTCGAGATTTTTTATGGCAACCCCCTGAACGAGCGCGCGTGGGAAGTGGAATCCGCCTCCACCATGGTCACCGCAACCGGTCCCGCCGAGCTGGGTCCCGGCAAGCGCCTCTACGGCCTCATGCCCACCAATGAGCTGGGCTGGGTAGACGAGCGCATGGTGGGCAAGGAACTCCGACCGCGCATGTCCGCGCAGCTGGCACGCGTGGTCGGGTAAGGCGTGGTCGGATAAGACGCAGGGCAGGTCAGCTCAGCGCTGCGAACATCATGCGTCGCACTTTGTCTTCGTTAGCGGGTGCGGGCAGGTGAACATCGTTGATGCAGGTGACTCGAGCGGCAACCCGAACGGAACTGACCAGCCAGACCGAGTCGGCGTCGATAAGCTGTTGAACAGTGAGGTCGGTTTCCTGGCAGTCCCAGCCCTTCCATTCAGCGTGCTGGTACAAGGCAGCCTGCGTGGTGCCGGGCAGGACGTCGCCGCCGGGGTCGGGGTGAACAGCGCAGTGCCTTGTGCAGCAACCACCGTCGAGGTGGCCCCCTCCAGAACGCAGTCACCATCAACGTAGATCACATCATCAAAGCCACAGCTTCGGGCATGCCGCAGGGCCGCCATATTAGCCGCGTAGCTGAGCGTTTTCGCGCCAACGATCATCCAGGGTGCGGCCTCATCGGGCGTGGTGGTCACGCTGAACCCACGTGGAGCCGTCATCACCGACACTCCCAGATGGCGCTGCTCCAGATGCTCCACAGGGATCTGCTTCACAGTAATCCAGGCGCTGGGACGGTTCGTGGCGGTGCGGCCACGGGTGAGGGTCCACACGCAGGAGGCATCAACGTCCTTCGGCCAGGATTGAATGGCCTCGGCCGTGGCTGCGCGCCAATACTCCGCATCCGGCTCCGGCAAGCCCAGCAGCGCCGCCGATGCGGCGAAACGTTTGCTGTGGCGCTCCAGATTACAAGCATGGCCATCGCGGATCAGTAGAGTTTCGAACACACCGTCGCCGCGCGTGACGGCAGCATCATCCCAATAAATCAGCGGCAATTCTGGATTGTGATGGCGGATCGGACCGCCAAACGTATCCATAACAACAACGACGGGTTTCACGGCGGATGCGGCGGGGGTGGCGGCATGTGAGCTCATACCCTAGATTATCCACGCTTTGTGGGACTACGATGCCAGTGTGGCTACTTTGCACCCTTCACCACCCCCCTCACCGTTACTTTCACGACCAGGTGCGGCGATCGCCCGCGATGCTGATGCCGCAATCGGGGGTACCAACGTCGCCTGGCACTACGGCAATCCGCTGGGGGAACAACGCTACCCCACCATGCTCATCGACCGCTCCGACCGGCAGGTGGTACGCGTCACTGGGCCAGAAGCCCCGCAGTTTCTGAACAACCTCCTCTCCCAAAAGCTTGACGACGCCCCCGATGGATTCAGCGCCGCCGCACTCGACCTTGACCCCCAGGGCCGCGTTCTGCATCACGCCGACCTGCTCATCCACGACGGTGCCTTCTACCTAGACGCACCCGCCCCGCAGGCGCAATCCCTTCACGACTACCTCACCCGCATGGTCTTCTGGTCCGACGTCACCATCGAACTCACCGATCTAGCGGTGCTTACCCTCCTCGGCGACCCCATTGACCTGCCGGAGGATGTGCTTAGCCGCCCGGTCCACTGGGGCGGAAAGCCGCGTATCGATGTCCTGGTGCCCCGTGACCATCTTGAACCCACCGTGGCAGCCCTCGAAGCTGCAGGCGCCCAACTGGCTGGTCTCATGGCCTATACGGCAGAGCGGGTCACAGCGCTGGAACCTGACCTGCTTCTGGACCTTGATGAAAAAACCATCCCCCACGAAGTACCAGGGTGGATCGGCCGCCTCGGCGATGACTCCTGGCCTGGTGCCGTACACCTAGAAAAAGGCTGCTACCGCGGCCAAGAAACAGTGGCGCGAGTACACAACCTGGGCCGTTCCCCACGGGTGCTGGCACTGGCACACCTTGATGGGTCCGCCCCAACGCTGCCCGCACCGGGCGACGAGCTGAAAACCTCCGGCGGTCGGTCACGTGTGGTTGGTCGGATTGGGACCGTTGTGCACGATGCAGACCTGGGGCCTATAGCACTGGTCCTCGTCAAACGCAGCGCTGCGGGAAGTGCAGGCTTGGTTGCGGGTGAGGCTGGCGAGGTGGCCGTGGCCATTGATGCAGATTCCATTCCCGCCGACGATGGCGAGCGCCCCGGCCGGGCCGCGATCAATCGCCTGAAGGGCCTGTAGGCGACGGTAACGGTGGCCTGTTGACGGCAGGTCAACAGGCCACATCGCCCCTATTTAGGGGTAGTTTTGGAATGAGTAAGACTTCTTTGGACATACCTTTTTAAGAAGTTACGTGATAGATCAACAACTACCCGGCTGCTGTTAGAGCACCGCCTACTAGCTGGGATTCATCACTGTGTTGAACAAGCCCCCACAACACGACACGCTATTGCACAAAAACACCAATCGCGCTCACAAGAGTGCGAGGTCAAACACTAATTGCGGCATTTTCTCCTCACACCAGCTATTGTGTCTAACAGGAATACACAGTAAGACAAAGCTCAGAGGGTGCCGAATTCCCGCAGCACCCCGCTCACTCCAAGGGGGTCAGGCCATGGGTCGCGGCCGTGCCAAGGCAAAACAAGCCAAGGTTGCTCGTCAACTGAAGTACAACTCTCCTGATATGGATCTGGATTCGCTTCAACGGGAGCTGTCCGGAAAGTCGGATCGCGGGTCCTCGTACCCCGAAGACGACCAATATGCAGAGTGGGCTGATTGGTCCCCCGAGGACGAGGATAATCCCGAATCCAAGTGGCGCTAACAGCCCGTGTGCTGACGCCCACAACTCACCCCCAGTGATACGGGCTTTCAGCATCGCGACAGCGAGGTAGGCACACGCCCACCTCGCTTTTCGTCGTGTCTTAAAAATACGAATATACTGTTTTCCAACGTGCCACGGTATCAAACATTTGCTTTGATAGATAAACTACTACTATGCATCAGTGCAGGGGATCTTTCTAGACTCCCATAGAGTGGCTTTAGGCAACATCGATGACACCATCGGCAGCAGTTGCTAAATGTTTGCCATACCTGCTGTTTGCTTGTTTTGCGGGTAATCACCACATACGGATGGCGAACTTGTCACACGCCTTACACTGAGATGCGGCCAGATAGAGACGCTGAGCTTCAAGCGTTAGGCGTAGCACACCACACGCCAGAACACAAAATCGCCCGTAGCCACGCATGGCCACATACGTTGCCTGCTGCAATACTTCTCTACACTTCTACTTCTTGTTTTATTTACGGACGTAGTTAACTACCGCAATGGGGTTTTCTCACTACGTTCGCCAATCAGGGTCATAATGCAGCGATATCAACACCACAACACTCCTAGCGATCTTCGTAATTACCGTCGGACACAGACTGACGTGTTGTAAGGCCTTATAATGCTTCAATGCCACGTCCCCCTCAGTAGGTGCTTTGATGTTGGTAATAATCCCATTACGTTGTAAGTAGTTCCAGTTCAAAAAGGCAAACAGTCCTCACATCACAGCCATAGGCATACCCTCCCCGCGCTACGCTTGAGTTCCGTTCCTCCCCTAAGAAAGGAACTAGTCGCTGGCTTTGGCATGGCTCTATTGCCGTCCCTGTCTATCACATGATCCGGGGGGTGATGCCACCGGAGACCGTGGCGCACTCCACACTGCTCATAGGAACCTGACCCACCCCAACCAAATAAGGTCTGCTTTGTAATGCGGATGCCAGCCACCAGTCACACCCGACGAACCATTCTTCCCAGCGACGAACACAACCCAACAACCGTTCATCGCTAGAACAAACCGATGACACATGACCACGTCATAGGCGTTGACGTAGGAAAATACTTCCACCACGCCTGCGTCCTCGACCCCAGTGGCACAACCATTCAATCCACACGAATTGAACAATCCGAAGCCGCTCTAACTTGAGTTTTTCACTCAGTTCACCACCACCGGCAGCACGCTCGTTGTCGTAGATCAACCCAACAACATCGGCACAACTCACCGTCACCGTCGCTCACGCCACAGGTGCCGACGTGACATACCTGCCAGGGCTATCAATGCGTCAACGTGCACGTATCCACACAGGAAACTTAAAAAACAGATATCCGCGATGCCTTCGTCATCGCCTACGCGGGACGATTCCTCCCCGATGCCCTACGCACCGTTGACCGCACCGATTGTGATCTTCCAGCAGCTCAAAGTGCTCAATGGTATCGATGATGACCTCACCCGCGCCTACACTAGGCTGATCAACCAAATCCGTTCGACCCTAGTGGGAACATATCCAGAGTGTGAACACCTCCTCCGCGGTTCGATGATCCACCGCAGATGGATACTAGAACTGCTTGCCCACTATGGTGGGCCAACGAAACTCCGCCGCCTAGGTCGCAGCCGTGCCATCACATGCGCCAAGAAACACACAGCACGCAACCCCGCACCCATTGTGGACGCCCTATGTGATGCGATCACCAGTCAAAAGCTCACCCTCCCCGGCGCTGGCGAAGCCGAACTAGGCATAAGCACTGGCCGCCACCGACGCCCTGGCGAAATTGGACCACCGTAAACGAATCCACCAATAGGTCCTAGACATCATTGATCAGATCCCCCTGACCCAAGTGCTGCTGTCCATGCCAGGTATCGGTCCAGCGACAGCTGCGCGACCCCTGATGACCACAGGTGTTCAGTGACTTCGCAACAGCAGCTCAGCTGGCCTCGTATGCAGGCCTATGCCCGACAACGAACCAGTCGGGAACATCAATCAATTCACACAGTGTAAACAGGGCGGGCAACAAAAAATTAAACAACGCCCTATGGCAGTACTGTTTTTCAGCTATCAGACACCACGAGCGTTCACGGCAATTCTACGAGCGCAAACGCCAGGAAGGAAAGCGACACAACGCAGCCGTGGTGTGTCTAGCACGCAAACGCCTCAACGTCTTGTTCGCGATGGTCAAAGCCGGCACTTTCTACAGTGAGGACTACGCCAGTACTCCATAACCCTTAAGCACACCACCAGAAGCCCCCAACACCGCCGACTGGAACCCCTACGCCAGCCGGCTACTGAGCATACCCACCTACTGGGGCGCTCAGTCCCCTTCCCACCCGCCGGTAGACTTGACAAACACTATAGGCCCCCCGATGGTCTCATCATCCGGGTGTGGGACGGTATCCTTTTGGTGAAGTCGTCACCCTAGGACCTCTGCTCCCTGGTAGCCTTTATCAGCGAAAATCCACAACCCAGTAGCCCACGCGACATCAAAAATGTGCTTTTTCGCAGCGGTGATATCATGCGTTGCCCGAGGCTCGACCGGAGCGATATATAACAACGGCCTGCCACCCCAGTTGGATAAGACTTGGAGGTTCCCGCCGAAACACCAGTGCCTACCAGAAAACCAACCAACTGTTGCGTAGATCGTTTCCCCCGTCATCGGTGGTATCGCGGCCGGTGACTTTTCCGATGGCAACAACGTCAGTGTGAATAAACGTGCCATCCAAACACAAGATCAACTCACCTGCGGCTTCCTGATCAGCTAATACTTGCTGCAAGCTACGAGCACGGTGCGCAACCACATTGAGCGCTTTGTAAAGATACCGGTATGCGGTGGCTTGGCTAATGCCGCTGTCATAGGTTGAGCGATGCACAGAAGTGGCATCGATCAACCAGCGCAGGACCCCAGTAGTGTTTGGGCCTTGCAGATGGCGGGGCGTTGGTAACGGCAGTTATCACAGGCCAGGCGATGGATATTTAAGCCAGCAGCAGATCGTGTCAGCAATATGGGTAGGAATGCCAAGACAGGCACGATAGGTGAGCCATACGGAAAGGACCTTTCTAGGTGATTTTTGGTTAATGGCTAACCTAGCAGTTGGACCCTTTTCCTCTATTGCTGCGACACGCATGTTGGCCTGAGAGTTTAGGTAGTTATGGGGCTTCTAATCCGCATCCTGGTGAAAAACTGTCAGTACGCCGCGTGCTCGCTCGTCAACACCACGCGGGGAGCCCCCTCAGCATTCTCGGCATCGGCTTTGCGCACCGTACCAAGCTCCCACGCTTCAATGTGACGTGCCGTCAACATGGCAAGAGCCCGGTCGCGGTCCTCCGCGGCCACAACAGCCACCATTCCCACACCCATGTTGAAGGTCTTGTCCATTTCCTCCTGGGGCACTTTGCCCAGGTCGGCGATGATGCGGAAAATCTGTCCGGGAGTCCAGGTGGCACGGGACAGTTCCGCCACCAGACCGGCGGGGATGACGCGAGCAAGGTTGCCCGCGAGTCCGCCACCAGTGACATGGCAGAAGGTGTGCACATCGCATTCGGCGGCAAGCGCCAGGCAATCCTTGGCGTAGATGCGAGTCGGTTCGAGAAGTTCCTCCCCCAGGGTGCGTCCGAGTTCTTCCATATAGCTATCAAGCGGCAGCTTGGCTTTCTCCAGCAGAACATGGCGCGCCAGTGAGTAACCGTTGGAGTGCAGGCCGCTGGAGGCCATAGCGATCACCACGTCGCCGGGACGCACACGATCAGGCCCCAGAACATCCTCAGCTTCCACAACGCCCACGGCGGTGGCCGAGACGTCGTAATGCTCGGGCTCCATCACGCCTGGATGTTCCGCGGTTTCACCACCAAGAAGCGCGCAACCCGCCTGTATGCAGCCCTCGGCGATGCCAGCGACAATGTCGGCGACATGTTCGGGCACAACTTTGCCGATCGCAATGTAGTCCTGCAGAAACAGGGGTTCGGCACCGCAGACCACAAGGTCATCAACGCACATGGCCACCAGGTCGATGCCGATGGTGTCGTGCTTGTCCATGGCCTGGGCGACGGCGAGTTTGGTTCCCACGCCGTCGGAACCCGCCGCGAGGAGGGGTTGCTTGTATTTCCCGAGCGCAAAAAGTCCCGCGAAACCGCCGAGGCCGCCGCGCACTTCCGGTCGAGTTGCTTTTTTCGCCAACGGGGCGATCAGTTCGACGGCGCGGTCGCCCTCAGCAATGTTCACTCCAGCCGCGGCGTAGGAGGCGTGAGCGTCAGTCATGGTGGAATTCTCTTTCTGCGGTTATCAATTAGTGTTGCATTTTGCGGACGAGTTCAGCGTTGGGATTCCCGGCGGGCAGCCCCAGGGGGTACACACCGTCGAAACAGGCGCAGCACAGTTCGTCATAGTCCTGCCTGGATGCCTCGACCATGCTGCCAATAGAGACATAGCCTAAGGAATCCGCGCCGATTGCGGTGCATACGGAGGTGACCATGGCATCTTCATCGTTACCTTCGACGCAATTGGCCAGTAGTTCGCCGGGGCTAGCAAAGTCAATGCCATAGAAACATGGCCATTTCACAGGTGGGGAGGCAATGCGCACATGCACCTCAGCAGCCCCCGCTTCCCGCAACATGCGGATCAGGGCGCGTTGGGTGTTGCCACGCACAATGGAATCATCCACGACGACCAGGCGTTTGCCGTCAATAATTTGCCGCAGCGGGTTCAGTTTCAGGCGAATGCCCAACTGACGGATGGTTTGCGAGGGTTGAATAAACGTCCGCCCCACATAGGCGTTTTTCACCAGTCCCAGCCCGAAAGGAATGCCGGAACCCTGCGCATATCCGACGGCCGCCGGGGTACCTGAGTCCGGCACAGGGATCACAAGGTCACCGTCGGCCGGGTATTCCTCCGCTAATCGACGCCCGATCTCCACCCGGGTTTCATGCACACTCTGCTGTCTGATCACCGAATCGGGGCGCGCAAGATAAACGTATTCAAACACGCAGCCCTTGTGTTTCTTCTCCGCAAAGCGTTCGGACCGCACACCCGACGCATTCACAATGATCAATTCGCCGGGATCAACCTCCCGGACAAACGAGGCACCCACAATATCCAGCGCTGCCGTCTCAGAGGCAACCACCCACCCGCGGTCTAAACGCCCGATACACAATGGCCGCACACCATGAGGATCACGTGCCGCATACAGAGTGTGCCCGTCAGTGAAGGTGAGACAAAATGCACCTTTGATGGTGGGCAGTAGTCTCTTGGCGGATTCCACCAGACTGGTGTCGTCACTGATGCCGTGCGCCAACAGGGCACACATCACATCAGAATCGGATGGTTTGGTGGCCGGGTCGACGAGCTTTTTGCGCGCGGCATCGTCAAGCAATTCCAGGTAGTTGACCAGATTTCCGTTGTGCCCCAACGCAACATCACTGCCGTTGGAAGCGGTGCGGAACATGGGTTGCGCGTTTTCCCAGCAGGTACCACCTGCGGTGGAATAGCGGGTGTGCCCGATAGCGATGTCGCCTTTCAGGGCGTCGAGGGATTGCTCATCGAAAATCTGGGAGACAAGACCCAAGTCTTTGTACACCACAATCTGATCGCCATCGCCGACGGCGATGCCGGCCGCCTCTTGCCCTCTGTGCTGGAGGGCGTACAGGCCGTAGTAGGTAAGTTTTGCGACTTCCTCCCCCGGTGCCCACACGCCAAAAACACCGCATTCTTCGCGGGGTGTTTGCTCGCCATGGTCGTCAAGAGGGAACTGAGGGGACTGATCCAAAGCTGCCACGATGCCCAATCGTAGCCGGTTGGGGTTCGTTTCTCTAACCCGACTCGCCACACCCCCGTGCGGGTCCACCAACCGGCTCGATCACCGTTCTATGACACCCCTGCATAGCGGTAGTGGGACAAAAATTCTTATACGCGGATATACGGGGATTAACCACGTATGGTTTTGAAAAAGTCTTTCAAAATCTTGTAGTTATACCCTACCCCGTTCTCAACGGGTTGAGCGTTGCGCATACGCTCTGGGGTCCAGTAGCCCGGGTCAAATGGAGGCACCGTGTGGGTTACAGAGTCATCATTTTCGACAGGCTTTTGCCCTTCAGGAAAGCTCGGCATCGGCGCAGGTTCCGCATCGCGCATACGCTCTGGAGTCCAATAGCCCGGGTCAAATGGAGGCACCGTGTGGGTCACACTATCATTACGCACGATGTCACCATCATCATTGATTCTGATAGGATCCGCCTGCTTCGATACATCGCTTGTATCTATGGGCATCGGCGCAGGTTTTGCATTACGCATGCGATCAGGGGTCCAATAGCCCGGGTCAAATGGAGGCACCCTGTGCGCGGTGGAGCCCGAATTCTTTTGATTATCCTGGGCGGTGTCGTTGGGCGTTGCCTGAGCTTGGGCGGCCGGCATAACGGCTGGTGCGAGCAATCCGCTGGCGACCATCACAGCTGCGGCATATGCACGTTTCATATTCTCACCTCACAACAAAATAGGAACAAGTACGCACCTTATTCTAGCTAGATTTTATGCATGAAATATGATACTGAGCGCGGTTGTGCATTTGTAATTTATTTGTAACTATTTTGCAATGAAAAATAGATAACATAGCGGTCATTTGACGCAATGTGACGGCGCCACACAGAGGCAGCTTTATGCCCGTGCGGTGCATATATATTCCGGGTGCTACAACCAAGATAAGCAGAAAGAACAGCGATACTACACAACCCCCACCATCCTAAAAGCATGCCCCCTAACAGGGGGCATATTTTATTCACAGAGCGCGGTAGACCACACGATTCCTGATATATGGCCCTGATATACAGCTCAGCCTGCCTGCACACCAAAAAGCGCACCTACAAGGTACGTCACCGCCAAAGCCACTCCCCCGCCGATCACTAGGCGAGCAATGCTCCTACCGCGACGCGCCTGCGAAAACCGCGCGGATATGCTTCCCGTGATGGTCAGCGCAAGGAGCGTGCTCACCACAGTGACCCACACACGATGCCCCTGAGGAGCCAAAAGCACTGCAACAAGCGGAAGCACAGCACCAATCATGAACGACACCGCAGAGGATAAGGCGGCGACCCACGGATTAGTCAGTTCATCGGGATCCATCCCCAGTTCCAGATCCAGATGCGCACCCAACGCATCATGCTCAGCCATTTCCGTGGCGGCCCGCTCGGCGGTTTCTTCAGATAAGCCCTTGCCGCGCAGGATACCCACCAACTCCTGATGTTCGGCGTCCGGCATGTTCGAGAGCTCCCAGCGCTCTTTCTGCACCAACACCTGCTCGGTGTCCCGTTGGGCCGACACCGACACGTACTCCCCCAATGCCATGGATACAGCACCTGCTGCTAGGGCTGCAATGCCAGCAGCCGCAAGCGCGGAGGTGGAGGTGCCAGCGGCCGCCACCCCAATAACCAAACCCGCTGTGGAGACAATGCCATCGTTGGCTCCCAGCACTCCAGCACGCAGCCAGTTTAGGCGGGATCCAACATCGCTGGTATGTGGTTCCGGAAGAGTGTGTTCAGCAGTAGTCACATGCTTTACAGTGGCACAATGGGCAGCCAGTGCGCCACTTCGGCGGCGCGGGTCCCAGACGTGTCTTCAGGTCGGAGGTCTCGCAGTCCGGTAGCGATTTGCAGCCACGTATGGGGATCCACTTCTACAACATTGGGCGGCGTGCCGCGCGTGTGGCGGGGGCCGTCGATGCATTGCACAGCCACGAAGGGAGGGACTCGCACCTCCACGGAGTGGCCCGGAGCAAGATGTTCGAGGGTGCGGGCGGTGAGTCGGACGGCGTCGGCAAGCGCGGCACGGCTGGGCCTAGAGGCGGCATCGGGGTCGCGAATCCAGGCTTCAACAGCGAGGACGGCGGCGCGGGTCGCGGCGGGATCAGCTGAGGTTTTCACAAAGAGCTACTCTAGTATTTCTGTGATTCGGGGGGTTTGTATGCTGATTTTATGCCTACTCTTTCCCCTGAAGTTACACTGCGTTTTCTTGCTGCACCCACGGATGTGTTGATGGCCGGGAGTCACGGCGTCAACGGTGGGCGCGTGTTGGAGTGGATCGACAAAGCGGCGTATGCATGCGCAGTGGGCTGGTCGGGAACGTATTGCGTTACTGCGTATGTGGGACATATTCATTTCACTCGACCGATCCCGTCGGGTCACATGGTGGAGGTGCGCTCGCGGATTGCCATGACGGGTCGGTCATCGATGCACATTGTCAATGAGGTGCTTTCTGCGGATCCACGCGAGGGTGTATTTACCCGCGCCTGCGACTGCCTGGTGATTTTCGTTGCTAAAGACACCAAAACCGGCAAGGCCCAACCGGTGCCCACCTTTGAACCCCGCACAGAAGAGGAACTGCGCGTGCATGACGCAGCTATGTCTCGTATTGAGCTGCGGCGCGCCATCGAGGCGGAGATGGACAAGCAAACTTACGACGGCCCGTCGGAAGCCCCGCGCATGATCACGAGATTTTTGGCCAAACCCATGGATGTGAACTGGGGCGGCAAGGTCCACGGCGGCACAGCAATGGAATGGATCGACGAAGCCGCCTCCGCCTGCACGATGGAATGGTCCGGGGAAAACACCGTGGCCGTGTATGCCGGCGGCATTCGCTTCTACCGGCCCATCCAGATTGGCGACCTCATTGAGGTTGATGCCCGCCTCCTGCGTACCGACGCCCGCTCCATGCAGGTAGTCGTCCATGTCCGCTCTGGGGACCCGCGCAGCGGACGGAACGCTTTGGAAAACGCCATTCACGCCACCATCACGTATGTGGGCGTGGACCTTGATGGGGTGCCATTGCCTGCGCGACCGTTTGTGCCACGCACCACGGAAGACATTCGCCTAGCGGAGCATGCTTTAACACTACGAGACTTGCGGGCAGAGTACGCGCCGAAGCCATTGATCAAACCACTCATTGGTCGAAGGAGTTAGGGAAGCTAGAGAAGTTAGCTCCCCCTCACTTCCGCAGGAAATTGGCCTTTTCTAAGGTTCATGAGATGATTCTTTGCTAATTAGACAAGATTTTTCTTATCTTCGGCTTAAGGAGCGTTCATCTCATGAAACGTCGTTACGGACTCCTGGCAGCGGCTGTTGCTACATCCATCCTGCTGTCCGGCACCACCCCCGCCGTCGCCATCCCCAACCCCGCACCGGCGGCCGACCACATCGCCCCTGCAGACCCGAAAGTTCCCACCAACAAAAAAGAACGAGTACTCCTGGGCATCGCAGCCGCGCAGGACGTAGCCACCGCTGCACAGGAAGTCCGCGACACCCACAATGCCCTCAGCAAAGCCGAATCCACTGATGGACTCAGCTACGGCGAGGCGGGTATGCAGTTCAACAAGAGCGTAGAGACCCTCAACGCCAATGTGTCCAATCTCAACCTGCCCAAGATCGGCGAGCCAGGTGGCCCAGTAGCACTGGACACCCTCGGCAACATCTCCGTCATTGCTGAGGATTACCGTCCTTTCACCAGCGAAAAAGCGCTCACCGACTTCGATAACAAACTTGATGAAGCCTACCACCGCTCCAGCGACGACAAGCACAACACTGTGGTTGACGCCAACAACAAAATCCTCGCCGCACAAAAACAGATGAAAGCCACCCTGGATGGCTATTACGCAGCGATAGCAGAGGCAGAAAAAGCCGTTGCTGCAGCGCAGGAAAAATACGACATTGCGCACTCCCGTCTAGACAAGAACAACACGCGAGAAGCGCTGAAAGACTACAAAGCCGAAGCACTCGCCCAGATTGATGGTGAGTTGAAGAAACTCAACGACAGAAAGTCCTCCCCGGCTGTCGATGCCGCCCGCGCCGCCCTGAACGATGCAAAGGCAAAGTTCAACGCCATCCCCGACGGCCTCCCCAGCGACAACAAAAATGCTGTCACTGCTGCTATCGCTGCGCTTGACGCTGCTCTCAAGGCTGTTCCTGCTGATAAACCTTCACCCGGCCAGAAGCCGACCGGGAAGCCCGGCGGCAGCAGCCCCTTCGACTTCCTCACCAGCATCTTCAAAGCCATCGGCAGCTTCTTCACTGGCATCTTTGGCAAAGGTTTGAGCAGCTAGTCGGCATCCCCATACCTTCAGCACCCCCTAGACGGCGTGGCGGCTGTAGTCAGACCATCAGGCATTGAACGATGTTTATGCAAGGTAAGTCCATCGTGGGGTTCGAAAATGAGGTGTTTTTGTACCTGGCAATAGACCTATCTGACCAGGGGATGTTGCGGTCCATCAAACTGCCGTTTCCCTGGGCGAGCCAAAACCACATGCATGAAAGTTTGCCTATGCCCAAGCACAAAAAACAGCGTTTTTCGTGCTCAGAGATAAGCAAACTTTACGTGAGCCCCTCTACTCCACCACGGAGTTCGCGCCCACGGCATGCCCGAAAATCTCGGGCAGGGTGCCAGCCCACGCTTCGCGGAGTTCGGCAACGGGAACGTCAAACTGTCCGGCAACACGGACCTGCTTATCGCTGTTGGTCCGCCCAAGCTTCACGCAGGGAATACCCAGTTCACGGGCACGTCCCTCCAGAGCTGCACCATCGGTGGTGGCCACTACCGCGCGGGAAGCGGATTCGGAGAACAGCGCCACAAACGGGTCCTCGTGAACAGCCGCCACATCAATGTCCACGCCGACCCCGTCGCCAGAGGTCATAGCCAGCTCCGCTACCGCCTGCGCTAGGCCGCCCTCGGAGACATCATGCGCAGCGGTGAACACGCGCGGGCCGGAGAACAACTCCACCAACTTCTGCTCGTTGGCCAAGTCAATGGCGGGCGGCATTCCGTTCAGGCCGCCACCGGAGACCTGCTGCCAGATGGAACCGCCGAACTCGTTGAAGGTGGCACCCACAACGTAGAGGTCCTCGGGCCCGTCCACGGTGCCGAGGGTGTGGCCAATGTGTTCCGCGACGTCGTTAATCACCCCCAACACACCCACCACGGGCGTGGGGAGGATGGGTTCCGTGCCGGTCTGGTTATAGAAGGACACATTGCCACCTGACACCGGAATGCCCAGTTCAGCACAGCCGTCGGCAAGCCCGTGCACAGCCTCACGGAACTGCCACATCACGTCCGGGTTCTCCGGCGAGCCAAAGTTCAGGCAGTTGGTCACCGCGACAGGTGTGGCACCGGTGACAGCAACATTCCGGTACGCCTCCGCCAACGCCAACCGCGCGCCCGTGTTCGGGTCGAGCTTGGTGTAGCGTCCCGAGGCGTCGGCAGACACGGCGACACCGCGGCCGGTGGTTTCGTCGATGCGCAGCACACCAGCGTCAGAGTTCTGCGCCAACACCGTGTTACCGCGCACATAGCGGTCATACTGCTCGGTAATAAACGCACGCGAGCACAGAGCCGACGAACTCACCATGCGCAGAAGCGCCTGGCGCAGGTCAGAGGGCTTTTCGACGCCCTGAAACTGCTGTAGTTCATCCTGCCACGCGGGCCGGGCCCAGGGGCGCTCGTACACTGGCCCTTGGTGGGCGATCGTGTGCGCCGGGGCGTCAACAACCACCTCGCCGCGATGGGTAATCACCAGGTGATCGTTGTCCGTGACCTCGCCGATCTCCGCGCACGTGACATCCCAGTGGGCGCAAATTTCCGTGAACTTCTCCACATTGTCTGGGGTGACCACCGCGCACATGCGTTCCTGCGACTCCGAGGCCAGAATCTCGGCGGCCGTCATGTTCTCCGCGCGCAGCGGCACCATATCCAGGTTCACCAGCATGCCGCCGTCACCAGCTGCGGCGAGTTCCGACGTCGCGCAGGACAATCCCGCGCCGCCAAGATCCTGGATGCCCACCACAACTCCAGCCTTGTACAGGTCAAGGCAGCACTCAATGAGCACCTTCTCTGCAAACGGATCTCCCACCTGCACTGCGGGCAGCTTGCGTTCGGCCCCCTCCTCAAACGTGTCCGAGGCCAACACCGACACACCGCCGATGCCGTCCAGACCCGTGCGGGAACCAAAAAGCATCACCTTATTGCCCAAGCCAGAGGCAAACGCTAGCTTCAGGTCCTCCACCTTCAACGTGCCCACGCACAGCGCATTGACCAGTGGATTCCCGGCGTAGGATTCATCAAAAACGGTTTCACCGCCGATGTTCGGCAGGCCCAGGCAGTTGCCATAACCGCCCACACCATCAACCACACCCGGCAGCACACGCTTGGTATCCGGGGCGTCGACAGGGCCGAAACGCAGCTGATCCATCACCGCCACTGGCCGTGCACCCATCGCCATAATGTCACGCACAATGCCGCCCACACCTGTGGCGGCACCCTGATGCGGTTCCACATACGACGGGTGATTATGAGACTCCACGCGGAACGTCACCGCATGACCATCCCCAATATCGACCACACCAGCGTTTTCACCAATACCCGCCAGAATCTTCTCATTCATCTCCGGGGTGGTGGTTTCACCGAAATAACGCAAATGCACTTTAGAAGACTTATAGGAGCAGTGCTCCGACCACATCACGGAATACATAGCCAATTCCGCGTCGGTGGGACGACGACCAAGAATATCCTTGATCCGCGCGTACTCGTCATCCTTCAAGCCCAAGCTTGCATACGGCTGTTCCGCATCCGGGTCTGCCTGAGCGGCGGGAACAGTATCATTGAAAGGAGCATTCATGTCAGTACAATCTTCCCAATCACAATCAGGCAGCAAACGTGCCAACGGCGGACAAAAACAGCTGTAGGCCGTCCGTAGACGGTCCGGTCAACAGGTCAATAGCGTGCTCTGGGTGCGGCATCAAACCAACAACCCGCTGGTTTTCCGAACAAATACCGGCGATAGCATTCATGGAACCATTGAAATTATCGGTGTAGCGGAATACCACGCGGCCCTCGCCCTCCAGCATTGCGATGGTCTCCGCAGAAGCCTGGAAACGCCCTTCCCCATGCTTGGAGGGAATAAGAATATCCTGCCCTTTATCCAGGGTATTCGTCCAAGCGGTGGTGTTATTCTCCACCGTCAAAAATGTATCCACGCAATGGAAATGCAGGCCCTCGTTACGGGTCAGCGCGCCGGGAAGAAGCTTGGACTCAGTGAGAATCTGGAATCCGTTACAAATACCCAGAACTGGCATGCCCTTGTGCGCGGCGTCGATAACCGAACGCATCACCGGGGCTAAAGCGGAAATCGCGCCGGAACGCAAATAGTCCCCATACGAAAAACCGCCTGGGACAACTACCGCATCGACACCTTTCAGGTCGTCATCGGCGTGCCACAGGCTCACAGCATCCGCGCCCGCATACCGAACCGCACGGGCGGCATCAACATCATCCAACGTTCCGGGGAATGTGATGACCCCAATCTTTGCCGTCACTGGGCCACCTCGACACCAACAACCTCATAATCTTCGATCACGGTGTTCGCCAGCAGAACCTCAGCGATTTTCTCCAGTTCAGCCGCCGTCACTGACTCATCGACCTCAAGTTCAAAGCGCTTCCCCTGACGAACATCTGACACCCCCTTAACCCCAATAAGGTCCAGAGCACGCACCACTGCTTTTCCCTGCGGATCAAGGATCTCTGCCTTTGGCATCACGTTCACAACTACACGGGCCACGATTTTATAGCTCCTATCCAGCACTAATCAGCCACCGCTGATGAATGACCTACAGTCGCCCATCAGCTTACAGCGTCGCCAACTTTTGACATACCTTGTGCACATAGCGTGGGCTAGGTAGCACACATTCGGGAGGCACGGCGTCGATAAGCGGTTGGCTAGCGGCTGACCACGCCCGCGTTCTCTCCCAGCGCAAGCAGCACCAGATACTGCGTAAATGCCGCACCAATGAGCGCATAAAACACCACAACAACCCCCAGTTGAGAACCCGCTACCGCAAACACCAACAATGGTGACAATGTGAAAATAACCCCCACAATTGTGCGCAGCGGCTGGGCGAATGCGAGCTGCACGGAATGCGTCAGCGTTGAACGAACCCCACCCACGTGAGCTAACGGGTAAAACCACACGCTCACGGCCGCAAGGACGCAGACCCCCGACAGCACCGAAGCACAGAGAAGAAGACGCGTTGTATTACCCACGTCGGCGCGAAAAATCACATAAAACTCATACACCGCGAACAACATCAACGCGGTAGTAATGAACCACCAGACGGTTGATGCTTTCCATTTCCGCGTAAACTCCCGCAGAAATGTGCGAACTGGGGTGCCAGCCTCATTATTCAGCAACTGAGTAATCACCACTGTAGCGGCGCGCAGAGCGGCACCGCCGGTGACCACGGGCAGCATTGCCACCAGCATCATGACATTAACAATCACAAGATCCGCGGCGAGGGACAATGCTCCATAGAACTTGCCCTCAGTGCTGAATAATCCTGGCATGAACACCTATTTTCCGCAACCAATCAGGGGACGGATGCGATCTTAGCCTTTCACAGCACCAGCGGCGACACCTTCAATAATGTACTTCTGTGCAGAAATGTAGAAGATAACAATCGGAACGATCGCCAGGACCAGCATTGCCATCATCGCGCCCAAGTCGCGGTTACCATTCGACCCCACGAAGGTCTGCACCACCACAGGAATGGTCTTATACTTCGTGGACAAACCAATGACCAGGTACGGGAGCAGATAGTCATTCCACACCCACATCGCATTGAGAATAGCCACGGTGATTGCCGTTGGCTTCAACATGGGCATCACCACCCGGAAATATGTTTGCACAGGGTTGCAGCCGTCGATCATGGCCGCCTCCTCAATTTCGAGCGGGATGCTCTTCACAAAACCAGCAAACATGAACACCGACAGGCCAGCACCAAACCCCATGTACAACACCGCGATGCCCACCGGATTGGTCAAGTGCAACGTATCCGCGATTTTCACAGTGGGGAACATGACCATCTGGAACGGAATGACCATGGAAAACACGAACAAGTAATACAGCGTGGACGTCCACCAGGTTTTCACACGCGTGATGTAATACGCGGTAAGCGCCGAGAAAAACACGATGGCTATCACCGACAAAATCGTGATGGTAAATGACCAGATCACGGCCCAGAGGAAGCCCTCGCGCATCAGACCGACGGCGTAGTTTTCAAAACCCGCCCACATCTCACCAACGGGGATGGAAAACGGATCACTGGAAATAGCAAACTTGCTCTTAAACGAGTTGAACACAATGAAGAAGATGGGACCGAGGAACACCACCGTCAGGAACACCAAAACGGCATACAAGGGGATGTCAGCGGGCCTGATGCTCTTTTTTGCCACTTTTGGCGCTTTTGATGCTTGTGGTGTGGCACTCATGCCTCAACCTCCCGGCTTCGGGTTGCCCTGAGCTGGAACAGGGCGAACACAATAACGACGACAACAAAGATCACTGCTTTGGCCTGGCCAACACCTTCAACCCCGGTGCGGTTAAACATGGTGTCCACAATGTTCAGTGCCACCATTTCAGTGCGGTGGCGCGGCGAACCATTCGTCAGCGCCAAGTTCTGGTCAAACATTTTGAACGTGTTAGCGAAGGTCAGGAACAGACAAATCGTGATAGACGGCATCACCATCGGGATAGTCACGTGCCGAAGCACACCCCACTTGGTCGCACCATCTAGTTCAGCGGCCTCAATAAGTTCTGGCGGAACGTTTTGCAGGCCAGCAATGTAGATGATCATCATGTAGCCCACCAGCTGCCAGTTGATCAACACAATCAAGCCCACATAGCCAAACTTCCAGTCCGCGATGATGGTTGTGCTGTACTTTGCCAGCACGGCATTAATCATCGACTGCCAGGTGTAGCCCAGCACAATGCCACCGATGAGGTTAGGCATGAAGAACACGGTGCGGAAAAAGTTCGTACCCCTCAACTTACGGGTCAATATCCACGCGATGGAGAAGGCGAACACATTGACAGTGATCACCGACACCACAACCACCAAAGCGGTGAAGCCAAAGGACGACACGAATCCTTCCCGCTTACTAAAGGCATCAACGTAGTTTTGCACTCCGTTGAACTCCGCGTCAGTGACGGTGGTGAACTCGGTAAACGATAGTAAGAACCCAATGATGAACGGCACCACGAACGCGATGGAAAACGCAATGAGCGTGGGCAGAACAAATATTGGGAAGTACTTTTTCAACGATGCTTGCATGAGAAAGCCATTCTGTGGTCACAGGAGCCGGAGTGCAACCAACCACGACCTGGAAAAATACACCGGTCAGGCGGACGCACCCACGGCTTGGGCACTATTTGAGTGCGGCCTTTTCAGCCGCCCAGTTATCAACAAAATTTCTTACAACCTCATCCCATCCGGTCTTTCCTGAGGCGTACTGGGCAAGATCCTGCCCAAAATCGTTCTTGAACTGCTGTGATGGGAAAGTCTGGAAGTCCCACGGCACGGACTCAAGGTCAGGGTTGTCCATCGCATCAGCGATCTGCTTTGCCAAAGGGTCGTCTGGGATATCGTCCTTGCTAAAGGTTTTGAAGGGGGCGATGAAGCCAAGCTCGTTCACCACATACTCTTTGCCTTTATCAGTGGTGTACAGCCAGTTGACAAAGTCAATGGTGGCCTTCTGGTCTTCCTCGGATGCCTTCTGGTTCACGGCAAGATAATTTTCAGTTCCCACAGCCAACCCCTGCTTAGAGTCTTCTGGCATACCGGTATACATGGGCAGGAACTTGAGCTTGTCTTCTTTAATCACATTGCCGCTCACCTCGCTGATCTGCCCCCACGCCCAGTTTCCGTTTTGGACCATGGCGGCCTTGCCTTGGGCAAACTCAGCCATTGAGTCAGACACCGACTTTGATGGTGCTAGCGTTTTCTCCACCGTAGAGTTGTTGAGGTACAGGTCAAAGAGGTTTTTGTATTCTTTGTTGTAGGTGAACTGCAGATTGTCGGAGTCATCTGCCCCAAGATCCTGGAGTTCATAGTGGATGGGAATGTTGGCAAGGTGGGTTTGCCACCGCCATGCTTCACCTGATGCTAACGATGTTGATGCAAAGGCCCCGTCAATGCCCAGTTCCTTCTTGTTGGCCTGCATGTCTTCGGAGACTTTTTTCAGTGTGGCAAAGTCCTTAATCTCTTCTGGGCTAGAGACTTTGGCACCCTCCATGGCGCAATATTTATCAAAGATCTCCTCGTTGTAGAGAATGCCATAGCCTTCCACCGCAAAAGGCACGGCACGTATTTTCCCATCATCGCCGGTCAGAGGGTCAATGCTGTCATTGAGTTCCTTGGTAAACGTCGCGTCAGTGAGGTCTGCAGTAAATTTAGACCATTTTTTCAACCCCACAATGCCGTTCACCTGGAACAACGTGGGTTGGTTTCGCTTGCCCACTTCAGCTTTGAGCGTTTGCTCATAGGTGCCACTTGCAGCGGTCACCACTTTGACCGGGACGCCTGTTTCCTCAGTGTATGCTGCTGCAATCTTCTGATATATCGCATCTTGTTCCGGTTTGAAGTTGAGGAAGTAGACGGACGGGCCATCCTCCGCAGATGAACAGGCCGCAAGGCTTCCTGCCACGAGCGCGCTAGCCGCGATGGTGGCGACAACGCGTTTGAAACTAACCATGAGTAGATCTCCCTTGAAGTTAAGGCAGTGCACAAAGAGTCAGGCAAGCCCTTTGAATCCGCAGGTCACATGGCGATATGACGCCTCATCGTCTGCGTAGCAGTGGACGCTCCTGGCCAATCCCGATCATACTCACAGGCACCAAATGGGTGTGAGTTACATCAACTCTGGCACACTCTTGTAAGGAAGCCTACATGATTGCGCCCTTTTAGTAACTTCTTTTAGATATGTCATTTTTCACTTAAGCCCGCACACCCACGGTTTGCGTTGGAAAAATACGCAACATATAGCCAGCAATAAAGCCCTGAACAGGTGAAACATCATTCACCTTAATGACGGCACACCACTGCTGCCGTATGTCAGGCGTCGAAAGAAGCACTATGTGCACCATCAGGTCATGCTAGCTTTGACTCTAGATGTGCGCTTCATTTCAGGTAGCACATCGCGCTACATCTCTCACTACGGATCGTTCGGCACGTACCTGCCGATGGAGGTTACACACTATGGCAACAGTGACTTTTGACAATGTCACACGCATCTACCCCGGCAATGACAAGCCCTCGGTGGATAAAGTAAATCTGGAGATTCGCGACGGCGAATTCCTTGTTCTTGTCGGCCCTTCCGGCTGCGGTAAATCCACCACCTTGCGTATGCTTGCGGGCCTCGAAGAGGTCAACAGCGGCCGCATCCTCATTGGCGACCGTGATGTCACCACCGTTCCACCCAAGGAACGTGACATTGCCATGGTTTTCCAAAACTACGCCCTATACCCGCATATGACTGTTCGGGACAACATGGGTTTCGCCCTGAAAATGGCCAAGATGGACAAGGCAGAAATTGCTACTCGCGTAGAATCCGCCGCCCTATCGCTCGGCCTCACGGATCTTCTTGATCGCCTGCCCAAGGCATTGTCTGGTGGTCAACGTCAGCGTGTTGCTATGGGTCGCGCTATTGTTCGCCGTCCCAAAGTGTTCCTCATGGACGAACCACTGAGTAACTTGGATGCAAAACTTCGTGTGCAAACTCGCACGCAAATTGCCGCTCTGCAGCGCGAGCTTGGCGTGACCACTATGTATGTCACCCACGACCAAACTGAAGCACTCACCATGGGTGATCGCATTGCCGTGATTAAAGACGGCGTGTTGCAGCAAGTAGGCACTCCCCGCGAAATGTATGAAACCCCAGCCAACGAGTTTGTGGCAGGTTTCATCGGCTCTCCCGCCATGAACTTGGGCACCTTCATGTTGTCTGGGGACGGCTATGCCACCCTCGGGAATGCTCGCATTCGGCTTTCCGAAGCCACGCACAATGCCATTACCGCCGACGATCACGCCCAAATCGTCATTGGGTTCCGCCCCGAAGCGCTTGAAATTGTCGAACCCGGCGACAACACCATCCCCATTAAGATTGAGGTTGTTGAGGAACTCGGTTCCGATTCCTACATTTACGGCCACCTCCACGGCGGCGGCGATCTCGGCTCCGGTACCGACACAAATCCCGACAAGGAGAGCACCGACAAGATTATTATTCGCGCGGAACCCCACACTGCCCCGTCAGTCGGTTCCGTCGTCCACGTGCGCATCAAACCCGGTGGCCAACACAATTTCTCCAAGGCGACCGGGCTTCGGCTGCCTGACTAACCTGCGGCTTTATACGCGTATCGACGCCGCGCCTCCCGAACCACCCCTTTTATTCGCGGCGTCGATACGCAAAAGCTTAAACAGGCAGGTTGTCTTCGATGAGTTCCAGAAGCTCATCATCTTCTGGGTCGGTTTTCGGGGAAAACCTGCCCAGCACCTCTCCTGAATCGGAGACCACAAATTTTTCAAAGTTCCACTGAATGTCCTCGCCACCGGTGGCGTCCTTCAAAAACGCATACAGGGGGTGGGTGTTCTCGCCGTTGACGTCGGCTTTTGCCAGTAGCGGAAAGGACACGCCGTAGTTTACCGAGCAGAAATCGGAAATCTCGTCGGCAGTACCGGGTTCCTGCTCACCGAACTGGTTGCAAGGCATGCCAATGACAAAGAAACCGCGCATAGCGTAATCATTGAAGATGCGTTGCAACCCCTCATACTGCCCGGTCAAACCGCATTTAGAAGCGGTATTAACAATAAGCAGCACATGACCTGCCCAATCATTCATGGTGGTCTCGCGCCCATCAAGGGTGGTTACGGGAATGTCGTACAAAGAAGCCATGGCTACAAACTACCTGCTGGGGTTATGTGCCGCTAGTGCCTGGTCAAAGGTCCAAATCGTTGCCCTAAGTTGAGTACGTTGTTCATACCTCATGCGCTCGGTCAAGATACACAGGTCACCCAGGCCAACTCCTCTCGTGGCAAGATCCACCAACGATTCTTCAGTGTCTGCACCTTCAAGTAAGTCACTGAGAAAATCTTCCCTCCATTCCACATCAACGAGAGACCAGGGAGCCTTGTGCTCCACAACTAGACGAAGGATTTCAGAGAATCTTTCAGCGCTTTCCCTGCGGTCATTGCCACCAGGAAGCTGCGCAATATGGTTTCCTGTTTCAATGACTGCTGTGATGGGGAGGATAAATTTAGCTTTCTTCTCAACAAGCTCTTTCATCTCAGCACGAACTTCCTCTTGGTCCTGATTGAATCCCGGAACTGGCACAATATTGCACAGGATACTCGTGTCTATGAAAATAACCTCTTGCCCTTGCATCGCTATCCTCATCAGAGTCCTAGAAATTCATAGAACTCTGAGTAGTCTGAATCATCTGACCGTGCAGCAGAAAATTTTCCTTCAGTCACAACAGACCCCAGCGACCCCTGAGCCATGACAGTCGGATAATCAGACATTTCCATGAGCGGAATGAGTTTACTATAACCGGCGTCTTCATCGTAGTAACAGACAATGACACTAGAATTCAAAGTTCCTTCTACAGCATCCAACAACGCTGGACTGTGAGTTGTCAGCAAGACTCTCACAGCATTAGTTTCGTTACTCGTCCGCACCAATTCAAGCAACTTCTTAGCCTGCGAGGGGTGCAGACCGTTTTCTAGCTCCTCTATCACCAGCTGAACACCTTCTATAGTTTCCAGCTTGTTGCTGTTCGTCACAGCATCAAGACCAGCGCGATCAGCAAGAAGTGAGGTGACTATCGCCGCATAACGCAGCATTCCATCACTCATCTGTGAGGCAGGAGTTTTCTCTATATCCCCAGGATCACCGCATCCCTTTTCCAAAAGTGCAAGCATCACCTCGCCACCTTCAGCTTTGAGGAAATCCAACCCAATAACCTTGCTAGCAGCGATCGCTTGAACTTGGTCCTGGATTTTGCCAAAACGTTTTTCATCGCGCTCACGCAGCGCGAATAATACTGGGGAAATATTGTCTGCGCCTCTGCGTAACTTATGATCCGTCTCTGCAACATAATTCCGCATATCCGAAGGATATGGATCTAGGTGAAATATATCGCGGAGTGCAGAAATGGGAGCAATGAAATCTAAGGCCAGTTCCAGGTCATCATCGACTACATCGGTCAATTTTGTCAGGTACGGTCGACGGGGATCGCGTTCCTCGTGCTCGGCAGAGTGGTACAGAACATCTCGTTTTTCTCCCCGCTGAATGGAAAAAATTTCTGACCGCACTTCTAGCGTTGGTTTTATTTGCACTTCAATGTCGTATAAATAAAGCACTCCATCAAAATCCACCGTGCACCCCAACGCAAAGTAATCCGACCCGTGTGGTGCACAACCGCGCGACCCTCCACGAATGGGGCCGCCTTCACGTCGTCTACTATCCAGGGCATCAGGCAGCGTTTCCCCCAGCGCCAAGCGCGAAAGAACCTCTAGACCGTCAAGGACGTTGGATTTTCCCGCCCCGTTTTTCCCGATAAGAATGGTGGTTGGTTGGAAACGAAGAACTGCGTCACGGAAGGATTTGAATGCCGTGAGCCGCAGTTCAGTGATTACGGGTTGATGGGGGTACTGCTCGCCAGGTGCCATGTGCCCATGCTACCTGGACGTCAACGTCCCTACGAGAACTGTTTGAGGTCGCGCTCCATCGCGGTTTTTTCCCACTCGGGCACTGGTGGGGTGACGTCTTTGTCTTCGGCAGGGACGGAAATGGTGTTGTATGCACTGCCGGTTGCCATGCGGAAATCAACGGTGGCGCGCCGCAGGTGGCTGCCTGCTGTGATCAGGATTGCTCCGTTTTTGCCGCCGTTGCTCAGTATCGGGGCGACATTTTTGGCATTGCCTACAGTGTCAGTTGACTGCTCTTCAGTAACGATACGTTCTTCACCAACGCCATGCTCCACCAACCAGCGCTTCATAGCTTGCGCTTCGGTCACACCAGCTTGGGGTTTGCCACCTGCCACAACAACAGTGGCTCCGGGATTAGTGTTTGCTACGACCAATGCTTTTTCCAGGCGGCTGGAAAGTGCTTGCGGAACGCCACCATCCTTGTCCAACGCGGAGCCGAATACGACGATTGCCCATTGCGGCTGCACGGCAGGATCGAGCTGCGGCGCCTGGGCGCTGAAGTGCTGCCCAGATACTTCTGCAATCAGCGCGTCGCCTGGACCTGGGTTTGCTGGCGCGGGGCCTTCGTTGTTTCCAGGCACGATGGGGGCGATGAGGGAGCGAAGGAAGTCTGTGATTTCATCTGCCTGCGCTGCAGGTTGCAGGCTGGTCAGGAGGGCGAAGGTGCAGAGTGACGTTGCAAGTTGCCGTTTCATTCAGGCGCCTTTCGTATGACGGTAGATAAGTAGTACCTAACGAAGTATACTCATAGTAACGATCAGGTAACAATAGGTAACAGAAATATTATTCTGCACCAAACTCACCAGCAGCTACAGCCGCTCAGAATGCACCGCTTCCTCCAGCGGACGGCCTTTGTTCCACCCAAAACGGACAAGATCGGGAACTTCTTCAAGATGCGTTACCGGCCCGATGCACAGCCATGCTACAGGTCGGCACGCTCCGACGCATCCCACAAAGTTGGTGAGGAAATCTTCTTCATAAAAGCTCACCCAGCCCATGCCAATCCCCTCTGCGGTGGCGGCAAGCCACATGTTTTGGATGGCAAGGCCCACACTGAGCAACCCTGTTTCATCAATGGTCTGGCGGCCTAGGATATTCGGACCGCCCCGCTGCGGGTCATAGGTGACCACAATACCGGTCCCGGATTCCCGGATTCCTTCAATTTTGATGGGGTTGAACACGTCTTTGCGGTCGGCGGGCAGACTGTTGGCGAAGGCAGCCCGCCTGCCCGCAACATGCTCAGCAAATTCCGCCAGCCGCGCCGGACCGCGCACGATCACAAAGTCCCAGGGTTGACTGTTGCCTACGGAAGGCGCGGCGTGTCCGGCTTCGAGGATGCGGTGGAGCACGGCGTCGTCAAGCGGTTGACCAGTGTATTCGGCGCGGACGTCGCGGCGACGGAAGATAGCTTCGTATGTTTCCATACTTACGAGATTAACTACCCCAGGATGTGCTGTCGCAGTCCGTCTCGGATTGTGGTGGCGGATAGCAAGGAAGCATTGGTGTACCACGCTTCGTAGTCCACTTCCACAGTGTGATTATCTTTCACAGCCTTGAGGTTGGGCCACAGTGTGGAGTCAACCGGGGAAGCTGCGCCTTTCTGCACAGCGTAGAAAATCCAGTCGGCATCGGCCTTGTCCAGCACTTCTGCGGAGAGGTCTTCGCCAGCCTTTTTATCAAACTGCTGGGATTCGGGGCGGGCGAGGCCACAGTCGGCGGCAACAGTTCCTGCCATGGAGTTGACGCCAAACATTTGGAAGGCGTCGTCTTTGGTACGCAGGAAGGACACGGTGGGCACTTCTGCAGGTAGGGCTGATTTAAATTCAGCGGCGGACGCTTCATATTCCTCAAGAAGCTTCGTGGCTTCCTCGCCTTTACTCACGGCTTCCGCGATGGTGACCAGATCTTGCTTCCAGTTTTCACCGCCCCCTTCGCCGGTGACCACGGGTGCAATGTCTTCCAGTTTTTTCAGGATTTCCTTGTCGGTGCGGGAGTTGGCGCAGATGAGCGATGGCTCAAGTTTTGCGATGGCCTCCACATCGGGGCTTTGACGCAGACCGCAGTCGGCAATGCTGTCAAGGTCGTACTGCGTACCGAACGCATCTCGGATGAACTTCGGAATGAGTTCTCCGCCTTTGGCTGCGGCGACACCGACGGGGAGGATACCGAGTGTGAGCAGGTTGTCCAGCTGCCCGGTATTCAGGGCAACAACACGATTCTTAGAATCCGCACCAGCAGAGGCCGATTCTGACGATGAGGAGGAAGTGGAATTTCCGTTGTTTGAACTGCATGCCGTCACTGCACTTAGTGATGCTGCGGCCATAAAACCAAAGAAAGTTCTACGAGAAATATTACGTTTCACATATTTGAACGTAGCTTATCCTAAGCTAAAGTTGCAATAGTGGTATCAACAAATGTTCGCAAACAGCGTACCCGCCGTGCGCTGGGATTGCTTCTACTCTTCGGCCTGATTGCGGTGCTTATTGTCGCAAGCATTGCCATTGGCACACGGTCAATGTCTGTGGGTACATTACTGCACCCGGATCAGATCACCGCCGCGATTATTCGTGACCTGCGAATCCCCAGAACCACGTTGGGCGTGCTAGTCGGCGCAGCGCTAGGGGTGTCGGGCACACTGATTCAGGGCCATACTCGTAACCCACTGGCGGACCCAGGTGTCCTAGGCATTAGCTCGGGTGCTGCATGTGCGGTGGTGGTAGGGTTTACATTCTTTGGCATTACCAGCATTGTGGGCACTGTGGTGGTGGCGTTTACCGGCGCTATTTTGGCAACCTTACTGGTTTTTTCGCTTACCTCTATCGGCTCGGGTCGGATGAATCCATTGAGTGTGTTGCTGGGTGGTGCGGCACTGTCGGCGGTGCTGAGTTCGGTGACCAGCGCTTTGGTGCTCACTAACGAGGACAACTTGGATCGTATGCGTTTTTGGAACGCCGGTTCCATCGCGGGCCGCGACCTCACCATCTCCATCGGCATCGCACCGTTTGTTGTACTAGGGCTGGTGGCCGCTTTTGCCACCGCCAGGCAGCTCAACTTGTTGAACTTGGGTGACGACGTCGCGTCATCCCTGGGCGTCAACACGAACCGCGCACGCCTGATCGGCATGCTTCTCATTGCTTTGCTGGCGGGCGCTGCAACGGCCGGGGCCGGGCCCATCGGGTTTGTTGGCCTTGTGGTTCCGCATGTGGTGCGGGTGTTCACCGGCCCGGATTACCGTTGGCTGCTCCCCTATTCGGCCCTTGCTGGGGTGGCCTTGCTCCTGCTTGCCGACGTCGCGGGGCGCATTATCGCCCGCCCCGGCGAACTACAGGTGGGCATTGTGCTGGCGTTTGTTGGCGCACCGTTTGTGCTGTATCTCCTCTCACGACGGAAGTTGGTGGCACTATGATTATCACGCAAACACTCATTCCTCGCCGCCCACGGCTTGAGATTGGACCGCTCAGCACGGTGTGGCGCGCCCGCATTGCAGTGGTGAATCTTGCCCTGGTCGTGCTGGTTTTGGTCGTGTTCGCTGCCAATGTCGCAGCCGGGGATTATCCGCTGACCATTGTGAAGGTATTTGAGGTTTTGGCAGGCGGCGGCACCAAAATCGAACAGACGGTGGTGTTGAAATGGCGTTTGCAACGCGCCCTCGGCGCCGTGGTGATCGGTATGGCGCTGGGCATCGCCGGCGCACTCACACAATCGGTGACCAGAAATCCCCTGGCCAGCCCCGATATTCTGGGCATTTCCGAGGGTGCATCGGCGTTCGCCGTGAGCATTATTGTGCTGGGTGGTCTAAACGCAAGCGGCGCGGTGCAGTTTCTCAGCACCATCGGCATTCCCTTATCAGCGCTGTTGGGCGCCCTGCTCACAGCCACTGTGATCTGGTATTTGGGTTCCCGGCGCGGCATGGATACGTTCCGGCTGGTGCTTGCGGGCATTATGATTACCGCGATTTTGCAGGCGTATGTCACCTGGCTGCTGTTGCGCGCCACCATTACCGACGCCGCGATGGCTAAAACGTGGCTGACCGGCTCGCTCGGCGCATCAAGCTGGGGTCGTAACTTTCCTGTTGTTGTGGTTCTCTGCTGCGTGATACCGCTGGTGGGGTATGTGAGTTTCAAGCTGCAGGCGGTGTTGCTGGGTGATCAGACAGCCTCGGGCTTGGGTGTGCATGTGAGCCGTGCGCAAACCTTGTTCTTGCTTTTGTCTGTGGTGCTCACGGCCATTGCGGTGTCTGCGGCTGGTCCGATTGGGTTCATTGCGTTCGTGGCACCCCAAGTAGCGTTGCGTTTAATGGCAACGTCGTCGCCGCCGTTGATTGGCTCTGGCTTGTGTGGCGCGATGCTACTGGCCACGGCCGATTTGATTACCCGCACCATCTTGCCAGTGGAGCTTCCTGTCGGCCTGGTTACCTCCGCCGTGGGCGGTGTGTTCCTGGTGTACCTTCTTATCCGCGCGAACCGAAAGAGTACGGTGTAATGAATTCCCGTTTAGAGGCCACCGGCTTGAAGGTCGGCTACGGCACAAAAACCATAATTTCTTCCCTAGATGTGGCCATTCCTGACAAGAAGGTGACCACGATCATTGGCCCGAACGGCTGCGGCAAGTCCACGCTGCTGCGTGCTATGTCTCATTTGTTGCCGCTGCAGGCCGGGTCCGTACATCTGGATGGCCGCGATGTGCATGCGATGCGACGTCGTGATCTGGCACGGCTATTGGGTATGCTCCCGCAGTCCCCGATTGCTCCCGAAGGGCTTCTTGTGTCTGACCTGGTGGCGCGTGGACGCCACCCGCACCAGGCGTGGTTTAGGCAATGGTCCTCGGATGATGAAGAGCATGTGTACGAGGCACTGCGCCTCACACATGTGGAGGATCTGGCGGATCGCACCATTGATTCCCTATCGGGCGGCCAGAGACAGCGTGTGTGGATTTCCATGGTGTTGGCCCAGAACACCGATATTTTGTTCCTGGACGAGCCGACAACGTACCTGGATTTGTCGCACTCCATTGAGGTGTTGGAGCTGGTGCACGGTCTGAGCCGTGACCATAACCGCACCGTGGTCATGGTGTTGCATGACCTAAATTTGGCGTTGCGGTATTCCGACAACCTGGTGGTCATGCGTGACGGCGCGCTCATTGCATCGGGCGCGCCGTCAGAGGTGATCTCGGCTGAACTACTGGAAAAGGTGTTCAACCTTCATGCCGTTGTTGTGGAAGATCCCATCACCGGCGGGCCGATGATTGTGCCGCTCCGCAACGCCGACAAAGCAAAAGCTGACTAAGACTTTTCTGACTTCGTGTAGGAATCCAAGTCCACCTGCGGGGTAGGCTGCAGCTCGTCGGTGGCGGGGTTGGCCACTGACGGGTTTTTGAAATCTACGTGGGAGTCGTCGCCGCTGTCCACGTAGGGTATCTTCCCGTCCAGCACGTCGTGAACGCGTTGCTTATCAATGGTTTTCGTCCAGGTTCCCACCAGCAGGGTGGCCACGGCGTTGCCAGAGAAGTTGGTCAACGCGCGGGCTTCGGACATGAAACGGTCGATGCCCACGATGACCCCTACGCCGTCGAGAAGCTCGGGGCGGTGCGACTGCAAACCAGCGGCGAGGGTGGCGATACCAGCGCCTGACACACCTGCGGCGCCTTTGGATGCGATGATCATGAAGACAAGCAGACCGATCTGTTCCCCAACTGTCATTGGCTTGTTCATGGCGTCAGAAATGAAGATGGCTGCCATGGTGAGGTAAATGGCGGTGCCGTCAAGGTTGAAGGAATAGCCGGTGGGTACCACGATGCCCACGGTGGATTTGTCCACACCCACATGCTCCATCTTGCGCATCAGGTTAGGCAGAGCCGATTCGGACGAGGATGTTGCCACGATGAGCAGGTACTCGCGTGCCAGGTACTTGGCCAGCTTGAACATGTTGTATCCAGTAAAGAGCCGCAGCACCAGCCCCAACACCCCAAACACAAACACCACACAGGTGATGTAGAACGCCAGCATCAGAATGGCTAATTGCTTGACAGCCTCGAAACCAGTGGCACCCACCACGCCAGCAATGGCACCGAATGCACCAATCGGAGCGATCCACAGGATCATCGTCAAAATTTTGAACACCAGGCGCTGGACGTGGGCAATTCCCTGGAGGATCGGTTCACCTTTGGCCCCTAGGGATTGCACAGCAAACCCGACGAGCAACGCCACGAACAGCGTCTGCAGCACAGAACCCGACGTTAGGGCAGAAAACAGCGTGTCGGGGATGATGGATTGGATGAATCCGACGGTTCCGCCACCATGATCGGCTTTAGCCGCGTACTGGGCACCAGCATCTTTTGTTGCCTCAATGTTGAGACCGGTGCCGGGTTCAATAAGGTTCCCCACTACCAGGCCAACAGCCAGGGCAAAGGTGGACATCGTAATAAAATAGGTTAGCGCGATGCCGCCAGCTTTACCCACGGATGCTGCCGCGCGGACGGAGCCGATGCCCAAAACGATGGTGCAGAAGATCACCGGGGAGATCATCATCTTGATCAGGTTGACGAACATCGTTCCGACAACCTTGAATTCGGTGGCTGCGCTGGGTGCCACCAGCCCGAAGATAATGCCGGCGATAACCGCAATGATCACTCCGATGTAAAGCCAGTGGGTCCTGTCTTTTCTTGGTTGTTTTGACTTAGCGATGCGTAGACCGCTACTCGTCCGTACGTCAGACATGTCACACTCGATTCCTTGCAGCTATGTATAAAGTGTCCTGGCGGATAGTTACACCTTATAGGTGACCGGCGCTACACAAAAGAAAAAGAGCAAAAAAATTTCCCTGCACCATTGCAGCAATAAAGCCACTCTTATGCAGGGGTTCCGCCTCGTAGCTGGTCAATAATCCACGCATGTTCAAACGCTGCCTGCTTCCAGCTCTCGTACCGTCCCGAGACGCCGCCATGCCCGGCCGACATCTCAGTCTTCAGCAGAAAATCCCCAGATGTTGCCATATCACGCAACTTGGCAATCCATTTAGCGGGTTCCACATACAACACCCGCGTATCGTTCAACGATGTGGAGGCCAAAATATTGGGGTACGGCTTCGCCTCCACGTTCTCGTACGGTGAGTAGGACGCCATGTAGTCATATACCGCAACATCTTCCAGTGGGTTGCCCCACTCCTCCCACTCGATCACGGTCAGTGGAAGCTCCGGCATCAAAATAGAGGTCAGCGGATCCACAAACGGTACTACTGCGTGAATGGCCTTAAACCGGTCCCCGCCCATGTTGGCCACGGCACCCATGAGCAAACCACCGGCCGAACCCCCCTGCGCCACCAGCAGTTCAGGCGTGGTCATGTTGCTGCTGATCAGGTAATCCGCCACGTCAATGAAGTCGGTGAAGGTGTTCTTCTTGGTCAGCATTTTGCCGTTGTCGTACCACAGCCGACCCATTTCACCACCGCCGCGAACATGTGCCACGGCCACGATGATCCCACGGTCAAGCAGACTCAGCCACAGAATGCTCATGCTCGGATCGATGGTGCTTTCGTAGGAGCCGTAACCGTACAACAGGGTGGGGTTCGGCACGCTCATGTCCAGGTCAGCGCGGTGAATCACCGACACCGGCACCTGCGCGCCGTCCTGAGCAGTCACCCACAGACGGTGTGCCACATAGTCGTCACGGTTGTAGCCACCGGGAATCTCCTGTTCCTTCAGCAACCGAAGCTCACCTGTGGCGGGCCAGTAGTCGTACAGTCGGGCGGGCGTCGTAAAGGAATCGTAGCTGAGACGGAAACAAGGAGCGTCCCAATAGTGGCCGGTGCCGAAACCGACGTCGTACAGCTCCTCATCAAACTCCAGTTCCTTGAACTCGGTGAACCCCTGCTCGCCTAGCTGCATCACCGCGAGTTTCGACGCCCCCTCCTGCCGGTACGACAGCACCAGATACCGCGCCCACGCGCCCACGGCATTCAGGCGGACAGTATCGCGGTGCGGCACCAAAACACGCAGGTCATCGAGGTCATCGGGAAGCGGCCCCAGCGGGCATTCGCCCAGCTCAAAGTTCGGACCGTGAGCATTATGCAGCACCAACCAGCGCGGCTCGCCGCCAACCTCGGCGTAGGTAACGTCGTACTCCACCTCCGCCTCGCGGGTGCGCAAACACCGAAACTCGCTGGTGGGATTATCGCACTCCAACACCCATATTTCGCTGCTGAGCTTGCTGCCCGATTCGATGTACAGGAACTTTTCCATGCGATCCGAACTAACCCCCACCCAGAAACGCTCGTCCGGTTCATAAAACACGCGCACATCGTCGGTGACCGGGGTACCCACCTTGTGCCGCCACACGGAATCGGGGCGCCACGCGTCGTCGACACGCTGGTAAAACAGGTACTCCTCACCGCACCAGGTCAGCCCCGAAGAAATGCCCTCAATGGTATCCTCCAGCAGCTCGCCCGTAGCCAGGTCCTTGATGTGCAGCGTGTAGCGCTCGTCACCAGTGGTGTCGGTGGAATAAGCAAGGAACCGGCCGGATTGCGTCACCCCAGAACCACCCAGCGAGAAAAACTCGTGTCCCTCTGCCAGCACATTGCCATCAAGAATGATTTCCTCGCCCTCAGGCGCGGAGTTTTCTGGAATCACCGGCGGGGTCCACGGATCTTGGTCCGGCAGCACCGGAAGCCTGCACGAAAGGAAATAACTCTTCCCCTCCTCAGTACGGCCGTAATACCAGTAATCACCATCGCGGGACGGCACGGACATGTCCGTTTCCTTCACCCGAGACTTGATCTCCTGGAAAATATCCTCCTGCAGCTGTTGCTGATCCTTGGTCGCCTCATCGGTGTAGGCGTTCTCGGCCTCAAGGTAGGCGATGGTCTCCGCAGCCCCCTTGTCTCGGAGCCACTCATAGTCATCAACGAACACCCGACCATGATGCGTTCGCGTGGTCGGGTGTTTTGGTGCCTTTGGTGCTTGAGGCTTGGGAGCAGTGCGGTCGGTTTCAGTCATGGGTCACCATGGTACCGGACAGTGTGCACTTCCCCGCAGGCTTATACAGTGGCCTTAGGTTGCGGGCCTTAGGTTGCGGGTGATGCCGCCGCAACGTTGGCGCACACGTTAAACAACTCACCGGTGAGAATCGTTCCGTAGTTCTCCCCTGTCTTACCGCCGGTGTGGATAGCAAAAATCATCGACTTATCATCCATCACCGAGGAACCAGATTGGCCGTTAAACGTATCCGTTTGGTACACCACCTGACGGTCCGTCACCTTCACGACCTTGTTCCGGTCCGCCCACTGCGCACCGTTATCCTTATCCCCCGGATAACCAATAACCGTCGCCTGCGTATCCACCAGCTTCTGCGTATCCGGCACATTCATACCAAACCAGCCCGTCTTCTCCCCGACCGCAGAATCCAGCTTAATCACGGCCCAATCGTGGCCGGTCTCCCCGTACTTCTTGTCGTACCAGATTTGCTTCGCTGCGGCCGTGCCGTAGGGCTGCTGGCCCTTGTTTTCACCAGCCGCAAAGGTCCACTTCGACTGCCCCTTGGCCACACAATGCCCGGCAGTAATTACGGTGTCCTTCGAGATTAACGACGCCGTGCAATACGACGACCCACCACTCTGCGTGGTGGAGTGCAACTTACCCACCCAGCGCGCCGGGGTCTGCTTCGTGTCCGAGACTTCCTTGCGATCATCATTGCCGATCACCACATTCGGGAGGGCCCCTTCCTGGAGATGATTGATGCCCATCTCAGCCCCAGCCAGGTTCTGCGCCTTGGGAACGAGGGGGCTTTGTGCGTTGGCCTGGCCCGACGGTTGGGTGCTTGAATAACCAGGATCCTTCTGAATCTCCGCATTCGCGATGGGGTTGTTGGTATCAAGCTTGCCGTCCACAACGTTGTATCCCACCGGCTCGATCGGCAGATTCGAGGGAGTTGCGGCTATCGACACCCCCACTCCCGACCACGTTGCAGTCACGGTCAGCGCCACAGCAACCACGCCGCGTGCGACGCGTATGTGACGCTTTGATGCGATATGTTGTCGTGTCACTTGTGTCGTATGCATGCCCGCCAGTATTGCGCGCAAAAGCTTGAGGCGCAATGTTAATTGATTAAGTGAAAAGATTAATGATAATCGATTAACGATAGTCATATGTGACACGTACACAATTCGCTTTGCCGCAGTCCGGGATGCATAAACACCCAGTAGCAATTATCATGACAACTCGAAACATAATTATTATATAAAACAAACCTTTACATATCATTAAGTTTCATAACGTCGCTAACATAATTCTGGAGTAAGTTCTTGACATGTTCAGAAAATTAGCACAGAAAGTATGCGACCACACACATAACCAGGGACAATACATGGACGTCGTTTTATATGGGTTGTGATACATAAACCGATAGCAGGATGAAGTACATCGTTGCAGTTAAGGTAAAAAATTCTCATATATGCACAAAACGTCCCCCTCATGAGGGTGCATACATTAAGGCAGATTAAAAAAATCGGTTCGAACATTGACCATTAAACCCGCGAATGTAAAAATCGAGCTATGTCCATATGGCAATAACATATCGCCTACATTGTGATAGGAGTTTTGGTAACAGAACTTTTCGACGAAAAACAAACATCAGCAACGCAACCCAGGGCCGAAGACCACGACGGCCGGGACATAAGGTACATCATAATTATCCAGGGAGGATATACCTTGAAGAAAAAGAACATCGCCGCAGCTATGCTTGCAGCCTCAATGCCATTGCTTTCCATCTCGGCAGCACACGCGACCCCCGATACGGCAAGCACTACACCAAGCCAGACCCAGCAGCAGGGTGAGCAGCGCGAAACCCAGCAAAGCACGTCGAAGCAGGATGTTGAAGTAACTCAGGAGCTGGTTGAAAAGTACTCACAGTACGTTTCACAAGAAGGAGATCAGTTCCGCCTCAACGCACCAGAGAACCTAAAGTCTGACAACGCCCAAGAGGTCTCGAAGGTGCAGGAGATCATCAACAACACCAACGAAGACATCGCGAGCGGCCAGACGGAGGTTACCGACAACGAGAGCGATGACCAAACCGTAGAGACCGCAGCCGGTAAGCACAAGGCATCGGGTTCGCATGGCGGATATGAATATAAATGGTGGGGAATTCAATTTTGGCTAGATGAGTGGGCCACCCAAGAATACACCAATTCACTATCACAGGGTGCCTCAGCTGATAAAATCGCTGCAGATTTCTGCGCATGGACCGGCATCAAGAGCAAAACAGTTGTCAAGGTTTCACAGACCTTGCGCATTGACGCAAAAATTGTGCGCACCAGCAATTGGCAGAACAGGGGAATCATTGTGAATGCTCCTGTTGGCAAATTTACCCGGGCATGGTGCCAGCCACGACACGCAGACACAGACACCCCAGATGTCCAGAAGCCTCACAAGCCCCAGAAGCCCGAGTAGTCTCAACCTGGCTACTAGCGAGCGCTAGATTTCAGGGAATCAACGTTTCCCCAACGTGTGCCCACTGTTTTTCATCAGTGGGCACACGTTGTTCTACTACATAGGGGCTCTTGCCCGCCGGGGGCAATACAGCGCAAGAGCTTCTGGAAAGTTGCGCCCCTCAAGCACGCTCAGGTGCTTAAGGGAAGGCTGCGCATTCGCAAATGGGGTTGTTGTGCGGATTATAGTCCGCAACATTGTATCCCAACGGCTTGCTTGGCGGGTTCGAGGTCTCGCAGCTATCGATGTCTCAACTTCCGGCTATGTTGCCGCCACAGTCACCGCTACAGCAATCACCCCTCAATGTTGATCAACCAAACACATCACTACCATAATTATTCACCCCCAGATACATCCCCCCATTACAACATGCAATAAGCCTGTGCACTGATGTTTTAACACTTAGCATTTTTTATTCCTATTCCTCGTTCGTTTCACTATGTAACGTGGTATGTACTTTAATCCAGCACGTCACGGTAGATGAAGCCACTCTGGAAGGAATAGATTGGGACAGTCTCAAGCTTGTGCAGTAACAGTAGGCCTTGGCTGCATCGCATGTCTCAGCGCCGCTTCAGGGGCAACTGGCGGGACCGCTGGATACTGCGTCGGCAAGAATTGGAGCTAACCTCGCATGACTCGGAATAAGCGCATTGGAATCGCATCGCTGACACTTATCCCCCCGTTTCTTCTTGTGATTAATTTCATTGATATTCTTGGGTTAAGTATTGCGGCCTGGGCATTCGCATTCTACTTGCTAATCTTCAGTGTCTTCATGCTAACGCGAGACTCTAATAGTTAGCCAGACCAACGGCAACTGTTGCACAAAGTAAAACGCTCTGCACAGTAAATCTAGCGTGGAGCACGCATATCAGATTCGCTTCCACAACGGTACTCAAAGAGGTACATACCTAAGCAAAACTAGAGGGAAAGATTGTACACCTTCTCGCGAGAAGATCGCATACTGTTATGCGTGACGGTATGCGACTTGTCAGTTAGCAGTGCTGCCCATCTGAGGCAACAGGCATGCTCACTAACGCGTATGCGCATAACGATCCCCCATCATTACGAAGGCTTTTCACCAAGCATGTCACAGCACCTAGAACCTAGTCACAGCCAGCCGATACACCCGTTCTCACATTTTTCATAGCTTTACACCACAAAGAGGCCATCACATTACCCCCAAACACCCCTAAATGGCGCCTAAATTGATATTTCGCCAAGAATATAATAAATATAAAGTAAATACCTATTACTATAAGAACGTTATTGTTATAACGTCGTACAGCCGTGCGACCCCTGTTCTCGCCAACTCTCAGGGAGCCTGAACAATGATCGTTCCTCGACATTTCGACGACCTCAGTGTCCTTCACGAGCACACGCTGCCTCCCCGCGCCTACTATGTGCCCGCCTCCCACCCACTTTCTACCGCATGGAAACGAGAGGATTCCGACCGCTTCCACCTGCTCAACGGGACATGGGCTTTTAAATACCTCCCCAGCATCTATGAGCTCACCGAACCTTTCTGGGATCACAGCCCCACAACCTCAGCCCCAGACGGTTTCAGCATGATCGAGGTGCCCAGCACCTGGCAGCACCTGGGTTATGACCACCACCACTACACCAATGTGCGCTACCCTATCCCCCTCGATCCGCCGCATGTTCCCCAGGACAACCCTTGCGGCGCCTACATTCGGGATTTTGACTATACACCGAACCCCCAGGCACCCAGCACGTATCTCACGTTCGAGGGGGTGGACTCCTGCTTCTATGTGTGGCTCAATGGCACGTATATTGGCTACAGCCAGGTGTCCCACGCTTCCGCCGAGTTCGATGTCACCGACTTCATTCACCCCGACGCGAACCGCCTGGCCGTACTGGTGCTCAAGTGGTGTGATGGTACGTACCTGGAGGATCAGGATAAGTTCCGTACCAGCGGCATTTTCCGCGACGTGTACCTCGTGGACCGCCCGGCTGCCGTGTTTTTCGACTATGTCACCACAACATCATTCACGTCGGACACTGCCATTGTTGATATTCGAGGCAACTACCGTGGCGGCACCGTCCCCACCACTGTGGAACTCTACGACTCCGATGGGCATCTGGTGACCACCAGCACTATGGAGCTTATCGACGCCGATGCTGACTACACGCACCACGCCCAGCTCACCGTGACCAATCCTCACCTGTGGAACGCCGAAGATCCTTATCTCTACCAGCTGGCTATTGTCAAGCCCGACGAGGTGATCACTGACCGGGTGGGCATCCGCGATGTTGCTGTAAAAGACACTGAGGTGTGTCTTAATGGCAACCCCCTCACCTTACGGGGCGTCAACAGGCACGATTCGGACCCTGTCACTGGCCCCGTGGTTGATCTGGAGCACATGCAGCGTGACCTGCGGTTGATGAAGGAACACAACATCAACGCGGTGCGTAGTTCCCACTACCCGAACGATCCGCGCTTCTACCAGCTGTGCGACGAGTATGGTTTCTATGTCATGTCCGAGGCGGACAATGAGAGCCACGGCACGCAAACCCAGTTCCTTGCCGATGCATCCTGGGATAACCAGGTCGAGCATTGGAACGAACCTATCGCCGATAATCCCAAATGGACCGAGGCCACTGTGGATCGCATGCAGTTGTGTGTTCACCGGGAGAAGAATCGGCCCAGCATTATTTCCTGGTCGGCCGGTAATGAGTGCGCCTATGGTTGCACCCTTGAGACGGCACTGTCGTGGACCAAGAGTTTCGACCCCACACGACTGACTCACTACGAAAGCTCCTACTACCGGGATTCTAAGCGTCGTTACGACTACTCCTGCATCGATCTGTACAGCCGCATGTACCCCGCCATTGAGGAGATTCGGAAGTACCTGGATTCCGACCCGGATAAGCCCTTCATCCTCGTGGAATACTGCCATGCAATGGGCAATAGCCCCGGTGACCTTGAAGATTACTGGGAGATCATCCGTGCGGATAAGCGTATGTGCGGTGGTTTCGTGTGGGAGTGGTGCGATCACGCAGTAACCGCCGGAACCAGCGAGGACGGCCGTCCCATCTATCTCTACGGCGGCGACCACGACGAACAGATCCACGATGGCAACTTCTGTGTTGATGGACTGGTTTCACCGGACCGCATCCCGCATTCCGGCCTCGCCGAACTTAAGAATGTTCAACGCCCCGCCCGCGTCGTCGCATACGACCAGGACAAGGGCCTGCTCACCATCGTCAATGAACTTGACCACACGGATCTGTCCCAGTACCTCAGCATCTCCTATGAGGTCCGGCGCGACGGTGCAATCGTTGAGCACGGAGATCTTGATCTGAATGAACCTGTGCCGCCACACGCAACAACCACGCTGCGCTGCGAGCCACGTATTCCAGAATCCGGGCGCTGTCATCTTCTAGTCACGTATCGCCTTGCACGCCCCGAGCCGCTACTGACCACTGGACATATCCTCGGTTTTGATGAAGTTCCACTGCATAACAGTGACGCCCGCCACCAGCGGGCCGTAGAACTCGCACACCGTCCGGTAGGTAACCAACCGTTGTCGGTTTCCCGAACCGCAACCCGAATCGACGTCGATACGCGCGACCTGCACTATAGCTTCGATGTACGAACCGGACTGCCTGTGAGCCTGGTGCATCGCGGCAGTGAGTTTCTGGACCGTCCAGCTGAGCTGAATATCTGGCGCGCCCCCACCGACAATGATCGCCACATACGTCGGGAGTGGGAACGCGCTCACTACCATCAGGCGACGGCCCGTGCCTACGCTGTTGATGTCAGTGAGGAACCTGGGCGTGTGATCATCAGCGCAGAGGTAGCTGTGGTGGCGCCGACGGTCCAACCTGTGCTGCGCGGACGTCTCACCTGGACCATTACCGATAGCGATGTACTCAGCCTGAACCTGCGGTTACAGCGAACTCTCGGATTCCCCAGCCTTCCACGCCTCGGGCTGCGCTTGTTCCTTCCTGAGTCCATGAATCATGTGGATTACTGCGGTATGGGTCCGCAGGAAAGCTATGTGGACAAGCATCGCGCCAGCTACCACGGGTTTTTCAACGCCACCGTCGCTGATCTTCATCAGGATTACATCCGGCCGCAGGAAAACGGCAGCCACTCCGACTGCAACGAGGTCACTATCTCAGACAGCGACCGAAGCCTCACTGCCTTGGCACTCAGCCCCTTCTCCTTCAACGCCTCTCACTACACGCAGGAAGAACTTGTTGCACAAAAACGCAACACGGACCTGACACCGTCGGGAAGCACGGTCTTGTGCCTCGACGCGGCCATGGCGGGCATCGGATCGAACAGCTGCGGGCCAACACTTCGGCCCAAATACCAAGTGAAAAACCACGAGCTGGAAATGGACCTCCACCTCCTGCTCACCACTTTCTAATCACAATCCTTTCATCACACCAGTATTCAGAACGAGGTGAGAACCATGAGCAACGATATGGCCGCCAGCAATCCCAGCAGTTCATCCGCTAGGATGGGACTAGAGGCAGCCAGCCAGAAGAAATATCTCAAGTGGTACAACAAGGTGGGCTACGGCTCGGGCGACGTGGCCGGCAATGTCGTTTACGCGCTCTTGTCCGCCTTCGTCATGATCTATCTGGCGGATACGGCAGGACTGAACCCGGGTGTCGTCGGCACGCTCATGATGTTGTCGAAAGTGTTCGACGGTATCTCAGACATGATCTTCGGTACCCTGCTGGACCGCACGAATACACGCATGGGTAAGGCCCGGCCGTGGATGCTGTGGGCCTATGTAGGGTGCGCAGTGTTACTCGTCGCCATCTTCGCCATACCCCCGAGCCTGGGTGATTTTGCCAAGTACACATGGTTCTTCATCGCTTACACCCTGCTCAACGCCGTCTTCTTCACAGCCAACAATATCGCTTACTCCTCGCTAACGGCGCTGATCACCCGCAACAAGGACGAGCGCGTGCAGATGGGGTCCATCCGCTTCATGTTCGCCTTCACCACGAACATGCTTATCCAAACCTTCACCGTGGGCGGTGTCATGCTGTTCGGCGGCGGGGCTGGAGGCTGGCGGAACATGGCCATCGTCTACGCACTCATCGGCCTGGCAATTAACACCCTGTCTGTGTACTCGGTGAAGGAACTCTCGCCGGAGGAGCTGGAAGGCGAAAACAACGGCCCTGAGGAAGACAAGCTGCCGCTACTGGAATCGGCCAAAATCCTCTTCTCTAACAAGTACTACCTGATTATTTTGGTGATCTTCCTGCTCACGCAAATCTTCACGGCCATGCTCAACATGGGTATCTTCTTCATGAAGTACGTCCTCGGTGACGAACGCCTCCTGGGCACCTTCGCCTGGGCCATCAACGTCCCGCTCGTCATCGGACTCATGATCACGCCCTACATTGTGAGCAAATACGGGGGCATGTATCGCATCGACATCCTGGGCTACATCATTGCCGTCGCCGGGCGACTCGGAGTGCTGGTGGCCGCTTACATGCAGAATGTGCCGCTGATGCTGGCGTTCTCCGCCATCGCTTCCCTGGGCATGAGTCCGTTGCAGGGCACACTCAACGCCCTGATCGCAGAGGCATCGGAATACACATGGCTACGCACCGGCAAACGCATCGACGGACTGCTATTCTCCTGCACCTCGCTGGGTGTGAAAATCGGTAGTGGCCTGGGCACCGCTGCATCCGGCTGGCTCCTCCAGATGAGCGGCTACCACGCCAACATGGAGGTGCAGCCAGACTCGGCTATCCAGATGCTCTACGTCATGTACGTGTGGCTCACGCTCGGGGCCAACGTGATCATCCTTCTCTTGCTCACCAGGCTTGACGTTGAAAAAGCCACCGCCCGTTTCAAGGAACAGGCTGATGCCATGGCTTCCGATGGAAGTGTCAGTCAGCCAAGCTAGAGCCTTGTCAGCTGGCGTGCGTACGTGTTACGCACGCCATAACCTTTTCAAGGCCATGGCCACCAATCCCGCGCACACCAACAGCACCGCCGCATCAACGCCCCACTCCAGTGCCGAAGAATTCTCCACCGCAGAACCCGGCAACATGTAACAGCCAAGTGCCAACGACGACACCACGTATATGCGCCACCTCCCCGCCAGGAAGTACGATGCCCGCATACGCATTCCATATAACCGACCGACCACATACAACAACGCCGTCAGTGCACCCACGCAGGCAGCACCGCCCACCATAGGCACAGCATCACCGCTGCGAATGCTTATCGACGCCGCGCATCGCGCCGCTCCCAACGAAACGGCAATCAGCATCACCATCACCCAGGAAAAAACATCTTTCTGCATGGTGGATCCCTTCAACATTGACGCGGCGTCGTCACGCGTGTGGTGCCACACCTGCCACCCTAACGTGGGGCGCTGCACTATTGCCAGTTTTTTAGTGTCACGTTCAGGGAAGTTGGGTACACTCTACAAAGCTGGCAGTTGATGCTGCCCAACCCCGTTTTGTAAAGGAAAAACTACTATGATGGAAGCCTTGACGGAGTACATTATCCACCTGGGTATCGTAGCCGTGATCGCTGTAATTTTTGCCGAATCCGGGCTGCTCGTCGGGTTCTTTTTGCCGGGCGACAGCCTCTTGTTCATGTCGGGCTTCCTCACCCAACAGGGCATTTTCAAAATCAATATCCACCTTTTTGCCCTGCTCCTTTTCATCGCCGCAGTGGCGGGCGACAACGTCGGCTACAGCTTTGGCAAACGGGTGGGCCGGAAACTGTTCGAACGCCCCAATTCCAGGCTGTTCAAACAGCAATATCTGGTGCAGGCGGAGCAGTTCTTTGAAAAGCACGGATCAAAGGCCATTGTGCTGGCCCGTTTCGTGCCGGTCGTGCGCACCTTCACCCCGATTATTGCTGGTGTGAGCACCATGCATTACCGCACGTTTTTTGTCTACAACCTCATTGGTGGTTTCCTCTGGACGGCCACGTTCAGCTACGCCGGATACTACATCGGCCAGAAGCTACACGAGATGGGCTTCAACATCGAAATCATCTCAATTGTGATCATCCTGATCTCTGTTGCCCCGATCGCCATTCACGCCGTGTCCAGCCAGGAACGCCGACAGGCACTCATGGCACAGATCAAGAATCTGCCTACGACCATCCGGGGGATCTTTACCAAGGAAGACAGCGCACAGTAGTCTTCCCTGGTCTCATCGATTATTCCACCGCCGACACCACTGGAACTCCATCATGGTCCAGAATGTCGGCGTGTACTTTATAGACCTCATGGATAAGGTCCGCGTCCAGCACGTCCTTCGGCGACCCCTGGGCGACAATGCCGCCGCGCTTCATCACCATGAGTTCAGAGCAGAATCGCGCGGCAAGATTGATGTCGTGGATAGCCACGAGGGCAACGGCTCCAGTGCTTTCGGCACGGTTTCGAATGGTTTCCAGCAGGAAAAGCTGGTGATGCAAGTCCAGTGCGGACGTAGGCTCATCAAGCAACATCACATGAGGCTCCACCACCATCATCTGGGCCACCGCCACGAGTTGGCGTTGCCCGCCGGATAGCTCCCCGAGGTACGAGTGCGCTAGGTGCCCTATCTGCAGCGCCTCCATAGTGCGAGCCGCCATGGCTGCCGGTTTTTCTGACACGGTGTGCACATTACGCGCCCGACGCGCGGCGATGAGCACCGTCTCAAAGGCAGTGAGTGCTGCAGCGACGGGTAGATCCTGGGGGACGTAACCAATGTGATCACGCAGTTTCCGTCCTGTGTATTCCTGCCCATCAATGTCCGCGGCGATGGTTCCCGCGCGTGGTTTGTTAACCCCAGCGAGGGTGGTGATGAAGGTCGACTTACCGCAGGCATTGGGTCCGAGTAGACCGATGACGTGTCCGCCGGTGAAGGGCTTTGGGGTGAAGTTGGTGAGGATGGATTCTCCCCTCCCATACCCCACGTCGAGGTCGGAGACTGTAACAACGACGGGTTTCACCAGAGTGCTCGCTTCCTGGTCATGATGATGAATATGAAGAATGGAACACCAACAAGGGAGGTGACAATCCCGATGGGTATGGCCAATCCCGGTGTGATGATGAGGCTGACTGCATGCGCGGTAGACATCATGAGCGCACCGGATGCAAGGGACGCTGGGATGAAGTAGCGTTGGTCTTCCCCAACGAGCATGCGTGCCACATGCGGACCCACAAGCCCCACAAATCCGATGATGCCACTGAAAGCAACGGATGTTGCGGCCAGTAGAGACACAACAATGAGCACAATGACCCGGAGGCGGGTGACGTTAACGCCCATGGCGCGTGCGCGGGCGTCGCCAAGCCTTAGCGCCGTGAGCTGCCAGGATAGCCCCATGAAGATGGGGAGACAGCAGACCAGCACGACTGCAAGGATGCCGTTTCCAATCCAGGTTGCACGGGTGAGGGACCCGAGAATCCAAAAGACAATCTGCTGTAGTGCCTCAGTTGATGCCTTGTATTGAATCAGCGCGAGCAATGCTTGGAACAGGAAGACGAGCCCGATGCCGAGCAGAATCATCGTTTCGGCGCTCGCTCCGCGAAACAACGACGCAAGGACAATCACCAGCGAGGCAGTCATGGCCGCGAACCAGGCGATCAGTGCGATATTGAGCTGCGCGTTGGGAAGGAAAATCAGGCCGAAGACGATTGACGACGCCCCGCCAAACGCTGCCGCCGCCGAAATACCCAGCGTGAATGGTTCGGCAAGGGGGTTGCCCAGAATCGTCTGCATCTGCGCCCCAGCCACGCTCAACGCCATGCCCACGAGCAGCGCCATGACGGACATGGGAAGACGGAGCTTCCAGATCACGGTGTGCGATTGCCGGTCCAAGGTCTCGGGCCGGAAAATACCAACGATGACGTCACCAACGCTGATGTTAACTGGCCCGACAACGGTGCTGACGATAAAAGCGACAAGCGCGCAGAAGATCAGCACCGCAATAATCAACAAGCGGCGGAACACCAGAGCGCGGTGATCAGCGACAAGGGTGTCCGCCGTAACATGTGGAGTGTGCGTTTCCACCGGATTAGCCGTTTTGGCTGACAAAGAGCACTCCAGAATTGGGGAACGGAAGGTACTTTTCGTGCGCTTCTTGGTAGTGCTTGGTCACGTCCACGTCTTTGAACAGATCAGGCTGCAACCACACACCGAATTGCTCCAGTGCAAGGAAGTTGAACGGGGAGTCATAGAACTGGTGCCACACACCGTACATTTCCTTATTCTTGGGCGCGTCCAGCTGGTCGAAACCTGGCGTTGCGGTGAGCCCCTCAAGGGTTTGCTTGGCCTGCTCTTCATTGGCCTTGTATCCAAGAGTCACGTAGGGGACCTGGATGTTTTTGTCCGGCTTGACTACCCACGATCCACCGGTGGCAATGATCTTCTCAGGCTGCTCAGCAATGACTTTTTCGGGGGTGATGTCGCCGGATTCTGAGTCGAGGATATGGTCGCCCATATTGTCGCCACCAGCCACGTTGACCAGCTCGCCAAGGTTGCTTTCTTTGACTGTGGCACAGCAGTCATTCCAGCCGGCAGCGCGCCAGAGGAACGTCTTGGGCTTCTTGTCAGCTTTCGCTGCGGTTTGTTTGACGCGATCTACTGTATCGGTCCAGTCCTTGTTGAAGGCTTCCGCCTTGTCTTCCTTATCAAAGATCTTTCCCAACAGCTCAATGGACTTGGTGGTGTTGGTGAGCGGATGCTGACGGAAGTCGGTGACTACGTACTTAATCCCGGCATCGTCCATTTTGGTGAGCATACCGTTGGTTTCAGAGGCTTTATAGTGGTCGGCAGTCATAACCACAACGTCCGGGTTGTAGGACAGAAGATTTTCTACAGTCACGTCCCCCTTAGCCATATTGCCGATTTCGGGGATGTCTTTTGTCTCTGGGACAGCTTTTTCCAATTCCTCGTAGAAGGACGGTGCGGCTGTTTTCAGGTCGGAGCCTCTGGCAACGACTTTGTCGAAAGGCTTGTCTTTGTCCAGAATTGAGGTTGCGAATACCCCGCGTCCTTCTGCCAGGATGATGCGTTCCGGCTGCTTATCAAAGCTTACTTCACGACCTTGCACATCCGTGACCGTTAACGCCGCATTGTTGGCGGCGTTACCGCTTGCGCTGCTGCCACCTTCGCCGTTCGACGTTGTTCCCCCGCCGCATGCGCTAACGAAGATGGTGCAGGCAGCAACGACGACACCCGCCACCATCTTTGTGTAACTTTTCACCTTAAGGCTCCTCTCAATGATGCACTTCACATCTGAGAATGAAGCTTAGATGCAGCCATATATTTTAGGCAAGCCTGGCCTAAGGGATATGTCAGTTTTCTTAGTTCACCTAAGCGCAGGACCCTATCCACGTGGTGAATTTCTTACCGGAAATACGCTCGTACGCCTCAATGTAACGCTCGCGAGTTGCCTCTACCACTGAACCAGGAAGACTCGGCGGAGGCGCCATGCCATTACGATCCCATCCGGCTTTAGGACAGTTCAGCCAGTTGCGCACATACTGCTTATCAAAGCTCGGCTGCGTCTTCCCCTCCACATAGTCGCTGCTGGGCCAGTAGCGTGAGGAATCAGGCGTGAGCACTTCATCGGCCAGCACAAGCTTGCCATCCGCATCGATACCGAACTCCAGCTTTGTGTCAGCCAAGATCAGCCCATGTTCTTCCGCAAGGGCCGCTGCCTGCTTATAAATACTCAGCGTGGCCTCGCGCAGTTCATTCGCCCGCGCCTCACCCAGCTTTTCGACGACCGCTTCAAACGGCACGTTTTCATCATGGTCACCCAACTCCGCTTTCGTCGCGGGAGTGAAAATAGGCTCGGGCAGTTTCGACGATTCACGCAGCCCCGCCGGTAGCGGAATGCCACAGACGGTTCCGGTTTCCTGATACTCGGCAAGCCCCGAGCCGGTGAGGTAACCACGCGCCACGCACTCAAAGGGGATCATGTCTAGTTTTTTACACACAAGCGCCCGACCAAGAACCTCTTCGGGGATGCGCGGATCGTCTACCGGACCGGCGAGGTGATTGGGGAAGTCGATGTTAGCGAAAAAGAAGACGGTCATCGCGGTGAGCACGCGCCCCTTATCCGGGATCTCCGTGTCAAGGACGTGGTCATATGCAGAAATTCGATCAGAAACAACCATAAGAAGGTTGTCGTCGTCGATCTCGTAAATCTCGCGAACCTTACCTGCTGCGAGGTGGTTGTACGAGGACAATTCAGGACGCATGAGTAAACACTTTAGCCCCGTGTAGTACCCAATGCCATGCGACACCTTGCGATGTGCCAAAGCCCACCTTTAAACATGCCAAAGATGGGCACAAATGAGGGTAGCGGGATGTCGAAAAGCGTCGTTAAAGGATCTCGCCGGGCTTGTAGGCAGCGGCCTCTGGATGGCGGGACACAACATCGTTCACGCGAGCAAGTACCCGCGCCACCTGGCTTTCCGCAGCACCGATGAAGACGCTACGGTCCGCCAGTGCATCCTGCAGCTGCTCCAGAGTGAGTGGAATACGGTCATCGTCAGCCAGGCGTTGAATCAAATCCTGCTCCGCGCCGTTTTCCCGCATATTCAACGCCACCGCAACAGCATTCTCCTTAATGGCCTCGTGTGCAGTTTCCCTGCCCACACCGGCGCGCACCGCCGCCATCAAAATCCTGGTTGTGGCCAAAAATGGCAGGTAGCGCTCCAATTCACGCTCGATCATTGCCGGGAACGCACCGAACTCATCTAGCACCGTCAGGAACGTCTCGCACATGCCGTCAATGGTGAAAAACGCGTCCGGCAGCGCCACACGACGCACCACCGAACAAAACACATCACCCTCATTCCACTGCTGACCAGCAAGATCAGCGACCATCGTGAGGTAACCGCGCAGCAGAATCTGCATACCACCCACGCGCTCACACGAGCGAGCATTCATCTTGTGCGGCATGGCCGACGAACCCACCTGCCCCTCTTTGAAGCCCTCCGTGACAACCTCATTGCCCGCCATCAGACGAATCGTCGTGGCCAGTGACGACGGCCCCGCGCCCAACTCCACCAGCGCAGAAACCACATCAAAATCCAACGACCGCGGATACACCTGCCCCACCGAGTCAAACACGCGACGGAAACCAAGATGATCAGCCACACGTGTCTCTAACGAGGCCAGCTTGTTTTCATCGCCCCCCATCAAGTCCAGCATGTCCTGGGCCGTACCCATCGGGCCTTTAATCCCGCGCAGCGGGTACCTGCGCAGCAGCTCCTCCACACGTTCGATGGCCACCAACATCTCATCAGCGGCGGACGCGAAACGTTTGCCCAGCGTCGTGGCCTGCGCTGCCACGTTATGAGACCTGCCCGCCATCACCAAGGACTGGTACTCCCCCGCGCGCGCCCCAATTCGCGCCACCACAGCCACGGCCTTATCGCGCACCAACTCCAGCGACCGGCATACCTGCAGCTGCTCCACATTCTCTGTGAGATCGCGGCTGGTCATACCCTTGTGAATATGCTCATAGCCAGCCAGGGCGTTGAACTCCTCGATGCGGGCTTTCACATCATGGCGGGTCACCCGCTCCCGCTCCGCGATAGACGCCAGATCCACGTGGTTGATCACGTTCTCGTAGGCAGCGATTGCCTCCACAGGAATATCCACCCCGAGATCCTTTTGGGCTTTCATCACGGCAATCCACAACTGGCGCTCCATGATGATTTTCGCCTCAGGACTCCACAGTTCCGTCAATTCCGCCGAGGCATAGCGATTGGACAGTACGTTTGCGATTTTCTTCTTTTCAGCCACGTCGCCCATTATCGCATGGCATTTTAGGTGCGGGTGGGGTTCCCGGCGCGCTTGTAATAGGTATAGAGCGCCACGCTCAAGCACACCGGCCAGAAGAACAGCGGTACGTAAGCGATGATAAGCCAGAACAGGTGTAGCCCACTCATGCCGTCAACGGGGGTGGGATTATCACTCAGCCCAAGCCAAGAAGCAGAAAAACGGACGAGGAGTGGCCCCAGAATCAGGTACAAAACAGCGTTTCCGAGTGCCCCCAGAGTGAGTGGAACCCACCGTGGAAGCCACATTGTCCAATCAATGGTTAACCCCATACTGAGTAGGCCACCAATTAATTGCAGCGCTTCCAAAGTGAGCACATAACGGAGATTTGGGCCGTCTTGATACATGTCTGCGAACGCAAAACCCGTGTTCACGCCACTAATCATTGCAATGCGCCAGATCATTGAAGGCAGGACGCAGGCTAAACACAGCCATGCGGCGACATTTTTTAAATTTTTAGTTCTAAATGTCATGTTTCCAAGCGTAACTATGATATGAAAGCATGGCTAGACCAGTGCGTTTTAGTTCCGATGATATTTTAGACGGCACCGCCCGTACTCTCGCGTTACGCGGGAAGAATCTCACCATGTCTGACATTGCTCAGGAAATCGGTGGACCAACCGGATCGATTTATCATCGCTTTGCTTCACGTGAGGAGCTGCTAGCTACGCTCTGGATCCGCTCAATTAAGCGTTTTCATGTTGGTCTGATCACCGCCTATACCCTCCCCGACCCGGACACCGCCATCCAATCGGCAGCGGTGCACGTGGTGACGTTTTGCCGCGACAACCCACAGGACGCGCTTGCGATGACACTGTTTCGCCAAACCAGGCTCGCCAATGATGGCCCGGATAATTTGCGTAGCGACGTCGCGCACATCAACGACTCCGCCACCCAAGCACTCTCAGAGCTGGCGATCCGGCGTTTTGACACGCCCTCCAACCATCACCTTGATCTCCTGACGCTGGCCACCCGGCAGTGCCCCTACGGGCTGGTGCGTCCCCATATTGGTTCTGACATCCCCACATGGCTCGATGCCGCAGCGGCGACCAGCGCCGCCGCGATTGCAAAACTCGGCGATGAGCCGAGTGGTCGCCGCGCTACCTAGTCCTTTGTTGCATTTTTGGGGTGCCATCAATCGCTACCAACACTCTCATATAGTTTTGCATTCAAAAGTTATTTGAGAGTTTTGGCAACGCCACACAAACAAGCATCGCAGCGGCAGCATCACTGCCCGCACACGCAGCCACAGGCGCGCGACCTCATGCTATGTCCGATCTCGATAGCGCCTCAACGGGCTCGCGCAAAATTCGGTGATGCGCTGACACGCTTGCTCAATCACATCCACATCCACGCAAAAACTGATGCGTATGTAACGGTGCCCATCAATGGGATCAAAATCTACACCCGGCGCGACGGCCACGCCGGTTTCCCGGAGCAGGTCGCGACACCACTGTTCTGAGTCGTCGGTGTACTCGGAAATGTCGATGTATAGATAGAAGCCACCGTCGGGTGGGGCGAACCTGGTGAAGGGCAGTTTTTCTAGCAGCACATCACGGGCAGCCGCGTAGTGTTCCACACGCTGCGCGAGTTCCCGGCGGGATTCCTCCGTAAACGCCTCGACCGCCCCCACCTGGGAAACCGCTGGCGGGCACAGCGCCAGGTTAGCCTGCAGGTTTTCCAGGGGCTCGACAAGGTAATCAGGGACAATGAGCCAACCCAGCCGCCACCCTGTCATGCAGAAGAACTTGGAGAGTGAACCCACAACAACAGCCTGGTCGGAGTAGGACCTCGCGGTGGCACAGGTTCTGCCGTAGGTGATGCCGTGGTAGATTTCATCGGAAATGAGCAGGCAGCCGTTGGCGTCACACCACTCAGCGATAGCACGGAGTTCATCGGGGTCGATGATGGTGCCGGAAGGATTGTCGGGGCTGGTGACGATCACCGCCTTGGGTACCGTGTCCAGCTCGGCAAGCATGCGGGCTGTGGGCTGGAAACGAGTATCGGGTCCGCAGGGTAGGTCCACAATCTGTGCGCCGAGTGCTTGAAGGGTGTTGCGATAGGCGGGGTAGCCAGGCCGTGACATAGCGATGGTGTCCCCATGATCAAGCGCCGCCAAGAACAGCGCCACGAAACCGCCGGAGGAGCCGGTGGTGATCACCACGTTCTCGGGCCGAGTAGTCACGCCATAGGCGGCACTGTGCCAGTCCGCGATGGTGGCACGCAGCTCGTCGGTGCCCAGCGTGGGGGTGTAACCCAACGGGGCGTCGATAAGCGCCTGCTGCACCCGGCGGATAACGGGGGTAGGGGCACCGGAGGAGGGCTGGCCGACGCACAGCACCAGGGAATTTTCGTCGGTTTGGCCGAGGATCTGCATCACCCGGAAGGGGTCGACGTGGCTACGCTGGCTGGGTTGCGCGTTCATGGTTATACCGAGATTCGACCTTCGACAGCGGACAGAGCGATGTCGGAGCGATAGTGACTGCCGTCGAGAGAGATGGTGTTGAGGACAGCGTAGGCGGCATCGCGGGCGTCGGTCAGCGTGGGGCCAGTACCAATAACATTGAGCACACGGCCGCCTGCCGATACCAATTCACCGTTGGCGTTGCGTGCGGTACCGGCATGGAGGACTGCGGGGTTCTCGGCACCCGTGATCACATCGCCAGTGCGGGGGGAATCGGGGTAATTCTGCGCGGCCAACACCACCGTCAGTGCGTAACCATCCTTCCATTCCAAAGGCGGCTGCTCAGCCAACGTGCCCTCCGCAACAGACGCCAACAGCTGGCCGAGCGGGGTTTTCAGCAGCGCGAGCACCGCCTGGGTCTCTGGGTCGCCGAAACGACAATTGAACTCCACCACAGCCGGGCCGTCCTGGCCCCAGGCCAATCCGGCGTACAGCAGACCCGAGTAAGAACAGCCGCGGGCAACCATTTCTTTGGCAACAGGAACGCATACCTCATCAACAATGCGTTGCACCCCATCCTTGGGAAGCCACGGCAGTGGCGTGTAGGCACCCATGCCGCCTGTATTCGGGCCTTCGTCATTGTTACCCACGCGCTTATGGTCCTGTGCGGGAAGCAACGGCACCACCGTTTCCCCATCTACCAGGCAGAACAGCGACACCTCAGGACCATCCAGGAACGTTTCCAGCAACACCGGATTACCGGCAGCGTGAACAGCATCAATGTGGGCGCGAGCGGCATCGCGATCCGGCGTGACCACCACGCCCTTACCTCCGGCGAGACCATCATCCTTGACCACCCAGATCGGGCCAAAACGATTGAGGGCGGCCTCAATGTCGTCATTGGAGGCACCGGGGGCAAGCGCCTCGGCGTGGGCTGTTTTCACACCGGCGGCTGCCATTACATCCTTGGCAAACGCCTTAGACCCCTCAATGCGGGCGGCATCCTTGTCAGGTCCAAAGACCTTGATACCCTTCTCACGCAACGCATCGGCCACGCCCGCTACAAGGGGAATCTCAGGGCCGATCACAACCAGGTCTACATTTAATGAGGTTGCGAGCTGTGTCATCTCGGCTGGGTCAGTGACAGTACCCTTATGCAGGGTGGCGAGGTCAGCCATACCCGCATTGCCGGGAACAACATGGAGATCTGACACAGCAGGGTCCTGTGAGAGTCCAAGGAGCAGGGCGTGTTCACGGGCGCCCGAGCCGATAACAAGAATGCGCATGGCTGCCAGTTTATGTGATGGGCTAGTGGGAGCACGAGAGCGGATATTGTAGGTGAAGGTTGGGATGCGCGGTGGGGTGGAGCGTCTGGCGTTAAGCGCCCAGCACGGAGGCGTGCGGTGGGTGTTTGATACCCGAAATGTCACCCATTATCGGTCGAACATAAAAGCGATCTAGCCTGTTGAGACTTAATTGATCATTCATGCTACTAACACCCTATTTTTGCTCCTTATTTTAGCCATTCAAAATGAACGATTCGATCATAATCGCGTCCGAAAGTTGCACACGGCACCTGTAGCAGTCACCACCGTGGCAGCACTATTGCTATCTCTTTATAATTCACTTTAGTTTACAAATACCCCATAGACCCCACAGAATAACTCTACATAAGTAAATCACATAAGTCACAATAACCACTCAAGGCAACATTAATTAACTCCAGAAACACGCCCGAAAATGCCGAAGACCTGCGAAAATAGTATTGTTTTGGATAACATACAAGAGCTAGAAACGCTCAGAAAGATAACTCATCAGACATATAAATCACGATCCTATAACAACGCGATAACACTTCGGTTGCACTTTCGCTACTTTTGGGTGACAGTTACGCTTTTTCCCCATCAAGGGACTAGATTTAATTGTATGAGCAGCGTATTTACCAAAATCATCAATGGAGAGCTCCCTGGGCGCTTCATTTACCGCGACGACACTGTCGCCGCATTCCTAACCATCGAACCACTCGCCTATGGACACACCCTCATCGTGCCCGTTGAGGAAGTGGACAAGTGGACCGATCTGGCCCCTAACGTGTGGTGCGAAGTCAACGAAGTCGCACAAAGTATCGGACGTGCAGTCATGGAAGCATTCGACGCCGAACGCGCCGGATACGTCATCGCAGGGTTCGATGTGCCACACGCCCATATCCACGTCTTCCCGACCAACACCATGGCCGACTATGATTTCTCTAAAGTCATCAAAGCCGACGAAACCGACCCCGCCCTGATGGATGAAGCCGCTGAAAAACTGCGCGCGATCATGGACACCAACGAAGCGGGGTACGCCTATTAAGAAGGAAGAATGAGCAAGCCGCTTGGGGCACGCGTTCCAACCCGAGGGTGGGTGGAAGACGACTGGCGCGCAGCCCCAAGCGCACAGCGGCCGTGGCCCGTGGTGCTCGTGCACGGGACGTCGGCAAGCACGGGGGATTACATGGAACTGGCGCGTGAACTGCGCGAGCTTGGGTGGGCGGTGTTTATTCCTACTTACGGCAACCGAGCCACCAACCCCATCGAAGACTCCGCCGAGCAAATACTCGCCTACATCAACCAAGTCCTCCACGCTACCGGCGCGGAGAAGGTGATTATTGTCGGGCACAGCCAGGGTGGGGTACTCGCACGGTACCTGATCAAACGGCTGGGAGGGGCATCGAAAGTCAAGCACTTGATCAGCCTGTCCAGCCCGCATCACGGCACCAGCCTCGGCGGCATGCTCAACGTGCTGGTCAATTCGGAACGCAGCGCCGACTTCATGATCCGCATGATCAACAACTACTTCGGGCCGGCAGGCATGCAACAAATCGTCGGCAGCGACTTCCTCACCGACCTCAACGCGGACGGCGACACCGTGCCCGGCCCCGGATACACCTGCCTGGCCACTCGCACAGACACCACCGTCTCCCCCGCCGAGTCCGGCTTCCTCGACGGCCCCGGCGTGGACAACAGTTGGATCCAGGACTACTACCCCCTCGCCGTGATCTTCCACGAAGACATGCCCCGCGACCGCCGCGTCCGCGAACTCGTCATTTCCACCATCGAACAACTAAGGCCACTGCAATGAAACCCCTCGTCCTCTACCTCCCGCGCAGAGGCACCCTTCCCGCTCCCCTTCCTGTCACGCGTGACGACGTCCCGGTGCTCCTGCTCCACGGATACTTAGGCTCGCCCGGCAACTTCGGCCCCACCGCACGCGCCCTCCAACAACGCGGCACCCCTGCCCTCGGGTTCGAATTCGGGCACCGCGGCACAGACCGGCTCGACGACTCACTGAACCAGATCGCCGACTTCGCACGCACCATACCCAGCGAACGCTTCGACATTGTTGGGCACTCCCAAGGCGGACTGCTCGGCCTACAACTCGCCCACCTCCCCGAATTCCAGCCGCGCATACGGCGCATCGTCGGCCTCGGGGCGTCTTTCAAAGGCATCAACGTCAACTATCCTGCGTGGCTCGATCCTATTGCCGCTGCCATCGGCGGGCCTGCGGCGCCCTATCTTCGCGGCAAAGGCTTCCACGAGGCAACCATCCCTGACGGGGTGGAGGTTGCCTCCATCATCTCCACTGCCGACCGCATCGTCCGCCCCGACAACGCCACGCTTGGACACCTGATCACTATCGACGGCGTGCCACACTCCCGCATGCCAGAACTCGCCGGGCCAGTAATAAAGGCGCTGGATATGGAGGTGTGAAAGGGATGCTGTATGCAACGATCGTGCAGAGAAAAATTAAACGCACATTCCGTGAGATTAACCAGGGCAACGTCCAGCCAATGCTTGACACCCTTGCCGACCCATTTGTCTATGTCTTCCATGGGACACATGCATTGGGAGGACGCAGAACCTCCAAGGACGCTATGAGGCTGTGGTGGGAGCGAGTTTTCCGGCTACTACCTGGTATTCGATTCGACGTTCAAGAGGTTGTGATCAGCGGGTGTCCGTGGAATATGCGCGTTGCAGTTAGGTCTTTAGTGAGCGGCGACCTGCCTAATGGGGAGTTGTACAGCAACACCGCATTCCAATTCATGAAGTTGAGGTGGGGACGAATCACACGGATAGAAACCATGGAAGACACCCAACTTCTTGAACAGGCGCTTCGGGTGGTTGCTGAGTCTGGTTGCGTTGAAGCACTAGAACCACCAATGAATGAGTAATCCGCTCACGACACCGACGAATCTCTGAGCCTTATAGTCCACGTCAGGGTAACAAAAAACGCGCTGATGGCACTAAAAATGATAAGCACCACCAGATGTTTGCCGATAATAAATCCCAGCAAGATGACACACAGGACAGCGAACCATGCTGCACATATTGACAAAATAGCAATTTTGCGTTGGCTCATTTCCTACTCCTTTCCTGCCAAAATGTGAATACACCGCCGAGTATGCCATTAACCGTCAAAAGCTGCAAGCAGGAAAAGCAAATCTTGACTTAGCTTTCCCACACCCTACAGAAAATTAACCCATTAAAATTCCACCTACATGAACGAATTTCACCAACAATAAATTTAATTCTATCTGATCTTAGAACGAGAAATTTTCATTAGCATTACAAGTAAAAACACCCCCTTAAGATCAAGTTCACAATAAAAAGACTGTGTCCAGACCCCATCCCCCAGCGTCAATGGGGTGAACCTTGTGCCATAGGTATGACGTTGTCGCCATAGTGAAACCATCACCAACACAAAACGACCCATACACGCTAGACCACATGCGACCAAGCTGATGACACAACCTATAAGCAAGCTATAGAAAATTGAAAGCAAAACAAGCTATATACACTCAAATATAGAGGCGTTTTCTTCCAGAATCAAGGACACATTTTCCTTACGCCCAGCCTAGAAGACCCGCGAAAAACCCCGCCCAAAACCCGCTTAAACTACTGCACAGAGTCCCGCTGGATGAATCTTATAGACGATGTCAGAGAAGTGCTCTACTTCGCTCTTGGTGGAGAAAATTGGCGCTAAGACAGCACTAATTCTATGTCGCGTTTACCATTGTAGCTGGAATTGGGCTTTGCATTTCTTTCAGCCTGGTTACAAATACTGCGCCAGCGCTGTACCCAAGTCTCGCGCTGGCGCAGCTGTCGTAATTGCAGAAATCAACAATAAAATCGGCAATACACTGGGAACTGCGCTCCTCGAACCTTTACCTACAGTTGTATCCCAATACAGCTATTCTGCAAATGAAACAGGCGTTGCTAAAGTTATAAACAAGTACGACACTTCCTACTCACACCGTATTAAATATCCGCACTCGCTATAATATTTTAAGTCACACGACTCTCTGCAAGATCAACATCGTTATAAAGAAGATAGTGATTCATACTGATTGCAGAGTTCACACCAGCAGACATGGCGTTAGGTATCTGATCTGGAGAACTCACGCAGTTTCCACCTGCCCATAATCCCTCCTCACTAGTCTTTCCATCAATTTCAGTTTTCACCCATGAATTTTCAATGAGACATCCAGCTTCCCTCAATAGAAAATCATTTGGAGAAAATACTGGTCCCACAAAAACGGAGCCATACTGCCTACTTTTTGTTTCTATACACTGGAGGCTAACAGAACCCTTCTCTATATCGTCAGCAGATTCCATGCCAATCACAAGATCATCCACAACACAGACTCCCCAAGAGATCAGCCTAGCCCGTTCTTCTTTTGATAGATACATTCCATTAACAATTAGGTCAATTTCATCTGACCATAACTTAAGAAGGAAAGCCTGATGCAAAGAAAAATTTCTATTGGCGCCACCAATAACAGCAATCCTTTTCCCATTAAGCTCAAACCCGTGACAATAAGGGCAATGAAATACTGTTTTTCCCCAAAGTTTTTCCAAACCTGCAATATCTGGCAATTTATCGGATAATCCCGTAGCAACAAGACAACTTCTAGCCTTTATATGAGCTTCATTCGACAAAGTTGCAAGCCAATCACCATCAGCCCCTTTTGATAACTGGCTAACTAATTCATGCAGGAGTAGACCGCCAAAACTTAAATATTCCTCGGTCCCCTTCGCTAATATTTCAGCAGGTGGAACATTATCCATTCCCAGAATTCCATGAGCATGTTTACTGACAACATTTCTAGGATTTTGCGAATCCACTATAACAACTTTTCTATTGGCACGCGCCAGGGTAATCCCTGCACTCAATCCACAATATCCGCCACCAATAATAAGTGCATCATATCTCATATACATCACCTAACCGCATTAGAGCCTATGAATAAGACTTTTTCATCATATGAGTAGCCCTCGCTCATAAAGCTTAGATTGTTCTCCGTATTTCACGATGCGCCACACCGCAATAGGTCGAAGATTGAACGGCGACAAGCTAGCATACCTGGCACAACACCCTTACCTTGTCCTACATTTGGACCTATGAGCGACCCCGCCGACAACGATACCGTTCGCACAGACACCAACAACACCACAACCAACCCCGATCCCGCACACCACACAGTAGACATTGAGGACGAGACTCATTATTTTGCCTGGCCGAAAGACAAAGTGCTGCTTGACGCACTCCTTGACGCCGGGGTGGATGCTCCGTATTCCTGCCATATGGGCGAGTGTGGTGCCTGCCAGTGCACGGTCGAGGGCGGGGAGACGCACATGCTGGCTAACCAGGTGCTCAGCACCTACGACATTGAGGATGATCAGCGCCTAGCCTGCCAAACTATCCGCGACGAGGAGGGGCCGTACAAGATTTCGTACTGGTTCTAGCCAGCCCCACCCACCACCTACACAGCCTTCAACGCAACCCTAAACGTCGATCCTTCCCCTTCCACACTTTCCACACTGATCGACCCGCCATGTGCCTCAACCAGCGTTTTTGTAATAGCCAGCCCCAGCCCCGATCCACCGGATTCGCGGGAGCGGGATTCGTCGGCGCGGTAGAAGCGCTCGAAGATGTGGCTCGTCACCTCAGGTGACATGCCCACGCCATTATCCGAGATAGCCACCACAATAGTGTCGCCGTCTTTGCGGATGTTCACGTCCACGGCAGCGTCTGGCCCACCATGCTTCAACCCGTTGACCACGATGTTGCTGAGCACCCGGTGGAGTTGCGAGGCGTCGCCAATCACCATGGGTGGTTCGGTGGTGTCGTTGTGGATGCCTATACTGCGCCCTGGGTGTGCCGCCTGCACAGAGCTGACCACATTAACGGCCAGCTCAAACATGTCCACGGGTTGTTTTTCCATGCGGGAGCCCTCGGCACGTGTGAGCGCCAGTAGGTCTTCCACCAGGAGTGTCATGCGCGCGGCTTCGCCTTCGATGCGGTCTACGACCATGCCGAAGTCTTGGGTAGCACCTGAGCGATAAAGTTCCGTGTAGCCTTTCACAGAAGTGAGCGGGGTGCGGAGTTCGTGGGAGGCATCGCCAACGAAGCGGCGCATTTGTTCTTCTTTTTGCTGCGCCGTCATCAGGGAGTCTTGCAGCTGGGTGAGCATGATGTTCAGCGCCGCAGCAAGCTGCCCCACTTCGGTGCTCATGGGCCATTGCGGGACCCTTCGATCGAGGTCACCGGCGGCGATGTCCCGCGCTGTGTGCTCGACTTCTTTGAGAGGCCGGAGCGCGCGGCGCACGGCCCACATGGCTACCAGGCCAAGGATGCCCAGCACGATAAACCCGATGAATACCTGCACAATGGTGAGTCGCCGCAGGAGGGAGTCTTCCCTCTCCAGGCTTTGCGCCACGATGGTTTGTTCTTGGCCTTGGGTGAAACCGAGGACGCGCCAACGCACGTGGTCACCGTTGCCAATGGAGGAGACGGTGGTGGGGCGGTCGTCGAAACGCACGGAGCTGACGTCGGGGGCGTCGGTACCGTCGTTGACTTCCAGGATTGTGCCGTCGGAGAAGCGTTTGAGCACGTAGAAGTCGCTGGGCGGGCCTTGTTGAGTTGCCCCCGGCCGCTGGAATTCGCCGCGGTCCAGCCAGCTTTTCGACGCCTGCTGCAACTTACTGTCCACATTTGAGTAGGCGAAGTCACGCATAATGCCGTTGACGGCGAACGCACTGGCACTGAGCCCCAGCGCGGACACAAGCACCACGATCAACACCAGCCAGGTCTGCAACGGCAGTGCTTTGAGTTTTGTCATGGCGGTTTAGGTTTTTGGGGTGGTGCGTGGGGTGCGCAGCACGTAACCGACGCCGCGTACCGTGTGGATGAGCTGCGGGTCGGAGGTGTCTATTTTTCTGCGCAGGTAGGAAATGTAGGATTCGACGACGTTGCCGTCTCCTCCAAAATCGTAGTGCCACACGTTGTCCAGGATTTTTGCCTTGCTCAGCACCACCTCGGCGTTAAGCATGAGGTAGCGCAGGAGGTTAAATTCGGTTGGCGAGAGTTCCACGATCTCACCAGCTTTAGTTACCTCGTGGGTGTCATCGTTGAGAGTAATGTCCGCGTAGCTCAACGTGGAATCTTCGTCCGCCGTCTCTGTGTGTAACTGGCCGCGGCGCAGGATCACGCGCAGACGGGTAATCACTTCCTCCAACGAAAACGGCTTGGTCACGTAGTCGTCCGCGCCGATGGTCAGGCCGTGGATGCGGTTTTCCACCGCATCTTTGGCGGTGAGGTAGAGCACTGGGCCGTCGAGACCGTCGGCGCGTAGGCGAGGCAGGAGTTCAAAACCATCCATGCCAGGCATCATCACGTCCAGGATGAACGCATCGGGGCGGAAGTCGCGAGCGACGCGCAACGCCTCCATGCCCGATTTCGCAGTGGCAACCTCGAACCCCTGGAACTTCAAGCTCACACTCAGAAGTTCCACAATGTTGGGTTCGTCATCCACCACGAGGACACGGGTGGGTGGTTGATTACTGGACGTGCTTTGGATGCTCATATCGTCCATTGAATCATTGTTTGTATCACTGGTTGCTGCAGCCACAGGTGTCATTCCTTACCTGCCGCCGCAGCAACAATCATGTTCTGCGCGGTTGCCGACGCCGGGGACGGCTCAACAACCTGCAAAAACAAACCGCTTACTGCAACTGAAGCCGCAACCACACTGGCAACAAAACCATTCATGGCGGCACCAACCTTCCTCAACTAGGCATCTCACTGTCTGTTAGGTGACAGTGTGCGCCACCCCTCTGGAGAGCGGCTGCCCGGTTCCTGGAAGGTTGCTGTGAATGGTAGGAGCGGCTATATGCACCCTCTAGCCCCACTCGACCGACTGAAGGTCAATACCCGCCGCAGCGGCCTCGGCCTCCACGAGTGTCAGCAAGTACTCGGGGTTGGTGTACATGTCGCGGTACCTTTCGTCGGCAACATACAGCCTGGCCAGCAACACCTGCTTGGACAGGGTGCAATCGTAGTAGCGCTCGACTTGGGCGCGGTGGCGTGCCACGAGTTCCTTCGCGGCGTCGGAACCCGGCGCGACACCCGCAGCCTTAGCGGCGGCGACATCTCGGTTGAATGCCTCCATTTCCGCTACGACCTTGACCCAGTCCTCGCGGGTCATCTGGGCGGTGCGTTCCTGGGCTTGTGCCCACTCGGGTGTATCGCCCCAGCGTGCCTCGGCCTCTTCCTCGTAGTCGTGCCACTTTTTGCCGAACAATTCGACTTTCTCATCCATGGTGAGATTTCCTTCCATGATCGTGTCCACTGCACGAACCATCTCGTGCAGGTGATCGATCTGTTCAAGGAGCAGCCGTTTCTGATTTCTCAGATGCTCCCTGACCGTACCTGGCTTGTCGAGCATCTCCTCGATGTCTTTCAGCGGAACACCCGCCTCGCGGTACACGAGGATCTGCATGGCGCGCTCAATGTCAGCTTCGGTATACAGGCGGTAGTCGGACCAGGTGCGAAAGCTCGGCACGAGAAGTCCGATGTTGTCCCAGTGCCGAAGCGTCCTGGTTGTCACACCCAGGTAGTCGGCCATCTGCCCAACAGTGAGTTCGGTGTTGTCGATCACGGGATTAAGTTTCTTCCTTTACGTTGGGTCAAGCTCAAGGGGCTGTGCAGAAATACGTCAAAAAAATTAAGGCCACACCCAACAACAGGCTGTGACCTTGAAAAATAGAGCTGGAGACGAGACTTGAACTCGCAACCTACGGTTTACAAGACCGTTGCGCTACCGATTGCGCCACTCCAGCACGTGACCACTTTTGCGGGCACGGTTGATTATGGTACCTGATTGCAGGAACTTAGCAAATGTGGGGCTTCATGTGTGCGAGTGGTGCGCTGGGGAGGGATGCTGGGTATGTTGTAATCCTTGGTACCGTTTTGTCGCCCTACGGCGTGAGGATTGAAGCGCGTGAGCACAGTTGTTGATCGGGTCAGGGCGTTGTTTAGCCGCAGGGGACGTATTGCGACTATCGACGCCGCGAAAGCCGCTCCCCCACCCTCCCCACTGGCCCCCGTCGACCTGACCGACCCCGCGCAAGTGTCGGGCGTGATGGACATTGCCGCACGCATCGGCGACATTCTTCTCTCCTCCGGCACCGGCAACAACGACGTAAAGGCACAGATCCATGCGGTGGCCTCGGCCTATGGCCTGCACTACAGCCACGTGGACATCACCCTGAACACCATCACCATTTTCACGCATATTGGTACCGCCCAGAAAATCCCGGTAAGCATTTTCCGCGTGGTCCGCAGGCTGAGCGTGGACTTTTCCAAACTCTCCGAAGTGGACCGTCTTATCCGATCCATTCAAGCGGGTGCCACCCCACCGGACGTGGCGGAAAAGATCCTCGACGAACTCTCCTCCGCCCCACCGCGCTACGGGCGGCGCATGTCGCTGTTCGGCTGGGCACTCATGGCCGCTGCGGTGGCCGTGATGTTGGGTGGCGGCCTGTTGGTGGCTGCTACCTCGTTCATTTCTGCGGTGGTCATCGTGGGTGGTGCGAACTGGTTGGATGAGCAACGCCTGCCCATGTTTTTCCAAAACGTCTACGGCGGGATTGTTGCCACCGTTCCAGCCGCACTGACCTACCGTTTGGCCTTGGAATCTGGATTGAATCTCGCGCCGGGACAGGTCGTGGCGTCGGGAATCGTGGTGATGTTGGCTGGTTTGACCCTTGTGCAGGCGTTTCAGGATGGCATCACGGGTGCGCCGGTAACAGCAAGTGCGCGGTTTTTTGAAACGATGATGCTGACCGGCGGGATTGTGGCCGGTGTGGGTATTGGCATCCAAACCTCAGCGGCTCTGGGCGTGACACTGCCGGAGCTGGAAACCGTCGTTTCACCGAACTTGGCATCGACCACGTTGAAAGTGACGGCAGGTGCCGTCGCGGCCGCTGGGTTCGCCATTGCGTGTTATTCCGAGTGGTCATCTGTGCTGGTCTCTGGCATGACAGCCGGCATGGGATCGTTTGTGCAGTATTTTATCCTGGTGCCGCTGGGCGTGGGTCCGGTGATTTCCATTGGTATTTTGGCCACCATCATCGGTTTGACTGGTGGCTTGCTGGCCCGCCGCTTCCTCATTCCGCCGCTGATTACCGCCGTGGCGGGGATTACTCCGCTACTGCCTGGTTTGAGCATTTACCGGGGAATGTATGCCCTGTTGCATGAACAGATGGTGGTAGGGCTATCCAACATGGCCTTGGCGCTGGGTATTGCATCTGGGCTGGCCGCAGGCGTGGTGCTGGGCGAATGGTTCGCCCGGAGGCTACGCCGCCCGCCTGGATTCAACCACTACCGTGAGTTGTGGAAGCTGCGGCGTTTCTCCTTCCAGGATCATGCCCGCGATCAATCTTCCTAACACGGACGCTCAACGGGTCTTCCAAGCGGTCTGACGCAGCGGTGCCCCTGGTTCTAGTGCTACGATGGTGTGTCTACACGTGTGCTCTTTTTACATCATCAGGAGGATCCTTGCCCCCCAAGGTGACCGATACCCGCACGAACAATGCGGAATCATTACATGCAGTTGAGGCGGAAACTGCAGAGGCCGCGCGACGGATTGTTGCCACTTACTCTGCTGATTTCTTTGATTGCGCCACGCTGGTCAGCATGCTCGGCGTGGAGCCTGAGGGCTTGAACTACCGCAAGATTGCCGCCGAATACGCCGAGACCAACGCCCCGAAGAAGGCGACCAAGCGTACGCGGAAAACCACCAAAAAGGCTGCTAAGAAAGCCACCAAGGCCGCAAAGAAAACGACCAAAAAGGCTACCAAGAAGGCCACAAAGAAAACGACCAAAAAAGCCTAGGCATGTGAGATTGGGTTTCTGATCGTGAGTGGGGAAAATCAGTTTGTTGTTGTAGCGAACCGTCTTCCGGTGGACTTAACCACGCATCCGGACGGCACGGAGGAATGGACGCCAAGCCCGGGCGGCTTGGTTGCCGCGTTGACACCTGTGTTGGCTAAACAGCGTGGCTGCTGGGTGGGCTGGCCCGGAGTGGCAGATGCCGCCCCAGAGCCATTTCACACAGATGATGGTGTGCTGCTGCATCCAGTGAAGCTCACCTCCGTGGATTATGAGGAGTTTTACGAGGGGTTTTCCAACGCCACGTTGTGGCCGCTCTACCACGATTTGATCGTGCCGCCGGAGTATCACCGGGACTGGTGGGAATCCTACCGTGAGGTAAATTTGAAATTCGCCCAGGAAGTTGCGGAAGTCGCCGCTGAAGGGGCGACGGTGTGGGTTCAGGATTACCAGCTGCAGCTTGTCCCCGGTATTTTGCGCCAGACCCGCCCGGATCTTCGCATCGGATTTTTCCTGCATATTCCGTTCCCCTCTCCCGACTTGTTCCGCCAGCTTCCGTGGCGCGAGGAGATTGTGCGGGGTCTGCTCGGGGCGGATGTGATTGGGTTCCACCTGAAGATCAACGCCGATAATTTCTTGACGCTTGCCCGGCAGGTGGCAGGCGATACTGGTTCGCACATTGGGCAGCCGGATCAGCTGGCCGTGGAGGGCGAGGCATCGATGAATTCCATCACGGCAACCATCTCGGTGCCGGATGGCCGCGAAGTGGGGGTGGCGGCATTTCCCATTTCCATTGACACTGCATCGGTGATCGCGCAGGCAAACAACGCGGACCCGGCGAGTATTCGGCACAGCTTGGCGGATACAGAAACCATCATTTTGGGCGTGGATCGCCTGGACTACACCAAGGGTATTTTGCAGCGCTTACTGGCGTTTGAGGAACTGTTGGAATCCGGTGCGCTGGACCCCAATGATGTGGTACTGGTGCAGGTAGCCACGCCGTCTCGTGAGCGCATTGAGCATTACCGCACCGCTCGGCACGCCGTGGAACAGGCTGTGGGGCGCATCAATGGCCGGTTCGGGTCTATTGGTCGGCCCGTGGTGCATTATGTGCACCGTTCCATCAGCAAAGACCAGCTCATGGGGATCTACGCCGCAGCTGATGTCATGCTGATTACCGCGTTCAAAGATGGCATGAACCTGGTGGCCAAGGAGTATGTTGCCTGCCATGGTGACGGGTCGGGCGCGTTGGTGCTCAGCGAGTTCGCCGGCGCGGCTGTGGAGTTAAACCAGGCGTTCCTGTGCAACCCACATGACATCGAATCCATTAAAAAGCAACTGCTGGCAGCGGTCACGGAGCTGCGGAGCGCACCGGAGGAAACACGGGAGCGCATGGAAGCCATGCACCAGCAAGTGGTGGAGCATGATGTGGAGGCATGGGCGAAGAGCTTTTTGACCTGCTTGGAGCGCCACGCATGAGCCGACGCATAAAGACCATTGCAGCCGCAGCCGTTGCGCTGGGCATCGGCACGTTGATAACAGCATGCGGCAGCAATGACGACACCCCAGTGGTGCAGTCCACCTGGCAGATCACCAACGTGTATGTGGATGAGCAACACCCCAGCGTGCTACCTGATTCCATCGCAGGCAAGGCCACCATGGTGTTTGGTGAATCCACCATTGCCGGTAATAGCGGCTGTGCACCGTTCCAAACACGGGTGCATTTCACCAAGGACGGCCAGGAAACTTCATCAGCTGAGGCAACTCAGGTGAATTTTTATCGCAAGAAAATCGACGATCCTGCAGGCTGCACCGGAGCGGACTTGTACTACCATGACAGCCTGACAAACATGCTGGATGGAACATTTGACGTGCAGCGGAAAGCAGCAAACGAGCTGCTCTTGGTCAAGCAGACGGATGCGTTTAACCGTCCAGCTATCCGGTTGACCTCTATCAGCAACCGCTCCTAAGCGTCTACATTGGATGCTATGACTACCTTGGACGATCTGGCTACCACCCCAACCTTGCTGGTGGTCTCCGATTTTGACGGCACGCTGGCGGGGTTCAATGTGGATCCCATGAATGTTCCGGTGAACACGACGTCCATTGCGGCATTAGAGAAGCTGTCTACAATGCCGAACACCAAGGCGGCGATTCTTTCCGGCAGGCACTTGGAGGGTCTGCGCACAGTCGCCCAGGTTTCCGAATCAGTGATTTTGGCAGGAAGCCACGGCGCGGAAACCAATGAGCACATCACCCCGTTGACGGAGGAACAGCAGGAAGCCATGGCACAGCTCTCTGTTGAGCTGCATAAACTCACGGAAAAGTACCCAAAGCTATGGATTGAAACCAAGCCGCTGCACATGGTGGTACACACCCGCCCGCTGGAAGACACAAACTTGGAGGCTGCCGCCGCGGAGGAGGCGCGGGCGCTGTGCCCCGCCATCATGCACATCACAGAAGGCAAGCATGTGGTGGAGTTTTCCGCCATTGATATGACAAAGGGCAGCTGGATTACCTCCGCTCGCGACAATTACGGCGCTACTGCGGTGCTGTTCATTGGCGATGACCAGACGGATGAGAACGGTTTCCATGCGCTCGGCGACAGCGACATGGGCATTAAGGTCGGCGACGGCGACACTGCCGCTACCGTACGCGTCAATTCACTTGACGACGTCGCGGACGTCCTCACCACGCTCGCGACTGCGCGCGCACACCACTTAGGGGTTTAAGCACGTGGCGGGGCAACTGTCCCGCCTTCATGGAAGCTGGTGTCCAGGATGGTGCGGGGCGCGGGGCTGGGTGGGACGGCGTCGGCAAGGTAGTCGTCGATAAGCGAAAAGAGCATGCGACCCGCCGCAGCCCCTTTGGCCTTGTTGGGTTGCAGCACGGTGGTGAGATTGCGGTCCAGTGCGGTGCGGATGCCGTCAAAACCGGTGACGGAAAGGTCGTCCGGCACGCTCAGCCCTACCGACTCAGCGTAGGCGAGCACACCCAACGCCATGGAGTCGGTGGTGCACAGCACGGCGGTGAGCTCAGGGTGCGATTCCAGCAGTTCACGAGCGGCGGCGACGTTATTGGCGGGGTCGTTGATGTGCCGTTCAACGATGGGCACGGAGGTGGGGTCAATGCCAGCAGACTGCAAAACTGACAGTGCACCCTGCACGCGGGCGCGTTGAACGTGCAGGTCAGCGACGTCGAGACGGTCCGGGGTGACCGCGCCGTCATTCGGGCGGCGGAACAGGCGGATCGACAAGATGCCAATGTTGCGGTGACCAGCATCGATCAGGGACTGCGCGGCGGGTGCGATGGCCGCATAGTCATCAATACCCACAAACGGGAGGGAATGCTCGTCAGCGGGTTGGTCGCAAATCACCATCGGGAGGCGGCGGTTTTTCGCGGCCAGCAGATACGGGTCGTCGGCGGCCACCGAATACACCACAAAACCATCAACCACGCACTGATTCACCAGCTGCGCGGCAGCGACCTGATCCACGCTTGTGTCAGGTCCAACGGGCACAAGCGTCAGGGAATTGTTCGACCCGTAGGACGCCTCAGCCATGCCTGCGAGAAAATCCACGGATGCCAAATCCTCGAAGGCATACGACAAGTGCTCGGTCAGCAGTACCCCAAACGATCCCGTGCGGCGGGTCCGCAACGACCGGGCGGTCGGGTCAGGGCCGGGGTAGCCTAAGCGCTCAGCTGTTGCCAAAATACGTTCCCGTAGCGCGGCAGATAACTGTTCCGGGCGATTATATGCGTTAGAAACTGTGGTGCGTGAAACACCTAACTCTGCAGCCAAAGATGCCAGGGTGCCGCGACTTTGTGTACGTTTTGCCATGATTCTAAAAACTATCACTTTGTCACACCTTTCGGGGGTGACACACATAATTTTGGCAACAGAACTATGTCACACATGGGTTTTCCAGAAGTTTCAACATAGCGCTACCGTGAATTTATGTCTGATAGCATAAATGCGAATGGCGGAACACCCCAATTGTGGGGCGGTCCGCCTGCAAGGTACCTGGCCTGATCGTCGTCTAACTGGCGCGTCGCTGCCGGGCAAATTCACTTAACACTACACCCGCAGCCACGGACGCATTCAGTGATTCCACCCAATCTGATGTGGGAATAGAGATCTTAGAATCGCAGGTCTCAGATACCAGTCTGGACAGCCCTTTGCCCTCACTACCCACCACAATCACGGTTGGTTCGGTGCCGTCATAATCATCCAATGTCTTATCGCCGTCAGCGTCCAAGCCCACCACCTGGAAACCTGCTTGCTGGAATTGCTTTAATGTACGTACCAAATTGGTTGCCTTAGCCACTGGAAGTCTGGCAGCAGTCCCGGCTGACGTGCGCCAGGCCACCGCCGTCACCGATGCCGAACGACGCTCTGGAATGATCACGCCCTGCCCGCCAAACGCAGCCACCGAACGAATCACCGCGCCCAGGTTACGGGGATCGGTGATGTTATCCAGGCACACCACCAGACCCTGGCCAGAGGCCGCAGCCTCGTCGATAATGTCTTCCACGTGGGCGTAATCGTAGGAGGGCACCTGCAAACCAATGCCCTGGTGCATGCTGCTTCCGGTCATACGGTCCAGTTCAAGGCGAGACACCTCAATGATGGAGATGCCGCGAGAATTGGCCAGCCGCACGGCCTCAGCGAGGCGGTCATCATTATTCGTGCCCTCCGCGACATACAATGCCGTGGCGGGGACATTGGTGCGGAGGCATTCCACCACAGGATTGCGCCCCACCACCAGTTCTGTGGTGCGTTCCCGCACGTGACGGCCGGAATCCCGGCGTTGCTTATCAAGCTTGCGCTTATGCGCAGCGTGATAGACCCGATCCTCCGCCTTCGGGGTGGGACCTTTGCCCCGCAGCCCACGTCGACGCTGGCCACCGGAGCCCTTCGTCGCGCCTTTCTTGTTCGTCTTGCGCACCGCGCCGCGACGCCTTGAATTACCAGCCATGTATGTTTACCTCACACCTTTTACTATCTTTATCAGCGACCATCTCGTAGCGACCATTTTGCACCGTCAGCAGTGTCCACAATGTCAATCCCAGCCGCGTTCAACTGATCCCGTACCTGGTCCGCAGTAGCCCAATCCTTGTCAGCGCGGGCGAGTTCGCGGCGTCGTAACGCATCAGCAATGAGCACATCCAGGGCGGCGAGCGCGGCATCATTGGATTGGTCTCGGTCGCGCCACTGCGGAGCATACGGGTCCACACCCAGGATCGCAGTCATGGCTCGGACCTGCCCAGCAATGGCCGTCGCTTCTGCGGTGTCGCCTTTATCCAGGGCGGAATTACCAGCACGAACCGCGTTGTGTACTTCGGCAAGCGCTGCGGGGACACCGAGGTCATCATCCATCGCGGCCGTGAACGCGTCCGTCACCTCACCCTTTTCTATCTCACCAGCGTTCAGCTCAACCACACGATGCAGGAAGGACTCAATGCGGCGATAGCCAGCGGCGGCTTCCTGCAGCGATGCCTCAGAGTATTCCAACATTGAGCGGTAGTGGGCGCTGCCCAGGTAGTAGCGCAGCTCCACGGGGCGGACCTTGGTCAGCACGTTCGGAATGCTCAGAACATTGCCCAGCGACTTGGACATCTTCTCACCGGACATGGTGACCCAGCCGTTGTGCATCCAGTAGCGCGCAAAAGGGTCACCCGCAGCGTGGGCCTGTGCAATTTCGTTTTCGTGGTGCGGGAACTGCAGGTCCAGGCCGCCGCAGTGAATATCAAACTCCGCGCCCAGGTACTTTGTGGCCATAGCAGTGCACTCAATGTGCCAGCCGGGGCGACCATCGCCCCACGGTGTCGGCCAGCTTGGTTCTTCAGGCTTTGCTGCTTTCCACATGGTGAAGTCGCGAGGGTCGCGTTTACCGGTGCCAGCGGATTCACCTTGGTCAAGCTCGTCGAGTTTCTGGCCGGAAAGGTGCCCGTAGTCCGGCAGGGAGGTTGGCTGCATGTACACGTTGCCGTCAGCCGCATAACCGTGACCATTGTCAATAATGCGGCGCATGTACTCCACCATCTCCGTGATGTGCCCTGTGGCGCGCGGCTCAATTGATGGGGGGCGCACGCCGAGCTGGTCGTACGCCCATTGGAAAGCCCGCTCGTGGGTGGCCGCCCATTCCCACCAGGGCCGTCCGTTGTCTGCGGCTTTGGTAAGAATCTTGTCGTCAATGTTGGTGACGTTGCGCACAAACGCGACATCAAGCTCGTGGGCTTCAAGCCAGTTACGGAGGATATCGAATGCAACGCCGCTGCGAATATGCCCAATATGCGGCACCGTCTGTACCGTCGCACCACACAAGTACACCGAGGCGTGCCCGGCGCGGACGGGCTCAAAGTCACGGAGTGTTCGGGTCGCAGTGTCGTAAATTCGAAGAGTCACACGAATCAGTGTAACTGAGGGGGCCGGCACCTCCACTGCCGCCTACTTCACCACCGCCGCGATACCTGCAGGTGGCAGCTAGGCAACCATGACCTGCTAGGAGCTAAAGGCACTGGTCATGCGATCAAAAATCTGGTCTAGCGGCGCAAACATGGTACCAACTTTATTCAGCACGTCAGAACCCGGGAAGCTGGACAGTACGCTGCGTTTCGCCTCGTCAAGTTCCTTCATGTCCGACGCCAGCAAGGTCTCCAGATTAGTAGTCAGCGTGGCCAGACGTTCCTTGTCTTCTTTCTTGTCTGCGCGGGCGGACAGTTGCTTCACTTGCGTGAGAAGATTGTTTTCCTTCTCCACAAACCATGCGAGATAGTCAACGTTTTCCTGGCCATGGCGAGCTTTATTGTCGCGAGTGGTGAGATCTTTGTAATTAGCCTCCAGAATGCTAACTTCTGTGTCGACGCTGTGCTGGGAGGCGATGACCTCAGCGGTGGGTTCCGCTGGTTGTGCGGGGTCAGCGGACGCCACGGCGGCCCCACCCGCCAAGATGGATACTGTGAGAGCGGCGGATGTGGCGACGTTGACAGCGACGGTGACGGCATGATTTCTCATAACAAATTAATATACCTTAAATTATTTCCATAGCACAGCGGTGGCGATTGCGGCGCGCCCTTCTCCCCGTCCAGTAAAGCCAAGACCATCGGTTGTTGTGGCCGATACCGACACGGGAGCGCCGATGAGTTCCCCCATTATGCCTTCCGCTTCCGCCCGGCGCGGCCCCATTTTCGGCGTGTTGCCTACGAGCTGCACGGCAACATTGCCAATAGTAAAGCCGTGGGAGTCGAGCAGTTCCCGGCATTCCGTGAGCAGCTGCGTGCCAGATACGTTGTCGTATTCGGGGCGTCCGACACCAACAAAAGACCCTAGATCCCCCAGCCCTGAGGCACTGAGCAGGGCATCTACCACGGCATGCGCGACAACATCGCCGTCGGAGTGCCCTTCGCAGCCGTCGGCGGCGTCGAAAAGCAGGCATGCGATCCAGCAGGGTTTGCCGGGTTCGATGCGGTGGGCGTCGGTGGCGATACCCACGCGCGGAATAATATTAGTCACTTGGCACCTCAAAAATAGTGGGTTCAACGTCGTCGGTGATGTGTTGCGCCATGACCATATCCATCGGTGTGGTGACCTTAAATGCCATGGGATCACCAGGCACGCACAGCACGCGCTGGCCGTACCATTCCATGAGGCTGGCATCGTCGGTGGGCGTGAAACTGGGGTGCGACTGGGCAAAAAACTCCTGGTTGGCGGCACGCAGCGTTCGTAGGTCAAAACCCTGCGGAGTTTGCACAGCCCTCAAAGTATCCCGTGGCGGCGTATCGACGACCGCCCCTTCCGCCACTCGCTTGATCGTGTCTGCCACCGGTAGGACAGGGATCACGGCCGCGTTTCCCGCGAGAACACTCTGCGCCACACGCGCAATCAGCCCGGGCGGGGTGAGGGCACGGGCGCTGTCATGGATGAGCACAATGCCATCGTCTTCTTCAATGGCCTGCAGACCAGCCCACACACTGTCAGCGCGTTCCCCACCGCCATGGACAAGCCGAATACCCACCCCCAACTCGAACACGCCCCGTTTAGCAAACAGCTCGAGGGCATAGTCCTCCATGTCAGGGCTAACCAGCACAATGATCTGGTCCACTACATCGGAGGTCACCATGCCACGAATGCTGCGCTCCACAAGACTCACGCCGCGCAGCGAAACAAACGCTTTAGGTATTGGCGCTCCCAATCGGGAACCTTTCCCGGCTGCGGCCAGCAGCGCGGTGACACGGCGGGCGGGCATTGTTAGCCGCTAGTCTTCATCGTCGAAGTTGAGGTCGTCAAGGTCCACGTCCATGTCCTCCACAACCTTCTTCTCCGGCTCATCCTCCACGCCCAGTGCGCGGTGGCGCTCAATGGTTTCCGCAAACTGTTTTTCCAAGTCGTCGGCTTTCGCCTCATCCACGTTTTCTGCCAGCGCCAGCTCCCCCACCAGCACCTGGCGCGCTTTGGCCAACATGCGCTTCTCGCCAGCAGACAAACCGCGGTCTTGTTCGCGACGCCATAGGTCACGCACAACCTCCGCAACCTTGTTCACGTCACCAGAGGCGAGGCGTTCCTGGTTGGCCTTATAGCGGCGTGACCAGTTGCCAGCTTCTTCCACATCAGTCTCACGCAGTACGGAGAAGACTTTCAACAGGCCCTCTTCTCCCACCACGTCGCGCACACCAACAAGTTCAGCGTTCATTGCGGGCACACGGACGGTCAGATCCGACTGGTGAATCTGCAGCACCAAGTAGTCGACGACTTCGCCGCGCATTTCCCGCTGCTCAATGGCCTCAACCACGGCCGCGCCGTGGTGCGGGTACACGACGGTGTCTCCGACTTTAAAATCCATGCCCACTCCTTGTTAAAAGCCGTAAATATCGACATCATAACACGATCCAGGCAGGTCTCATGCATGGTCTATGCGGTGCGCGCAGACAGTCCTTGGATAGTCTGCGGCTAGTCTCAGTATGCAAGATTCACCCCTTCGACTGCCCCCGCAGACCCCTATTATCTGCAGAAAAAATGTGTGAACATGCCTTGGGGTGACTAAAGTAGGTTAGTGACAACTGACTTTACCCACCAGCCTCAAACGGAGGACATAAAAGTGATGACCCTCAAGTCGGCCGCTCGCCGTGGTGTCGCCCTTGGCTTAGCTGGTTGCGCCGCACTGGCCCTCAGCGCATGTGGCGCTGGGCAGATCTCCCAAACCGCCAATCAAGTAGCAGCAGTCGATGGTGCCAGCGCCCACAGCGACGACAACACAATCGCCGTCCGTGACGTCACTGTGGTGGTGAATGATGACTCTACTGCAGCGTTAAAATTCACGGCGGTCAACCAGGACACCAGCGAGAGCACCCATACGTTGGAATCCGTCACTGTTGGCGGTGAGCAGGTCACCCTGTCAGAGAAGCCAAAGCTGGAACGCGAATGCACTGTCGTTGCTGATTCCAAGAAGTACATTGACAACCTCACCAAGCCGGAAACCGGGTGCATCACACATATTTCCACCTCCCTGGAAAACAACGGTTTGGCACTGGGCGGCACCAAGGACGTGGTGTTCAACTTTGATAATGGCGAAGTGACTGTCTCCGCCACCATTGCAGGCAACCTGCACAAGTCGGGCCAGGTCGAACGCACCACTGGCTCCGAATCCGGCGATGCCCACTCGGGCCACAGCCACTAGCACAGGATTTTTCGCACCTCCTGGCAACCCCCGGCTTTGAGCTGGGGGTTTTCGCGTGCATGACCCCTGTTCATAAGTCCATAGTATGGGGTCAATGATTCAGCTTTCCGACGCCCACATCAGCGTGGGTAATAGCATTGTCACTAAAGTTGGCGGCCACCAGATGTAACACACATGTTCGACCCTTGTGTCGGACGTGTCTACCGTGGTGTCTACACTGCGCAACATGGCAAAAACGGCAGTGAAAAAACCACGCACCCAGTACCAATGCACTGATTGTGGCTACACATGTGCAAAGTGGTTGGGTCGCTGCCCTGAGTGCGGTTCATGGGGGACGTTGGAAGAAAAACGCGTTGCGGCAACCAGCAAGAACGGCGGTGGAGGCGCTGCCGTAGCCGCATTCACTGGGGCACTCCCCACGGGTCTAACACCTACCGCCCCGGCATTGCCAATTGTGCGTATTGACCCAGCGAGTTCCACCACTACATCCACTGGTATCGGAGAACTTAACCGGGTACTAGGCAGCGGCCTCGTACCGGGTTCCGTGGTGTTGCTTGCTGGGGAACCCGGCGTGGGTAAATCCACATTGTTGCTGGAGGTGGCGGCGAAGTGGGCGACGCAACCTGCGGAAGGAGAGGCGTCGACACGCGACACACGCACCGCCTTGTACGTCACCGCCGAAGAATCAGTGGGGCAGGTACGTATGCGTGCGCAACGCACCGGCGCGCTGAAGGATACGCTGTTTCTCGCAGCGGAATCTGACCTTGACGTGGTGTTTGGACACGTGGAGCAGCTGAAACCCTCGCTGCTCATCGTGGACTCGGTGCAAACCATGCACGCGCCCGGCGTAGAGGGCGTGGCCGGTGGGGTGGCGCAGTCCCGTGCCGTCACCGCCGCACTGACCGCGCTGGCCAAGAACACGGGCATTCCGATTCTGCTGGTCGGACATGTGACAAAAGATGGCAACGTCGCTGGCCCCAGGGTGTTGGAGCACCTTGTGGACGTGGTGCTGAATTTTGAAGGCGATCGACATTCCTCTCTGCGCATGCTGCGTGGCATCAAAAACCGTTTTGGCGCGACGGACGAGGTGGGGTGTTTTGAACAAGTCTCGGACGGGATCAAAGAAGTGGAAGACCCCTCTGGGCTGTTCCTCTCCCACCGCGACGACTCCCCCGATGGCACAGCTGTAACTGTCGCTATGGATGGGGTACGCCCAATTCTCGCGGAGGTGCAAAGCCTGCTAGTGACTACACCGTCGAAAAATCCGCGCCGCGCGGTGACAGGGCTCGATGCCACCCGGGTTCCCATGGTTCTTGCAGTGTTGGCTGCGCGCGCGGGCCGAAGCTCCGCCGACAAGGAGGTCTACATCGCCACTGTGGGCGGCATGCGCGTGCACGAACCCGCAGCCGATCTAGCCATTGCGCTTGCTACTGCGTCTGCCATGGCTCACAAGGCGCTTCCCGCGAAAATGGTGGTGCTCGGCGAGGTGGGCCTGGCTGGGGAAATCCGGCGGATACCCAACACCGTCCGACGCCTGCAGGAAGCACAGCGCCTTGGCTTTACCACCGCAATCATCCCCAATGGCGAAAAAGTCACTGTACCCGGGATAACAGTCAACTACGTGCGGGACATAACAGATGCTATTTCAACTGCGTTTAGCGCCTAGGGCATGAGTTACCCACGTAAATATCAAGAAGCTAGGCGTTCCCATGCAGGTTGAACGTGATGGGGTCAGAGTGGTTGGTACCCACCAAGGTGTACAGGTAGTAACCGCCATCAGGCACGTTTTCACGCTTGTTGCAGGAGTTCGGCGCAGAGCTTGTGCGTGACCAAATCACCTCGTAGTAGCGCTGCTCACCGGCGGGGAACACGCGGGAATCCTGCTCGTCGGTGGGCGTGCAATCCATATCCGACCAGATGCGCTTGTTGGTGGCCAGGTCGTACACCTCGAAGCGCAGGGGATTCTCAGCCAGGTCAATCTCGCAATCCACATTGGTGGGGTTATCCACCGTCATGTAGAAACGCGGCTGCTGGCCTGCGTCGAAGCTATCCTGATCGGATCTGGCACTGATCACCAGGTCCTTCAACTCGCAGGTATTTTTCGTGCCGCGTTCTGCACTGGTGGTGGGTTCTGTGGACCGCGCGTCCGAGGGCGCCGCCAAGGAATGCGAGGCGCTGCTGGATGCGCTGGAATCACTGTCCGTACTGCTTGCAGACGCGCTGCTGGTGGATGAGGGGGCGGCGGTGGACGAAGCGGTCGTGGCCACAGCGCTGGGATCCTCGGCGCTGGTCTTATTGCCTCCCCCAACAACCGACATCAGCCAAATGAGCAGGCCTGCGACAACCACGAGTATCACAACGGCTGCGATACGGCGGCGGATGTAAATAATCTCGGGGTGTCGTTTGTTCTGTGGCGTACTCACGCTTTTACCTTATTAGGTACGCGGCGCGTGATGCTTTAGCGTATCGGCGTGTCTGATGTGACTGGTGGTGCTACTCTCCTACCCCAATAGTGACCACTGGTTCGGCGAGTCCATCGGACAGACGGTAGCGCACTCCCACAATTCCGCATGTTCCACGGGAAACCTTGGACTTGACTTCTGGGGAACGGCTCAGCACTTGGTTCACCGTTTCGGCAACATGATGCGCCTCAAATTCTGCGGTGGTGGTGTAGCCGGCTGCGCGAGCCTGCAGAATGGACGGGCTGACTTTTTCAATAAGCACGCGCTGAAAACCATCGGGAATTTCATGCCCGTCTATTGCGGCTTGGGTGGCTGCGACAGCGCCGCAGGATTCATGCCCCATCACGACGATGAGGGGAACATTCAACGATTCCACAGCGTATTCCAGGCTGCCGAGCACCGCGAGATCAATGATTTCGCCGGCCGTGCGGATCACAAAAGCATCGCCGAGCCCCTGGTCAAAGATCAGTTCGACGGGCACACGCGAGTCTGAGCAGGCGAGCACGGCCACAATGGGATTCTGGCCGTAGCGCATTTGCATGCGGCGCTCCACGTCCTGGTTGGGGCGCTTTTCCCGGAACGTCATGAACCGGTGGTTGCCCTCCACAAGGGCGTTCCATGCCTGCTTGGGAGTGATGATGTTGTCAGTGCTAGAGGTGGTCATGGATTCATTGTGCATCTTCGATACGGCGCGTGCGACCTTTTTGGCTACACTGAGTACCTTGATGGCCTCTAAATTTTCCCCCGATAAACACCTCATCACCTGGTTTGCCGCCAACAAGCGGGACATCGTGTGGCGTACCCCCGACACCTCGGCGTGGGGAATCCTCCTGAGCGAGGTAATGAGCCAACAAACCCCGGTCAAGCGTGTGGAACCAATCTGGCAGGAGTGGATGCGCCGCTGGCCTACTCCCACTGATTTCGCCCAGGCCAGCGCCGATGACGTGCTGCGTGCGTGGGGCAAGCTGGGATACCCGCGGCGCGCTTTACGACTGTTGGAGTGCGCGCGGGTGGTCGTCGATAAGCATGGTGGCGACGTTCCGTCGGATGTGGACGAGTTGCTGGCGCTGCCGGGGATTGGGGATTACACAGCACGGGCAGTGGCTGCATTCGCCTATGGGCAGCGGGTTCCGGTCGTGGATACGAATGTTCGGCGGGTGTATTCACGCTGGAAGCTGGGGCGGTTCCTGCCCGGCGCGGCGTCGAAAAGGGATTTGGCGCAGGTGGAGGCGCTGCTTCCACAAGAGCCCCAACAGGCGGCGGATATGTCGGTGGCGCTGATGGAGTTGGGGGCGCTGGTCTGCACCGCCACCTCACCCGATTGCGATGCCTGCCCACTGATCAAAAATTGCGCATGGCAGTCGGCGGGTTGTCCAGAACCGTCTACTGAGGAACTGGCGCGGGCGAAGAAGCGTGTGCAAAAGTTCACAGGTACGGATCGGCAAGTACGGGGGCTGATCATGGATGTGCTGCGTGGTGCCACAGCCCCAGTTCCGCAGTCGCGTATCGACGCCGCGTGGCCCGACGCCCCGCAACGCTCCCGGGCGCTGCATTCCCTACTGACCGACGGTCTGGCCGAGCAAACGCCTGATGGTTTGTTCCAGCTCCCGGGCGCATTTAGTCCGCTGTGTGTTTCTGAAAGTCGATAGGCTTCCCGAACGCCCAATCCCTGTCCGTAAGGATGCGTGCAGTGACAAGACCAGCGGAAATCCACACGATGATCAGCCCGGCGGTAGCTGCGTTGGAGAGCGCCTGATCAATATCGCCTGAGTTGAGGAAATGCACGGCACGGTACATGGCCGTGCCGGGAATCATGATCACTGATGCAGGTACCGTCATGGTGATACGCGGCAGGGTTGTCTGCGCCGTAATCACCGCCCCCAGCAGCCCGACCACCACACCGCCGGTATAGGCGGCGTACTGGGGTTGCACGCCCACATCGATCATCACCAGCCGAACCATGTTGGCCACCACGCCTATCGACGCCGCGAACAGCACCATGCGCCGTGATGAGTTAAACAGCAATGCAAAACCACCAACACCGACGAAACTGGCAACAGCGGCGAGCAGATACCAGCGAGCAGTGGGGGTCGGGGCGTCGATAGACAACGGCGATAGCCCCGTCATCGCCGATACCAACGCTACGGACATGGTGGCGGCGGTAATCACCGCCATGGCGTAACACAAGCGGGTCAAACCTGCGGTGATGTCGAAACGGCTGAGGTCCAGCATGGAGGAAAACAGCGGAAAGCCGGGAATGAGGTACAGCACCGCCGCGATGTATCCGGCGGCGAAGGCACGGGCATCATCAGGGAGGTGCGTCAGCGGCAATGCCCAGTTCAGGAGGTAAAACACCAGGCAGGAGGTTGCCGCAGCTACGGCCACCACGCCCAGCTGGTTGAGGTGCCGCGACGCGAGAATCATACGCACCAGTTGTCCGCATGCCGCAGCCACCGCCACGGCTGCGGCCCCCTCGGCTGGAAAGTAGTTGAGCAGTGCGAACGCCGCACAGGCCGCACCCGCTGCGACCATCAACACAGGCCGCGACCAGCGGTGTGTCACCGAATGGACAATATCGTCCAAGCACATGGTCAACGCGTTTGCGCTCATGCGATTGGGCAGGTGATGTGTGAGATGTTCCAGGGCCTCTATGCGGGAGGCATCCACCGCCGGGGCGGGTTGCGTAGCCACCACCGTTCGAAAAGACACGCCCCGGTGGAACGTGCACACAACACTGGTGATGGAAATTTCCGCATCTAGGCGATCAAACCCCATGGCCCGGGCCGCACGTTTCATGGCGCGGATAACACGATAACCGCCGGTTCCAGCGGCAACCATCAGCAAACCTAGACGCAGCACGGCATCAGCTTCCACCCCCATCGCTTGCTGACCGGCGGTGCTGTCGTCGCTATTGCTCTCTTGGGCCATATGTCACTCCTCGCACATTTATGCTGGAGTGATTGTACGTCCATGGACGTACAACGATACTGTGATATGCGTCAGCGCCAGCGACCGCGGAATGTCAGGCCGCCGGGAAGCTTCAACCACAGACCACCGCGACTATTGAACGTCACTGGCCCCACCTTCGTGGATGCGGACACACCAGAACCCGACACGTTCAGCCAACTATTCTTGCCCATCTTCTGACGTTTACGGAAGGTGATTCCCACTCCGCATCAACTCCTTTACGATCCTTCACGCTTGTTGCGCCTCCCACTATATATGTGACATGCGCTTCATTGGTGAGGTCAGGTGATGTTAGGGTCGCACGACCTGAGTGAGAACCAGCTCGTCCCGAATGGGAATGCCCCGCTTGCTCACCGTCGGAATGGATGGTTTGGTGAGCCGCGCGTTGTTGATGGCTTCCGGCAGCACCGCCGTCAACTGGAACCCAATGCGCTGGTAAAACCCCAGAGCATCAAGATTATCGTTCGAGGTGACTACCGTTATTACCTCCCCAACCTCACGGGATTCCATGAGGGCATCCACCAACAATCGACCAATGCCGCGGCCTGGTTCTAGTGCATCAAGGGTCAGCACTTCGCAGTGCTCCCCATCGTCCGCGTAGGTGAGCACGCCCACGATTTTCTGCCCCTCCGTGGCCAGGAACCCTGATGCTGAGGCGACGTTGTGTTCCTTGCCGCGTGTCAGCAACGTGTCCCCACCCCACCTGTGCTGCAAAAACCCACGTAGCCAGGCGCGATCCTGCTCTAGGATCTCACGTACCGTCAACGCATTACCGTTATTCCAGCTGGGAGAAATACGCACTTCCCGCCCACGCTGGCCGGAGCTAATTGTGGCCGACATGCCCAGGCGGGTGGCGTGTTGGACAAGAAGCTCCTCCACAAACGACTCCACGTCCGTGGGATCCAGCCCAAACTGCCGGGACATGGCTCGGGCGCGGCGAGGAATAAACGTATCTGTGTGAATGATCACTCCCTCACCGTCGCGCACGATTTTCGCCGCCGTGCGCAACAGCAAATGCCCCTGCACGATGTCAGTGAGGAACGCCTCGAACAGGCTGTCTGGGTCGTGGCTGGCGGCAAATCCGTCGTACCAGCCGGTGGACTCGTACTGGTCGTGTACCCATTTGGCTAGCTGTGCCGGGCTATACCCCTGCGACCTGGCAAAAGACACAAAGGCGATGGCATACGCCAAGGGCGCGTCCCTGCGTGCCGACGATGTCAGCTGCGCGCCAAGGTCGTTGTCCTGCGCTTGTTTCCGCCTCGCGCCCATTTCACCTCTTTTCTTCGCCTGACTTCCTGCATGGGTTAGCACTTTTTAGGTTTTATTTTCAAAACAGCCTCACACTTTCCCAGAATAACGGTAATGTAACGGAATTGGTGAAAAATCAACAAAGCCGCTGTGCCCTTCACGCTCATGTGAGGGGACAGCGGCTTGTGTTGTGATGTTGACTACAGCGGTTGCGTCACAGGTCTTTACAGGTCTGAGTCTGCGGCGACGACCGCTTCGGCGGCCTCCACGGAGATTTCTCCGAAGTCACCACCGTCAGGCAACGGCTTGGGGCGCGGAGTGAAGGTGAATTGAGCTTCCGTGCCCTTGGATTCACCATCCCAGTTGTCCACGTCCACGGTGATGATCTCACCAGCACCAACCTCGCCGAAGAGGATCTTCTCGGACAGAACATCCTCGATTTCGCGCTGAATGGTGCGACGCAACGGACGAGCACCCAGGACCGGGTCGAAACCACGCTTGGCCAGGAGCTTCTTGGCATTGTCGGTGAGTTCAAGGTCCATGTCCTTGGCCTTGAGAGCCTTGGACACACGGCCGACCAGCAGGTCCACCATCTTGATGATTTCTTCCTGCGTGAGCTGGTGGAAGACCACAATGTCGTCAATACGGTTCAAGAACTCGGGGCGGAAGTGCTTCTTCAGCTCGTCGTTGACCTTCTGCTTCATGCGCTCGTACTGGCCTTCCGCATCGGTTTCCCCGACGCTGCTGAAGCCCATGCCCACGGCCTTGGAAATGTCCTGGGTACCAAGGTTGGAGGTGAAGATCAGCACAGTGTTCTTGAAGTCCACCACGCGTCCCTGGCCGTCGGTGAGGCGACCGTCTTCCAGCACCTGCAGCAAGGTGTTGTAAATCTCCTTGTGTGCCTTTTCGATCTCGTCGAACAGAACCACGGAGAACGGCTTGCGACGCACCTTTTCGGTGAGCTGACCGCCCTCTTCGTAGCCGACGTATCCGGGAGGGGCACCGAACAGGCGGGACGCGGTGAAACGGTCGTGGAACTCACCCATATCGATCTGAATCAGTGCGTCGTCCTCGCCAAACAGGAATTCTGCAAGTGCCTTGGACAATTCGGTCTTACCCACACCGGACGGACCAGCAAAGATGAAGGAACCGGAGGGGCGTCGCGGATCCTTCAGGCCGGCACGGGTGCGGCGAATCGCACGGGAGACGGACTTCACGGCATCGTCTTGGCCGATGATGCGCTTGTGCAGTTCCTCCTCCATGTGCAGCAGGCGTGAGGATTCTTCCTCGGTGAGCTTGAACACCGGGATACCAGTCCAGGTGCCCAGCACCTCGGCAATCTGTTCCTCGCCAACTTCGGCGATTTCCTCCAGGTCACCGGCGCGCCACTGCTTTTCCTTCTCGGAGCGCTCCTCGCCTAGCCTGCGCTCTTGATCCCGCAGGCCGGCTGCCTTCTCAAAGTCCTGGGCGTCGATAGCCGCTTCCTTCTCGCGACGCACGGCGGCGATGCGCTCGTCCACCTCGCGCAGGCCAGCGGGTGCGGTCATGCGCTTGATACGCATACGGGCACCAGCCTCGTCGATAAGGTCAACGGCTTTGTCCGGCAGGTAGCGGTCGTTGATGTAGCGATCGGAGAGGTTGGCGGCCGCAGCCAACGCGCCGTCGGTAATGGACACGCGGTGGTGAGCCTCGTAGCGGTCACGCAGACCTTTAAGAATATCGATGGTCAGCTCAACGGAAGGCTCCGGTACCTGCACCGGCTGGAAACGACGCTCCAGCGCAGCGTCCTTCTCAATATGCTTGCGGTATTCATCCAACGTGGTGGCACCGATGGTCTGCAGCTCACCGCGGGCCAGCTTGGGCTTGAGCAGTGACGCAGCGTCAATAGCGCCCTCGGCGGCACCAGCCCCCACGAGAGTGTGGATCTCGTCAATAAACAGGATGATGTCCCCGCGCTGGTTAATCTCTTTGAGCACCTTCTTCAGGCGCTCCTCAAAGTCACCACGGTAACGCGAACCCGCAACAAGCGAACCCAGGTCTAGGGAGTAAAGCTGCTTATCCTTCAGCGTCTCTGGAACCTTGCCGTTAACAATGTCCAAGGCTAAGCCCTCGACAACGGCGGTTTTACCCACACCGGGTTCACCGATAAGAACCGGATTGTTCTTGGTGCGGCGGGAAAGAACCTGCATGACGCGCTCGATTTCCTTCTCACGCCCCACCACCGGATCAAGCTTGCCGTCGCGGGCAGCCTGGGTCAGGTTCCGGCCGAACTGGTCTAACACGAGCGAATTGGAGCGCTCACCAACGCTGCTCTGCACCCGACCACCGGGGGAAGCGCCAGCGCCAACGGCGTCGCTGCCGCTGCTCTGCTGCGGAGCCTCAGGCGTACCGCCTTCACCGCCCTCATAGCCGGACAGAAGCTGAATAACCTGCTGGCGCACACGCGGAAGATCCGCACCGAGCTTCACCAGCACCTGCGCAGCCACGCCCTCACCCTCACGGATCAGGCCCAGCAGCAGGAATTCCGTGCCAATATACTTGTGGCCCATCTGCAGGCCCTCACGCAGGGAGAGCTCCAGAACCTTCTTGGCACGGGGAGTAAAAGGAATATGGCCAACGTGCGGCTGGCTACCGCGGCCAATGATCTCCTCGACCTCCTGACGCACGGCCTCCAGGGAAATACCCATGGATTCCAGCGCCTTCGCAGCAACACACTCGCCCTCTTGAATCAGGCCAAGAAGAATGTGCTCCGTGCCGATGTAATTGTGATTGAAGCTCCGAGCCTCCTCCTGCGCCAACACGATGACGCGGCGAGCTCGGTCCGTAAACCTCTCGAACATGACTCTCCTTCTTTTTCTAGCTAACGGCACCCACTGTAACCCGCCGCAAGCCCAATTCAGTCCCCATTGAACAGACGAGTTGCCCACCTCTAGGTAGCACATATAAATTTCAGCAGGTCAAACCCCACTTTTCGACGCCACAGACACTGTACGCCTGTAGCGAACAGCCCATAAAATTACCTGTGAAGCGGGGGTGCTGGCTTCGGCCCGTACACTAGGGTCCACCACCAATCAGGGCAGGAGGACTACGTATGTTTCGCTGTATGTTTCGCTGGTTCAACGGCACCGACAACGGAATGCGCTACACCGCCCAGTTTGTCGCTCGACACCTTAGGAACCGCAGCGCTGAGGACTACTTCAACCAACCACAATTCCGCGAGGTCATGGAGCTAGCAGCCACTAAAAGTACACTCAGAGTAGCCCGCGCCTATGGCAAAGTCAGCGACGATGAACTCCCGCTCCGCATGGCCGCCGCCGTGATTGCCTGCGAGCTCGCACGGCAGTCAACGTAGACGTCAAAGCGGGAGTGATACCTTTTCCATGTGGGGGAACAAGAACAACACGGGCTGATTGTGGCCCGTGCTCAGCCAGAGCCTTTTATGCGCGCCGTACGCAAGCTCGTCCGTGACGGCACCTACCTAAAACTTGCACGTGGTGTCTATATTCCACGAGCTGATTACACCAGCCAGCCGCCGTGGGAGCAGCACCGTCTACGCGCTCTCGCACTGGGAACAAGTCGGATACGCATCATCGGTGGTCGATCAGCGGCGCTTCTGTGGGGCATGTGGACACTCGTCGATAAGAATTCGCCGGTCGAATACTACGTAGCACGCGGCCGAAAAGACACGACTTGTTCCGGCAGGAAACTCACAGGCCGGTTGTCCACCAAAGACTATGTACAGGGGCAGCACGTCGTAGTCACCAACATTGCGCAGACAGCCCTTGACCTGGCACGATTCCACGGTTTCGAGGATTGTTTTATGTCCGTCTGCTGGGCATTGAAACACCGATCCGATGCCACTGAGGAACTTCGCCATGCCGCCACTCGATCACCAATGTTGGCACAATGCCTACAACTCGCCGACCCACATCTTGATTCCGCAGCTGAGGCATACTTTCTCGCACAAGTGCGCCACGAAGGACTCGTGGACCTGGCACCCCAGGTAGAACTTATTGACGCCCGGGGTGTGCTGCGTCGTGTGGACTTTTACGTTCGCGGCACCCGCATTGTCATCGAAATCTCCGGGCTGGGAAAGTACGGCGACACGGAAGATAACTCCATTGAAAAGGCCACCAACCGCCTTGATGCCCTCGTAACGGCCGGCTATCGAGTGTGGGCTTACTCCGCCAAACAAGCATTCTCCGGCTATGCCTACCGGGATGTGCTGAGAAGACTGCAACTACACCATAAAAAATAAAACGGTGTAGTTATACCCTCTGCTACTTTTGTGAACTGGAGATTTACGGAAGGGCATTACCATAATTACACCGTTTGATGGCCGAACGGTGTAATTATGAACAGAACCAAGGCCAGCACAAGGACGCTTAAACGCCTGCAGCTCGCAGCCCCCATCTAGTCCCAGAGCTACCCATCGCTTGCTGGCTCAGCCGTCTTGGCGGTCTTCCCAGCAGCAAAAAGCACCGTTACCAGGGTCGCCACGCCCACTAACGTGCCCACAATGAAGGCCGTTGACGCGCCAGATGCCATTGCCGTAGTCGGAGCATCACCAGAATCCAGGGCATACTTCGAGGCCACTGTCATCGCCGCCACCAGAATCGCCGTGCCAGCCGCACCGCCCAGCTGCTCCAGTGTATTCAAAATTGCGGAACCGTGGCTGTATAGGTTCTGCGGAACGGCGGCAAGACCGTCGGTCATGAGGGGAGTCATCACGCAGGCCAGGCTGAGGCATAGCAACATATGCAGCACCAACACCGCAAAAATGCTCGAATTTTCCGACAGCATGGACAGTCCCAGCTCACTGACAGTGATGCCGATCGCGCCGGGAATGACCAGCACACGGGCGCCACGCCGATCATAGATGCGCCCCACAACTGGGCTGGCCAGCCCCTCCAACAAACCACCGGGGAGCACCAACAAACCTGTCTGCAAGGCCGATGCGCCCAGCGAGTCTTGCAGGAAGAACGGCAATACTACAACCGTACCCAACAGCACACCCATGCTAGACCCAATGGCTATGACTGCAACGCAGAACGGCCTGAAACTAAACGGTTGAAGGTTCAATAACGCCGCGTCACGCTTGCCCAGTGTCAGCTGCCTGAGCACGAACAAGACAAGGAACACCGCCCCCACGGCCAGCACCACCAGTGGCATCTTCGTGCTGCCGTTGATCACCGTGCCGATTTCCGAGAGGCCGTACACCAGCCCGCCGAAACCCAACGCCGACAGCGGCACCGAAATAATATCCAGCGGAAGGGCGTGCTGCTCTGAGACATTCCGCATGAACTTAATGCCGATGACCAGGCATAACACCACAAAGGGCAGCACCGTCCAGAACAGCCAATGCCAGCTGAGCGCGCTGAGAATAACGCCCGACACTGTTGGTCCCAGTGCCGGAGCAACAGAAATAACCACACCGATCAGCCCCATCGTTGCGCCGCGGCGCTCCGGTGGAACTGTGGTCATGGTGACCGTCATGAGCAGTGGAATGATTACTGCCGTACCAATCGCCTGCACTAGGCGGGCAACCAGCAGAATGGGGAATGTCCAGGCCATACCAGCTGCGGCCGTACCAATGGCAAACAAGGCCAACGCCGCCACAAACATAGTGCGCGTGGAAAAACGCTGCAACAGATACCCCGTCATGGGAAACACAACGGCCATCACCAGCAGAAAACCAGTGGTCAGCCACTGCACCATCGTGGCTTCCACACCAAAATCCTGGGAGATAATGGGCAGCGCCACCGACAGGACCGTCTCGTTGAGGATCATCACCATCGTCGAGATAACAAGGATCCACAACACCAGGTTGTTCTGGCGCGCCGTGTTGGTTGGGCGGGAGTGATCAGGTTCGAGTGCGTCGCCTAGCGACTGGGGCAAATCTGACATAGTAATAGTAACTGTGCGCTTTCCTCACAAAAATTCCACGGCTAAAAGCCTAACTCTGAGAGTCTAATAGTTCACGACCTCCCATGCACACCGCGTATAGTCTTTGATCGTGATCAACCAACTTGTGCGCTGGCTGGGCCTCATCATGTTCCTTCTCGGCGGTTCTGCCTTCATTCTTTCCGGCATCAACTCGCAGATCGTTCCATTTGAAAACTGGCCTGCATTCACCAGCGGCCCCGAGAAACTTCTCGCCAACTATTCCTACTTCACATTGTGGTCAAATCTTCTTGGCGCACTCGTTGGGTTAGGGTACTTCACCAACTTCCGCCGCGTCTCCCCCACGCTCGCCAAAGTAGTGCGTATCGACGCCGCGCTCATGCTCACCGTCACCGGCCTGATCTACAACCTCATCCTCAGGGCAACGGCTTCCCCTGACGAGGGAATTGAGCTGTACACCAACCCTGTTTTCCACATCATCATGCCAATTCTCGCGCCACTAACCTGGATACTGTTCATGTTTTTTGGGGACACCAAAACCGAGCGGGAAATCACCCTCACAACCACACTTCTTGCGTTGGTCATTCCCGTGGTGTGGACCATCTGGACCATCTTCCGTGGCATTACCACCGGCGGCTACTACCCCTACGGGTTCATCAACGCCGACAAACTAGGCTGGCCGGTAGCCATTCGCAACATCGCGGGAATCTACATCGGATTCTTTGCGGCGGTATCGCTAGTTGGCGGCGTTGAAAAGCTGGCGGATGGACGGAAGAGGTAGCGCAGAGCTACACCCCAGCCTGGAAGCGCTGCAGCCAATCCTGAACCTGCTGCGGGGTGAGTTTCTCAACAACTGTCACTTCTGGGCGGATCCCGCCGAAAGTGAGGTTGGCCTGCCAGCTTCGTTGGTAAGGCGCATCGTCAATGAGCACCACGCGGGTCCCCTCGAACTTTTCGATGTCGTAGGGTGTTCCTTCGCCCCAGATCCACTCATCAAAGAAACTGTGTGACTCATCGTCATCATCCGATTCACCCAACAGACCTTTGATGCCGGTCCAGTTGACCATGTTGAACACGCCCACTGCGAAATCATCATCCGCAGGCTCTTGTTCACCACGGGCAATGGCAGCAATGTGCGGATCGGGTGTGTCGTAGGGGAAACCATCAGACCCGTTCAGGGCGTCGGCAAGGAGTGTGTGCAGCTGGAAATTATCGCCGATGCCACTAATGCGCACGCGGAAACCTTGTTCGCTTGCCGGGTGGATCACAAGGAGTTCTTCATTATCCAGCATTTGTGCAAGCCTGTGGCACCAGTACACGTTCTCGTTGTCAATAAAACCTTCCGTTGCGGCCAGTCGGTCGACAAAATCTGGAAGTTCACGAGCGTAAGCACGGGCTTCTGGGCAATGATTCATATGCGCCAGGGCAGCGTTGGGCAATCCTATTTGGGCTTCTAGAGCAAAGTAGAGCTCTGGATTGTGTTGTGCCACTTCCTCACCGTGGGTGGCGATGTGTGCCCGCACCAAATCCATCGGATCGATCTCTTCTGCCGACCCGTATTCGTCAATGAGGGGCTGCAGCGCTTCAGAGTCAAGTGGCATATCCACGCACTGTGAGGCGAAATCAATGGCCTTGCCCAGCGTCTCATTGAATCGGGTCAGAATCGGGGCATAACCAATCAACGGGTCTCCACCATTTTCCACAAAATATCCCACTACCAGGGCAATGAAGCAGGCTTCCTCCGGCGAGGCAACGTCGGTGACCAGCGGCGCGAGTTGCGTCATGGCGTAGTGCCGTCGTTCGCTGTCGTCGCCAACTTCTTGCATGACCGGCGACAATGCAGCTTTCACATCATCACCATTGTGTTGCGGATTGCGGATTACTGTCAGGAAGTCGGCGATGGCTTTTTCGATCATGGGCGTGAGGTCCTCTCAAGGTAATGAATAAAGCATAATTGCTACCTTCTTCAACCATACAACCTCGCCACACTCCATCACATGGGAAGCGTGCCCGTCCGAAGCGAATGAACAGGGCTCCACATGCGGGCGTATCGACGTCCCGATGAACTACGGCAATCCCGGCGGCCCCTTCGGCTCGGTATATGACCGTTGTGATACGAATGCCAGATCGCTGTACTGGGCAGCCCGCAATAAGCAGGCACAACCCACGCCCTAGTCCGCCCTATGCCTCTGGCTTCACAATCGGGAACAGCACGGTTTCGCGGATTCCCAGTCCGGTCAGGGCCATGAGCAGGCGGTCGATACCCATACCAGTACCCGCTGTGGGGGGCATGCCCTGCTCCATGGCGGCGAGGAAATCCTCGTCCAGGACCATGGCTTCGTCGTCGCCCCCGGCGGCAAGCCGGGCTTGGTCTTCAAAGCGTTCCCGTTGGATCACCGGATCCACGAGTTCGGAGTAGCCGGTGGCCAGCTCAAAGCCGCGAATATACAGGTCCCACTTTTCCGTCACACCGCGTTCGGTACGGTGCTGGCGGGTCAGCGGAGAGGTTTCCACGGGGAAGTTCCGCACAAAGACCGGGCCGTAGAGCTGGTCGGCACAGAGTTCTTCCCAAATTTCTTCGACGAGTTTGCCGTGACCCCAGCCACCATTCTCGGGAACCTTGACCCCCACGACGTCGGCAAGCGCCTTGAGTTCTTCGACGGTGGAATCCACGGTGACCTCGGGTTGACCGGGGTGTTTACGCTGTAGTGCCTCATTGAGGGAGGGGTACATTTCCATGGTGGCCCACTCGCCACCGAGGTCGTAGTCGGTGCCGTCCGCGAGGGTGACGGTGGTGGAACCGAACACCTCACGGGCGACACTTTGGATGAGACCCTTGATCATCTCGGCGCCGTCGTCGTAGGTGCCCCAGGCTTGGTAGGTTTCCAGCATTGCGAACTCGGGGCTGTGGGAGGAATCCACACCCTCGTTACGGAAGTTGCGGTTCACCTCAAAGACGCGTTCCATGCCACCAACCACGCACCTCTTGAGGTACAGCTCGGGGGCGATGCGCAGGTAGAGATCGATATCCAGGGCGTTGGAATGGGTGACAAACGGCCTAGCCGCCGCACCACCGTGCAGGGTCTGCAGCATGGGGGTTTCCACCTCTAGGAAGCCCTCGCCCTCCAGGTAGTTGCGCAACGCACGCATCACCTTGATGCGGGTGAGCGCGTTAGTGCGGGCGGCATCGCGCATGATCAGGTCGGTGTAACGCTGCCGCACGCGGGTGTCCTCGCTCATGTCTTTGTGAGCCACAGGCAGAGGGCGCAGGGCCTTGGACGCCATGTGCCAGGTGCTAGCCAGCACGGATAGCTCACCGCGTTTGGAGGAAATGACGCGCCCGCGCACAGACACGATATCGCCGAGGTCAACGGTGGTTTTCCAATTGGCTAGGCTTTCCTCGCCGACTTCCGCCAGCGACAGCATGGCCTGCAGTTTGGTGCCATTGCCCTCTTGAAGAGTGGCAAAGCACAGCTTGCCGGTATTGCGGACAAAGATCACGCGCCCCGCAACAGCCACCTCATCCTGGGTTTCCTCCCCCACGGCAAGGTAACGCACGCCCTCGCGTTTTTCTTCGTGCTTATCGACGCTCTCGTCCTCCCGCAGCACCACATAATTGTTGCGCAGGTCCGTGATAGAGGTGGTGCGATCCACAACAACTGGGTAGGCATCAATGCCGTCTTCCAGCAGGCGGGCGCGTTTTTCACGACGAATGCGCAGTTGTTCTGGGACATCATCGTTGCGGTTGTGGGGGTTCTTCGCGTCAGTCACAGGTTTACAGATTAGTCCATCACGGCAAAAGACACAGCTACGGGAGTCATGGAAGGCATGAGCAAAAATCTGATATCTATTTTTGTGATAAACTGATATCAGTTTTTTCGTAAGCGCCTTGTAAGGAGTGACACCATGTCCGCCGATACCCCGTCCACTGACCCGGCCCAGGAGGAGACCATCGTTGTCTCCGACACCCCCGTCGGTCATTCGGGAACAAACGTCGATGTGATGGAGAAACCAGCCTGGACGATGGGTCCAGGCGCAGCCATTGCAGCAATCCTCGTTTCCCTCGCGCTGACGGTAGGGTCCGTGGTTGCCGTGCTTGCCAAAGCCGCCCAAGAAGACGCGAAACAGTTGGGCGGCCAGATAAACGTGACACTCATTGGCCTTGGCATCTTGGGGGTCGTGATGGGCACATTGGTCGCCGGAATGATCAAGGTCAACAGCCCCGGCCACACCCAAGTAATCCAGCTGTTCGGCCGCTACCTGGGCACTAACCGTCGCACTGGATTGTCGCTAGTGCCGCCACTGACCAACGCGAAAAAGGTCAGTGTACGTGTGCGCAACTTTGAAACCAACGAAATCAAAGTCAACGACCTCAATGGCAACCCCGTGGTTATCGGCGCGATTGTGGTGTGGCAGGTAGCAGACACCGCCAAAGCCACTTTTGCCGTGGAAGACATGAAGGAGTTCATCTACTCCCAGTCCGAATCCGCGCTGCGGCACGTGGCCACCACACACCCCTACGACTCCACCAACATTGACACTGTTCCCAGCCTGAGCGGTTCCACAGACCTGGTATCCCAGGAACTCGCTGATGAAGTGGCCGCACGGGTCGCTGTTGCTGGTCTGGAAATTGTTGAGGCCCGCATCTCCGCGCTCTCCTACGCCCCCGAAATCGCGCAGGCTATGCTGCAGCGTCAGCAGGCCACCGCGATTGTCGACGCCCGCGAAACCATCGTGGAAGGTGCCGTCACCATGGTAGAAAGCGCCCTGGACAAGCTGGACGAACGCGACATCGTGGACCTCGATTCCGAGCGCCGCGCATCCATGGTGTCCAACCTCCTTGTGGTTCTCTGCTCTGATTCCTCTACCCAACCCGTGGTGAACACCGGCAGCCTCTACACTTAAACCACAATGCCCAGAAAAAATGTGCCCCTCCGCCTCGACCCGGCGATCTACGACGCGATCGCCCAGTGGGCTGGGGACAACATGCGCAGCGTCAACGCCCAAATCGAGGTGATGCTGCGCGATAACCTCCGCACTGCGGGCAGGCTCCCCAAGGACGCAGGTGACCTGCCCAAACGCGGCCGCCCCAGAAAAGACCCTAGTTGATCAGCCAATCGTTGGGGCTAAACAACTCAAAGTGCACATCAGCCGGTGCTTGGTCGGCGGGAATGGCATCAATCTGATCGCGAACTGACTGCAGGAACCGCACCCCGCCACACAGATACACGGAGGCACCAGCGGGAATGATGGCCGGGGCGTCGACACGCTCGCCCTGGTCACGGAAATACAGCTCGAGGCGAGCATTCGGAAGCTGCTCCACCAAGCGCTCCATCTCGGATTTCTGCGCGCACTCAGCCTCTGAGGCATCCGCGTGCACCACAATGACCTGCCGCTGAGAACGTTGCGCCGCCAGATACGACAACATACCCACCATGGGTGTCGAACCAATGCCCTGGGAGAGTAACACCACAGGATTATCGCCATCAGTGAGAATCAAATCACCCGCCGCGAGTGTTGCCTGAATCGTATCTCCCACAGCAACATGATTGTGCAAAAACTCCGAGACTTCGCCCGAGCGCTCCACCGCCACCCGATAGCAGGAGGTTGTTTGCTCATAGGCACCATCCAGCAGGGAGTATTGGCGCAATTGGCGGGCACCATCAGGAAGAACAACACCAAGAGACGTGTATTGCCCTGGACGTGGGGGCACCAACCCTTCACCCACGAGCGTGAATTCAGTCACCGTATCCGAAAGCGGTTTCTTGTCGGCCACCGTCACATCACGGAACACATCCCCCGCAGCCACACCTGATGCTGTGTAGAGCTCTTTTTCAAAACGGACGAGCGTATCGGCCATCATCCAATAGACAGCATCCCATGCTTCCGCCACTTCAGGCGTGACAACGCTTCCCAGCACCTCGGCAATGGCGGCAAACAGATGATCATGAACAATCTGGTACTGGTCTTTTGTAATCCCCAGAGACACATGCTTGTGCCCAATGCGGGCCAACATCTCATCTGGGTGCGGTTTATCCGGGTCAACCAACACAGAAGCAAACACCGCGATAGACGCGGCCAGTGCTTTGGCCTGATCGCCATGTTGTTGATTGCCGCGATTGAACAGATCGGCAATAAGCTCCGGATGAGCGGTGAACATCTTCTTGTAGAACACCGGCGTGATGTCGTTGATCCGGGAGCCAACAAGCGGAAGGGTAGCGCGGATCACCTCGGCATGGGCGTCGGAAAGCCCGGAACGGTCAGTGGTGGGAGTTGGCGTGTGATGGTCATGGATGTCGTGAGACATGGCGATAAAGCTCCTTACTTCACATGTAGGGGGGGCAGGTAGCTATATTAAATTCATATCGCAGCGTCCGGCATTACGCCCTAAACCAACCGAAAGTTTGACTTAGGCAAATGCTTCCGTGCGATCGCTAGGGTCAATCATTTGCGGGATCCCCAACCCCACAGCCCCTGAGCGCTTATGCTCACGAGCTGTGTGCTCCAGCAAATCGGCAATCGTGAGGTCATCTAGGGCAGCAAAAAACGCCTCCCGAGCGCGGGCCAAACGCGTGCGAAGCAGGCAATTGTTGGAGTAGTACGGGCATTCAGTGGGCTCAACACAGTTGATCACCTCACTGCTAACCTCCAGCTTGCGCAGCACCTCCCCCACCTTCATTGAGGGCGCGTCATCCGCAAGAACGATGCCGCCCTTGCGCCCACGGACACTGTTTGCCACACCAATATTCACCAACTTGGCCACGACTTTGGCCACATGCGCACTCGACGCACTGATGTCTTCCGCAAGGTTATTTACGGTATTGCGTCGCCCTTCCTGGTCAGCGCTGGGAGCGCCGAGTCGCATCACAACGCGCAGACCAAGGTCTGCGAAGCGCGTCATTTGCACGAGTACCACCTAGACTTGTCCATAGAGCAAAGCTTCACATCTGAGGCACCGATCAGCCACAGAAAAAGCTTTATGTAATAAATATATGCCTATTATTTCCTACTATTTGTCGGAACGTCAACAAAGTTACACCTCCGTTTCACCCGAAAAGGAAAATGAATATGATTACCATTTGCGGCGAAGGGCTTGTCGACCTCGTGCCTTCCCCCACCATTACCGGCGAACCACACGCAATACCACTACACCCCGCCCTTGGGGGTGGTCCCTTCAATGTCGCCATAGCCACCGCCCGACTCGGAGCTCCCACCCGATTCCTTTCGCGCCTCTCCCACGACACCTTCGGAACAGCACTATACAACCGGCTAAACAGCGAGAATATCGACACTGAACACGTCCAGCGCGGTGTCGAACCCACCACGCTCGCCCTCACCTCCATCGGCGCGGACGGAAGTGCCAGCTACACCTTCTACGTTGACGGCACCGCCGACCGCTTCGTCGAACCACCTCAAGACCTAGACACCCACATCGCTTGTTTTGGAACGTGCTCACTCGCTCTTGAACCCGGCGCGTCCCGGTACGCCACCCTGTTGCATAGCCTTGCGGCGCGCGGAACGTTTATCGCGCTTGACCCCAATATCCGAGACTTCTACGCCACTGATGCTCACCGCGACTTCCTGCATTCGCTCCTGCCTAGCGTCACGCTGCTGAAACTTTCCGAAGAGGAGGTGGACTTCCTCGGCGACACCGATGTTCCCGCACGCGTGATCACCCGTGGCGCCAACGGTATCACCCTCGAAACACGCGACCTGCGTATCGACGTCCCCGCGGTCTCCGTCCCCGTCCAGGACACCATCGGCGCGGGTGACACCATCATGGGAGCTCTACTCACACAATTCGAACTACGCGGCAACGGAAACCCGCGCGCCCTCGTCGACTCCCTCACAGCCGACGAATGGCGCGATATTCTCACCTACGCCGCCACAGCCGCAGCCATCACCTGCTCCCGCGTCGGCGCGCAACCGCCGACTGATGCGGAAGTACAGGGCATGCTTGCGTAGAAACCTTACGTCTCGCGCTGAACTTCCCCGAGCAGGATTCCCGCGTTATCAATGAGCCGCGTGGTCCCCACGCGCGCGGCAATCAGCAGCCTGGCATCCCCCGCAGCCTTGTCCTCGCCAATCTCGCCCAGGTCGGAGGCGCGGCGGAGTTCAAGATAGTCCACATCTAAGCCATCAACAGCGGCGAGGACGCTACGGGCTGCTGCGAGCACAGCATCGGCACCACTCTCGGAGGCATGGGCACCCGCAGTCAGCGCAGCAGAGAGGCCCAGCGCCACCTCATGTTCCTCCTCGCTCAGGTACCTGTTGCGGGAGGACATTGCCAAGCCGGAGGCTTCACGCACAATGGGCACCCAATAAATGCGAATGCCCATATTCAGGTCTGTCACCATCTGCTGGATAAGAATGAGCTGTTGATAGTCCTTCTCGCCGAAGATAGCGTCGGTTGGCCCCACAATGTTGAACAGCTTGTTCACCACCGTCAGCACGCCCGTAAAGTGCGTGGGCCGGAACGCGCCTTCAAGAACAGTTCCTAACGCGCCGGGCTGAACGGTGGTACGGAACTCGTTGGGATACATCTCCCTGGCAGAGGGCGCGAACACAACATCGGCACCTTCACCACGCAGCAACTCCACATCGGCATCCAGCGTGCGTGGGTAAGCGTCAAGATCCTCCCCTTCTGCGAACTGCAGGGGGTTGACAAAGATGGAAACAACCACGAGCGCACCGGGGATGCGTTTGGCCACACGCACGAGTTGAAGATGCCCCGCGTGGAGCGCTCCCATCGTGGGCACGAGCACGACAGGTCGCCCTGCTTTCCTGAAAGCACCTGTGATTTCCTGAAGGTTGTCTATGGTTTGTACCAGGGTCGCCTGCCCTGATTTAAAAGTTGGGGTCAATGTTGTTCTCCGGTGTGGGCCCACAGTTCTACATCGTGTGCGCCGGTGAGTTCGGCTGTTCGGCGCGCTAGTTCACGATACGCTTGTCTGCGTCCAGCATCGTCAATTGCCCCCATGTGTCGCTGCACCATGGCTACATCGTCGCGGGCTGCGGGCCCGGTGATGGCATCTGGCCCGGCTTCCAGCACGTTGCGTATCGACGCCTCGACAAGCGGCCTGAGCACCCGCGCCGCCGCATCCTCGCCGCTCTGTAAAGCATCAGCGAGCTGGGCGCGAGCGTCGGAAAGCACAGTGGCAGTGTAATTACTGGCATAAGCGAGGGCGGCGTGGTACGCAACGCGTTTGTTGTTGGACACCCGGATCATTTGTCCACCGAGTTCGGCGACGAGCAGTTCCGCAATGGTGTCGCTGAGCTCATCGGTGGTGGTGACTCCCCAGTAGCATCCTTCCAGGTTGCTCGCGTCTTCAGGCCCACCAACGAAGGTCATGATGGGGTGCATGGCCAGGACTATCGCACCGGTTGTTTCAATGGGATCCAGGATGTCTAAGCCGTGCGCTCCCGAGGTGTGCAGGACAATATGCCCGCGTTTCACGTGCGGTGCGAGTGCCGTCACGACATCGCTAAGCTGCGGGTCAGGAACGCTGAGGACGATGAGTTGGCAAGTCGGGGCGTCAACAAGCAGCGAGGAGCTGTCACGCGTGATGCGATGCACAATGCTGTGGCCTGCGGCGCTGAGGCGTGTCGCCAGGGCGGTGCCCACACGACCCGCGCCGACGATGGCCACATCCATGCGTGGCGGCAATTAGCTGTTCCTGTTGAAGTTCTTAAGCAGGTCAGCGACGGACGGTGCTTCGCTGTTTTCGTCGCGGCGACGACGACCCCGGCGGGAATCGTTCATGGGCGCAGGTGTGGGTTCCACCTTGGGTTCGGTGTTGGCGGGTTTCCACTGCACAGCGGCGAAAGCCGTGGTGTCGAAGCGTTTCGAGGGTTCCGGAGCGGGGCTGGGTTCGGCCAGGTAGTCCTCGGAGCTGAAGTCACTGTCGTAGGAGAAGTCACTGCTGTCGTCGTAGTCGTCGTAGCTGTCCTTGGTGGTAGCGTAGCTGCGCACCGAACTTGCCGTACCACCTGAACCTTGCATCGAGTAGTTGCTGGCAGCGTAGCTGGAGGAGAAAGCGTTGGTGGCGTACTGAGTGGACGTGTACTCAGCTTCGGTGTACTCGACTTCTGTGACGGAATCGTCACCCGAATAGCTGTCGTTACCGTAGCCCGTGTCGTAGGCGCTGGTGCTGTAGCTGTCGCCATAGGATGATGTGTCGCCGTAAGACGTATCGCTGTAGGAGCTGGCACCGTAGGAGCTTAGGCCACTAAAATCATCCTCAGTCGCCTCACTGGGGCCGTGAACGGGGCCAGAAAGCTCAGCCATGTCATCCATCCGCATAGCGGAGGCACGCAGTGCTGTGGGCTCGTAGTCGAAGGACCTGCCGTTGAGTTCTTCCAGCTGCTCACGCACGACTGTTAATTGATCACGAATATCATCGAGGCGGTTGTCTTCTTCCTTCATCAGCGTCTTGCGCAGAGTCTGCTCCAAACGCAGCTCCTGCTCACGGTGGGCGGCCTTTTCCAGCTCCAATTCGGCCTCATGGCGGTCGTACTGTTCCTCCAGAAGCGTCTTTTGCTTCTCATACTGCCTGCGGTAACGAGAGACCAAAAGCAAGCCGAAAAACGCAGCCCATAGTGCCGCTAACACAGCCACTTTCATCACAGCGGTGCTATCGGTGAACAGCATAGCCACGCTGGCAAAGACGGCAAGGGCCACTAGCACGATTTGAAGGATATTGCTGCGGTCTTGTTGTACTTTGTTTTCGGCGCTCATGCGTTCCAATGTACCTAAGCTTTCACGCAGTTTCGCCATCCGGCGGCGGCGGGGCGACACAGTGCCGCTCCAGAACCACGCCAGCGACACACAATGCAACCGCACCGGACAACGATGCCAACACACCGGGAAGATCATCTGAAGCCGCCACAAGCTCCCCGGATCGCGGCACCACAAAACTGGCTATACCTGCATAAACGCCGGACACGATTGCTCCGGTCCAGGCTGACGCTTTGCCCACGACAAGCCACTGCGCGGCGGTCATGGGATTGATTTGCGATCGATCCATGCCGATACCGCCCTTTTCCATGCCGCTTCGCATGCGCCACGCCATCACTGCACACACCACCGACATGAGCCACAACGTGACCGATACGCTCACCCCCACAGGCGGCATATAGCCATAAAAACCCCAGGTCAGAATGCCTGATGCCGCCCCGACAAACAGGCCGGTAGCCACCAACGCACGTATCGACGTCCGCTTCACTCAAGCCCCCTTTCCGCGAAACTGCCGACCACTCGCACGGCCTCAACGTCCGCCGGATCGAGCGCAGCTAGCAGTTCGGTGACATGTACACCATTGAGTGTGGCTTGCGAATCGGCGTCCAGCCACGGTACCAGCACAAACACACGCTCTGCTGCCCACGGGTGCGGCAATGTTAACGTCGGATCGCTGGACTCGATAGAGTGCCCAGCACCGTCGGCGCAACAAATTAGATCAACATCAAGTGTCCGTGCCCCCCATTTGCGGGTATGTACCCGATGTGCTGCACGCTCCAGAGCCTGCCCCGCGCGCAATAATTCCATCGGCGACAATGACGTCTCAACGATCAGAATCGCGTTGAGAAAGTCCTCCTGGTCCGTCACGCCCCACGGTGGGGTGGCGTAGATATGTGATGCCGCGACAAGCTCGGGGCGGAAATGGTCGTACGCGCCCTGCAAGAGGGCGCGTCGGTCATTCATGTTGGATCCGATGGACAGCACAGCTCTCATCACCCCACCACCCGCGGTGCACTCGCTGCTTTTTTGCGGGATCGGCGTGCAACAACAGCGACGTCGGCAAAGCTCAGGGGAATCGGGGCCTGGGGTTTATGCAGGGTAACTTCGACAGCATGGAGTTGGGGATACTCCGCCATGGCGGAGTCGGCGATGTTCGCGGCGACGGTTTCAATAAGGTCACACGAAGGTCCTGAGACTATAGTGTGCGCCATATGAGCAAGGTCCGCATAATTAATAGTCAAATTTAAGTCATCTGTGCGCGCCGCTTCTGCACAATCCAACCAACATATAAGGTCAACAAGAAAAGTCTGCCCGGTGCGTTTTTCTTCCTCAAACACACCGTGGTACCCGAAGCATTCCAATCCGCGCAGCTCAATACGATCAGCCATGAGGTGCCTGCCCTCCCGCAATGCCACCTTCGCGCCAGGCCTGGGCAACATCCACGGCATCGCGGTTGCCTGCAACATCGTGCACACGCACCGCCCACGCACCCTGCATGGCAGCCAGGGCGGTTATGGCAAACGTCGCGGGATCGGCGGAATGTTCGGCAGTACCTGGCAACGCCATATCCAACATCCCACGGTCGGTGCGTACCGCCTGCAGGAAACGCTTGCGGCTCGCCCCCACCAGGATCGGAAAACCCGTGCCAACAAACGAGGGAAGTGCGTGGAGCAGAGCCCAATTATCTTCGGGGGTTTTGGCGAACCCTAGGCCCGGATCAAGGATAATCCGCTCGGGAGCGATGCCCGCCGTCACGGCGCGCTCGACAAGGCGACGCAACTGCGCATGCACCTCATCGACAACATCTCCCTGAATATGCGCTTGACCTGCAGCGTCACCATACTCTTCGGCCTTCCAATGCATGAGGCATACGCGCTGGCCACTGTCGGCCATCACGGACAGCATGTCTGGGTCGGCAAGGCCACCAGACACATCGTTGATGATCTCCGCGCCCGCTTCCACAGCGGCAGCAGCCACCTTGGCCCGCATTGTGTCCACGCTGACCCGCACTCCCGATTGCGCGAGTTCTCGCACTACGGGAATGACGCGGCGCTGTTCCGTCGCGGCGTCGATACGCTGCGCACCTGGGCGGGTGGACTCCCCGCCGACATCAATAATGTCCGCCCCTTGAGTCAGGAGCTCACGAGCGTGATCGACGGCCACGTCCTGGTCGAGGTAGCGGCCTCCGTCGGAAAACGAATCCTCCGTAACATTGACAATTCCCATGACCATGCAGCGTGCCATTAGTGACCTCGAATCAACGCCAGCGCCTCAGCACGTGAGGACGCATTTCTCTTAAAACCACCACGAACAGCCGAGGTTGTGGTCATGGCACCCGGCTTGCGGATTCCCCGCATAGCCATGCACAGATGCTCACACTCGATCACCACAATCACGGCCTGTGCGCCCAGCTTGTCCACCAGGGCGTCTGCAACCTGGCTGGTCAGACGCTCCTGCACTTGCGGACGCTTAGCAAACAAGTCCACCAGGCGCGCCAACTTGGACAATCCGGTCACCTGGCCGGACTCGCCCGGAATATAGCCGATGTGGGCGACACCGAAGAACGGCACAAGATGGTGCTCGCAGGTGGAATAGATAGGAATGTCCCGGACCAGCACCAGCTCCTGGTGATTCTCCGAAAACGTCTTATTCAACACGTCCGTCGGTTCGGTGTGCAGGCCAGCAAACATTTCCGCATACGCGCGAGCCACCCTTGCCGGGGTTTCCAGCAAGCCCTCACGGTCTGGGTCCTCCCCTACCGCGATGAGCAACTCGCGTACGGCAGCCTCGGCGCGCTCACGATCAAACACACCGCTAGGCATGATCGTCCTTCTGGTCCCGTGAAGAATCGCCGCTGCCGTGCTCGGGGCGTTCCGGGTATTCCGGCTGCTCGTTATCAGGCAGCCGGAAGCCAATGATCTCAGTTGGAGCTGAGCTCGGTGGGTTTTTTGCAGCGTGACTATTCTGTGTGGGCTGGTCGCCGTACGTATCGGGCGCACCCGGACCGTAGGAGTTCATCCCAGGATGTTGGCCGCGCGGCTGCGGCTCTGGTTGCGCATGCCTGCCACCATCTGAAGGCTGCGATGGTTGCGCTCCCTGGGGTGCGCCCTGTGGTGTGTCCTGCGGAGATTGCGGCGATTGCGAGTCCCAGCCGGGCACAGTCCAGTTCGCTGGCGGCGGCGTGCCACCATAGGTGGGCTGGCCACCCGTGTGCTGGGGCCCCCGAGAACCACCAGAACCAGGACCACCCGCGCCATTGTTGTAGTTACCTGGGCCATTGCTGGTGCCATCTCGACGCGTCGCTGCATCCACCGGCGGCAAGGGCATCAGCCCCTGAGCTGCGCGTTCCGCTTCGCGACGGGCGCGAGCAGCCTTGGACGCCTCCAACAGAGAAAAACGCTTCGGCGGCTCTTCGCCACGCTCAATGGCCAGTTCCGTGGGGGTTTTCACCGGTTCGCGGCCGATTTGCGCAGGGAAGTAGGTTGCCTCGTTGGGGAATACTTCAACACGTTCGCGCTGCGGCATGCCTTCGAACAGAACCTCCAGGTCGGGGCGTCGTAACGTTTCCTTTTCCAGTAGTTTCTCGGCGAGTTTGTCCAGCACGTCGCGGTTATCGCGGAGGATGTTGTATGCCTCTTCGTGTGCCTTGTTCATCAGGTACCGCGTTTGCTCATCGATGGTTGCGGCAACAGCCGGGGAGTAATCCATCTGGTTCCCCGCACCACGCCCCACAAACGGGTCGCCTTGTTCCTCGCCGTACTTGACCACACCCAACTCTGGGGACATGCCGTATTCGGTGATCATGGCGCGGGCAATCTTGGTGGCCTGCTCAATGTCATTGGAGGCACCTGTGGTGGGCTGGCCAAACACCAGCTCTTCGGCGGCGCGGCCGCCCATGGAGAACACAAGCCGGGCAAACAATTCGGCGCGGTTGTACATGCCTTTATCGTCTTCGGCGGCTGTCATGGCATGCCCGCCGGTACGTCCACGGGCCAAAATGGTGACCTTGTACACGCGCTCGATGTCTTTCATCGCCCAGGCAGCCAGGGTGTGGCCGGACTCGTGGTAGGCGGTGACTTTCTTTTCGTGCTCGGAAATGATCTTGGAGCTTCGGCGCGGGCCACCCACCACACGGTCGGTGGCTTCCTCCAACGCATCAGCCGTGATCACATTTCCGCCAATACGGGCGGTGAGCAGCGCGGCTTCGTTCAGCACGTTTTCCAGGTCCGCTCCAGACATGCCGGCGGTGCGCTTGGCCAGGGATTTCAGGTCTGCATCATCGGCGAAGGGCTTGCCCTTGGCATGCACCTGAAGGATTTGTTCGCGGCCTTTCAGATCCGGGTTGGTCACCGGGATTTGCCGGTCGAAACGCCCCGGACGCAGCAGGGCCGGGTCCAGAATGTCGGGACGGTTGGTGGCGGCCATGAGGATCACGCCTTGGCGGTCTCCGAAGCCGTCCATTTCCACCAGCAGCTGGTTGAGGGTTTGTTCGCGTTCGTCGTGTCCGCCGCCCATGCCGGAGCCGCGCTGGCGACCAACCGCATCAATCTCGTCGACGAAGATGATGCAGGGGCTGTTTTCTTTGGCCTGTTTGAACAGGTCACGGACGCGGGAGGCACCCACACCGACGAACATTTCCACAAAGTCCGAGCCGGAGATGGAATAGAAAGGTACGCCTGCCTCACCGGCCACGGCCCTGGCCAGCAGGGTTTTACCGGTTCCGGGTGGGCCGTAGAGCAGCACGCCGCGCGGGATTTTCGCCCCGAGTGCTTCGTAGCGGCTGGGGTCCTGCAGGAAGTCTTTGATTTCGTGGAGTTCGTCCACGGCTTCGTCCGCACCGGCTACGTCGGCAAACGTGTTGGTGGGCATGTCTTTGGTGAGTTCCTTGGCGCGGGATCCACCAAAGCCGAACATGCCCATGCCGCCGCCCTGCATGCGGTTGAAGAAGAACATGATCAGGCCGAACAGGATGAGCATGGGCAGCAGCATGCCCAGCATGGAGGTGAAGAAGTTCTCGCGGTTGACCTTTGTGGTGTACTTCTCGGGGTTGCTGGCCTGCACCTTGTCAAAGATGACCGGCGCTGAGCGAGCTGGGTATTCGGCGATAATTTCCGTCACACCATCACGTTTATCCACGTTGATGCCGTTTTTGAGGGTGAGGCGGAGGCGTTGTTCGCGGTCGTCGATTTGCACTTCTTTGACGTTGTTGTCATTGAGCTGTGCCATGGCGACCGAGGTGTCCACCTTGCGGAAACCGCGGGTGTCGTCGATCAACACAGTGATTCCGAAGAGCACGATGAGAACGACGGCGGCGATGGTGCCGAATCTGAGGATTTTCTTGTTGTCCATTGGTTAGCCTGTGGCGGCGTTGACCTTTCTTTGTCAAAGAGCAGATTGTTTCAGTGTACTTATTCCACCGTGGTTCTTCCGCGTGCGCTTCTTAGGTTGCCGTGAGCTGGCTGTTAGTTACCGTTGTCGGTGGAGTACACGCGGGGGTGCAGTGTTCCGACGTAGGGGAGGTCCCGGTAGCGTTCCGCGTAGTCTAACCCGTAGCCGATGACAAATTCATTGGGGATGTCGAAGCCAATGTCAAAAAGATCGACTTTTCCGCGCACGGCCTCGGGCTTGCGGAGCAGCGTCACCACGTCGAGGGACTTGGGTTTGCGGTTGCGCAGGTTTTTCACCAGCCAGGACAGGGTCAGCCCCGAGTCGATGATGTCTTCAACAATAACAACGTGTTTGTCTTCAATGTCGCGGTCCAGGTCTTTCAGAATCCGCACGACACCGGAAGAGGACGTGGAGTTTCCGTAGGAGGAGACCGCCATGAATTCGATTTGCGTGGGTATGGACATGGCTCGCGCAAAATCGGTAATAAAAAAGACCGCGCCTTTGAGCACGCAGACGAGGATCAGGTCATCGCCTGCGTCTTTGTATTTTTCGGAAAGTCGATCGGCCATTTCTTGAATGCGGGTGTGGAGGAGTTTTGCATCCACCAGCACTGCTTCAATGTCGTCACCGTAGGGTCCTGCGGGAACGTTGTAATCCTTCTTGTCGTGCATCGGCGAGGGCATCCTTTGTCAGAGAGTCAACGTACAGACACTGCAAGAATGCCATTTTTCCGCGCCACAACCAACCTCCGCCCACCCGGGGCCTTTCCAATGGCCACGGGTCCCTGACCACGCCACGCCACTATCAATTGTTCTACTGCCGCGATGGTCGCGGCAGATTCCCGACCACCATTGGTTCGAATAAACTCCGCCAGCACGGCCCGACGCAGCGCGGGGTGCGGGGGTACCTGCGCCACCTCCAGCTCGACAATCCCCTCCCCCAAGCCCTGCTTATCGACGCCCACCCGAACCAGGTCCGCTTCCCAGGCCGCCCTTTCCGCCGCCTGCGCCAACCCGGGAACGGGATCCCCACCAATAATGTCAGCGAGATCCGGCAGAAGACGATTCCGTAGCGCCACCCGGCGAAAAGACTGGTCATCGTTGTGGGGGTCGGACCACACTTCCAGCCCAAGTTCCGAGCACGCTCCGACCGTGTTGGCGCGGCGCACCCCTAGCAATGGCCGCACAATTGTCGTGCCATCCTCCCAGGTGCTGCGTTCCAGCATGCCTGTGGCGTGTCCGCGTAGCGCGCTGAGCAGCAAGGTTTCTGCCTGGTCATCCATGGTGTGCCCCACCCAGATGGGCCGGCCATTGGCCGCCGATGTTAACGCGGTGTAGCGGGCGTGCCTGGCGTTTGCCTCCATACTTCCGGTAGACGGGACGTCGATACGCAGAACCGTAGCCGCAGCACCGAGTGCGCGTGCCGTCTCAGCGGCGGTGGCGGCGACCTCGGCGCTGGCATCTTGGAGGCCGTGGTCAATGCAGATGGCCTCCACCTCACGGCCTTCGGCAAGTGTTCCTGCCAGTAACGCCACGGAATCCGGGCCACCGGATAACCCCACCACCACGCGCATATCGGTGTGCCTACGCACAGCCCGACGGATCTCAAGAAAATGTGGGCTGGTGTGCGGCAGTTCCAGGGAGCCGAGGTGGCTGGGCATGGTTTAGTCCCGAATTGCCGAGGTCATAGCGTCCATCGCGGCGCGGGACCCCTGCACGTCGGCATCGTTGGAGAGGAAGCCATAGCTGTAGATGTGGCCGTCAGCGCCCATCACCGTGCCCGCGAGACCAGTGGTTTTAGTGAGGGTCCCGGTCTTGCCGCGTACCCACCCCGCACCGGCTTGATCGCGGTAGCGTTCCTCCAGGGTGCCACTGGCACCGGCCACGGGAAGGGTTTCCAACAACGGCCGAAGCTGCGGGTCGGTGACCGCACGGTGCATGATGTCGTTGAGCAACCCTGGGGGGATCAGGTTCTTGGTAGACATGCCGGAATTGTCCACCAGGGTCACGCCGCTGGTACTGAAACCATTGCTGTTAAGAATCTGCAGAGTGGCGGCTACTGCGTCCTTGTTTGTTCCTGTCATTCCTTCATGCAAGGCAATCTCGCGCCCCACGGCTTCCGCCGCCACGTTGTCGCTTTGCTGCATCAACTCCCGAAGACGTTCCTCCAGGGTGTCGGAGTGGACGAGGGCCAGCGGCGCTTCCTCGGTGGTGGGGGCCTGCCCCAGGCCGCTTTTCTCCGCGCCTAGGCGCGTCGCCAACTGCCGCGCCACGTCCAGCGCCGGGGTTTCGCTGCGCGGTACGTCACCGGTGGTCTCTCCGATACGCGCACCGTAGAGCATGACCGGTTCCATGGGCGCGATGAATCCGCCTGCGATGTCGGCTCGGTCCCAGTCGGAGAGGAAGGATTCGCCGCTCCAGTGGGAAGTATCCACCAGCACGGTATTAATTGGCGCGGGGTGACTGTGTTTAATCTGTTTCGCCAGGTCGTCAAGCTTTTCGGTGGTGAGCATCACGTCACCTGCGCCGCGAAGGACCACAGTCCCAGGAGCGTCGCCCTCCACAACGGCAGTGTCAATGCGATCGTCCGGACCAAGCACAAGAAGTGCGGCCGCTGCCGTGAGGATTTTGGTGGTGGACGCGGGCGTCATGGGTTTGGTGGGGTGTTTCTCCCACACAATGGACCCGGTGGTGGCGTCGGTCACTTGGCCACCAAATTGCCCTAACCGGGGGTCCTGGGAGAGCGTTTCCAGGGTGGTACGCAACTCGTTATTCGTCGACGGCGCCACCGCTGATGTGGACGTGTCTACAGAAGTGGAGGTGCCCACCGGCTGGACAAGCTGCTGCGGTTCAACGGCTGCCATCGCCGGATCATGTACTAAATCCCCAGGTCCGGTTGCGTTGATCACCGCCAACGTTGTGCCGCCGCCCACCGCAATGGCAGCTGCGGAGGCGCCTAGAATCCACCAAATCTTCTTAACAGTCACGTCACTAGGTTAGACGGTGATGGTACTGGCTTGTGTTATTGACAGGGTAGGATGTTGGGAAAGATTTGAGTAGTTTAACCCGCACCTTTACCGTGGGTGCTGGGAGAAGGGACCACTGTCCATAGTCATGAGTATTGAAGTTACTATCGAGATCCCGAAGGGTTCCCGCAACAAGTACGAAGTTGATCACGAATCCGGCAAGGTCTACCTGGACCGCTACCTGTTCACTCCGATGGGATACCCCCTGGATTACGGCTTCATTGACCACACCCTCGGCGAAGACGGTGACCCGCTGGACGCGTTGGTAATCCTTCCCGAGCCGGTGTTCCCCGGCGTGATTGTGAAGGCACGTCCGCTGGGCGTATTCAAAATGACCGATGAGGCAGGCGGCGATGACAAGTTGCTCTGCGTCGTTGATGATGTTCGCTGGAACCACCTGCAGGACATTGACGATGTGTCCGACTTCCTCAAAGACGAGGTGGAGCACTTCTTTGTCCACTACAAGGACCTGGAACCCAACAAGGAAGTCACCGGCTCCGGCTGGGCAGGCAAAGCCGAGGCCGAGCGTATCCTCACCGAGGCCGTGGAACGCCACAAGTAAGACACCACAGCATAAGGAGTATTGCATGAAGTCCGTCACGGTCACCGAAGTCCCCGACGAGGCACAGCTTATCGACGTCCGCGAACCCGACGAATACGCCGCAGGCCATGCGCAGCACGCCATCAACATCCCTATGAGTGAATTCGCCCAACGTGTTGGTGAGGTGGACACCAACCGTGACGTGTACGTCATTTGCCTATCTGGTGGCCGTTCAGCCCGAGTCTGCGAATACCTGGACGCCCACGACATCGCATGCATCAATGTCGAGGGTGGAACCTCTGCATGGGAGGCCGCTGGGCTTCCGATGTCGTAGTTTATGGTCAACCGATTTATGATTTAACTATGCCTGGTTTGCCCGAGATACCCACGCTGCTGCTGGAATCACCATCTTTCCAGCTGGAGCGGCTGCGTCGCCGTACCCGCGATGAGGTAGAAAAATCGCTTGTGGACTACGACACAACCCTGCGTGAGTACTGGGCACTCACAGCCCTGGTGGCGGGGGATGCCGCCAGCCAATCCACCTTGGCATCCATCCTCGCCGTCGATGCCTCCGACATGGTACGGCTGATCGACTCGATGGAAAAGCACGGCTGGGCAAAACGCGAACGCGACCCGAAAGACCGCCGCCGCCAGATCGTGGCAGCCACTAAACGGGGCCGTAAAGTGCATGAAGAGCTGGCAGAACTGGTCAGCCACGCCGAGGATCGAGCCCTGGATGATTCAACCTCCAAGCAACTAAAGCACCTGCGGAAACTCGCGGCATCGATTATTGCCGCAGAAGAGGAGTGAGTGAAGACTGTGGGACTGCCAGCGGTTCCAACGCAGTTTTTACGCAGCGCTTCGGCCCCGCCGGAACGCACACTTGTAGATATTCTTCGACACACCGCAGCCACCCACCCGGAAGCCGCAGCCATTGATGACGGCACCACAGTAATCACCTACTCCGAACTGATGGACACCCTCGACGCAGCGGTGGCCGACCTTTATGAGCAAGGCATACGTCGAGGTGATCGCATTGGCATCCGACTGCCCAGCGGTTCCCACGAGCTTTACATCGCCATTCTGTCGGTGCTTGCGGCGGGGGCCGCCTACGTTCCGGTGGATGTGGATGACCCTGACGAGCGCGCTACCTTGGTCTTTGATGAAGCCGACGTCACCGCGACCATCACCTCAGATGGCCTTGACCTACGCCGCACGCGCAGTCGTGGAGACACTGGTCCCCCACTCCCCCATGACGATGCCTGGATCATTTTCACCTCCGGGTCCACCGGCACCCCGAAAGGCGTGGCCGTGACCCACCGCAGCGCCGCCGCGTTTGTGGATGCGGAAGCCACGTTGTTCTGCCAAGACTCACCCCTCGGCCCCGACGATCGTGTCCTTGCAGGGCTTTCCATTGCCTTTGATGCCTCCTGCGAGGAAATGTGGCTGGCTTGGCGTCATGGTGCCTGCCTGGTTCCCGCCCCGCGTTCGTTGGTGCGCTCCGGCATGGATCTCGGCCCGTGGCTGATTCGGCGCAACATCACTGTAGTCTCCACGGTTCCAACGCTTGCAAGTTTATGGACCACAGAAGCTCTTGACCAAGTGCGTTTACTCATTTTCGGCGGGGAGGCGTGCCCGCAGGAACTGGTTCAGCGAGTGTCCGCGCAGGACCGTGAGGTGTGGAATACCTACGGCCCCACGGAGGCGACCGTCGTATCCTGCGCTGCCCCACTACAACCTGGTGAGGCAGTATCCATTGGACTGCCGTTGTCGGGGTGGGATCTCGCGGTCGTCGATACGCACGGAAATCCAGTGGAGGTCGGGCAGACCGGGGAGCTGGTCATTGGTGGCGTGGGGTTGGCGCGTTACCTGGACGCGGACAAAGACCGCACCACGTACGCACCGCTTCCAGCCCTCGGATGGAAGCGAACTTACCGTTCCGGCGACCATGTACGCCTGGCCGAGGATGGGTTGTACTTTGTGGGGCGCGTGGACGATCAGGTGAAGATCGGCGGGCGCCGCATCGAGCTGGGCGAGGTGGAGGCCGCCGTCTCAGGGCTGACAGGTGTGCATTCAGCGACGGTGGTGGTTCGGGAAACCCCAGGTGGCGATAAGATTCTAGTAGCGTACCTCACACTCGACACTCCGCACCCAGACTTTGAGAACATCGCCACCGCGCAGCTCGCGGACCTCATGCCGCGGGCACTCATTCCCCGCCTGTGCGTTCTGGACGAGTTACCCGTCACCACCTCCGGAAAGGTAGATAAAAAAGCATTGCCCTGGCCCCTGCCTGGCACGAATGTGCAGGCGGAAGGCTTAACACCCACGGAGGACTGGCTCGCGCAGCTGTGGGTCGATGTCCTTGGCACCGCTGTGACGGAGAGGGACGCAGACTTTTTCGCCCTCGGCGGAACATCACTGGCTGCGGCGACGCTGGTGGGTCGGGTGCGTGACCGCATGCCCACCGTATCCGTCCGTGACCTGTACGATCACCCTCGGCTCGGCGCATTCGCCGAACATGTCGATGCCATTTCCAGCACCCTGAGCCCCAGCGCCACGCGTATCGACGCCCCCACTCCCGACCCGTCACCCGTAAGTATGCGCACCCGCGTGGCACAGGAGGCAATCCAGGTTCTGGTGATGGGAATGCAGGCGGCAACACGCTGGGTGCCGTGGTTGCTGGTGATCAACGCTTTTGCCGCGTACCTGGGTTACGCGTGGGCGCGCCCCGTATCAGTACCCTGGTGGCTGTTGTTGCTGGTTGTTCTTGTTTTTCTCACCCCACTGGGTCGGCTTCCCCTGTCGGCGCTAGCAGCACGGGTACTCACTGCGGGTATCACGCCGGGTGACTACCCACGCGGTGGTGCTACGCATCTGCGACTGTGGGCTGCGGAACGTCTCAGCGACACCCTTGGGGGACGCGATGTCTCTAGCGCCACGTGGGTGCTGTATTACGCCAGGCTTCTTGGCGTGCAGGTAGGCAGCGGTGTGAATCTGCATTCCCTACCTCCGGTGACGGGCCTGCTCACACTGGGTGACCACTGCTCCGTGGAACCGGAAGTTGACTTATCAGGCTACTGGCTGGAGGGAGACATCCTGCACGTGGGGGCGATTTATATTGGCCACGGTGCCCGCATCGGCGCGAGATCCGTGCTGTTGCCCGGCACACGCGTGGGCAACAACGCCCATGTGGAGGCTGGATCCTGCGTGACCGGGCGGAAAAAGGTGAAAGATCAGGCCCGCTGGTCAGGATCCCCGGCAGCGAAGGTGGGTCGTGCCCGGCACCGATTCCCCACCGACCCACCGCCCCGGGCTACCTATTGGGTTCCGATATTTGGGTTGACATCCCTGCTGCTCAGTGCGTTGCCGCTGGTGGCCGTGGTGGCAGGCGCGGCGTCGATAAGCGGAGCCCGGAGTTTCCTGCAGTTGGTGGCGCTGACACCGCTGGGGGTGCTGGTGGCGATGGCAACCTACGCTGGGTTGACGTGGCTGCTGGTGCGGCTACTCGCCATCGGCTTGCGACCAGGGATTACGCCCGTGCGCTCGCGCCGGGGATGGCAGGCGTGGGCGACGCAGCGCCTCATGGACGACGCACGTAGGCACCTGTTTCCCCTGTATGCCGCGCTGCTTACCCCGCTGTGGCTGCGGAGCCTGGGCGCACAGGTGGGCCGCAACGTGGAGATTTCCACGGCGGTCATGATTCCGCGGTTCACGGTGGTGCGCGATGGCGCGTTCCTGGCCGATGACACGATGCTCGGCGGCTACGAGCTGGGCGGCGGGTGGATGCTCACGGGAGTGTCGAAAATTGGCAAGCGCTCCTTCCTGGGCAATTCCGGTATGACTGGCCCCACCCGCAAACTATCAAAGAATTCCCTGGTTGCGGTGCTGTCTTCCACCCCCAAGAAGTCCCAGTCGGGTAGCAATTGGTGGGGGTCGCCCCCTGAACGCCTGCGCCGAGTTGTGGTGCAGTCTGCGGCAGGTGAATCCAGCACCTACGAGCCGGGCTGGCGGGTCAAAGCGGCCCGCGGCTGTGTGGAAACTGTGCGTCTGTGCGCGCCCATGACCTCTGCCGTGCTGGGAGTCTGCGTGCTCGGCGCGCTGCAGTGGGTGTATGTGCGGCACGGACTTGGGTGGACAATACTTTCCGGCGGTCCGCTCCTCATGGCTGCGGGTGCCTGCGCCGCGGCGATCACTGTAGCCATGAAATGGATCTGTGTGGGCCGGATACGCGCAGGATCGCACCCCCTGTGGTCGCGGTTTGTATGGCTGAACGAGCTACAAGACACCTTCATCGAAGTCGTGGCTGCGCCCTGGCTGCTCAATCACGTGCCCGGGTCAAGTGCAATGAACGTTTTTCTGCGTTTTCTCGGCGCACGCATCGGCAGAGGTGCCTGGTTGGAAAGCTACTGGCTCCCCGAAGCCGACTTGTGCCGCATCGGTGTCGGTGCCACCATCGGACGGGGTTGCGTCGTGCAAACCCACCTATTCCAGGACCGCGTGATGAGCCTCGACCAGGTGCGTATCGACGCCGCCGCAACCCTCGCCCCGCATTCCGTTGCGCTTCCCGGCAGTGTCCTCGGCACGGGGGCTGTGGTAGGGCCAAGTTCCCTAGTGATGCGCGGCGACCATGTTCCCTCGGCGACGCGCTGGCAGGGCAATCCGATTGAAATATGGGGATGAAACAGCGTTGGGTAGTTATCCTGTTTAGTCGCCGATTTGGTCCCTGCCGCGGTGCACAATCTTCGGGTCAGGATCCCCTACTAGGTCATGATCCTTGCCGGTGTACTCGAACTTGCTGAGCACATACTTCATGGCGTTGATGCGCGCCCGCTTCTTGTCATTCGATTTAATGGTGATCCATGGGGACTCGTCCGTGTCTGTGTAGCGGAACTGTTCCTCCTTGGCACGGGTGTAGTCATCCCAGCGGTCCAACGATGCCAGGTCCATAGGCGACAGCTTCCACTGACGCACCGGGTCTACCTGGCGGATGGCGAAACGAGTGCGCTGTTCCTTCTGGGTGACAGAGAACCAGAACTTAGTCAAAGAGATACCCGACCCCATGATCATGTTCTCGAGCATGGGCACTTCCCGCAGAAACTCCGCGTGCTGCGACTCCGTGCAGAACCCCATGACGCGCTCCACCCCCGAGCGGTTGTACCACGAGCGGTCAAAGAACACGATCTCACCCGCAGCAGGGAAATGCTGGATATAGCGCTGAAAATACCACGAGGTGGACTCTCTAGGCGAGGGCTTCTCCAACGCCACCGTGCGCGCGCCACGGGGATTCAGGTGTTCGTTGAAGCGTTTAATGGTACCGCCTTTTCCTGCGGCATCGCGACCTTCGAAAAGAATGATATGGCGTTGACCCGTGTCCTTTGTCCAGTTCTGCCACTTCAGCAGCTCAATTTGCAGAGCACGCTTGATGTGCTCGTACTCATCGCGGCTCATGCGTTCCTGGTACGGGTAGTTTTCCCGCCACGTTTGCACAGGCTCACCGTTCGGTTGGATAAGGACGGGGTCATCCTCATCTGAATCATCAACGATGTAACCCTGAGTTGCCGCTAGGTCAACAACGGGCAAATCCTGCTCATTCGTTTCATCCATAGGTTAAGTCTACCCCGCATAATGGTGCCCTGTTAGGGGAAATGATTAACCACATGTGGTTTTTGACCACACCACCACATACCCCCCATCCCCCCATCCTCATATATGCAGCACCATGCAGTGAGGCAGACAGAAAGAAAACCCCGGCGCGCACCTTGCACGGCCGGGGTTGTACATCTTTGAAAGATGACCGAATTAGGCCTTCGGAAGCAGACCGAGGAGGTCACCAACGGCGTCTGCAACCTTGCCGAAGGGGTTCAGGAAGCCTGCGAGGGTGTTCAGGAAGGAACCTTCCGTGGAGAAACCTGCAATGCTGTGTACAGCGTCTGCCTTGCTCATGAAACTACTCCTAGTGATTAAAAGTTGGTATGGATGATTATCGACCGATAGAGGCTACTTGCCCATCAGGGAAGAACCCTGGAAGGCTTCAGCGGAGAAGAACACATTGTGTGTTGCCTTCGGGAAGAAAGTAACAAGGTCGCCGAAAGCGCTCACGAAGGTAGCAAAGTTGTCGAACTGAGTCTTCAGGACTGAAAGGTCCATGTTGTATCTCCTTGAGAGGCACCAGCAATGAAGCTGGTTGTGTTTCCAGTTGCTGACGCCGCTCACGACGTCCTAGAGCAAATTTAAGCACATTTCAGCGCTGAGTCAACCTGTTTTGAAATTTCTCACGTTTGCGTGTCCCACTTATTTCAACAAAAGTGTCACCTTCACTGCCCTGGGATTTTGCGTCACTCACCTGCATTTTTCCATTTCAGAGCGTGGATAGTTTTGCACACATGGCAGGCAGTCAAGGGTTTTAAGGAAAAAATTTTCATAATTCCGTAACATCGCGTTCGGGACGCGCGATTAGGGGGAATCTGTATCAGAATCGTTATCCAATATACCCTATTAAGGGGGTAAAGAACGTGCTGTAAGCGCCTCTGAGCGCCGAATCGGACGTCTCTACACAGCCGCAATAAAGAAGCATGCCCCGCAACAGCCTGCTCAGAATCCTGAGCAGAATCTGTCACGGGGCATACGAAACCCTGTGCCGCACCAAGCAATTGGCGGGCGACACCAAGCATGTGAGGCCGATTAGAAGCCGCCCATGCCGCCCATCTCGTCGGCACCCGGGGTTGCGGCACCGGCGGGCTGCGGCTTGTCAGCCACCACAGCCTCGGTGGTCAGGAACAGTGCCGCGATGGAGGCTGCGTTCTGCAGGGCAGAACGGGTCACCTTCACCGGATCGTTGATGCCAGCGGCCATGAGGTCCACGTAGTCACCGGTAGCGGCGTTCAGACCCTCGCCTGCGGGCAGGGAGGCAACCTTATCGGCCACTACGCCGGGTTCGAAGCCAGCGTTCAGGGCGATCTGCTTCAGCGGAGCGGACAGTGCGGTACGCACGATCTTCACGCCGGTTGCCTCGTCGCCGGTAAGGCCAAGGTCGTCGTTAAGCACGTGAGCAGCCTGCAGGAGGGCGACGCCACCACCAGCAACGATGCCTTCTTCAACGGCTGCCTTGGCGTTACGCACGGCGTCCTCAATGCGGTGCTTGCGCTCCTTCAGTTCCACCTCGGTGGCAGCACCAACCTTGATCACTGCCACGCCGCCGGCCAACTTAGCCAAGCGTTCCTGCAGCTTCTCGCGGTCGTACTCGGAGTCGGAGTTGTCAATCTCAGCGCGGATCTGGTTCACGCGGCCTTCGATCTGCTGGGCGTCGCCAGCGCCTTCGACGATGGTGGTATCGTCTTTGGTCACCACGACCTTGCGGGCGCGGCCCAGCATCGGCAGGTCAGCGGTTTCGAGGGACAGGCCAACTTCTTCGGAGATGACCTGACCACCGGTGAGGATGGCAATGTCCTGCAGCTGTGCCTTGCGGCGCTCACCAAAGCCAGGAGCTTTGACGGCCACGGACTTGAAGGTGCCGCGGATCTTGTTCACCACGAGGGTGGATAGTGCTTCACCTTCCACGTCTTCCGCAATAATCAGCAGCGGCTTGCCGGTCTGCATGACCTTCTCCAGCAGCGGAAGCAGGTCCTTGATGTTGGAGATCTTGGAGGAAACGAGGAGGACGTAGGGATCCTCCAGCACAGCCTCAAGGCGCTCCATGTCGGTGGCAAAGTAACCGGAGATGTAGCCCTTGTCAAAGCGCATACCCTCGGTGACTTCCAGTTCCACACCGAAGGTGTTGGACTCTTCGACGGTGATTACGGATTCTTTGTTCAGCTGACCGTTGCCCACGGCATACATGGCCTCGGCGATTTTCTTGCCGATGGCCGGATCGGCAGCAGAAATACCAGCGGTAGCGGCAATCTGCTCTTCGGTTTCTACTTCCTTAGCGCCGGAGAGCAGCTGGTCGGTCACCTTGGACACAGCCTGCTCGATGCCCCGCTTGATGCCCATGGGGTTGGAACCAGCGGCGACGTTGCGCAGACCTTCGCGAACCAGGGCCTGCGCCAGCACGGTGGCGGTGGTGGTGCCGTCACCGGCGACATCGTCGGTCTTCTTGGCTACTTCTTTAACCAGTTCTGCGCCGATTTTTTCGTAGGGGTCTTCCAGCTCAATTTCGCGAGCGATGGACACGCCATCGTTGGTGATGGTGGGGGCGCCCCATGACTTTTCCAACACAACGTTACGACCCTTGGGGCCGAGGGTAACCTTCACTGCATCGGCCAGGGTGTTCAGGCCGTTTTCAAGGCCACGGCGTGCTTCTTCATCGAAGGCGATGATTTTTGCCATAGTCGGTGTTTTCTCCTTGTTATTAGAGGACGACACTCGCGTCTTCTTCAGCGGGCGCCCGCGACGGCATGGTTGGTGAGTGTGGTGCCAACCTCACCCGCATCCGATGTTTCATTTCCTGGCACTCTCACGTATCAAGTGCTAAATCCGTTCTAGCAGTCTCCCCCGTCGAGTGCAAGGCACGTGCTCTAAAATTGAGACGCATGAGCGACCATATAACTACAGCAAAGATACCTGCGGACACGGTGCGCGCGAGCGTCGAAAAGCAAAGGGACCGCATCAAGCAGGACCTCACCGAGCTTGTGTCCTTTAATTCCGTACACGGCGACCCATCCACGAAGGCCGACACACAGGCCGCCAAGGAGTGGGTGAAAAATGCGCTCCAGGCTGCGGATTTCGCCGTCGATGAACATGTGACCGACGACGGTTCGGTAACGCTGATCGGCAATCGCGCGGGATCGCCCGACGCGCCAACAGTGCTGCTCTATTCGCACTATGATGTCGTTCCCGCCGGGGACCCCAGCCTGTGGACCACCAACCCGTTCGCCCTGAGCGAGCGCAACAGCCGCTGGTATGGTCGCGGCACCGCCGACTGCAAAGGCAACCTAGTGATGCACCTGGCCACGCTGCGCACCGTTCAGGAGCTGGGCGGGACCCAACTGAACCTAAAGGCAGTCATTGAAGGCTCGGAGGAGCAGGGCGGTGAAGGCCTGGAACGACTCATCCGCACCCAACCGGACCTATTCCAGGCCGATATCATTTTCATTGCCGACACCGGAAATGTCGCCGCAGGCACCCCCACCCTGACCATCACCCTCCGCGGAACCGTACAGGCCACCGTGACCGTGGACACCTTGCGCGCACCCGTGCATTCAGGTGGTTTCGGTGGCCCCGCACCCGATGCCGTCGCCGCGCTTGTCCGCCTACTGGATACGCTGCGCGACGAACACGGCCGTACCACCATCGACAACGTGGACTTTTCCGCCACCTGGGAGGGCGAGCCCTACCCGCCCGAGATCTTCCGTACCGACGCCGGGGTACTTGACGGCGTTGACCTCATGGGCGGCCCCGACGACACCCCCGCCGATCTGGCATGGGCACGCCCCGCCATCTCTATCATCGGCTTCACCTCCACCCCCGTGGACCAGGCCGTCAACGCCGTACCTGCCCGCGCCGCAGCCAAGCTCAACCTACGTGTCCCACCAGGAATGAAAGCCAGCGATCTTGCCGACGCCCTGACCGCCCACCTTAAGGCTCACGTCCCGTGGGGTGCCCACCTCACCGTCGACATTGAGGAAATGAACGACCCCTTCCGCGCCAACACCGACGGCCCCGCCTTCGCCGCGCTTGCCGACGCCCTGAGCGCCGCCTATTTCGATGTACCCACCGTGTTCAGCGGCACAGGCGGATCCATTCCCCTAACTACACTGCTCGCCGAGAGCTTCCCGAGTGCCGAACTCATGCTTTTTGGCGTAGAAGAACCCCTCTCAACTATTCACTCCCCCGACGAATCCGTCTCACCGGACGAAATCATCTCTATAGCCATTGCAGAGGCATTATTCCTGCTCAACTACATATAGTTGGGACCCGCACCGGCAGCGGGGGCACCCAAGCTAGCCCCCGAATTTGCCCCCGCACCCAACATCTGACTAGCATGTGCTTCGTGATATACACAGTTAACCTTCGCGACACGGCCCTCGCCGCCACCGTAGCGGCGCCTGTGGCCGACGTAGCCGCGCTTCGAGTGCTTCAGGCTACGTACCTCTGCGAAGGATAACCGGGACTGACCCCTTCGCACGGGGCAGTAGTCGTTAATCTTCACCAACAACCATGGTCGGTCCGCCCCATCACACACACTTTATTTACTAAGGACCGCTACCATGCAGACCTCCACCATCACCCAGACGCGTACACACCGGACCCGCACCTCCCCTCACCCCATCTCACCGATCCGCAGCACCTGCCGCACACTCAGTGACGATCCTTTCCGCAGTCGCTTCGGCCACCAACTGCCACCAGGGTTGCGTGAAGAAGCTCGTGGAATGCAGTGGCGCACCTTTACCGCCACCTATTCTCCAGCCAGTTCCCTGCGGATTCACAACATTGAATCCCAACGACTGCGCGCCGGTAGATTCCATTACACCGCCACACTGACCAGCACCGATGCCGGATGCCGCCGCAGCGAAAACAAAGACATTATTGCCATGGGTCCGATTTCGGCCTGCACCAATCTGTTAGCTGATGCCGGGCGTCGCGTCGAAATCCTGGAATTCCACCAGTACGAGATTTTCGAAGCCACCGTCATCTTCATCCGCACCTGCGACCACGACAAGCAAGCATGGGCCATGGGATTCGGTGCCACCACCGAACTTGCTGCTGCTTCAGCTCTCAGTGCCGCTGCTGAGCGCCTTCACGGCTAATCTTCGACACAGGATTGAGCTCCATATACAACTGGCACGGGCTTACAAACCTCGTAATGACGGAGCGTGCATGCTCATGGGAGCCAGCACCCCCAGCACCCGTCACGCGTTTTCGCATTAATAATGGCCCTCCTTGTGGGGCAGGGCACCCAACGTGCCTGCTTTCAAGGAGGGCCTGTACACCCGGGTTTTTCTCTCCCGGGATCATACTGAAACTACTGCGGATTAATCCTTCCGGTTAGCGTGCTCGACGGGAACGAACCACCAGGAGAACCACACCGAGAACCAGCACTGCCAGGGCGGCGCCAACAATTTCAATGACACGCACACCGGTGTTGGCCAGAGTCTTTTCAGCCTGAGCAGCGGCTGGGGCTGCAGAGGTCGGGGTAGCCTGCTGGCCACCACCTTGGCCTGCGGGGATACCCTTGGCCGGTGCTGCCGCTGGGGCACCACCATTACCGGCTGGGGCTGCCTGCTGCTGGCCTGCGGGCCTATTCGGGCCGGGGGCTGCGGCAGGCGCTGCGGCCGGGCCGTTGTTGGAGCTACCCACGGCGGAACTCCCCACGGCAGAGCTTCCTACTACGCCAGCGGCGAGCAACGGCACAGCCAGCAAGCCAACCCACAGCGGCAGGCCAGAGGACCCAGCGGAGGACCCCTCACTGCTTCCGCCACTGCTGCCGCCACCAGTGATGAGGAGTCCACCACCCGTGGTCTTCGGCTTACCAGTTGCGGAGTTGGTGACCTTGATGTCGGCGTTCTTATCGTTGCTGATCTTGACGGTCACGCTGTTGCCGTTCACAACAGGATTATCAACATCATCAGCGGAGTACTGCGGATCCTTGAAGGTCAGGCCACTAACCTTGGGCAGGTTCTCTTCAGAGACGGTGACGCGGGCACCAGCGGGGAGTTCCTTCTTGCTCACATAGGTCTTGTCGGCCTTGAGTTTGATGGTGTCGGTGGAGTCGAAGCGGTCGTCGTCAGCGTCAACCTTGACGGTCACCTCAAATTCCTGGTTGGCATCAATCGGAGCGGAGTCAGCAGCGATCTTCTTGGTGATCTGGTAGCCCTTGCGGGACACACCACCGATGGTGCCGGAGGCATCGTCCTTGTAGTCCACAACGTGGGTGCCAAAGTCAATGTTCTCGGCCTTTGCACCATTCTTGAACACGCCCTCAGCAACTGGGCTGTCCACGCAGGTGTGGTACTTAATGCGGTAGCCCTCATCAGACTTCCAGCCGCCCTCTGGGGGATTGACGGTCAGGTGCATGGTCTTGTTGTTGTTCTCAAAGGTCTGCGCAGTCACGCCGAGATGAGACTTTGCGTTGTTATCCAGGTCTTTGAGCACGTCAGAGGAGTTACGGAAACCCAGTGCCTGAACGCGGAAATTCCCTGGACCCTGCGGAACAATGTAGCCCTGGTCGGGTGCACACTTGAAGGTGTGTGGGCTGCTATCAGCAGGAATAGCGTCGGTGATGTGCAACGGCATGCTGGGGTTGCTGGGCAGAGACTTACCCGGCACGTAGAGGACCCAGGTGAGAGTGCGGCCGTCGTTTTCCATCCAGCCACTCTTAAAGGAGTTCTCTGGGAAGTTCTGACCACGGCCAACAATGCCCTTGTTACCAGGAACATAAGCTTCCACGGACCCCTTACCAATGGTAAAAGCGTAGGAGGTGAGGTTGGCGTTTACCCCGCGGGTGGCGGCAGCCACACGGATAGTGCCATGCACGTCATCTTTGTCAACAAAGCGGTCATCGGGGTGGCATGTCACTTCACCTTTGGCTTCATTAGCAACGCAGGTGCCGCCGGATTGACCATTGGTATCTACGAGGTCGAACTCGCGACTCTGCTTCAAGCCCAACAGCGGTGCACCATTGTCATCCTTGGGGAATTTGATGGTGAACTCATCCCCCGCCTGCACACCACCCTTGGGTGCAGACCAGTCAAATTCAACTTCCAGCCCGGACCATTCGTATAGGTTCCCGTCAGCATCAACGGACTGGGGGTAAGGCTTCAAGGTTACGTTGTCAACGCGATAACCATCATTGTTGGTGGTCTGTGCGCTGGCGGTGGGCACATAGAAGATGCTCGCCAGCACCAGCATAAGCGCAGAAAAGATACGAAGCGCCATGGATGTCTACTACCGTTTCTTACTTCATTGGATATTACCTTCTACATATTATCTTGTTAGGTAGTAAAATTGAAATCTAATCGCGCTCAATTTCGTCACAGATAGCATCCACCGCAGGATTCCAGTTGTTTGCTACCCGATAAAGTTCCCGCTGACGGGCATAATTTGGGGTCCGATAGATCATCTGTGACACGTCACACAATTGTGGGTAGCACCCTAATTTTTGGGCCGTTTCCCCCAGCTCACGCACCCACCATTCAAGGTCTTCTCTCACCAAAATCTCATCTGTGTCACGGTTTTTGATGATAATCGCATCCATCCCGTAGCGTGCGGCACGCCATTTATTTTCCTCCACATGCCACGGCTGCAGCGATGGGAGGGGTTCACCACGGTCTATTTTTTCATCAAAATACACCACGAGGCAGTGCATAAAAGCGGAAAGCGCTGCAAGTTCTATGGTGCTGCTAACAGAATCACAGACGCGTAACTCTACTGTCCCCCATTTACCCGCCGGGCGGATGTCCAGATGCATCGAACCCGTATGGTTGATCACACCAGACCGGGATTGGTCCTTCATATAAGAAGACCATTCTTCCCAGCTGTGAATCTGCGGAGGCAACCCGGCTGTGGGCAGCTGCTGGTAGAGCATGGTGCGATTCGACGCGTAGCCGGTGTCAAGGCCATTCCATCCCGGCGAGGAGGACGACAAGGCCAACATGTGCGGGTGGCAGGTCATCAGTGCATGGATCAACGGCCACACGCGGTCTTCATGCCGAATCCCCACATGGGCGTGAATTCCCCAGATCAGCATCTGGCGGCCCCAGAACTGCGTGCGCTCAATAATCTCGGTGTAGGTGCCCTTCTCCGACACGGGCTGGGTCTGCCAGTCAGAAAACGGGTGGGACCCTGCCGTCCACACCCGCAATCCCAGCTCCGCCGCAGCGGACCGCACCGCATGTAGTCCGCGTCGCAGCTCCTCCACCGCCTCTGGAACTGTCTCGCACACGGAGGTGACAAGCTCCACCGTGTTGGCCAGAAACTCCCGTTCGATATGAATATCTGGGTGGGTTTCCGCCACACGCTGAACTATCTCAGGAGCTCGGGGAACAAGGTCTCGTGTCACGGGGTCCACCAACGCCAGCTCCCATTCGAGTCCCAGCGTTGGCTTATCAGAACGGTTAAAAGGTAGCAAATCCATTATTTAAGGTCTTCGGTGATCACAAGGATGATGCCGGGCGGTGTGCTGTTTAGCCGCTCAGGGCGTGGAGCTGCGGTGATGCCCAACTGCTCGGCGAGCGCCTGCGCAGCACGCTCCTCAACGGCATTGCCCTGGGTGAAAAACACCACGGAAGCGGGCAGCACCTCGTAGGGATAATTCCCCACCTCGCCAATCGTCCACCCTTTGGCTTTGACTTGCGCAGCTACCTGCTGGGCAAGTCCTTTCACAGTCGAATTATTCAATGCGTGGACGGGCACAATCACAGCGGCCGAAGCCGTTGTGGAGGATGGTTGTGTCGTATTGCTGGTGACGGCGGCAACCGGCGTGTCCGTCGTTTGTTCAGGTTCACTGGGATCATCTCTCGTGGCAGAATATACGCCCCAGCCAGCAAGAAGTATGGCCACGGCCGCGAGAATCATAGCGAGGCCGCGAAGCGGTAGACCTGAGGTTTCATTGTTCGGCACGGTTATAGATATTAGCGGCATCTCGTGCCTCAGCGCGCATGTCACGCCGCCGCCGAAGTCGTGCCATCAGTAGTGGATGTGCGGCGTTAGCCTCCGGGACGTCGATAAGCGTGTTGAGGCGCTGATAGTAGCGTGTTGGGCTTAACCCGAGTTCCGCGCGGATGGCTTCCTCCTTGCGTCCCAGCGAGCGTGGCGCGTTTTCCTCAAACAGGAGGATGCGTGAATCAAAGTCGGAAAGCTCAGCCATGAGGATAAGACTAGACTGTTCGACTATGACTGTTCGGCCAATTGTGATCCATGGTGATCCTGTGTTACATAATCCCACGTCACCGGTGTCGGAAAGCCCCTCCGAGCTTGCCCAGCTAATCACCGACATGTACGAAACAATGGATGCGGCCCACGGTGTTGGCCTCGCCGCGAACCAAATCGGTGTGGGGAAACGTCTTTTCGTCTACGACTGCCCCGACGTTGATGGGCCAGAGGGAACCGAGAAATCCCAGGAAGACATTGATGCACAAGGTGGCCCCATGCGTCGCGGCTGCGTGATCAACCCGGTCCTGGAAACCTCCACCATCCCCACCGGCATGCCCGATGACGACGATGACGAAGGCTGCCTCTCCGTCCCAGGTGAATCCTTCCCCACCGGGCGTGCTGACTGGGCGCGGGTCACCGGCACCGACGAACATGGCAACCCCGTCACCATTGAGGGCTACGGCTTCTTCGCCCGCTGCCTGCAACATGAGGTTGGGCACCTCGACGGGTTCCTGTACACCGACGTGCTCACCGGGCGGTGGAAGCGCATGGCAAAGAAAACCATCAAAGCCAACAGCTGGACCGAACCAGGCCGCACCTGGATGCCTGGGGTTGACCCCGACCCCTTTGGCCACGACGACGTTCCTGATGATCCCCATGCGGAAAATTAGCACCCCCAGCATCGGCGACCGCGTGGTGGTTCGCCGATTCGTGCCCGACCAACCGGGAAAAGTATCGGACATTATTGGCCATGTGCTGGCCACCGAACCGCTGACGGTACGCCCCCAGGACGGCACCCCTGAGGTCATCATCCCCGTCGAACTCATCCAGATCCTCAAGATCATTCCTCCGCAGCGAGTCCGCAACTCCGACATTCGCGCTGTGGAAACCGCCACCGCCAAAGCATTTCCCGGTATTGATCACCGCTGGGAGGGGCAATGGCTGCTCCGTGCAGGCGACGGCATCACCGAACGCTCCAACTCCGCCGCACCGCTTGGGCATTCGGCCGGCCTCAGTGAAGTGCCCACCCAGGCGATTTTCGAGTTCTACCAGCATCACAACCTCCCCATCCGCATCCTCATCCCCGACCGCATCGGCAACCCGGCACGCACCCTATGCCAAGGCCCAGCATGGCACTACGGCCCGGAGATCAGCGTGATGACACGCACCCTCAACGACCTCCCCGAGGCACCTGAGGTGCGGTTCCGTCTCGACGTCCAACCCACCAAGGATTGGCTGAACCTTTACCATTTCCGCGGCACCGCGCTCCCCGAACACGCCCTCAATCTGCTGCGCACCCGCATTGACGGAACCATGGGCTTCGGCCAACTCATTGACAGTGATGGCCGCACCGTCGCCATCACTCGAGGCACCATCACCACCTCCGACGATGGGCGCACCTGGCTCGGTTATTCCGCCGTGGAGGTTGATGCCGCGTATCGACGCCGCGGCCTGGGCACCCAGCTGGGCATCCACATGCTGCATTGGGGCAAACAGCAAGGCGCGGACCACACCTACCTGCAGGTGGTCGACACCAATGTGGCGGGGATTAGTCTGTATAAGAAGCTGGGATTTGCGGAGCACCACCGCCACCGCTACGCCGAGTACCGCGCTGGATAACGCGAGTGCGGGCCGTGCGGTCGTGTGGCCCCATGCCAAACGCGTCGGTGCGGGCCGAGGCCGCAAACCAACCGGCGACCCCCACGGTGATAAACGGACCCGCGAAAGGAATGAGCGGCAATAACAGCCAGGAATTCCTGCGCGCAGCCTGTCCGAAACTCACGGGAACATCAGCGGGGCCAACCACCCGCAGACCCATCATGCGCTTGCCGATACTCCCGCCGCCCGCGTCCAAGGCGGATTGCAGGAGATAGGCGGGTACCACGCCGCCGAAGAGCAGGAACCACCACCAGGCGTTGCCAGTCGCAACGGTGATGGCGATGAGGGCGCTGATCAGCAGGGCACTGTACAGCGCGGCGTCGATAGTCAGTGCGGCGATGCGGCTACCCACTGGCGCATTGCTCACGTCCGGCGCACCCGGGTTAAGCCCAGGAGTGAAGGCGCGGTAGCGTTCCATGGTGCCGTAGCGGCGCGGGGCGTCGAAAAGTGACACCGAAAGCTGCTTCAAGCGGGAAGGACGCGGCTGGTGCGGCATGGACGTGTTCACACTACAGAAACGTTTGGCAGCAGTGATGAGTTCCCCCGAGGAGTTCCCTGAGCCGCTAGTGTGGATGACATGCGCATTGTGAACTGGAACGTCAACTCCGCACGCACTCGGGTGGACCGCATGACGGATTTCCTCCAACGTCACGACGTTGACGTGCTGGCCGTGCAGGAAACCAAATGCACCGATGCCCAGTTCCCCTACCTGGCCTTTGAAGCACTCGGCTACGAGGTGGCCCACTACGGGCTGAACCAGTGGAACGGTGTGGCCATTATCTCTCGGGTGGGCATTGACGACGTGCGCACTAGCTTCCCCGGGCAACCTGGCTTTGCCAAAGACCCCTCCGCACCCCAAGACGTGGAGGCCCGCGCCATCGGTGCCTTCTGCGGCGGCGTGGACATCTGGAGCCTGTACGTACCCAACGGTCGGGAAATAGCCGACCGACACTACGACTACAAGCTCCGCTGGCTCTACGCCCTGGGTAATTACGCCTCCACTCGCCTAGACGTACCCGCCGTGTTCCTCGGCGACTACAACATCGCGCCCCGTGATGAAGACGTGTGGGACATGGCATTTTTTGAAGGCAAAACCCACGTGACTGAGCCCGAACGCGCAGCCTTCGACGACCTGCTTGACCTTGGGCTTAGCGAAACCACACGGCAATTTACCGAGGGCGGCTACACCTACTGGGACTACAAGAGCGGACGCTTTGGCAAAAACGAAGGCATGCGCATCGACTTCCAGCTCGCCACCCCTTTACTGACACCGGTTGGCGGGTTCATTGACGTCGAGGAACGCTCCACCAAAGGCGCCTCGGATCACGCACCCGTCGTGGTGGATTATGAGGTCGGCGGGGATGCCCGTGGGGCTAGCAAGGCCAGCGGGGAAGACACGCCATGATTCATATCGAATGGTGGCAAACCACTGGCCTCATCCTCGAATACTCCATCAAGCTTCTGGCAATTGGCATCGTCCCGGAAGGCCGCCGCCCCAGCTCCTCCAGCGCCTGGTTGCTGGCCATCCTGGTGGTTCCTGTGGTCGGACTACCATTGTTCCTGCTCATGGGCAGTAAGCACATCAACGCCCGCAGGCACCGCGTGCAGCGCGAAGCCAACGCCATGATCAAAGACGTGCACGCCGACTTCCCCGACATCCCGCCCGGCGCGCGCGTCACAGACGAGCTGCTATCCATCATCCGCTTGAACCGCACCCTTACCTCCATGCCCGCTGTCAGCGGTGAAAGTCGTGGGGTACTCGCCGACTACACCGAATCGCTGCTTCGCATGGCCGAGGCCATCGACTCGGCAACGTCCTATGTACACATGGAAATCTATATTGTGGCCTGGGACAACGCCACCGATGAGGTATTTCGCGCCATGGAACGCGCCGTGCAACGCGGCGTGAAAGTGCGCCTGCTTTTCGACCAAGTTGGCTCCTGGAAATACCCCGGCTACCGGGGGTTAGGCAAACGCCTCACCAGCATCGGCGTCGACTGGCACATCATGCTGCCGCTGCAACCCTGGCGGTGGAGGTTCCGACGCCCCGACCTGCGCAATCACCGCAAACTCCTGGTTATCGACGGCCGCGTCGGCTTCATGGGGTCACAAAACCTCATTGACTCCTCTTACCTCATGTCCACCAACATCAAAAAAGGCAGGCATTGGGTTGACGTGATGGTGGAGCTCACCGGACCGATAGTCACGTCCCTGGAAATGGTATTCGCCATGGACTGGTACATGGAGAGCGAAGAAATCCTTATAGGCGACGCCGATAGTCTGCCCAACTCCCCCGCACCAGAAAACGTCCTCCAGCTCATCCCATCTGGACCCGGATACAGCACAGAACCCAACCTGCGCCTGTTCAATTCCGTGGTGCACCACGCCAAAGATCGGCTCATCCTGTGCAGTCCCTACTTCATTCCTGACGAGTCCCTGCTCGAAGCCGTCACCACCGCTTGCTACCGTGGTGTGCGTGTCGATCTGCTGGTCAGCGAAGAATCCGACCAGTTCATGGTCGGCCACGCCCAATCCAGCTACTACCAGGGACTCCTCGAAGCCGGATTGCGCATCTTCCTCTACCCCGCCCCCGACGTTCTACATAGCAAGTTCATGATTGCCGACCCGTTGGGAGTTTCCGCCGCTGTTGTTGGCTCCTCCAACATGGACATGCGCAGCTTCGGCCTCAACTACGAAATCTCCCTGCTCGTAGCCAGCGGCGACCTGATTGATTCACTCTACAATCTGGCCGAAGAGTACATGTCCGTTTCCACCGAACTCACCCTCGAAGAATGGAACAAACGCGGTTTCATCCGGCGCTACGTGGACAATGCGATGCGGTTAACGTCGGCGTTGCAGTAAGGCTATGCCAACAGCATAATTGTCTGCCTCAATGCTATATCTGCACCCTGATATGAAAACTGCTATACTGAAAATTTAAAGGTATTACTTTCACAGGGAGGACTGTCATGGCCACGTTAATTACGGGCGCATCATCGGGTATTGGCGAGGAATTTGCATACCGTTATGCCGCGCAGAAACACGACCTCATTTTAGTAGCACGAACCGAAAGCAAACTCGAAACCCTTGCCAAAAAGCTACGCACAGAATATGGCGTTACAGTAACAGTATTTCCCTGCGATCTTGCCGCGCCGGATGCAGCTGAGCGCTTATGGGAAGAAACGAACCATGCTGGCCTAGAGGTTGATGTGCTTGTCAATAACGCCGGATTTGGCACTCAGCGTGATGTTGCCGACGATGATCCAGACAGACTTGAACAAGAAGTACGGCTTAATTGTCTTGCTGTTGTGGGCCTGACGGCGCGGTACTTGCCGGCGATGCGTGAGCGTCGGAGCGGTACGATCATCAACATAGCTTCAGCTGCCGCTTTCCAGCCGATGCCTCATATGGCAGTGTACGCGGCAACCAAAGCGTTCGTTCTTTCTTTTACTGAGGCACTGTGGGCCGAAACCCGGAAAGATGGCATCCGTGTACTTGCTGTTTGTCCTGGTTCGACAGACACTCCCTTCTTTGATTCTGGCGAAGGGGTTGTCGTTGGGAAACTGCGCTCTACACGTCAGCTGCTTGATAATACGATGCGAGCCCTCAAGACCAACAAACCCAGCTTTGTAGACGGATTAGGGAACGCCATCGTAGCCCGATTTGCCGTGCGCATAGTACCTAAACGCATTATCCTTGCGGCGACTGAACGGGTATTTAGAATTAAATAACCGATTCCACTTGCAGGCATGGGATACGAACGGCCATTACAATGCCTGCCGCTGAGCTTTATGTTTGTTGTGGTCAAGCGCGAGTCCTGTTGGTTGTGCGTTCCTTCGGCGTTCACCTCGCCGCATATGCGTGAGAGAAATGAAAACCAGAACACCGAGGCACTGTTGCATGCATTTTCGTTGTTCTAGTTGCTGCTGCGCTGTGTGCGGCGAATTCTCAGCCTGACTAGGCTCATCAAACCCTATTTCTGGCCATCATCATCCCGCCCACAGCAATGGCACCACACACCGTAATGCAGATGCCGGTGGCAATGATCGGGTTGCCACCCAAGCCCACGAGCGGGCTCACCATGCCGCCCACCAGGAACTGCGCAAATCCCATGACGGCGGACCCCGTGCCGGAGCGTTCCCGCACCACACCATTGCCGAGCGCGGTGGCGTTACCCAGGATGAAACCGAGGCTGCTTGCCACAATGAACAACAGCGGCAGCACCAACCATTCCGACTGAGCCACAAGCAATAGTGCCACCCCGGACACCGCAAGTACGTAGGTTGCATTGCGTAGCAACACGTGAGGTTCCATGCGCCCCACTATCCTCGCGTTAATCATGGATCCAATGACGATACCCAGCGAGTTAAGGGCGAACACCACGGAGTACACCACGGGAGGGAGCCCGAGTTGCCCTTGAATGATAAAAGGCGAGGCAGAGATGTAGGCGAACAGCCCGCCGAATCCAAAGGAAAAGGCCAGGAGATAGCCCACGAAGCGGCGGTTGCGAAGTACGGCAACAAGGTTGCCGAAGAATGCCTTCAGCCCACCTGATGTCCGCGATTCTGCGGGCAAGGTTTCGCGGACAACCAGCACGGCGACCGCGAGCTGCAGCGCAGCGAGCCCGGTGAGCACCCAGAATAGGCCACGCCAGCCGATGGGCTCCGCAAGCAACCCACCCAGGATGGGCGCAATGACAGGCGCAAGCCCCTGGATGGTCATCATGATCGAAAACGCACGGGCGGCGCTCCGGCCGTGCGCCAAATCCGAGACGCAGGCGCGCGCAAGCACCACACACGCACCACTGCCAAGTCCAAGGATGAACCGCGCGGCAATCAGCAGGTTGATGTGCGTAGTCAGGGCACAGCTTGCCGACGCCGCGACGGACACCACCGCACCAATGACGAGGAGGCGGTGCCTGCCGCGGGTGTCGGAAAGCGCACCAACGAAAAGTTGTCCCAACGCCATGCCGACCATAAACGTTGAGAGTGTCAGCTGCACCAGGGACGGTGTGGTGTTGAGGTCGGCGGCGATAGCAGGAAACGCCGGGAGGTACATGTCGATGGCAAAGGGGCCACCTGCCGCCAGCAGCGCGAATGCCGCTAACGTGCCTCCATTGAGCCTCATGCGTCCCGCCGGTTAAGCAGCACCACACCAATCACGAAGAGTCCTACCGCCCAGGCAATGAAGTAAAACAGGCTGCCGTTGTATCCCCACGCGATGTCTGGAACATCGGTTTTGGTGTAGAAGGCGTTGAGGTTCACAAACGGCATGTAACCGTGGATTTTCGGGCCAACCTTGGGCACGATTACGAGTAGACTTTCAAGAACCAGGTACCAGATCAGCACGATGGAAACCGCGCCGGCGGTTTGACGCACCAGCCATGCCACGGCCATGGCGAAAGTGACCACCAACACAGCCTCAAGCGGGAGTGCCCACATGAGTCGGACGACGTCGTTATCAGTGAGTTTAAAGGGCGAGTCAGGCAGGATGCCTTTGGCTATTGAAAGGCTCGCAACCAAGCACAGGAAGGTTAGTATCGCTGCGAATACCGCATAGACCAACCATTTGATAAAGGCAACGTAGGTACGATTCGGGGTGGTTTGGAAGGTGGTGGCGATGAAGTTGAAGCGGTATTCGCTGGTCACCACCATGATTGCCTGGATGATCAGGATGATCAATCCGATTTGCTGAATACCACTCGCAGCATCTGATGCTGCCATAACAGCTGGCACATCAGCTTCTTGGTTTTTCTTGGCCAACACGGCGAACACACCAATGAAGCCCACGCCAAACACAATGAACAGCACAGTGGTCCACCAGAGGGAGGCGGTGGTGCGTAGTTTTGTCCACTCAGACAACGCGGTGCGCATTATTTACCTCCTTGGTATTGCACGGCATCACTGGTCATTTCCATGAACGCGTCCTCTAGGGAGGCTTTGTGCTCGGTCAATTCAGAGAGAAGCACGCCCACCGAGTAGGCGAGGGCACCGATGTCGTCGGTGGTTCTGCCCTCAATGACCAGGGTGGGACGTTTTTCCTCGTCCTGGGAGCGCTGGAACGCAATGCCTTCAGCCTGAAGCGCATTGGCAAATTCCTCATAGTGCGTGGTACGCACCACCACACTGGAGGTGGAAGAATGTTTGATGAAGTCATAGGTGGAGGAGTGGGACACCAGCTTCCCGCGACCAATGACAATCAGCTGCTCTGCGGTCTGCGACATTTCAGAAAGCAGATGGGAACTCACCAGCACAGTGCGCCCCTCTGCGGCGAGGTTTTGCAGCAGTGTGCGCACCCACCGAATGCCTTCCGGGTCCAGGCCGTTGACGGGTTCGTCAAGAATCAGGGTTTTTGGGTCCCCCAACAGTGCAGTAGCAAGACCCAGGCGCTGCCCCATGCCCAACGAGAATCCCCCGGCTTTTTTACCCGCCACTTGCGTGAGTCCCACAAGGTCCAGCACTTCATCCACCCGGGAGGTGGGAACGCCGTTGGATTGCGCCACCCACTTCAGGTGGTTAGCGGCGCTACGGTTGGGGTGCACAGCTTTGGCGTCAAGGAGCGTACCGACTTCGCGGATAGGGTGTTTCAGCTCCGAATACCGCTTCCCATCAATAAGAGCGGTGCCCGCTGTCGGGCGGTCCAACCCGACTATCATGCGCATGGTGGTGGATTTACCAGCACCGTTGGGGCCCAGGAACCCGGTGACAACACCTGGTGAAACGCTGAAAGTCAGGTCGTCCACGGCACGGACGGAGCCGTAGTGTTTCGACAGTCCATTGACTTTGATCATGCAGACCAGTGTTGCACAACATCTACATAATGGCTACATGAAAGCAAATAGCAAATTTTATGTGCATTTGATGCACCGGTACAACATAGGCATAAATGCTCACTGATAATTACGGGAAATCGGGAAATCTCCGTGTTTCGGACAGCTTTAGGGTTATCCTGAGACAATGACCGTCGCCGGACCACCAGAGACGCTTGAGACGCAGGACCACTGGCTTGACAGTGTGGGCACCTCGGAACAGCGCACCCGGCACCCCGTGATCGCACTCATCCAAGAATCGTTTGGGCAGCCTATCCAGGCGGTGCAGAAAACGGTGAGCTTCCTCAGCACCTCCCCCGGCCTCATGACCGCCATGTCCGCGATCATTGCTGTGGCCATTCTTGCTGCAGGGTGGTCCATGTCGAGCTCATCAAACGACCGCCAGGTGGCCCTACAGGAACTACTGAACAACACCGAGCCGATGTCCTATTCGGCACACAACCTATACACCTCCCTGTCCGTGGCAGACACCATGGCTACCACCGGCTTCGCACAGGCAGAAGAGGAATCATCCCGTAGCCGCGCACGGTACAACGATGCCATTCAAAAAGCCACTCTCGCGGCCACTGAAACAGCGGCCGGAGTATCGGATGTAAATACCCGCGAGTTAGCACTAATTGCGCAAATTCAACAACAGTTACCCGTTTATACGGGACTTGTAGAAGTTGCACGAACAAATAACCGTTCCGGAAACCCCGTGGGAGCCGCCTATTTGGCGGAAGCATCAGCTTTGATGCGCGAACAAATTCTGCCAGCTGCAGGGGAGTTGTTTTCTTTAACAACACAGGCGGTGACGGATCAACAGGATCGCTTCACCAAACCACAATGGATTCCCCTATCCGGCCTGGTGGTGGCGTTGGTGCTGCTTGGGGCAGGCCAATATTGGCTGACACTGCGCACCAACCGCCGCTTTAATAAGGGTTTTGTGTACGCAACCGCGTTTATGCTGATCGCGCTACTGTGGGTGTCTATGGCCAACTGGGCAACCTGGCATGCGGGTAGGAAAGGGTTTGAGGAGGCGTCCGCGCCGCTTGGTTCTTTAGCAAATTCGCGCATTGTCGCCCAGCAGGCGCGCACCGAGGAAACCCTGGCATTGATTCGTCGGCAGGATTTGGAAAGTTGGAATAACTCATTCAACGGGTCAATGCACCGGATTGAATCGGAATTGGACAGCTATTCCACCTTGTCTATCGCGTCCTCGGAGGCTAACCAGCAGAGCACGGAGGTCGCACGTGGTGCCGTTGAAAAGTGGAAGGACCATCACTCACAATTGGCGGAACTGCAGCGTGTAGGCAACTACGACGAGGCCATGGAAGTGGCTCTAGGCCCTAGCGATGACGCGTTTTCCGAATTTGATTCCAGCATGGCCTCACTGATCTCCGACGCCCGCAGCGGCCTCCGTACCTACATCGTGGATGCGCTGGTGGCCACCCGCCTTGTCTCCACCGCTGTTCTTACCCTCTCATGGCTCGCTGTGATCGCTGTGGCGCTAGGTATTCGACCACGACTCCAGGAGTACCTGTGAAACGCATACACGTTGTGACAGGCGCACTGAGCATCTGCGGGCTGCTCAGCCCCATACTCCTGTCCGGGTGTGCCGCCACCCTGGATGAGGCCCAACAACCCTGGGCGCTGTCCAGCAAACTGCCGCTTCCCGACGGTGCGCGCATGGAGGATCCTGGCAGCGAACCCGCCACAAACGTTCTGACCAGCGGACTCCGGGGGTCACTACGCCCAGATGACCGCACCCCCGAGGAACGGGTGCCGCACATCATTGAGCGCGGTCACATTGTGGTGGGGGTGGACCAGTCCCAGAACCTGCTCAGCTTCCGTGACCCCGCAACCGGGAAGATGACGGGCTTTGAGGTGGATATGGCCAGGGAGATAGCCCAGGACATATTCGGCGACCCGAACAAGGTGGACTTCCGGTTTGTCAACAGTGGTGATGCCGTCTACGCCCTGGAATCACACCAGGTGGACATAGTGATCCGGTCCATGGCTATCACCCGCAAGCGGCAAGACCAGATGACCTTTTCCACCCCGTATTTTTCAGCACGGACCCGCCTTTTGGCGTTTACTGGCTCGGGCATTAAGAGCGTGGACGATCTTCCCGGAAAAACCGTCTGTGTGCTGGACGGCTCCACGACTCTCCAGCACACTCGTAAACTCGCCCCCGAATCACCGATTATGAAAGTGCGAAGCTCAGCGGACTGTTTGGTGGCGTTGCAGCAGAATCAGGCAGATGTGATCATGTCCGACGACGCTGTGCTCTCGGGCATTGCCGCTCAGGATCCATACACCTCTATTGTGGGCGATGCGATTGCCACGGAATCCTACGGCATTGCTATGGCCACGCCGGGGGTGAAGCACAACACGGATGGGCTGGTACGCCAGGTCAATTCCACCATTGAGCGCGTCATCAACGACGGCACTTGGTGGAAGCTGTACAACCAGTGGTTGTCCCGCTACCAGGACACCCCTGGGCCACCAGCGTTGGATTATCGGAACGAAAACGGACAATAAGACCGGACAATAGCACGAGGACACACCGTGACCACCGAGAACGAGCTGCACACCGAGCCGCACACTGAGGCTGCCCCCTTCAACCCGTTTGAGGATGACGATTACGAAGACAGCACCGGCATTCTCGCCTTGCTGGATGATCTGGGAACCATCAGGGACACCAGCGACGTCGGCAACCGTTCACGTGAACAAGCGCTGACCACGTTCCGGGAGCGTCGCGGCGCACACCGCCAGGGCCGCACCGTCGCGGACGGCATGGTGACGTTGCCGTTTATCCGGCCGATTAACGCCCTGGGTTCCTTGATCGACCCGTCGAAAGAGGATGATCCTCCGCAGCTGAAACCCGGCGACATGGTGGCCGACCAGTATGAAATCGCCGGGGTGATCGCACACGGCGGCATGGGCTGGATTTACTTGGCCAACGACCGAAACGTGTCCGGCCGCTGGGTGGTGCTCAAGGGTTTGATGGACGACGTGCAGGCCCGCGACCACGTGGTGGCGGACGCCGAGCGGGAGTTCCTGGCAGACATTACCCACCCCGGGATTATTAAGATCTTCAACTTCATTGACGATCCTCGCGTCCCCGGTGGCTTCATTGTCATGGAGTATGTGGGTGGCCCTTCCCTGAAGGACCGCCGCAAGGAACAACCAGGTCACGTGTTTGATGTGGACATTGCCATTGGCTACATCCTGGAAATCCTGCCAGCCTTGGAGTACCTGCATTCCCGCGGGGTGGTGTACAACGACCTCAAACCGGACAATATTGTGGTCACCGAGGACCAGGTGAAGCTTCTGGATTTGGGTGCGGTCAGCGGCATCGGCGCTTTTGGCTACATTTACGGCACTAAAGGTTTCCAGGCCCCTGAGGTAGCCACCGAAGGCCCCTCTGTGGCATCGGACATTTACACGGTGGGCCGTACCTTGGCCGCTATGTGCTGCCGCCTCCCGATTGTCGACGGCGTGTTCGCACCCGGGCTGCCCTCCCCCAGTGAGGAACCCCTGTTCCGGCAGTATTTGTCGCTGTATCGCCTTCTGCTGCGCGCCACCCATGAAGACCCGAAGCAACGTTTCCGGGATATTAGCGAACTGCAAACCCAGCTGTACGGAGTGCTGCGGGAAATCCTGGCCATCCGCGACGGCAAACAATTTCCGGCGCAGCACTCATTGTTTTCGCCGCAGCGTACCACCTATGGCACCAAGCATCTGGTGTTCCGCACGGACCAGCTCATTGACGGCATTGACCGCCGCGTCAAAATCACCTCCCCAGAAATTGTGGCGGCGCTGCCAGTGCCACTGATTGACCGCAACGATGTGGGCGCGGCGCTGCTGTCGGGGTCGTCGTACGCCGAACCGAGTGAGGCCCTGGAGACGATGCGGCAGGCGATGCAGGCGGAGGAATACGCCTCCAGCACGGAAATCCCCCTTGGGGTGGTGCGCGCGCTACTGGACTTAGGGTTCACGGCGGAGGCACGCACGTGGCTGGTGTCGCTGGCCCCGAAGCTCACCCAGGATTGGCGCTACCAGTGGTTTTCGGGCGTCACGGACCTGCTTCTCGACGATTTCGAGGCCGCCCAGGAGCACTTCAACAACGTCCTCAACATTCTTCCCGGGGAGGCCGCCCCGAAGCTGGCCTTGGCGGCTGTTGCGGAAATGCTGCTGCAGCAGGCGGCCCTGGAACAGGCACCGCTTCTCGACGCCGCGACCACCCGCGCCGCAGCCAACATCGACACTACCCCCGCCGAGCTGGTGATTAGCACCGACCCTGAATCCCTGCGCTATCAGGCCATGGTGCTATACGGGCTGGTGTGGGCCACCAACCCAGCAACCGTGTCCTCGGCGTTTGGCCTGGCCAGGCAACTCATGGCGGAGGGTCAAGTGGAGTTGGCGGTGGCCGCGCTGGATAAGGTTCCCCAACCGTCGCGCCATCACCGCATGGCAAAGCTGACCACGATTTTGCAGCTTGTGTCCGGCACCCCAGAGGACCTCACAGAGGCCCGGCTGCGCCGGGCGGCGCGGCGCCTAGAAGAAATACCCACCAACGAACCACGGTTCCTACAGATCAAAATCGCCGTGATGAGCGCCGCACTGAACTGGCTCGGCAGCCACAACTTGGACTCCGCGGCCAGCTCCAATGACTTGTTCGAGTGGCCGTTTACGGAGCGTGGCTTGCGCACCGGACTGGCTGCGGCACTACGCCAGCAAGCCAGGTCGGCCCCCTTTGCCCGACACCGCTACACGCTGGTGGACATCGCCAACGCGGTGCGGCCGACCACACGGTTTTAAGCTTCGGCGGCCAGCTTCATGGCGTAGCGGGCGATGGCAAGCTCCTCATTGGTGGGCACCACAAACACCTTGATCTTGGAGTCATCAGTGGAAATTTCGCGGGCACCGTTGTTGGGGAGGCTGTTGCGCTCTGGGTCGATCTTGATGCCCAGTTCCTCCAGGTTAGCCAAGGCGTCGGCACGCACATTCGGCGCGTTCTCGCCTACACCAGCGGTGAAGGTAATCGCATCCACCCGGCCCAATGCCACCATATAGCTTCCGATGTATCGACGCAGCTGGTGGATGTAAATGTTGTAGGCCAACCACGCGTCCTGGTCGCCCTGCTCAATGAGCTGGTCCAGTTCGCGGAAGTCATTCACACCGGAAATGCCCTTCACACCGGAAGAACGGTTAAGCAGTTGATCAATCTCATCAATGCTCATTCCAGCGGAACGATGCAGGTGGAAAATAATGCCCGGATCCACGTCCCCTGAGCGGGTACCCATGACCAAACCAGCCAACGGGGTCATACCCATCGACGTATCCACGGCCATGCCACCGCGAATCGCCGATGCCGACGCACCATTACCCAGATGTAGCGTGATCTGGTTCACCTCATCGGCGGGTTTGCCCAGCAGTTCCGGGATGTGCTGGGACACGTATTCATGGCTGGTGCCGTGGAACCCGTACCTGCGCACGCCATGCTCCGCCGCTACCTCAGCGTTGATCGCATACACCGCTGCTGCGGGAGGGACAGTGCTGAAAAAGCCGGTGTCAAACACCGCGACGTGGGGGACGTCGGAAAGCAGATTGCGAGCCACCTCAATGCCGTCAATATTCGCTGGATTATGCAGTGGTGCCAGCGGAATCAGGTCCCGCACCATGCCCAGCACCTCATCGGTGATGATCACCGGCTGGGAGAACAAAACACCACCATGCACCACGCGGTGCCCCACGGCAGAGATGTGCACGTCCTCCAGACCGCAGCCATGCTCGCCCATCAGCGCAAACGCCATATCCAGGCCAGCAGAATGATCCGGGATCGGTGCTGAGGTGGTGTATTTTTCGCCACCGAACTTCAGGGTCACTGTGCCCTGTTTCTCGCCGATTTGCTCTACCAAACCAGACGCAAATGGCTCATCGGTTGCGTGTTTTTTCGGGTCAACCAGTTGGAATTTAATCGACGACGACCCGGAGTTCAGCACCAACGCAAGATTCTCAGGTGCCTGCACCTGAGGTTCAACGGTGTTCATTTATTTGTCTCCTGCCTGAATAGCGGTGATAGCCACGGTATTGACAATATCCGCCACCGTCGCGCCACGCGACAAATCGTTCACCGGCTTATTCAAGCCCTGCAAAATTGGTCCGACAGCCAGGGCGTGGCCCGTGCGTTGCGCCGTCTTGTAACCAATGTTGCCGGCATCCAAATCAGGGAAAATAAACACGTTTGCCTGCCCCGCCACCGTGGATTCGGGCATTTTCTTCGCCGCCACCACGGGGTCCACGGCCGCATCGAACTGCAAAGGACCATCCACATGCAGCTCCGGGTCCAGCTTCTTTGCCATCTCCAGGGCAGCCGCCGCACGATCCACATCAGGACCAAAACCGGACGTTCCCGTCGAATACGAGAGGATAGCCACCCGAGGATCGATACCGAACTGCGAGGCAGTCTTTGCCGAGACCACCGCAATCTCACCCAGCTGCTCCGCTGTGGGGTTCGGATTCACCGCACAGTCGCCAAACGCCCACAACCGACCACGCAGCACCATCAAGAAAATGGATGACACCACGGACGCGCCGGGCACAGTCTTGATGATCTGGAACGACGGCTTAATCGTGTGCGCGGTGGTGTGCGCCGCGCCGGACACCATGCCATCAGCCAGTCCCATGTGGATCATCATCGTCGCGTAGTACGAAATGTCCTTCATGGTTTCGCGAGCCTCTTCCAAGGTCATTCCCTTGGATTTGCGCAGCTCCGTGAACTTTTCAGCGAATTCCTCAGCACGCGGATCCGTCAGCGGATTCGACAGCGTGGCCTTAGACAAATCCAACCCGAGCTCCGCCGCCCGTGCCCGAATCGCCTCTGGGTCGCCCAAAATGGTCAAGCGACAAATGTCCCGCTTCAACAGCTCATCAGCCGCCTGCAGAATACGGTCATCGTCACCTTCAGGCAGGACAATATGCGAGTTGTAGCCCTTTGCCTTCTTCAGCAGCCACGTTTCAAACACCACCGCGCTCATCACAGGTTCAACGTCCACCTGCAACGCGGCCTTCACCTTATCGACGTCCGCGGCTTCCGCAGCAGTCACCGCAGCAGCCACCACTGCACCCAACGCTGATACCTCCTGCAACGTCACATCAACATGGGGACCCGGGGCGTCGATAAGCAACAAAAGAGGAATGCCCAGCGCCGATGCAGCCCTGGCGTCAAAATCGATATTGCCAATGCCGCGCAGCAACACCGGCGAATCGCCAGCTAGCGGATCAGCGGCAACAACATCCTCCAACACTAAAGAATCAGTGACAAGGTCGCGGGGCACACAGCCCAATGAGGTTGCAAGGGCAGAAATATCAATATCATCAAAGTTGCGACCAATGGTGGTCACTAGGACGGAACGAGCATTGCCAGTCACGGAAGTCCTTTCTATACCGCTTTTTTATAGGCTGTGATTCACCGCATAAGTGTACCTATTGTGTCGATCTGGTGACAGTACCGCACCCCCACATACTGTCTTAACCGAACCAAGTAAGATAATGGACAAAAATCCCCCGAGACGCAAGGAAAACAGAACAGCATGTCCCGCCCCCTGCGCGTAGCAGTCATTGGAGCTGGTCCCGCCGGCATTTACGCCTCTGACCTGCTTATGAAGTCCGACACAGACGTCCTCATTGACCTTTATGAGCGCATGCCCGCCCCCTTCGGACTTATCCGCTACGGCGTGGCACCCGACCATCCCCGCATCAAAGGCATTGTCACATCCCTGCACAAAGTGCTGGACAAACCGGAACTGCGACTCCTTGGCAACATTGACATCGGCAACGAGGTCACCGTCGACGAACTCCGCGAATACTACGACGCCATCATCTTCTCCACCGGTGCCACCGGCGACCGCAACCTAGACATTCCCGGCGCGGACCTCGAAGGCTCCTTCGGCGCAGGGGAATTCGTGGGATTTTACGACGGCAACCCCGACTTCGAGCGCTCTTGGGATTTGTCCGCCGAGTCTGTGGCCGTTGTAGGCGTCGGCAACGTTGGCCTTGACGTGGCCCGCATCCTCGCCAAAACCGGCGACGAACTCCACGTCACCGAAATCCCCGACAACGTGTACCAAAGCCTCAAAAACAACAAGGCTAAGGAAGTACATGTGTTTGGTCGGCGCGGCCCAGCCCAGGCGAAATTCACGCCGCTGGAGCTCAAGGAACTTGACCATTCCCCCACCATCGAAGTGATCGTCAACCCCGAAGATATCATCTACGACGATGCTTCCGAACAAGCACGACGCTCCTCCAAAACGCAAGACCTGGTGTGCAACGTGCTTGAACAGTACGCCATCCGCGACCCCAAAGGCGCACCCCACAAGCTCTACATCCACTTCTTCGAATCCCCCGTGGAAATCCTCGGCGAAGACGGCCATGTGGTGGGAATACGAACCGAACGCACCGAACTCGACGGAAACGGGGGCGTGCGCGGCACTGGACAATACACAGATTGGCCTGTCCAAGCCGTGTACCGCGCTGTGGGCTACCGCTCCGACGCCGTTGGGGGCGTTCCCTTCGACGCTGAGCGCGCAGTTATCCCCAACGATGGCGGACATGTACTTGACGAGGACGGCGCCATCATCCCCGGGCTTTACACCACGGGCTGGGTCAAGCGCGGACCAGTCGGGCTCATTGGCAACACCAAGGGCGATGCCAAGGAAACCACCGAAATGCTCCTCGCTGACTGGAAAAATGGCACTCTCACCCCGGCCGCCAAGCCCGAGGAAGACGCCGTGATCCAATTCTTGACCGACAAAAATATTGCCTACACAACCTGGGGCGGCTGGCATAAACTCGATGCTGCTGAACGCGCACTTGGCGAAGCCGAAGGACGCGAACGCAAGAAGATCGTCGAGTGGAACGACATGGTCACCCACGCCCACCACAAAAACGAGGATTAGGTTGAGGTGGCGTGCAGCGTGCAGTCTTCGTCTTTGGCAACACACCCACAGCACCCATCCCACACCAACCGCCTATTGTGAGCAACGTCGCCCTGTGGGAAATGCCGCAATTTCCAGCACACTTTTTTCGTCCCGGAAAGTTCACAACGCCGCCCCGAATAGCGTGCTGGTAAGGCTGTTATCAAAGTTCATTGTTGCATTGTGGTGTGGTTAGGCGAGTTGCTGCAGTTCGGAAGCCTTCCTGCCCGCACTTCTGAACACTACAAACACGCCACGATTTGCGCCATGCCGGGTTTGCCATGGCGCCTCATAGTGGTGTTTTGAGTCTAGACTGTGGGCCATGCCCATTTATTTTGCTGTTTCTCACCTCGCGCAATTGAGCGCGCTTGAGGTGCATAAGTTGTATAAGTTACGTGTTGATATTTTTGTCCATGAGCAGAAGACCCCTTACGCAGAGATTGACGATGCCGATGCGCTGGACACCACATTCCACGTATTGAATTGGGATGCGGATAAGAATTTGATCGCCACCGCACGTGTATACCCATGCGTTATCGAGGGCAAGGACATGGTTCAGATTGGTCGCGTGTGTGTGGCCGAGAATCACCGTCACCAGGGCATTGGCGAAGAGCTGATGCGCCAAACCATGCGCCTAGCGGATGAGCAGTTCCCCGGCCTGGATGTGTTTTTAGAGGCGCAGACCAAGCAGCGCGATTTTTATGAGGGTTTTGGGTTTGAGGCGGTAGGTGAGGAGTTCACCATTGAGGGTGTTCCGCACCTGCCCATGCTGAAGAAATCACAGTAGCCACTAGCTATCTAGAACACTGTGATTGCGGAGGCCGCGCGTTGTGCGCGGTCTCGTGCTGTTTCTGCGTCTTCTGCGGTGGCGAGGGCAACGCCCATGCGGCGTGTTGGGTAAGAGACGGGTTTTCCAAAGAGCCGGATGTCGGCTTCTTCAACGGCGAGGGCCTCGGCCACACCGTCGAACGTGACCCCCGCGGCGTCGATACCACCGTAGATGACGGCAGACGCACCGGGCGAGGTGAGCGTGACGTCGATAGGCAGACCGAGGATGGCGCGGGCGTGGAGCTCGAATTCGGAGAAGCGCTGGGTGGCCAGGGTAACCAGGCCAGTGTCGTGGGGGCGGGGCGAGACTTCGGAGAAGTAGACGTCGTCACCGGAGACGAACAGTTCCACGCCGAAGAGTCCGTGCCCACCGAGGGCGTTGGTGATGCGGGCGGCGACGGAGCGGGCATTTTCCAAGGCAATGCTGGGCATGGGAATGGGCTGCCAGGATTCCACGTAGTCGCCGTCGCGTTGGAGGTGCCCGATGGGTTCGCAGAACCAGGTGGCGGTTTTACCGGAGCGGGGGTCGATGGAGCGGACGGTGAGGAGGGTGATTTCGTAGTCGAAGTCTACGAATCGTTCAACAATAACGCGACCGCCCTCGACACGCCCGCCGGATTGGGCGTAATCCCAGGCTGCGGCAATATCATCGTCGTCACGGACAATGGACTGCCCTTTGCCGGAGGAACTCATCACGGGTTTGACCACGCAAGGGAAGCCCATGGCGGCGACAGCCTGTTTGAATTCGAGGGGGTTGGAGGCGAAGGAGTATGCGGAGGTCGGGAGTCCGAGTTCTTCCGCAGCGAGACGCCGGATTCCTTCGCGGTTCATGGTCAATTGTGTGGCACGGGCGGTGGGGATGACGGTAACGCTGTGGGCTTCACAGTCGTCGAGCACATTGGTGTCCACCGCCTCGATTTCGGGGACGATGAACTGCGGCTTGACCTCGGCAATGAGTCGCCGCAGTTCGTCGGGGTTGGTCATGTCGATCACGTAATGCGCGTGCGCAACTTGGTGCGCGGGCGCATTTTCGTAGCTATCCACCGCGTGTACTTCCACGCCGAGACGTTGAAAGGCAATGGCCATTTCTTTACCGAGTTCACCTGATCCGAGAAGCATCACTGTGGTTGCGCTTGGGCTGAGTGGGGTGCCAATTCTATTCGGCGTGAACACGATGCTCTGACTCCTTCAGGCGGTTTGACTGTGGGTGTCGGTCTGTCGCAAGTATATTCACTCATAGCGCTACATGCAGTATGTTTGCGTAATGCGCGATGGTATCAACAAATTTTTCATCGTGGCTTGTCAGGATCACGGCTTTGCCGCGCGCGAGTTCGGCAGCAAGCATCCAGTGGAAGCGTTCGCGATCGGCGCTGTTCAGGGCGGTATCGGGCTCATCAAGGAGAATCAACGGTCGGTCATAAGCAAAGATCGCACCAAGTTGGGTGAGCTTCAGTTGCGACCTTGTGAGATCAAGGGGGTGCGTGTCGGGGTTGTTTGGTGCATCCGGCCACCACTGCCTTACCGTGGAATGAATCACCTGGTCCGCCGCGTTATGCAGAGCAAAAGCCGCCTCATGATGCTTTTCGACGCCCCGAAGAAGCGTTGTTTTGCCGCTCCCGTTAGCGCCCCGCAACCACAGCACCCCACCCTTGCGCGGGGCAAGGCGTATCGGCCCGACACGAAACTGTGGCGTTGCTTTTTGATGAAACTTCCACCAGGGCTGCGGCTGGGTGCGCTCCCCCACAATTTCCCCAAGGTCAAGGGTTTCCCCCGGTTCGACGGCATCCGGCAGGTTAGTGCACGGTTCTATTACTTCTTCTCGCACGGTGACGTGCGGCAAGGTACCCAACAGAGCCCTGAGCTGGGCAGTTGATTCCCGGTCAAGCCCTTCGTAAGGCTCGTCAAGCACCAGGTGCGGCGGCTCCACCACCAACAGCATCGCAAGTGTAAGGCGTTTGGTCTGCCCTGTAGACAATTCCCGAGGGTTGCGTTCCAGCAGGTCAGAAAGCCCCAGTTTATCCGCAATATCCAGGCAGCGGCGCTGCATCTCACTGCGCTCTACGCCACGTTGCTCAAGGCCAAAGGCGATATTCTCAATCACAGTGTCCCGCAGGAACATCACATCCACAGCGCAATCACCACCACTATGGCTGCTGCAGGAACAATAATGCGCAGAGCTTTGTGCGTCGCGCTATCGGCAACAGGACGCAGCACAGTACGACGCCCCGGCAGCCCCACACCCAAAACCTCCAGGTCAGGCGCGCGCTGTGCTCCCGCATCCAACAGATGCGTGATGGTGGGCAGGAGCGCGCGGGCGGTGGAGAGCAGGGGGTTCACGGGGCGTCGATACGCGAGATGCTGCGCGTACCGAACCTTCTCAAACGTCGCACGCCCCTCCGGGAGGATACGCAGAGCGGAACCAAGGATGTAGCTGAGGTTCGCGGGAGCGCGGGTGGCTTGCATAGCTTTCGCCAGTTCAGCAATAGTAAAAGTACTGAAAGCGGCCAGAGCAACGGCAACCAAGGCGGCGCAGCGCAACGCCAATTCAGCGGCGAGATGCGCGTGCCCAAATGGAATGTGGATCACTGCCAGCGAGAGTGCCATCGGCAAGACAAGCAACGCGGTGGGCACCAGCACGCGACGCCACAGCAACGCCGCAACCAAGAAAAACGCAGACAACCAGGGGTTATTCACGCCCAAGATGAGAATCCACGCGCTGGCGGCGAAGGAAAGAATGGTCAGAGGGTTCATCGGAATGCGGCGAGTGTTCGCTTGGGCAGGGACTTAAGCACCAGCCAGACCAGCAGCATCACCAACGCCTTATCCAACGGATCCGAAATAAACGATTGCAGCGTCACCGATTGCAGCAACGAATGCCCCATCTCACGCAGCAACGACACCACCGCCCCCGTGCCCACCCCGGCCGTTCCACCGTACACAAACGCCGCAACCGGGGCCGCGAGCATGCCGACAACAATGCCAATCACAGCACCAGAGAGCAGCACAGTTGCTATATTCTTCAACGCGCCGTGTTTGATAGCGACACCCGCGAGCCCTCCGACGGCTGCGCTCGTTGCAGCAAAAGGCAACACCGAGGGGTTAAAAGCACTCCACACCAGCGAACTCAACACGCCCGTGGCTATGCCCGCCCACGGACCAGCCAACGCCGCCACCAGCACCGTTCCCGTCGAATCCAGGTACAGCGGAATACCCACTGAACCAATAATCTGGCCCACCACGATATTCAGCACCAGCGCCACCGGGATCATCGACACCAGCCGCGCGGGCAACGCCGGAACAGTAGCCACCAACAGCAACACCGCGCCCGTGACATACCCACCCAGTGTGATCAACGCCTGCGAACTCGCCCCCACCGACGACCAATCAGTCGGCCTCGCCACCACCACAAACAACCACGCCGCAGCGATAAACAACGCCCCCACACCGGCAAGGGCCTTTTGAACAGCACTCAGTGACATACCACAACCTCACAACATAAAACCCCTATGTCACCTCGGGGTTTACCTACAGCACATCATCATAGCAACTGCTTAACGACGCCCACCAACTCCCGCTTCGCAGCCTTAACATCCGCATCTCGCACCAAACGCGCATTATGCGGGCGACCCCAATGATTCCTAAAATCCGCGACCGTGGTGCCACGAAGAAGCTGTGATGTGGTTTCCACATCGACCGTGACGGGGATTGCTTGGTAAGGCACCGCACCTAAGGCAACCATGCAGGTCAGGAGGTCATGTATCTGCGCCTGGTAGCCCTCCCCTTGAGCCTGGTGAAACTCAAAATAGAACCTCAACATTGGGTGCAGAAACTCCGGCAACAACGGCAGATCATCCGGGGTGATCACCATTTGCTCCGTCACCTCTAGGGAACAGACTGTGATCGGCGTTGGCGTATGTTTAAACGCAACCTGAGCCGCGTGCGGATCAACCCAGCTATTCCACTCCGCAGTCGGGGTCGTGTTGCCCGGGTACAGATATGCCCCGCCCATGAGCGTGATGTGCTTGGGCAGCTGGTCACGTTGCTGCATGTAGGTGGCCAGATTAGTCGCCGGACCAGTCACAATAAGGTGCAGATCCTCATGCTCTCGGATAGCCTCATCCCACAGGCGCATCCACTCCCCCGGCCGGGCTGGCGGCAGATCAACCGAGTGTTCCGCATAACCCACGCCTAGAGGTCCATGCGTCTCTGGGGTGGTCACCAATGGAACCTCCAAGGGTTCGGTGCAACCGGCGGCCACCGGGACGTCGACAAGCGAACACTGATCCAGCACAAACCTGGAGTTCATCGCGGCCTGCGTTGCCGAGGTGTTACCCGCCGTGGTTGTGACCGCCGCGAGGTTGATGGTGCCCTGACGATGCAGGCACGCGAGGTACGTCAGGGCGACGGCATCATCAATACCGGTATCGCAATCAAGCAAAACGGGGCGCATATCCAGGGACTATACCAAGGTAGGCGGGGCTAGACTGGACGCATGGACGCCTGCAAACTTTGGGACGACGGACTACAGCGATACGACATGGGCTGTGATGCCCAACCACTCGCGCTTTACGGACCACAGGGCGTTGGAAAAAGCACTCTCATGAATCAATTTGCGCACATAGCACATACACGCAGGTGGATCGTTGCACACATAACAGGCCACAGCATGAACACGCTGTGGGATTCACTTGTGTCAACGCTCACTAGCAACGGACATTGGCCACACAACTACGACGTAGTAAATGAAACCCTTGACCTTGAATTACTGAAGGAAATCTCCGCGCAAGGCGCAGGATTTGCGCTTCTTATTGATGATGCAGACGAACTTCCACTAAAAGACCTAGAAGCCGTCTGCGCTGCGCTCCATGAAGCAACACAGGACGGTCTTCGTGTCACTTCGGCACTCAGCGGGCTACCCACCTTGCCTGCCAAACTTGCGGAAGCCCAATCCTATGCGGAACGTCTTTTCTACTTTCTTCCGATCGACCCTAACTCTCCATCACGTCGTTGATCACGATTGTCTGGTCGCGGCCCGGGCCAACGCCAATGTAGGAAATGCGGCAGCCTGACAGTTCCTCCAGGCGGCGAACATAATCCTGCGCCTTCTGGGGAAGCTCATCGAAGGTGGTGCACTCAGAAATGTCCTCGTCCCAGGCGGGCATCGTCTCATAGATCGGCACCGCATGGTGGAAATCGGACTGGGTGATGGGCATCTCGTCGTGACGAACGCCGTCAACATCGTAGGCCACGCAGATCGGAATCTCACCAATGCCGGTCAGCACATCCAGCTTGGTTAAGAACAAATCAGTAAAACCATTCACACGCGACGCATAGCGAGCAATCACCGAATCGTACCAGCCACAACGACGCTTACGGCCCGTATTCACGCCGACCTCACCGCCGGTGGTCTGCAAATACTCACCCCACTTATCAAACAACTCCGTGGGGAACGGCCCGGCACCCACGCGAGTGGTATATGCCTTCACGATGCCTAACGACGACGTGACACGCGTTGGCCCAATACCAGAACCAACGCAGGCACCACCCGCCGTGGGGTTCGACGACGTGACAAACGGATAGGTGCCATGATCCACATCAAGCATGGTGGCCTGGCCACCCTCCATCAGCACATGCTTGCCCTGGTCAAGAGCCTTATTCAGCTCAAGTTCGCTCTCGATGACCATCGGGCGCAGCCTGTCCGCATAGCCCAGGAAATACTGCACAATCTCCTCGGCGACAATCGCCTTGCGGTTGTACATCTTCACCAGAATCTGGTTTTTCACGTCCAGAGCGGACTCGACCTTCTGGCGCAGAATCGACTCATCGAAAATGTCCTGCACGCGAATACCCACGCGAGACACCTTGTCCGCATAGGCAGGGCCAATGCCGCGGCCTGTTGTGCCGATGGCGCGCTTACCCAAAAAACGCTCCTGCACCCGGTCCAACACCTGGTGATACGGCGCGACAACATGGGCGTTGGCAGAAATACGCAGGCGGGACGCATCCGCACCACGGGACTCCAGGCCGTCGATCTCATCGAACAGCGCTTCCAGGTTGATCACCACGCCATTGCCCAACACTGGCACCGCGTTTTCCGATAGCACCCCCGCAGGTAGAAGCTTCAGCTCGTACTTTTCACCACCAACGACCACTGTGTGCCCGGCATTGTTGCCGCCATTAGGTTTTACTACATAGTCGACCTGGCCGCCCAGGATGTCGGTGGCCTTACCTTTGCCTTCATCGCCCCATTGGGCACCGACGATGACGATTGCCGCCATAGTGTTAGTCACTTCCGATCGTTGGAAACTTTAAGACGCCCGACATCATACTATGAACCGCCCCTAGCTGCGACGTTATGGACTGTGAGATTGCCTGAGCGATCGATGGAAGCACAATCACAACAAAGCACATTGCCTTTACTATTTCCACTAACTAGCATTAATAAAAAATCAAAGAAGGCACATAACATTACAGAAGTGCAATAGTTGCAGCATATCAGCTTATATTCTCAAACTAATTGCCATAGCACGCATTACGACCACCACTCGGTTTCACTATCAGCTGGCGTTATCATCTCTATACAGTCTTTCACATCCAAAAACGCCGTGTTCTTTATTGGCGCATTAACAGAGATATTCCCGCCACGATTCCGATACACAGTGACATTACTATTAGCCATCGTCTACACACCTGACAACAACCAGCACCCAAAGACGATCTACAGCCCCAAATCCGTTTTTATCCCCCATTTTGCTATTCAAGACCATGACACAGACACTCTTGGTGGCTGACCCCTTTTCCAGGACACAAATCGGAGACGACTATCACCACGAAACCGCAGTTTGCCGGAACTTACCGTCAATACCGACAATCATTGTTTTACAGCCAACTATCATGCAATAAGCCAGGCGTGTCTCACGATTATCGCTGGATAAGCGTGTTACGGTGGGTTATCTACGTTGACACGCCTCCATCAAAGCGCTATCCCCCCAGTTCAAGTATGGTTTTGAACGGGGTTAACGCGTGGGGGTGCAAAACCGGCTTGAGAAAACTCGATACCGGCGTTTGGTGCGTAGTGGGTTTAACTGGTGTTTTTATCGTGATTTAAGGAAGCAAATGTGGGAATGGGATCTATTCGACGGGGGTGTGTAAATCGTTTCCTCCGCCCCTGGTCAGAGGGGGTGTTTTTCTGGTAGGGTTGGAAACCAAGTACCGCGATATAGCGGATGGAAACTCTACAATCATGGCTTACCCCTTTCAAGGTACGAAGTCAGAACCCAAGTACCGCGATATAGCGGATTCAAAACAGGTCTATTGACAAAGCCGGACCGCTTTATTGAGTTGTCGCCAAGCGTTGTGTTTATTACAAACTCTTGGCACTATACATTGTGCGCCCCAACAAAAACAAAGTCCTACTCGCATGTAGGCTAGGCTCTTGTTTTTCATCCAAACAGCATGCACAAATTTTAGTTTAATTTGGCACGGATACCAGAAGTATCCCCACAATACACGAATGACACAAAAGCAGACAGGCCACTAAGATCAAATGCGCAGCAATTTTATTGACAACCAAGACTACGCTTACATCTGCAAAATCTCCACTCCACGGGACAGCGGAAACACTATCACTTACGGCAAAATCGGCGACAAGCTTGTTTTTCTATAAATCTCGATAAGCAACCTTGATGCACTCAACAGCCCAAAGGTTACATCTGCGGGCAATAATGCAACATTTCTCTCACAACGACTTTTTGAATGGAAAATTTTCCACCTACTGGACCATACTGATGTAAGCACAGATGCAGACCCGGAAAGAAGGAAAGTAGTAACGCTCAAGAAGAAGGTAGATCCGTTAGATGTTTAAACAGAGTTCCTGATGAAGCTGGCGGGAGTGATTGCCCAGTCTGCACATTCTGTTGCGCAGAACTGGACTAGGGCCGCCGTCATTTTAAATCAGATTGTCTCTTCCGAAGGCGCTCTGACCCGCACGGTTGTGTGTCCATTCCTTGTCGCTGATGGGCAAGGGCGGGAAATGATGCGCGTCGTAGAGGAGTAGCAGAGGCGTATGAATGAGTACGACTCAAGCTACGGAAAATGGCGCATCAGCGATTATGAGGAGGTCAACTGGTGGGCCTTCCACGAAGATTTCCACGGACACCCCTGAGCGGTAGCCCGGCAACGGTGACGCGGATGCTCGACGGCGGTTGCGCGGCCGTCGATAAGCGATAACCGCAGTTATTCGTACCGCAGCGCGTCAATGGGGTTGAGTTTGGCGGCTTTGTTCGCAGGATAATAGCCGAAGAACAGGCCAATTCCCAGGGAGAAGAACAACGCGATGAGCACACCAGAGATCGGTGGGTAGACAAAAGCACCCATCATGGCTGAGCCAATCATGCCTATAGCGCCGCCGAGGATCACGCCGATGATGCCGCCGAGCAAACCAACAATCATGGCCTCTACCACGAATTGGATACGGATGGCGTTGCGTGTCGCGCCGAGAGCTTTGCGGACGCCGATTTCGCGGGTGCGTTCGGTAACGGTCACCAGCATGATGTTCATGACGCCGATGCCACCAACCAACAGGGAGATGCCGCCGATAGCAGAGACGAACATGCTGACCGTAGATAGTTGCTGGTTGAAGCTTGCAAGTTCTTTCTTTGCATCCTTCATTGCGACCCGGTAGTAGACGTCGTTTTCGTACTGCTGGTCAAAGAATTCCTGCACTTTTTGTTTGACTTGGCCATCGTCAGTGCCAGGAGTGGGGCGGACACTGACGGAATCCCACGCGCCGTCAGCATTAGCGAAGCGTGATTCTGAGGGCCAAGGAACATACATCGTAGAATCATCCCTCAAATTAACAAGTCCTCCTTTTGATGCCGTTTCCTCGTAGACGCCTACGACAACAAACGAGGTGCTGCGGCCGTCAGTGTTGGTGAAATCCACCTCGGCCCCCAAGGCAGCGTTGTTATTTCCGTCGAAGAGCTGTTGTACGGCCTTCGGGGAAATAACGGTGACCTGACGGTCACCCTCAATGTCTTCCTCGGTAAGAAGTCGGCCCACTGCCGGCTTCAATTTCTTCATGGTAATGAAGTCTGTGTTCACCGCGTTGAGAGTGATATTTTTGGTACCCACCTGAGCGGGAGTAGAGATAGTCCCCTGATACTGGGAGGCACTGCCAATGCCTACACCAGCAATTTGTCCAGGGAAGCGTCTCTTCAGATCGCTGATCATGTCGGCACTGATTTTGCTACTCTGGTCAACCTCCACCGGAGACGTGCCGTAACTGTTCTCGTCCTCTTCCTCCTCCTCGTTGGTGGTTCGAGATTTCACCTGTGCGGTGAGGTCGTTGATCCCGGCATCCGCAAGATTCTGCAACGTCTGGGCCTGCAGGGCATTACCCAGAGTCACAATCGCGATCACCGAGGAGATACCGATGATCACGCCCAGCAACGTCAACAGCGCACGCATTTTGTTGGAGCGCAGGCTGGTCAGGGCGAGTTTTATGGATTCTGCGAGGCTCATGCGAATACGCCATCCACCATGGTGACAATACGTGTTGTTTCCTCCGCCAATTCGGCGTTGTGGGTAATGAACACGATTGTTTTGCCTTGTTCCTGGTTGAGCTGGTGAAAAAGATCCATGACGAGCCGCCCGGTGCTGGAATCCAGGGCGCCGGTGGGTTCGTCGGCAAGCAGCACTTCAGGGTTGTTGGCCAAGGCTCGGGCAATGGCCACGCGCTGCTTCTGACCACCAGACAGCTCATTGGGCTGATGCTTCATGCGGTCTTTCATGCCCACAAGTTCCAGCAGCTCGGTGGCGCGTTCGTAGCGTTCCTTGGCTGAGTAACCCGCGTAGATCATGGGGATTTCCACGTTTTTGATGGCGTTGATCCTGGCGATCAAGTTGAAGTTCTGGAACACAAAACCGATGTTTTTGCTGCGGTAGCGCGCGAGCTGATCGTCATTGGAGTCCAGCATGTCCACGCCGTCGAAAAAGTAGGTTCCTTCGGTGGGGCGGTCCAGCAGACCGATGATGTTCATCAACGTGGACTTGCCGGAGCCGGAGGCACCAACCACGGAGACGAATTCGCCGCGGTCCACGTCAAAGTCGCAGCCGTGGATGATGGTGAGTTCGCCTTGATCGCCAATGTTGAAGCTTTTGACAATATTGCGCATTTCAATAAGGCGGTGGGGTTCTGGCTGCAAGCCGTGCATGTCCTGCGCGTCCTGCCCGCTGACGACCTTGGGAAAATTCTGTGTGTGGTTACCCATCCAGCTTCACCTGCTGCCCTACCAAACTACGGTAGCTGTCGGGGTTGCTCAGTACGGTGTCGCCACTCTTGAGGTCACCTCCGGAGATGATGGTATCCACGTCATTGGCCGAGCCGACCTTTACCTTACGTTCCGCCACCACTTTCAGACCGGAGTCTTCAGCGACAACGAGCACGCATTGCTCACCTTTGTCGTTGGTGAACACGGCGTCACGAGGCACCGTCAGAACATTGGCCTTCTTTTCGGTGATCACCTGGGCTTTTGCGGTACCACCGATGAGCAGGCCCTGGCGCTCACCCGTCACCTCGATTTCAATGGGGAAGGTGACTTTCTGGGTACCTGAGCCGGATGCGCCGCCACCGCCAGCTCCACCTGCACCGGCTGCTGCGGAGGCACCACCGCCACCTTGGGCACCACCGCTCGGCTCTTGTGAGCTGCCGCTGACGGACGAAACAGAGGTGACGCGACCGTGGAATTCCTTGGCACCCGTACCCACGGTGGTGAAGGTCACCGGGAGACCGGGAGTGATTTTGGAAACGTCAACTTCCTTGACGTCGGCACGCACCAGCAGCTTGGAGTCATCGCCCACAGCAAGCAATGCACCGTTGGCGGCTTTGCCCTGTTCAGCAGCCACGTTGGTCACCACGCCGGAGAAGGGCGCGCGGATTTCCGAGGAGGAAATGTCGTAGCGCAGCTGGCTGTTGGCCTGCTCAGACACCAATTGCCCGGCCTCAGCGGCACGGATGGCCTGTTGCACGCCCTGGTTGTAGGTGCTCAGCTGCTGGTCAGCGGCAAGTTTTGCCGATTCCAGGCCAGTAGCGGCCTCGCGTTTGGCGGCGAAAGTACCCGCCACATTACGCTGAGCAGCAGCCACTTCCTGATCCACCTTGGCCAAGTTATCCAAGTAGGTTGCCTCAGCTTCGCGCAGCTGACGGTTCGCACTGTCCAGATTATTGATGGCATCGGCACCGTTGAGAATGCCATTGGCAATGCCCTGACCCGGGAGTCCGGCGATGCCGCCGCCCTGCTGACCCTGGCCTTGATCACCGTTGGCACCGCCTGCCTGGCCACCGGCTCCTCCGGCACCTCCACCTGCGGCGGCGGCACCGTTTCCAGCGGCGTAGAGGAGGTCAACACCAGCGCGAACGGCATTGATGGAGGCCGTCAGCGCCTGGGTGCGTGCCGCGTTCACAGCGTTGGCCTGGTCCCTGATCATTGGGTCGCGGCCGGTCGCACGGTCATGATCCTTAATCTGGAAGTTGATCACTGCGTCGTTAAACTGCCCATCGGCATTGCGCAGCGCAGCCTCGGCCTGATTGATCTGCGAGTTAAGCCCTTGGTCAAGTGCATCTTTGTACTGGTTGTACTGGTTCTGTGCCTGCTCGATCTGGTTTCGCGTGTTCACAGCGCCACTGTTCTGCTCGGCCAGCTGCTTGTTCAACTCGCGCTGGTTGCTGGACACATCAATCTGCGCCACCAATTGGTCCTGATTCACATGGTCGCCCACGCGCACGTCAAGAGCACTCACCGGGCCGGTGAGGTGCGTGTACAGGTTTGCGGTTTTCACCGGCGCAACCGAACCATTGACGGCTACGCGACTGGAAAATTCTTTAGGCTTGAGCACCTGGTAGTCGCTAGTCGGGATGACCGTCGCAGATCCTCGTAGCAGGAGGAAATACGCACCCAACGCAGCAATCAGCACCAAGGCCACGATAGACGTGATAACCCACTGGCGTTTACTCAAATTCCTTATTTTCATTGCCGCCCTAAACGTATTCGGTCACATGAGATTCTTGCAATAATCTTACCGATACATATTTATAAGGCACGTTTAGTGGAGCCAACTCTACCCCTAGCCGCAGGTAGAGTGAGATTCACTACAAGTTTACCGATACACATCATTTTCACAGAATATTAACAGCAATATTGCTATTTACACAGCGGCAGTATACTTATCGCCATGCGTGTGCTTGCGTTACGCTGCGGCTGCCCCACATTCGACCTGCCCGAAACCTGCGAGGTTTTCGACCTCCCGGCTATTCCAACTCGCCGCGACCTCGCGCCCCTCGACGATCCCATCCGCAACGCTCTCCCCCACGACCCGACGCCCTCGCTCGACGAGATCGCCGCCATGCCCGACGTCGCGCATCTCGGAGCGCCAACGCTCGCGCCGCAACAACCCGACGAGCCCCTGCGGATAGTTGTGGTGGGTACCGACGCCGCCCTCTCCACCGTACTCACCCGCCTCATGCGTATCGACGCCCTGTGGGCACAGATCGGCTTTATCCCCACCGCACCATCCACCGCTGCAGAGAACTGGGGTTTACCTGGGGATACGGCTTCGGCATTAGCGCTGGCAACGGAGGGAGCGGTTCATCCTGTGCCACTTATCCGTGATGATTCGGGTACTGCGGTGGCAGGTTCTGCGACAATTACGCCTTTTGAAGGGCGCGACTTTGTTGGCGAAGTCATCGTGGACGACCGCGTTCTACTCAGCGGCAACAATGAACTCGGGGCGCGACTCGTTCCCATGCTCGACGCACCGGGAATCGCTGCAGTCCGCTACAAGCGAGGATGGTTCGGACGCGTTGGAGCCGATATGAGTTCCTTGTCTACAGGACGCGCCTTGCAGGCGGGCGGTGTAAAACTCAAAGTCTCCGTGGACGGTGTGGATAGACCACGACCTGTGGATAAGGTCACCTTCTACCGGCATTTACGGGATTTGCAGGTTGTACGGGGATAGGGCTATTTGGGGATACTATGCCGCAACTTCTGCGCGAACATTGAGCGTGATTCAGGAAAAGTATTTCCACAAACACATTAATCACCGTCGAGTGCGCTGCAGAAACAACCTAGGAATGGATTTGACATCCGCCAACGTTTCACATGTGCAACGGATCACCTCACCATATACCCGTCTTGTTGAGCGTGTTTATTGCGGGCTTTTTTCTTAATTAAGTCAGATACCCAGAGATTGTGCGAGATACCAAAATCTGATGGAAACCCCCATTTAATCCCACAACTCCGGCGGCATCGCCGGATGCTCGGACGTGGGTTTTAGAACCGCCACTGCGGATTTCTTGGACAGGCCGCATACCTGTAAAAGGTCCACGATGATGGACCGGGTCTGTGCCAGAATAACCTGGGCGGACAGCACACGCCCTTCAGCGACGTCCAAACCTGCGGCCGAGCCGAGTTTACGTAAGCGTTTGACCAGCATCGGAATTTCGGCGGACTCGCTCACCTTGGTTTTCCCCATGTACAGCACGCTTAACTGGGACGCCACATCGGCTAGTTCTTCAATGATCTGGATTTGTTTTTCACTCACCGTGTCGTGATCTTCCAAAAGCACCAGGGCACGTCGGGCCAGCACGCGAGTGTTGCGAATGGCGTTATCCACCGGGTTCAGGATGCGGATAAGCGATTTCACTCTACGGCGTTCCGGCCACAATAGCGGCGACATTCTCATGGATTCTTTGCCGCCTTTAGCGGCAGCGATCATGTTGTTGATGTTGCCCTGGGTACCGCGCGCAGCGGCCAGGGCATGGCGAACAACATCGGCGTTATTGATGCGCAGAGCGTGGGCGACGTCGGTGAGCACGTCCGAGATGATTTCCAAGATAATGGCGATTTCTTTGCGCCCCGCAGACAGCGGCGAAATCGGGATGAGGCTCATGATGATCAGTCCCACCATTCCGCCGATGAATGCGTCTGACATGCGGTCCGTCCCACCGGACGTGCCGGGCGGAAGAATCGTGGCGATGAGGATTGAACCGAATGCAGCCTGGTTGGCCACCAGCGGGCCTTTATCCACTAACGTGGCCAGGACCAGCGACAACGTCACTGCCACCATGATTTGCCACGTCCCGGATCCCACCCACGAGATAATAAAATCTCCCAGCCCCACCCCTAGACTCACACCCACTACAAGTTCGATGGCACGACGGATGCGATCGCCGCCAGTCAGGCCCAACACAATGATGGCGGCCATGGGAGCGAAAAACGGGAGAGGGTGACCGAACAGGTTTTTCGCCACCCAGAAAGCTGCACCAGCAGCAACGCTGACCTGGACGATCCCTAGCCAGGATCGACGAACCCGGAGTAGACCAGCGTAAAGGCTGTTTACAGGGTTTTTCAACATGGCGCTCTTGGCCCGACTCAACGCGTGAACTCCTTGATGTTCAGCAGGCACACCAACGCCCCGGCTGCCGCTGGCGGCGCTGGGGCGAAGCGTGTTTTTAGGTAGATCGATTACTTCGACAGGGAGCTTCCCACCGAGTGCAGATCCTGGCAGGCTTCCACGATGCGGTCAGCCATGCCCTGCTCGGCTAGCTTCATGTAGGAACGCGGGTCGTATGCCTTCTTGTTGCCGACTTCGCCGTCGACCTTCAGCACACCGTCGTAGTTGGTGAACATGTGGCCCACGATCGGGCGGGTGAACGCGTACTGCGTATCGGTGTCTACGTTCATCTTGATCACGCCGTAGCGCAGGGCCTCTTCGATCTTTTCTTTCTCGGAGCCGGAACCACCGTGGAACACGAAGTCGAAAGGCAGGGCGTCGTCACCCAGGCCAAGCTTTTGGCGGGCAACCTTCTGGCCGTCTAGCAGAACCTCGGGGCGCAGCTTCACGTTGCCGGGCTTGTACACGCCGTGCACGTTGCCAAACGTTGCAGCCAGCAGGTAGCGGCCGTTCTCGCCGGTGCCCAGGGCGTCGATAGTCTTGGCGAAGTCCTCCGGGGAGGTGTACAGGTTGGCACCAGCCTTGGCCTCTACGCCATCTTCCTCGCCGCCGACGACGCCGATCTCTACCTCAAGGATGATGTTGGCAGCGTGTGCCTTGGCCAGCAGTTCCTGGGCGATTTCCAGGTTCTCATCGATCGGCACTGCGGAACCGTCCCACATGTGCGACTGGAAGAGCGGAAGCTCGCCACGATCCACGCGCTCCTGGGAGATAGCGATCAGGGGGCGGACGTACTCGTCAAGGACTTCCTTCTGGCAGTGGTCGGTGTGCAGTGCAACGTTGATGTTGTAGTGCTTTGCAGCCTCATGAGCGAAAGCAGCGAGGGCGCAGGCGCCAGCCACCTTGTTCTTAACGGACAGGCCGGAACCAAATTCGGCACCACCAGTGGAGAACTGGATGATGCCGTCTGACTCTGCTTCCGCAAAGCCACGCAGTGCGGCGTTAATGGTTTCTGAGGAGGTGCAGTTGATGGCCGGGTAGGCGAAGCCGCCCTTCTTGGCCTTGTCCAGCATCTCGGCATAGACCTCTGGGGTTGCAATTGGCATAGTGTGTTTCCTCCATTAGGTGACACAAGTTGGGCATTCTAGGTTTTAAAGTCCTGAGGTCGATTATGCCCCTGTTCTGCACTTTGTGCCCGTCTAAAGGGGGAATTTTTAGCGCCGCAATGCCCGATCAAACAAAACAAATACATTCCCACATTACGAGCAGGGCGTTGACGTGGCGAAACGCTCAAGAAAACCCAAAAAGTGAAATGCAACACCGTTGCACTCGGGCATCGCCACATCACACAGATACCACTCAATCACCCCCGTTGCCTGTACTCTTCGCGCCACCATGATCCGAATCCCGCATGGCATCCACCTTCACGGCGGCTTCCAAGAGCATCCAGCCGGATAATTGAACAGACAAATCTCGCTCGGGAATGTGGGAACTCATCACTGCGCCCGCGATGGATTGCGCCGCCACCCCCGAGTTCTGCGGCAGCCGGGCATCCTCCGTCCAATCGGAAGCAAACACCGGCAGTCCATCCACCTCTAGACGGTGGTTCCACACGCTTTCCGCAGAGGCCAGGACGAGGCGCGCGGCAATGTCCCGTGTGGAATGGTTCAGTGGGGAATCGTCAGGCAACCGCACCGCCACATCCGCCAAATAACGAGCCAGAATGCCTTTGAACAGCCCCCCATCGCCGCCGCCGGTATTCCAATCGATCACGCCCTTGGGGGTTGCCATGTCTTTGGCAACGGCGTGCACGAGGTCGCGCAGCCGGGACACGTATTTCATGGCCACTGCGGCCTTTTCGCCTTCGCTGACGGTGGTAAATCCATGCTGATTCACTATGCCTTCGTATTCCAGTAGGCGTTCCGAAAGTTCCAGGCAGGCCCCCATCATCACGCCCTGGCAGTAGGGGTGAATATCTTTGACCACCTCGGGACCGTGCATACGCATGCGCACACCGTCCATGACCAGGCCCTGATCATTAATCAGGTTGTCGTAGACCCAATCGATCAGCTCCTGGGCCTCCGCAATTCGTCCGTTGCGCGCCAACATAATGGCGGCGGGACCATTAGTGGGCACGTTGTAGAACGTCTCATTGTGCCGCCACGGCAGCACACCCGTCAGGCTATCCCTGCCTGCAGAAATGTTGGACTCCAGCGCGCGCAGACCTTTTGGGGGACGAAGTTTGCGCACCCCACCAGCCCGGGCGGCCGCCAGCGCCAGCCACGCCTTGTCGTCGTAGTAGCGGTTGTGGGTCCAGCCGCGAAGATTGCGCACTCGAATTCCCCGCATGGTGTCCCTGATCAGTTGCAGGCGCTTGGTGGTGGTGCGTCTCGACGCCGCGTCGACCAGACAATCCAGGTAGTGCGCCTGCCACCAGTAATGCCACTGCACAAACAGTTTGTCTTTGATGGCCGGTGGCCAACTCACCACAGCCAGGTTGGTCCGTGGAATACCCCACACGCGGCTGGCATGCCGCTCGTTAATGGCGGCTTCAGCAAGGTCGGCGCGGTGCGCCCATTTTTCTTCCACAGTGTCTCTCCTACCAGGCTTGTGAAATATCAGCGTGCTGGCGTATCCACGCATGCATAGCAATACCCGCTGCCACACCAGCATTAATAGAGCGTGTGGAACCAAACTGCGCAATCGAACACGTCATCAACGCCCCACTGCGCGCCGCCTCCGTCACACCCGGACCCTCCTGCCCGAACAGCAACAGACAGCGCTCCGGCAGCTCCGCCGTTTCCAGCGGCACAGACCCAGGGGTGTTGTCGATGGCCACAACAGTCAGCCCCTGCTCCTTTGCCCATTGTAAAAGCGTATCGACGTCCGGGTGGTGAAGGAGGTGCTGGTACCTATCGGTCACCATCGCCCCCCGCCTGTTCCAGCGACGTCTACCTACAATGTGTACCGTATTCACTGCGAACGCGTTGGCGGTGCGCACAACCGTGCCAATGTTGGCATCGTGCTCGAAATTCTCAATGGCCACATGCAGATCATGCCGACGGGTATCAATATCGGCGACGATGGCATCCCGCGTCCAGTACCGGTAGGCATCCACAACGTTGCGCCTATCGCCTTCGGCGAGCAACGCGGCGTCGAAACGCGGATCGGTGGGCAGCGGCTGACCAGGATGTTCTACCTCCCACGGCCCGACACCAACACGGGATTCTCCCCACTCGGTGGGGCCGGGGTGCTGATCAGGCAAGACCAAGATCCTCCAGGCCCAGGAGGAAACGGTAGTCCAGCCCCTCATCCGCAATGACCTTATCCGCACCCGTGGCGCGGTCCACCACCGTGGCCACCCCTACGACCTCCGCACCAGCCTCGCGCAGCGCCGCAACAGCGGTCAGCGGGGAATTACCGGTGGTCGTCGTATCCTCCACCACCAGCACCTTCTTGCCCACAATGTCTGGGCCTTCAATACGGCGCTGCATTCCGTGCTTCTTCGCCTCCTTGCGGACCACAAAGGCGTTAATGTCGCGACCATCGGCGTGCATAATCGCCGTGGCCACCGGGTCCGCCCCCAACGTCAAACCACCCACAGCAACGTAATCCCAGTCGGCTGTCAGCTCTCGCAGCAGCTGGCCAATCAACCGCGACGCGCGATGATGCAGCGTTGCACGCCGCAAATCCACGTAATAGTCGGCTTCCTTGCCAGACGACAACGTCACACGGCCATGCACCACGGCCAGTTCCTTCACCAGCTCCGCCAATTCGGCCAGCTGTGCATTATTTACCATCAACAACTCCTCAAACTACAGGGTGGGACCATCGCGCAGTGGATTCGTCCCAAACTCCTCCGCCAAATCCTCAAAGATACTGGAGGGGCGGCGCTGCTCCCGCACAATACGGGGCGTCTGGGTCGGCTTGTCTTCCGGCTTCTTCTCCCCATCGGCGATGGCGTCCACTTCATCCACGCCCACCATGCGAGGCTCCACCACGCCGCGCACCTCAGAATGCATCCGACTGGGCATTTCCACCGGCGTATCGGGACGCTGCACCCGCAAAAACGGTGCTGGCTCCGGCTCTGGGGTGGGGGCTGGCGTCGACTCTGGGGCGCTCTCTGAGGCTGCAGGCATCGGGCGACTCGACCCCAAGCTGTCAAATGCATCCACCTGCAACGCCGAGGTGCGTGGGGGTAGCATGCGCGCGGCGTCGGCAAGCAACGCCAACGGTTCCGAGGCAGCCTCCCACACCACCGGGGTGGTGCGGGGAACAAACTGCGCAAGAATCCAGTCCGATTCCATCCATACCTGCGAGACCTCAGCAGGCATGGCGGTCAGGGCGGCCTCCACACGCGCATCGATCAGACGCTCCGTGGCACCGACATCATTACTCAAAATGCGGAAACCAGCGGTGGAACGCACGGGAACCAAATCCTCCGCGCCCTGCGGCACGCCGCGATGCGCCTCCACCACAATGTCCGACGAGGAACCACGGCGAACAGCCATTACCGTCGTGCCGCCAATATCGGCCAAATACATCTCATAATCGCCGACGGTTCCACTCACCACTTCCCGCACAGGCGCGCCCGAGGCTGCGGTGCCGCGAGCCCACTCATCGTGCAGAAAATCATCACGCTTGGTGTAGCCAAAACCACGAGACATTGCCCACTGACGACGCTCCCGGCGCGACGACCCCGGCCACTTATCACGCCGACCGGGTGCCTCAGATTCTGACTGTTCTGCATGTTCTTCTTCTGAGTTAGCGCGATCCGCGATGGTGGCCTTGGTGGTCACCACAGGCTCAGGCTTCGCGTGCTTGCCTTTCGACGGCTTTGCCTTATTCGGCAAGACGATCTGCCGAGTATCGTCAGAGCGAAGCCCGCCAGCCGGGGCGACTGCCTGTTCGACGGTGCCATTGCTGTCCTTGGCCTGCTGCAACTGGGGGTTCCGACGCGAATCAAGAAACCACAAGCCAACAGCGGCTGCTGCTGCTAACGCAGCCAATATAAACCACACGATGCCCTCTCAGAAGAATTCACTGATGTCTAATCGCTACGTTCAACCGGGTTATTTCGGTCGGCACACCACTGCGACCACCCACCCAAATACAAAGCGGCACCCGGAAGACCCGCATGATGCATGGCGGCAATGGCCTGGGCGGAATGTACCCCAGAACCAGAATAGACAATGACGTTGTTGGGATCTGTCACCCCAACCTTCTCAAACGTGGCGCGGATCTCCTCGGCGGGACGGAAGGTGTTGTCCGGGTTGAGGATTTCGCGGGTAGGCACACTCACCGCGCCAGGAATATGGCCGGCCTTCAAATCAAGGCGTTCCTTGCGGCCGGCGTAACGGTTCGCCTCACGAGTATCAATGAGCACCCCATCGAAGTTTTTCACTTCATCAATAGTCGCCACAGGGAGCTGACCAGCAACAACCTCCTGGGCCTGACCACGACCCAGGTTCCCCGGGCCGCCGACAATCTGGTACCCGGCGCGCTCCCAGGCGGCGAGGCCACCATCAAGAATGCGCACGCCTTTTACACCCGCCCAGGTGAGAATCCACCAAGCGCGGGCGGAGAACAGCCCCTTGCCTTGGTCGTAGACGATGATCTCGCGGTCGTCGTGAAGCCCCCAGTGGTTGAACCAACGCTGCAGTTTATCGGGGTCCGGCAGCGGGTTACGACCAACGGAGCTGCTGGGAGTGCTGGCCAGCGCAGCGGCAGTATCGCAGAACAAGGCGGTGGGGATGTGTTCAGACTGGAAAAGCTGGAAACCGCCCCCCTCATGGGGCATCCACAACGACGCCAAAATGGTTGTTTTGGCACCGTGGCTGATGCGTTCATTGAGATCTTGTGGAGAGATGAGGATGCTCATGTCTGCGATTGTATTGCCTTTCTACCTGGGGGCGCACCGGGTGTGATGCTGGGGTGTGCTTTGCGGGCGTGATTGGGGTTGTGGTTGGGGATGCGGTTGAGGTACGTGACCAGCCCCATCCGTAGCACACACTCTAAAATTGTAACTGGTGTGAATATTGTAAATTAATGTGACACAAGTTCGCAATTTATGGTGCGATTGATCGGGAGGGCGGGGGTCCATGATCGCCGAATGCACGATAGGTCCACCGGCAGGTATGGAAATCAGTGTTTTCCTAGCTCAGCGATGGACTCATCGTGCATCTGCATAGTGTGCTTATGCCCAAGCACGAAAATGGGACGTTTTTGAGCTTGGAGATAGGCATACTTTCATGCAAGCGTTTGCACTAACGCCGTTCAGTGGCTGTGTGTGCGCCGCGCTCTATCACACTCACGTTTTGAGCAGGTTTTTGTGCAGTGTGGTAGAGCACAGCACCCTTCTACGCAAGCCCCCAATCACGCCGTCGCCATCGCTGGCTCACGCTCACCCGCAGTCGGTCCTCCAACCACGCCCCGCCGTGTGGATCGCCACACCCCCACAACACTGAGGGAAAGCCCACCAAAGAGAATCAGAAGACGCATCCCCAGCACGGTCCGATCGCTGAACTCCATAAGCGCCAACACCTTCGGGGAGTTCAGAAACACCAGGCTTGTCCCCACAACACCACCGAGCAGGAACGGGTTCACTCTGCTAACCAGCCATGCGGCCAGCGGGGCAGCAATAACCCCGCCGAGCAGCAGCCCAGCAACCGCCACTGCGTTAGCCACCAGGTCATGCCACATCCCCAGCGCAAACCCGAGGGTGGCGGCAAGAGTAACAAGGAACTCGGCGGTATTGACCGCTCCGATAACGCGGCGCGGCTCCGTGCGTCCCAAACTCATCAACGTGGAGGATGTCACAGGACCCCAGCCACCCCCGCCGGAGGCATCAATAAAACCACCACATACCCCCAGCACGGCCAGAAACACCGGGTTGTAAGGCTGTTTCATTGGCGGGGGCGCCGACGCACCCCGGGCAAACTTCGCTACAAGCACCACACCCAGCACACAGAGGATACCGGCGGTGACTGGCGCTGCTACAGCCGTGGACATGTGGCTGAGCAGGGTGGCACCAAGAAACGCACCGGTCGCGCCGGGTACACCAAGGCGAAGCACCACGCCCCAATCAACGTTGCCAAATTTCCAGTGGGACACTCCCGAGGCGAGGGTGGTACCCAGTTCAGCAGTGTGGACTATCGCGCTCGCCTGCGCCGGTCCGAGTCCAGCGAGAACAATGAGGACGGTACTGGCGGTCACGCCGAAACCCATGCCGAGGGTTCCGTCGATAAGTTCGGCCGCAGCACCCGCCACCGCAATGAGGAGTAGTTTTCTCATGGGCTTTTCCTAGGCTGGTACGGTGACGCAGTCGCGGTAGCGCGCTGCGACTATTCCGGCAAGGTCGCTGCCGAGCGGCGGACTCACAGTCACATGCGACGCGCGTATATCCACTTTGTCTAGAAGCAATCCGGCAGTCACAAACAGCGGAAGAATATGCAGTTTGTTGCTCTGCGCAGCAACGTCGCCAATGGTGATGCCGCGCGTCGCGGCGACAGCCCACACCCAACGCCCGGTCAGTTCAGCAACGTCATCGGCGAGGTTCACCACGCTGCGGTTGGCATCGTCGCAGCTGGTACCCACCGAGTAGAGGGCAATATCGGCATCGGTGGGGGCGTCGCGGCGCACACGCCACGCAAGGAGCTGCGCCATGTCCTGCCCAACACCCAACCCGTGCGCAAGCGTAAGGTTCAGGCCACTGGCCGCGTGGGCCTCCGCCACTGCGCTGGGCACATCCACCCGACTGTGATAAGCGCGTGTGAACAGCAGGGGGACGACCACCGCATGGTGGTGGGTGGCGGCGAGAGCGCAGGTGGCGTCGATAAGCAGCGGTTCGTTGAGGTCAAGGTAGGCGGCGTGGGCGGGCACCCCCAGCAGATCGCCAGCTGCGGCGGCGAGCGTATCGACGCCCCGTGGCGCATCGCCGTGCCGCGACCCGTGCCCCAGCGTGATGAGGGCTACCATGACGTCACCAACCCGGCACCAAGCGTGTCGCCGCTGGCTTGGTCGATCACCAGAAAGGCACCGACTGCCCCGCGCGCTGCATAGGGTTCCACGGGAAGTTCGGAGGCGAGGTCGATACGCACCTGGGTGACGTCGTTGAGGCCCCACTCACCGTCAGCGATGCGGGCGCGAACCAGCGATGTTCCGTACCGGACTCGCACATTCTGACCTAGCCGGACATGTTTATCCGCAAGCCCCACTACCGTAGCGGTGATACTGCGTACAGCATCGGGGCGGTCAGGGCCTGCGATGAGGTCACCGCGGGAAAGATCAATGTCATCCGCTAGCAGCAACACCACCGCATCGCCCGCCTGGGCATGGTCCACTGGACCATCCGACGTATCAATGCCGAGCACCTGGGTTGTCCGACCCTGACCCACCGTCACCGTATCCCCAACAGCGACTTGACCTGTGGCAATACTGCCCGCATAGCCGCGATAATCGGAGGAATGCTCGCGGATCACATACTGGATAGGAAACCTGAACCCCAGGTCGTGGGCGCGATCTGCGGTCACAGAAATGTTCTCCAGCAGCTCCAGCACAGTCGGCCCGGTGTACCACGGCATGTGAGCACTGGGTTCCACAACGTTGTCGCCATACAATGCGGAAATAGGCACCACGTGCACCTGGTCAAACGCGGCGGCGAGAAGGCGGAAATCTTGGGCGATTGCGTCGAACGTGTTGCTGTCAAAGTCAACAAGGTCGATCTTGTTCACCGCCAACACCACTGTGCGCACCCCCAGCAGTTCGGCAGCCCGCAGGTGGCGACGCGTCTGCTCCACAATGCCGGTGCGTGCGTCCACCAACAGCACCACAACCTGGGAGGTAGACACCCCGGTCACTGTATTGCGCGTGTACTGCACGTGCCCCGGTGTATCCGCAAGAATGAACGTGCGTTTAGGCGTGGAAAAATAACGATACGCCACATCAATAGTGATGCCCTGCTCGCGCTCAGCGCGCAAGCCGTCCACCAGCAGCGACAAATCCAGCTGGTCCAGACCCTTTTCCCGGGAGGTGCGCTCCACAGCGGAAAGCTGATCCGCCAACACACTCTTGGTGTCATGCAGCAACCTGCCGACAAAGGTGGATTTCCCGTCATCCACGGAACCCGCCGTGCATAGCCGAAGGGTTTCACGGTCCTGCAGATGATCCTGCACATAAGTAGTCATCAGAAGTACCCTAGAAGTACCCTTCCTTTTTGCGGTCCTCCATGGCGGATTCGCTGAGCCGGTCATCGGCGCGGGTTGCACCCCGTTCCGTCAACCGTGAGGCGGCAATCTCCGCGATCACCTCATCCACGGTCGCGGCGTTAGACAGCACAGCCCCGGTGCAGGACATATCCCCCACCGTGCGGTAGCGCACCCGTTTGACCTGCACTGTTTCGCCGTCACGGGGGCCACCCCACTCCCCTGCTGTCAGCCACATGCCGTCGCGTTGGAAGACTTCACGTTCGTGCGCAAAATAGATCGGTGGCAGCTGAATATCACGGGCGCCGATGTATTCCCACACATCCGCTTCCGTCCAATTGGAGATGGGAAACACGCGAATGTTCTCGCCAGGCAGGTGCTCGCCGTTGTACAGGTTCCACAATTCAGGGCGCTGGCGACGGGGATCCCAGCCACCAAAAGAATCGCGCACGGAAAAGACGCGCTCCTTCGCGCGGGCGCGTTCCTCATCGCGGCGGGCACCGCCCAGAACGGCCCCATGACCAACCTCGTTGATGGTGTCTACCAGCGGGATTGTTTGCAGTGGGTTACGTGTTCCATCCGGGCGCTCCACTACATCACCACGATCAATCCAGTCCTGCACTGCAGCCACCCTCAGGCGGGCACCCGTCTGTTCCACCAGGCGATCACGAAACTCAATCACTTCCGGAAAATTATGGCCCGTATCCACATGCAGCAGTTCAAACGGAACGGCGGCGGGGGCAAACGCGCGGCGCGCCAGCTCAAACACCACCACCGAATCCTTGCCACCGGAAAACAGCAAGGCAACCCGGTCGAATTGGCCCGCAACCTCGCGAAGGATATGAATGGACTCGTTTTCCAAGTCCTTCAAGTGAGGGGACAACGGCGTAGTTGCTGTAGAAGTCATTGTTGTTGTCATGTGTGTAGTCCGCATTCTGTTTTGGCGTGCCCGGCCCAACGGCCAGCACGGAGGTCTTCACCAGCGACGACGGGGAGGGTGCAGGTGGCGCACCCAATCGAGGGATAGCCCTGGTGTGTAAGGGGGTGTTCAATGAGGTTGTTGTCAGTGATAAACCGCTCCGTATCCTCCAGCGACCACGTGACCAGCGGGGAAATCTTCAACCGGCCGGCGCTATCCAACGCCAGCGCTGGGGTGGTCGTGCGGGTCGGCCCGTCGGCGCGCCGCAGGCCCGTCACCCAACCCACATAGGGGCTGAGGCTCACCGCGAGCGGTTCCACCTTGCGCATTCGGCAACACGCCGCCGGGTTGCTCTGATACAGATTCGGACCATATTCCTGAGCTTGCTCATCGGCGCTGAGCACCGGTTTCGCCGTGACCAGGCGCTGCGGGTACCTGCGCTCCACCTGCGCCGCCACGTCCAGGGTTTCGGGAAAATGGAAACCGGTATCCAGGAACAGGAAATCCATGTCGGGTGCGTGGCGGGCCGCCAGCTCCGCCAGCACCGTATTCTCCATCGACAGCGTCACCACCACCCTGCCTGGCGAGAACTCCTGCGCCCACTGCATGATCGTCGCCGCATCAGCGTGGTACAGGTTTTCAGCGTGCTTATCGACGAGCTCCTCGTTCCGTTTCCGCAGCTCATCCGGCAAAGGTTCCGTGGTTCGGGGCCCGTCGGGGCTTACAGTGGGATCGCGAAACAGCGACAAGGTTGTCGGTATCTGAGTTGTATTATGAGGCAACATGATTGTGTCCGTGGGTTCGTAGGCTGGTGCGTAGCGCCTGCGCCGTTGATGCTGCTGGGGCGGGCGTTTGGTCGGGGTCGTCTTGGCCGTGGAACATGACGGAAAACACGCGGCGGCATTCTCCGCAGCTCCAGGCGAAATCATTCTCTACGTCGGGAAACAACTGAGTTCCCGCACAATAGGGGCAATACTCTGGAAAATTACGATTAGCGTTCGGTTGTCTGCGCAGGCTCATTGCAGATCCTCCTCGGCGGCGCGCAGCACCCACTCGCGGAACTGCTCGCCCTCTCGGCGCTGCTCCTTGTACTTAGTGACAAGGCGAACAACGTAGTCGCCCAGCTGCGCGGAGGTCACCTTATGTCCACGGAGCTTTTTGCCAAAGTCGGGGTCAAAGCCGAGGGAACCACCCAAGTGCACCTGGAAGCCCTCAACCTTGTTGCCCTGTTCATCGGTAACCAACTGGCCTTTCAATCCAATATCGGAAACCTGTGTGCGGGCACACGAATTCGGGCAGCCATTCAGACTGATCCGCAAGGGAACATCCAGATCACCGAGGCGTTGTTCCAGTTCATCCACTAGCTCAATGGCGCGGCCCTTGGTGGTGACCAGCGCAAGCTTGCAAAACTCCAAGCCAGTGCAGGAGACCACGCCGCGACGGAACTCACTGGGCTTGGTGTACAGGCCAATCGCGTCAAGATCCTTGGATAATGCCCCCACCTGATCTTCTTCCACGTCCAGGAACAACAGTTCCTTATCCACCGTGGTACGCAGGCGGGTCACGGCGTGTTTGTCCGCAGCGTCGGCAATAGCGATCAGCTGCTCGCCGGTCGCGTGACCGACCGTCGGTTTAACGCCGACATAAAACCTGCCGTCTTTCTGCTTGTGCACGCCAATATGGTCGCGATTGCCTGGATTGATGGGAGCTGCGGGGCCGTCAGCAAGGCGGTAGCCCAGGAAATCAGTTTCCAGAATTTCCCGGAACTTCTCCACTCCCCACGCGCCAACCAGGAATTTCATGCGGGCGCGGTTACGGAGGCGTCGATAACCGTACTCACGGAACAACCGCACTGTTGCCACCCACACCTCCGGCACCTGCTCCAAAGAAACCCAGACCCCAAGACGCTGCGCAAGCATCGGATTCGTGGACAAACCACCACCCACATACACGTCGAATCCCGGGCCAAATTCTGGGTGAACGGCACCAATAAACGCCAAATCCTGAATCTCGTGCGTCACGTCCTGGCGCGGCGACCCCGAAATAGCCGACTTAAACTTGCGCGGAAGATTATGAAACTCCTCCCGGTGCAGCCACTTTTGCGTGAGTTCTTCAATTGCTGGGGTGGCGTCAATAATCTCATCCGCCGCCACGCCTGCAACCGGGGAGCCAAGAATCACGCGCGGAACATCGCCGCAGCCCAAGAGAGTAGACAAGCCAACGGAATCCAGCTCCTGCCAAATCGCAGGCATATCCTCAACCTGAATCCAATGCAGCTGCACGTTTTGGCGATCCGTGAAGTCCGCAGTGCCCCGCGCATACTGCTGGGAGATCTCACCGACCGTGCGCAGCTGTTCCGTGGACACCACGCCACCATCGAAACGAACACGCAGCATAAAGTACTTATCCTGCAACTCGGCGTTGGTCATGGTGCTGGTGAACTCGCCGCCCAGGTTCTGCTTCCGCTGCGAATACAAGCCCACCCACTTAAACCGGGGCGCAAGATCTTCTACGGAAATCGAATCAAAACCCTGCTGTGAATACAGCTCGATAATGCGCTGCTTGCAGGACAAACCCGGGTCTTCCTGCTTAATGCGCTCATCATCGTTCAACGGGTCCGTGCCGTCTAATGCCCACTGTCCATCAGGTTTCTTCGTGCGGGCGGGGCGATTCCGGGCGGTTCGGGTCGCAGTGGCGGTAGGAGGGGTCATAGGGAGTCCTTCAGTCGGAGATGTTTGTGTGGAGCACGTGGGGTTTCGGTGCCGCTCGGTTCGTGGACACAAGTAAAACATACCACTTTGTCTATATCAACGATACGGCAAAGATTGAAGTGAAAACAGAGCGGTTCGGCGCAAAAATACAGCCTTTTAACTGGTATTTTGTTTTTATTCATCAGCAACGAGCCATCCGGGTTGCAGCATCAAATGGTCCACTATCCGGCCAGTTTTGCTCATATCGGATCAAGTTTAAGTGATATATCTCAAATTTTGCATACAGATTAGTCTAGTTAGAGAAGACAGGTTCGCCTCGGAATCCATAAAAATGACCGAGATGTGGGCATTAAATTCACAAAATTTACAACAGGACGCCGGAACAACAGCAGACCAGCTACCGACATACATGCTGTTCATATGGGTTTTATTGCGAATAATCTTGCCCTTAGACTGTCCTCGCCTCACTACAGACAACTTAGTCTGTGATTGCTAGGCTACGTTTTGGCCATACGTGACTAGCCACATATCTCTGACGCCTGGCATCGCAGCAACGGCGATGCCTACTGAGCCACCGGAACCACCGAGGCGTCGTAAAGCACGAACAACACTGCACAGCACTATTTCACCTACCCGAAAGGCAGAACAACCATGACACACCCCCTTCGCGTCGCCATCGTTGGCGCAGGTCCCGCAGGTATTTACGCTTCGGACCTGCTGATCAAATCTGCGGCTGACGTGAGCATTGACCTGTTTGAACAAATGCCAGCGCCATTTGGGCTGATCAGGTACGGTGTAGCGCCCGATCATCCGCGCATCAAAGGCATCGTGAAATCCCTGCACAACGTACTGGACAAGCCGGAGGTGCGGCTGCTGGCCAACATCACCATCGTACGCGACATCACCGTCGACGAACTCCGCTCCCACTACGACGCCGTTGTGTTCTCCACCGGCGCCGTCGGCGACCGCGACCTCGGTATTCCCGGGGCTGATCTTGAAGGCTCCTTCGGTGCAGGCGAATTCGTGGGATTCTACGACGGCAACCCCCACTTCGCACGGTCCTGGGATTTGTCCGCGCAGTCCGTGTCCGTGGTGGGTGTCGGGAATGTGGGTCTTGACGTTGCACGCATTCTTGCCAAAACCGGCGACGAGCTCCTAGTCACCGAGATTCCCGATAACGTGTATCAGAGCCTAAAAAACAACAAGGCCACTGACGTGCATGTGTTTGGGCGCCGCGGGCCTGCGCACGTGAAATTCACCCCGCAAGAACTCAAAGAACTCGACCACTCCCCCACCATCAATGTTGAGGTTGACCCCAACGACATTGACTACGACGCAGCCTCCGAAGAAGCACGTCGCAGCTCAAAATCACAGGACTTGGTGTGCAGCATCCTCGAAAACTACGCCATTCGCGACCCCAAAGACGCACCCCACACCATCCACATTCACCTCTTTGAAAACCCCGTGGAAATTCTCGGCCGCGATGGGCATGTGGTGGGTATACGAACCGAACGCACCGAACTCGACGGCAAAGGCGGCGTACGAGGAACAGGAAAATTCACTGACTGGCCTGTTCAAGCCATCTATCGAGCCGTTGGATACCGCTCCGATGCCATCACCGGACTGCCCTTTGATGAGGACGCCGCTGTTATCCCCAATGACGGCGGGCATGTAGTTGATGTTGATGGCAACGCGGTTTCTGGAGTGTATGTGACCGGGTGGATCAAGCGCGGGCCCGTCGGACTCATTGGCAACACCAAATCAGACGCAAAAGAAACCATCGACATGCTGCTTCACGACGCCGCGAACAACCAGCTCCCCACACCCGGTAAACCCGGTAAAGGTGACATTGTTGAACTACTCGAAGAACGCAACATCACCTACACAACCTGGGACGGGTGGTACCGTCTCGACGCAGAAGAACGCCGCCAAGGTGAACTCGAAGGACGCGAACGCAAAAAGATCGTCGAGTGGGACGAGATGGTGAACGCGTCAAACTCGGTGCCGGTGGTGGGGTGAAAGGTGAGGTTAAGATGTTGATGACGTGCGTGACACGGCGCGTTGCTTACCGCACGAGACACACCTCACGGTTCAAAAATTTACAGCACAACCTGCGCAGCTAAGCGTTTAGGTTTACACCGACATCAGAGTAAATCTGGGCAATACGCTTACGCGTATCTTCTTTAACACGCGGCGCTACAATGACCCCAAGATACTTTGCGCCGCGTTGCGCATCCAGTGGCTTAGCATATGCGGCCTCGTCGTCAACGAGATCTTTAGTGATATATTTGGCCGCATCCCGATCAAGCTCAGAATCAGAAAAACGCATATGCTTTGCCGCTTCCCGAAGGTCTGCAACATACTGAAACCAATCAAAAACAATAAGATTCTGCCATGCAGGATTGGGTTTAACGCGCCCCATATCTATCCCGTAGAACTCGCAACCACGCAACCTCGCCTCCGAAAGATCAACCCCCTGACACTGAGTGTGCTGGGCATTTTCCCTGAAGACCACATGATTAAGAAAACCAGAGATCGTCGAATCAGTTATGTTGTTGATGAAGCTATCACCATAGCCATTAAGGTCTACGTGCAACAATTGAGTGTTTTCGATGCTGGTAAATGCATTATTTGAGAACCTAAATGTATTACTAAAATTCTCAATGGAGCAATCACGTAGAGTAAGATACGCAGCACCCAACCGTTCAAAACTAAAATCTTTTGCCACAATGCGTGAAACCATGCAATTGACCATTAGCTCTACTGAATAAAATTCAACGTCATTAATTTCAATCTCAACAAATTCCACATTATCGAAATTTGTTCCACATAATAATTTCTCATTCTGAAGCCTAAGTCCAGTGACATGGGCATCGCGTATAGTGGCTGGCCCCATCGTAGTAATAAACTCTATCGTGTTACGAAGTTCTTCTCCATAGTTTTGGAGTTCTTCCCAGCCAGTTAGTCTAATCATAAAACTATCCTCACACGTTTCTACGAGTTTAATGTTGGGCGAAGATCTACACCAAGATCAGCATAGACCTCTACGATTCTCTCGCGTGATTTTTTAGGAATTCTTGAAGCTGTGACGAGGTCAACGTACTTCGATCCTCGTCTTGAGTCCAGAGGCCCCCTATAGCCAAATTTTTCAAAAGTTAAATCTCCTTGTATGGCCGAAGACGCCTTTCTATCGGCTTTATCCGATGACGATCTAAGCTTTTCAGAGGCTTCTATTAGGCGATCCACGTATTGAAACCAATCTGGAACTATGAGATGCGCCCATTTTGGATTGGGATTGACTCGCTCCATATCAACACCAAAGAAAGCAGAATCAATTAACTCAAGTTTCGAAAAATCAACGCCCATACATTGAGTACGTTGAACATTTTCGTTTAACACCATATTCCGGAACACCCCGGAAATCTCTGAGTCTACAATATTATCAATAAAGGGATGTTCAGCACCATCAAAATCTACATTAACTAGCTTACATCGCTCAATGCTATCAAATCCGAGATTAAAAGGGCGGCTTACATATATTGAATCTTCAATAGTTGAATCCGATATAATTAGATTTTTAAATCTGGCACTCAGCACCTTAATATTTTTGAAAAATGAGTCTGCGATCCAGCAGCCATCCTGCAAAAATAAAGGAGTCTTAATAACAATATCTTCGAATACCATATTGGAAAATTCACATCGGCGAAAATAATTTTCACAGTCTATTTCTCTACGATCGATTTGCATGTTAGATATCATCGCGCCATAAATAACATTATATTTTTGTTTCACTTCCGCGTTTCTGTCGAAAATTTCCGTCATATAATCGTCTAAATTCATTTAAGCACTCCAGTATAGTGTGTCGATGAAGATTACTTTACATAATCAACTATCTTGACTTTCCATAAAACCCAGACTTCGCGTAGTTAGATCCCACCAAACCAGAATTATTTGGACCATCACACCCACAGCATTTCACCAGAAACAGAAACATCTTACATATATTATTCTTGTTCAGCGATATATCTGATAATTCTCTGATTCAAATCTTGCACAGTCACGTTACGATAATTACGGTCCGAACTGCGCTAGCTGCATATGCTTTAGCCTTGATTGCATTCTGCTCCGCAATGTTATACGCGTTAATGGCATCAACAACAGCTTGATGTTTTATCCGCCCATCCTTGGCGGTACCCCACATCTCAAAAAGATGCTCGCCTAAAGTCTGCCCGTAGGAGTCTAGGAGTGCCCCGACTGCGCCGTGGACTTCACTGATGTCAGACAGAAGCTTTGGCCTAATTTTTTTGACCTGGGCACTGTAATACTCCCCCTCCGTTCCCCGGAACTCATCAATCGGTAACCCATGTAGTTCTGCAATAATTTCTTCAGCGGTGTCATTGAAAGACGTCCACGTTGCACTGGTTTCCCACACCAAATCCGGATCGCCACCGATATGAAACTCTGGCTTTTCAAAAGCTTCAAACGGTGGGATCATCATCTTCGGCATGGCGCCTCCAAGAGTAGGTCTATTAAAGTAATTACTTAGCCTACCGCACCAACCTTCAATTTTTCATACACAACAGATGAAAAATTTCTAACATATCATGAACTGCGGAAACATCACAGCGACCCATCACTAAGACCACGGATTCAAAGCACTCATGACCAGAACCATCACTGTGCTACCACGCTTTTATCCGTGAACGAGATGGTCGCGGGACCGAGTTTATCGAGACTTCCCTCATGGGTAACTAAGAGCTCCGAGTAATCATTACCCTTCACGCCCTTGACGGTGTTGCCAGATACGTTGACGCCTTTAATGTCTCCACGGACCTCCTGCCTGCCGTTTTGCGCTTTCGACACTTCCGCACCCACATACACAACAGGAAGAGTTTTGTTACGCGGGGTGAAAGTATTGCCAGTGATGGTGATGTTTTCCAGAGGACCATTTCCACCCGCGTACCGCACAGTCTCACCCGAGGGTTTCTTAGATTCCCCTTGAACCATATAGGAATGCGGGTTATCCTTCGCACCATTCAGATGAGACAGACTTGAATCTCCGTCCCACACGGATTCCACCCCAACAAATGCGCGGTTTGCCGTTCCGTCAACGGTATTGCCCGTAAATGTTGTCCCGCCAGAGTCGGGCCCCACGTACAGCAGCCAGCTAGGATGTTTGTCTCGGGTTGTCACACTGTTTCCGCTGAACGTGTTGTTTTTACTGCCCTGGTACGCCTGCAATATCCCCTGCCCATATGCCCGGCGAGTCACAATATTATTACCTTTCACATCGTTATGCTCCGAGCCATAGGCAATATGAACGCTGGAAGATATACTGTCCCGCAGCTGGTTGTTCTCCACGGTATTGTTGCTACTGCGGTCCTGCATGGAGATGTTGCGGGTGTTGTTTCGGATGGTGTTGCCCGTGATGTGACTACTCGTCACGCCGGAAAATTCAATACCGTAGTAGCCCCCGTCAATAGTATTGTCAGTGATCTTAATATCAGTATTTTTGAACATCGGATCCGCCGTTTTTCCAGTCGCGACATAACGCTCCCACACTTCCGCGCCTTTGCCCGTATAGTCGTCTTTTACACGATTCGTAGACACAAAGATCGGCACAACGCCGTCGTTTTCGTTGGCCATCGTGATGGTACTGCGATCCACCGTCACATTGCTCACATCGCCATGATCAGCAAGAATGCTTACTCCCCGGTAATTTACGTCGTTCATGGTGACGTTGCGAACAGTGACGTTTGAAATATGATCCCCAGAAATTCCGCTACTAAAACTGGAATTTTTCATATTGAGAGTGAAATCACTCAGCTCGATCCCAGAAGTTTTGCTCTGAAGCTCAAACGCACTGGCAAGCGTGCTGCTCGTTCCCTTCGTCCGCACGTCCAGGTGCGCACCGTGCCCGCGGATGTAACGCACCCCCATTGGCACATTCAGCGTCTCTGGCACCACGTAGGTACGCCCCGCCATCAGATCCACCCCGGCATTCTCCTGGCCTGCCTTCTTCAGCATTGCCTGCAGTTCATCCGCTTGGGCAGATGCGGGTACGCTTATCGACGCCCCGAAACACAGCAATCCAGCTATCACACTGCTTATTATCTTCCGCATACCAAAGAGCATACCTATCATTTTTTCAGCCCGCATCTGTGCTACCCGTCTCATCATGACCTTCCGCTACCCCCCATCCTGCGTCGCAATCACATTGTCAGTAACTAATATTCTATCCAATTATCACATGTAGATAAAGGTTTACACACCCCAGCGCATACAATATTATTCAATATTTTTCAGCACAATAACTAACAGAACAAAGAGCGCTCCCCGCGAGGGTTAATTTTATTCATTACCCCCGCATCTTTCATTATTTCCACCCCAATATATTATGAGCTTTATAAACATCTTTTCAGTTCATTCCAAAGGAGCCACACATGTCTTTGTCTCGGCCACTTGTCCGCACTGCCATCGTCGGCGCAACGGTAGCACTCACAGCACTGGGTCTTTCACCCTTGGCCTCTGCCGACGACCTTGAAGGTACCTTCCAACCCAGCACCGGCGAAATAGTCCGCATCAAGTACACGGATGCCTCTGGTCTGTTTTGCATGAGAGTTGATTCCAATAAACCCAACGCGGGAGGTTTTAACGTCAGTTTGGTTCCCGAGATCCCCAAGGGAGCTACGGCAAGCTCAGCAGTTGGGTTCTTGGTCCAACCCAACACTGGGTGGAAGTGCGAAGATCATCCCAAGTTTGCCGACGAGGATACCTTGTACACATACACCGTGAGTCGTGACAAGGTTGCAAAGTACGAAGGCACGTTCCGTACCTAAAAACCGCTATAAAAACCACCGCACCCCCGCAAGCATTCCTGCGGGGGTGCGGGTGTCGCGGCGTCGATAAGCGCCTAAGCACCTTTAGCTGGAGTAAATATCCAGCTTCTCGCCACCATCAGCAACGTCAACGTTGACCTCGTCGCCGTCGTGGATGTCGCCTGCCAGCAGTTTCTTGGCCAGAGCATCGCCCACGGCCTGCTGTATCAGCCGACGCAACGGGCGGGCACCGTAGGCGGGATCGTACCCACGTTCGGCGAGCCACAGTCGAGCGGCGTCGGAAACGTGCAGGGTGAGGCGTCGAGCGGCAAGGCGACGGGCCAGTTCGTTGATTTGGATATCAACAATGCTGGTCAGCTGCTCTGCCGAGAGCGGCTCGAAGATCACCACGTCGTCGAGGCGGTTGATGAACTCCGGCTTGAAGTGACGCTTCACAGCCTCCATCATCTGCTCTGGGGTGCCACCTGCCCCCAAGTTGGAGGTCAGGATAATGATGGTGTTGCGGAAGTCCACAGTCCGCCCCTGGCCGTCGGTGAGCCGACCTTCGTCGAGCACCTGCAGCAGCACGTCGAACACCTCGGGGTTCGCCTTCTCCACCTCATCGAACAGGACCACGGTGTAGGGACGACGGCGCACGGCCTCCGTCAGCTGACCGCCCTGATCGTAGCCAACGTATCCGGGAGGGGCACCGACGAGGCGCGCGACCGAGTGCTTCTCGCCGTACTCCGACATGTCGATACGCACCATGGCGCGTTCGTCATCGAAGAGGAATCCGGCCAGTGCCTTGGCCAACTCCGTCTTACCCACACCCGTCGGGCCGAGGAACAGGAACGAACCCAACGGACGGTCAGGGTCGGCAACGCCCGCACGGGAACGACGCACCGCATCTGACACCGCCTGCACAGCCACTTTCTGGCCGACCACCTGGGTGGCCAGTTCCTGCTCCATGGCCAGCAGTTTCTCGGTTTCACCCTGCATCATCTTGCCAGCAGGAATGCCTGTCCACGCGGAAACGACCTCGGCGATGGTGTCGGGGGTGACTTCCTCCGTGATCATCGTGTTGTCGGTGCTGTCTGCAACGTTGGCTTCGGCGTCGGCTACTTCCTTTTCCAGCTCGGGAATGCGGCCATAGCGCAGCTCAGCCACCTTGCCGTAGTCACCGTCGCGCTCAGCGATTTCGGATTCCTGGCGCAGCCGCTCCAGTTCCTCCTTCGCGCCACGCACCTTGTCGATCGCGGATTTCTCGTTGGCCCAGCGTGCCTTGAGTTCTCCTAGTTTTTCGCGCTCGTCGGCGAGTTCTTGGCGCAGCTTCTCCAAACGGTCTTTCGAGGCGGCATCGGTTTCCTTTGCCAAAGCCATTTCCTCGATTTCCAGGCGGCGCACCACGCGCTCCAGGGCGTCGATTTCCTGCGGTGAGGAGTCGATTTCCATACGTAGGCGCGAGGCGGCCTCATCCACAAGGTCAATGGCCTTATCCGGCAGGAAGCGGGAAGTGATGTAGCGGTCCGAGAGTGCGGCGGCGGCAACCAGAGCGGAATCCTGAATCCGCACGCCGTGGTGCACTTCGTAGCGTTCCTTCAACCCACGCAGAATGCCGATGGCGTCTTCCACAGAAGGCTCGCCCACAAATACCTGCTGGAAGCGACGCTCCAGGGCGGCGTCTTTCTCAATGTATTTGCGGTATTCCTCCAGAGTGGTGGCACCAACAAGGCGTAGCTCACCGCGTGCAAGCATAGGTTTGATCATGTTGCCCACGTCCATGGCGGATTCACCGGTGGCACCGGCACCCACGATGGTGTGCAGCTCGTCAATGAAGGTGATGATCTGCCCGTCGGACGCCTTGATTTCATCAAGAACAGCCTTGAGACGTTCCTCAAATTCACCACGGTATTTGGCGCCCGCGACCATCGACCCAAGATCCAGGCTGATCAGGGTCTTGTCCTTCAGGGATTCCGGCACGTCACCAGCCACGATGCGGCGGGCAAGCCCCTCCACAATGGCGGTTTTACCCACACCGGGTTCGCCGATCAGCACCGGGTTGTTCTTGGTGCGGCGGGAGAGTACCTGCACCACGCGGCGAATTTCCTGATCACGCCCGATCACCGGATCGATTTTTCCTTCGCGGGCGAGCTTGGTCAGGTCGGTGGAGTACTTCTCCAGGGCCTGGAACTGCCCTTCCGGGTCTTGGGTGGTCACCTTGGAGGAGCCACGCACAGCCGGGAACGCTGCCTTAATCGCATCGTAGGTGGCACCGTGCTCTTTCAGCAGTTGTGCCGCGTCGGAATCGCCGCGTGCAATGCCTGCGAGCAGCACCTCGGTGGACACATACTCGTCGCCGAGTTCACCGGCCAGTTCCTGAGCAGCGGTCAACGCATTGAGGGCGTCACGGTTCAGGTTCGGGTTGGCCATATTGGAACCCTGCGCACTGGGGAAGGAATCCACTAACTTACGGGCGGCGTCAAGAACGGCTTTCGGATCCGCACCTGCGGCCTGCAGCACGGGTGCCGCAATGCCGTCCGGTTGGTCCAGCACGCCCACCAGCAGGTGAGCAGGGCGAACATCAGGGTTGCCCTTAGCGGAGGCAAGTTGCACTGCTGTTTGCAGAGCCTCTTGGGTTTTGGTCGTGGGGTTAAAAGAACTCATGATTATTCCTCTCGTTTCTATCTGTGTCTTATCGTTTGGCCTTAGCTGCGCGCTCTAGCCTGAGTCCAATCAGCCCACTCAGCTGGTAGTTCAGTACCGTCACGCGCGGTTTTTCTTTGATGTCGTTATGTACAACGTCGCCCAGGTTGAGTCTGTTCCACTCAAGTCTAAATTTTTTAGTTGAGTGCATCACACTCAACTTTGGCGATCGACGCGATTGGGGCATCAGACTGACATTCAGGCCACCCCACCTAGCGACACCCTGACCAACAACCAGCCCGCCAGCAGAAACACCATCCACCCTCTACATTTACCGACGCTCCGTTTATCAGCACGTCAATTCATCACACCATGTACGGGCCACAAAATTACCAGTCCAGGCCGCCACTTCCCGACTGTACCGAAGAATGAGAAAAGGGAATCTGATACCTTTCTTAATGGCAGATACTTGACATGTACCCCAAATTGGAAATAAGGATGAACACAACAGGTGAGTTGGTGCACAATAGAAGAGTGACAATGGAAACCCTCAGCGTCGTCGCCGAGTGTCTTGAACGACACCCGGACCTTTTTCGCACCCTCGCGCAGCGCTATTTCCTCGACGATTGCCCCGAGGCACGCTTCCTTTTCCCCACCGACGACAGTACCGCGCACGCCGACCTCGCGGCCGCCCTCATCTTCGTTTTTAATCACAGCAATGCTGACGGTAGTCTCACCCCCAAACTAGTTTCTATACTCGAACAATTAGGCCGTGACCATCGTAAATTCCAGGTAGCAGATAACCATTACGAGCGCTTTGGTAACGCCCTGAATCGTGCCCTGAAAATCGTTGGAGCACATGCCCCCACCTACGCCATCACTGCCGCCGAGAAGGCCATCACAGCCACCCTTGAGACCATGCGTCGGGCCGCCAAAGAAGAGGACGATACGGGCCTTCCAGCGACCTGGACGGGCGAGGTGATAGAGACGCAGCGACGCAGCCGATACATCTCTGTGGTGCGCCTGGTAAGCGAAACTCCACCCCCGTTTGCCCCCGGTCAGTACTTGCCCGTCACCTGCTCCCTCATGTCCCGCCAATGGCGTTACCTTTCCCCTGCATTACCGCCCAACAAGGAAGGTCACCTGGAGTTCCACATCAAAACCACGGACACAGACAGCAACTCACGCATTCTGGCCAACTCCCGCCCCGGTGACATCTGGACCTTCGGCGCCCCGCTCGGAAAAATGCACATCAGCGGCACACGCGACGTTCTAGCCATCGCCCACACCACGGGGCTTGCCTCGATCCGCTCATTGCTTCTCGACGCCGCGACACTCTCCGACCCTCCCCGCACCCACCTGTTCTTCGGCGCAGATTACCCCGGCGAGCTGTACGAACTCCTCGGCCTATGGAATTTCGCAGCCAGCGCCCCCTGGCTATCCGTCACGCCAGTGACCACCTACACAGAAAACGAATGGTGGGTCGGTGCCACCGAGCACTCCGTAGCACCACGCGGCTTGCATTTGCCGCAGTACGGGTCACTCTCCTCAATAGTCAGTTCCTACGGTTCCTGGGAGGACCGCGATGTACTTATCGCCGGCCCTAATGAAGTGGTACGGGATGTCGTGAACACACTCCTTGCCTCCGGCACCCCCGCCAGCCACATCCAGCACGACCCGTTCTAGGCCGCATGCTGCCGTATGCTTAGGCGTTTTCCACGTATCGACGCCCCGCTGCCCGAACCACATACCAGCTCGCCACGCACCCCAGCGCGGCCAGAGGCATCGCAATGATGAAGCGCTGCACAGGTATGGCGGTTTCCGGCCACGCCAGTGGCGCGATCACCCACAGAAAACTTTCGGCCAGTACATCGCCACCGATGAGGACGGTCACGATGGTCCACACGATCATGGCCACCAGCGTCGCCCCCATGCCAAAGCGGATCACCAGCGCCAGCGCGAGCAACACGAACACGGACCCCACCAGCAGCCACAAAATGAGTTGCCGCAGCACCTCGCCAGCGGGCTGTCCCACCGCTACCAGCGACGCTGACGTCACCCCGGCAAGCACGGCGAGAATGATGATGTGCGTGGCAACATAGGCGGGAAAGAACCTCGGATTTTCGGCAGTAGTGTGCGCGAGGTTTGGCCCCACCGCCGCCCAGGTAAGCACCGGCAGAATACCTACACCGAGAGACACAATCATATAGCTGAACAGCCCCGATGCAGTATCAGCTGGGTACCACGACGCGAGAGCCACGACAACAAGCGCCGACAGAACCACGCAGGTGAGCACCCCGCTTCGGCGCAGAATGGACACTACCGCCAGGATCGGGAATGCAGGCAGCTGGCGGGATGCGGACGCGGTGGTAAAGGCGGGCGTCGATAATGGCGCACTGTGGGGTACGGAAACCTGGGGCGCGGGCCGACGTCGAACGGGCCGGGCTTCACCAGTTTCATTCATGAGCGCTGCCGCAGCGAACGTGACCACACCGAGCAGGACGCACAACCCAGCCCCCACCAGCGGCGGATCGTGAAGCGCCGGATTATCGGCAGGAATGGGAAGGCCACTGACCGCCACACCAACAGGAACCAGCAGAATCCGAATCGGCCACGTCGGCGGACACAAAAGCCACCAGCTACTTTCCGCAAACACCACCCCAATCAGTTGCCACACCACACCGACCGCGAGGGCCGCGATCATGCCGAAACGACGCGCCACCAGTGCACCCAGACCGATGAGCCCCAGCGAACCGATCCAGCAATACAGCGCCGCTACCATCCCACGATCCAGCGGCGCGCCGAAAAGAATAACAATCCCAAAGTTCAGCACCTGGAGCAGCGCCGATATACCCGCCAGTATCAGCAGGCGAGCTGCGCGGTCCTTCCGCTTGTCGACGCCCCGCCACCACAGGCCGCCATGGCGCGCCCGCCGCTCGCGCTGCTCCGACAGGGCTGCCATCAGCATCATGAGCGGGGCAGCCATGCCGGTGAAGTACATTACTTGCCAGGAAAATGGCACCGAAATGTAGCCGGCGGACTGCACCCCTGCGGACAACACAACTGTCATGAGAGCAAGTAGCACGCCCACCCATGGGAAATACGCAACTGACGTTCGCCGGACGCGAATCACTTCAGCATGCAGATAGGGAATCATGGTGGTTACTCCCCTTCCGCAACGTCGGGCAGCTGATGCGTCAGATGGAAGAAGCGAGATTCCAGATCGCCACCCTGCGTCAAATAATCAGCGGTACCACTAAATACAGTCTTTCCCGACTCAATGACCGTAATATCGTCGGCCAGCCGCGCAATCTCCCCCAATTGATGAGAACTCACCACCACAGTTCCGCCGCGCTGCGCCCACTCCTTAAGAAAAACTCGCAGGTCAGCGATGCCTTGTGGATCGAGGCCATTTTGCGGCTCATCCAGCAACAGAATCTTCGGCGACCCCAGCATCGCAATAGCCAACGCCAAACGTGCCTTCATGCCCGTGGAAAAAGACTTTGCCTTCTTCCTGCCTGTTTCAGACAATCCCACCAGTTCAAGCACGCGATCAATGTCCGCGTCAGGTAGCCCCAGCAGTAGCGTATGGACTTTCAGATTCTCCCGTGCTGTCAAATGACCATACAATGCGGGACCGTTAATCGATGCTCCGATATCCCGCCGATGCCCGGCGTTCAATGGTTCCCCAAGAATATTCACGGTGCCGGAAGTGACTGGGACAAGACCCAGAATTGTTTTAAAAGCTGTGGATTTACCTGCACCGTTACGCCCCAGAAGCGCGTGAACCCGCCCGGGTTCCACACTCATGGACATATCATTAAGAATGCTATTTCCGCCCAGGCTTACGTTTACATCACGTAGTTCAATTATCGCCATAGTATTACTATTGTAGAAGTAACCTTGGCGGTATCGCGACCACGAATAATGTGATGAAATTATTGTTTACACAGCCGCAATTCTTGTTGCAAACCCGGCACATGTTAAGAAGGGGCTTACTTCATTATAAAAAAAGAAAGGAAAGGAACAATGAAGAAAGCCTCCCACAGCATAACATCGTTAGCACTGCCGCCACTGGAGAATCGTCAATTAATTTCAGGATTGGGCGAGTGAGGGGTTCTAGCAGGCCAGTCCAGCACCGGAATGGCTTTGCGTGCCCGCCGAACGTCGGTGAGATCGATGTCGCAGACAAGCACCTGCTCATCGTAGCCTGCTTCAATGATTCGCCGCCCAAACGGGGAGACCACGGCGGAATGTCCAATGCCGGTGGGGCCGTCGTCATGCCCGGCTGCAGTCTCTCCACCAGGCCGGGCCTGGTCTGCGGCAATAATGAAGCTGGTGGAGTCGAGGGCGCGGGCAGTGACCAGGGTTCGCCACTGGTCAAGTTTTCCAGGGCCGTCTTGCCAGGACGCTGGAACAACAATAACCTCAGCACCCAACTTGGCAAGGTTGATAAATTGTTCGGGGAAGCGGATGTCGTAGCAAATAGCCACGCCGACACGGGCGCTCGGGGCGTCGAAAAGCATCAGATCGGTGCCGGGAGCAACGGTGTCAGATTCGCGGTAACCGAAGGCGTCGTATGTGTGTATTTTTTGGTAGCTTTCGTGTACGTCAGGGCCGGTAACCAGCGCCATGTTGGCCACGCGGTTCCGGGTTGTACCGTCTTTGTCCACGGTGTCGGCGGGGCTGAACATGCCGATGACCGCGATGACCCCAAGTTCAGTCGCGTGGTCGCGGATGAGGGTGGCAAAGGGGCCGTCGAGGGGTTCGGCGATGGTGTCCAGCCGCCCACCACCGAAGGAACGCATAGTGGCCTCGGGAAAAACAACAAGCTCGGCGCCTTGAGCGACAGCGGTATCCATGCCGGAGATGACGTGGGACAAATTCTCCATTGTGTCCACACCTGACTGCATTTGTACAATCCCGATTCGCATATCTCCCAGATTATGTGGATAAGTCCTAGTTGTACACAGGCTGATGGGTGTGCGGGACGCACGGCGCACGGTGCTAACCAGTATGGAAGGTATGGGATCTTTTACTCTTCCTCCAGAAGCTGTTGCTATTTTAAGCAACTTTAAGATGGCATCGTTTCAGGTCAACCCCGGACTGCAGCCGAGCCACACGAGTTCCGTGGTGTCGTCGTTGGTGGATGGCTGGATGTCCAAGAATCGTTCGCTGTGCGAACGGCACGCAGCTTTGTGCGACAACATCGCCGATTTCTGTTCCACTCTCCAGGACATTGATGCCGACCTCGCATCGAGGTTGCGTTGATGCCTCCTTCGTTGTTTCCCTTGAATAGCGAACAGCTGAGCAACCTGTCTGCCGCGTTGAAAAGTTCGGCAACAAACCTCGCCCACAATGCCGTCGAGGCTGCTGAGCGCTGGCAATACATTTATGGTCTAGGGCTCGCGGGCGAGTCCTTCAATGCTGCCTACGAACAGGAAGACATGACACATAGAGCAAGCAGGCAGACGGCAGCACAGTTGGCGGAGCTGGCGAGGACCATGGATAAGGCCGCAGCGAAGCAGAAAGTGCTGGATGGACTGGCACAGTATGCGCTTCCATTTCTGGAGGCCGAGGGGGAAATCAATATTCCTGTTTCTATTTTCATGACGCAGCTAGGCACACTCGCGCGGGCCTTGGACCTGGCCACTGCATTCGCCGCTTCAATGATCGGCGGTGACGATACCAAGGTTCGCGGACTCACACTCGCCGATTTTGGGGATATGTCAGCCGCCGAGATCAACGAGATCAATTCTCATCGCCTCACCCCCGAGGCCGCCGCCGCGCTGGAGGAGTTCACCAAGGATCGCAAGCCGGGCGACCCACCAGTGCACGTGTTGGAGGTGGAACCGGGAAAGATGGTGGTGGCGGTTGGAGACATTGATACCGCCGATTCCATCACCACCCTGGTCGCCGGGGTGGGGTCCAGCAATCCTGCGGGCTGGGCGACGTACCTGCACAGAACCGACCTGATTCAACAGCACACGCACGGTGCCGCGATCATGTGGCTGGGTTACGACGCCCCGCCTTCCGTGCCCGCCGCCGTCAACCCACGCGCTGCCCGTGAGGGGGCGCCTTCCTTGCAGGAGATGCAGAGTACGCTGCGCAGACGGGATGAAGTGCGCAACGGGGCGTCGAAAAGCGGGCATAGGCAGCGGCTTCTCGTGGCTGCACATAGTTTCGGCTCGTTGTTGGCCTTTACGGCAGCAGCGTCACCAGGCGGCCTGGAGGCCGATGGGTTGTTGGCGATGGGAAGCCCCGGAGCTGCGGTGCTGCACAAAAGCCAGTTGAATTTGCATGCAACTGATGGTGATCCTGAGGTGTACGCGGTCACCGGCTCGCGCGATTGGATCAGTATGTTGGGCTCGGCATTTGGCGGCTATCATGGTGCCGATCCTTCGGATGCATTGTTCGGAGCGGAACGGTGGCCTTCAGAGTCCGACCATGATTATTGGAAGGATGAGTCTTTTTTGAAGCGTGTGGGCGAGGCCGCCAACGCACGGTAAATGCACGTCGGCCCACCCCACACCGCACAGGGAAAGCGGCGGGAGGCGGGCCGACGTGTGTCTCTTTTAGTAGCGGATGCTCATGCGTCCGTCGATACGGCCGTGGCGCATATCGTCAAACACAGTGTTGATGTCGTCGAGTTTGCACTCGGTGACGGTGGGCTTAATCAGGCCGCGGGCGTAGAAGTCCAGGGCCTCTTCCAGGTCCTGGCGGGTACCCACCAGGGAGCCGCGGATGGTCAGGCCCTTGAACACGATCTCGAAGATCGGTGCGGGGAATTCCCCTGGGGGCAGACCGTTGAACACGATGGTGCCGTTCTTGCGGGCCATCTTGATGGCCTGCCCGAATGCCTGCTCGTGCACAGCTGTCACCAGCACACCGTGTGCACCGCCGCCGGTGAATTCAGCCACGGCTTCGCCGGGATCAACCTCGCGAGCATTTACGGTGAATTCTGCACCATGCTTGCGGGCAAGTTCCAGCTTCTCATCGGCAATGTCCACGGCAATGACACGCATGCCCATGGCCACGGCGTACTGCACAGCAATGTGACCGAGGCCGCCGACGCCAGAGATAACCACCCACTGGCCAGGGCGGGTCTCCGTCATCTTCAGGCCCTTGTACACGGTCACGCCTGCACAGAGGATGGGGGCAACCTCAAGCAGGTCAGCACCTTCTGGAATGTGTGCGCAGTAGCGGGTATCTACCAGCATGTATTCACCGAAGGAACCATCAACCGTGTAGCCGCCGTACTCGGCGTTGTCGCACAGTGTTTCCCAACCGGTGCGGCAGTGCTCACAGACACCACAGGCGGACCATAGCCAGACGTTACCAACAAGGTCACCAATCTTGACTGCGTGCTCGCCGGGGCCGAGTTTGACCACTTCACCCACGCCCTCGTGGCCGGGGACGAAGGGCAGACCTGGCTTGATCGGCCAGTCCCCCTGAGCTGCGTGCAGGTCAGTGTGGCACACACCCGAGGTAAGTACCTTCACCAGTGCCTCGTTTGGTCCCGGCTCCGGCAGGTCAATGTCTTTGAGGTTGAGGTCTTTGTTGAACTCTTCAACCACGGCAGCATGGAACTGGTCTGGGTGCTCTGCGTTGGAAGTCATCTGCTTTTCTCCTTGAAAAGTAGTAGGAATGAAAGTCTTGAAATATGTGGCGCACCCTGCGGTGCTGCACGGCGCGCCAAGTCAGAGGTCAGGGGGGATGGCTGAGGATGCCAGAACAGGTGCGTTAGAACAGGCCGACGGGTTTCTCGTCGTAGGACACCAGCATGCACTTAACTTCCTGGTACTGACGCAGCATCATGAGGTGGTTTTCGCGACCAATGCCGGATTCTTTGTACCCACCGAATGCTGCGTGAGCTGGGTAATTGTGGTAATTGTTCACCCACACGCGGCCCGCCTGGATGGCACGCCCTGCCCGATAGGCAATGTTCTGATTTCGGCTCCACACACCAGCACCGAGGCCAAAGAGCGTGTCGTTGGCAATGGCGATGGCCTCATCAAAATCCTTGAAGGTAGCCACGGACAGTACGGGGCCGAAAATTTCATCCCGGAAGCAGCTCATGGTGTTATCCCCACGGAACACCGTTGGCTCGATGTAGTATCCACCTTCAAGCCCCTCGAGCTTTGCGACGTGCCCGCCCGCCAGCACTTGCGCACCTTCAGCAGGTCCGGACTCCAGGTAACTGGAAATCTTATCCATCTGCTCTTGGGAGGTTTGAGCACCCATCTGCACGTCCGTGTCGAGCGGGTTGCCCACGCGGAGTTTCTTCACGCGTTCCACTGCCAGCTTGAGGAACTCATCGGCAATATCCTCGTGTACCAGGGCGCGGGACGGGCAGGTACACACTTCGCCCTGGTTGAGAGCGAACATGGTGAAACCTTCAACAGCTTTGGCCAGGTAATCGTCGTCCTTGTCCATCACATCGGGGAAGAAGATATTGGGCGATTTTCCACCGAGTTCGAGAGTGACGGGGATGACTTTGTCTGCGGCCATCTTGTTGATGAGCTTGCCCACTGGAGTGGACCCTGTGAAGGCGATCTTGTTGACGCGACCCGAGCCAACAAGCGCGGAACCTGTTTCCTCGCCCGTACCGTTGACCACGTTCAACACTCCGGGTGGGATGAGGTCACCAACGAGGTCCAGCCAGTACAAGATGGATGCGGGCGTCTGCTCAGCTGGTTTCACCACGGTAGGACATCCTGATGCCAATGCCGGAGCAATTTTCCACGCTGCCATCAAAAGCGGAAAATTCCACGGGATGATTTGCCCGACTACCCCAATCGGCTCATGGAAATGGTAGGCAACGGTGTCGTTATCAATTTGTGAAATATGGCCTTCTTGAGCGCGAATCGCACCCGCAAAGTACCGATAGTGATCAATTGCAAGCGGAATATCTGCCGCAAGAGTTTCACGAACCGGCTTACCATTTTCCCATGTTTCAGCAACAGCAATTTGTTCTAAATGCTGTTCCATTCGGTCGGCAATATTATTGAGAACACGGGCACGCTCAGCTGGTGAACTAGTTGCCCATGATTCTCGTGCAGCATGTGCAGCGTCCAGTGCTTTATCAACATCGGCGGCGCTTGACCGCGCTACCTGGCAAAACACTTCCCCAGTCACCGGAGTGATATTGTCCATGTACTGACCCTCAACGGGAGGCACCCACTCTCCACCTATGTAATTTTCGTACCGTGGCTTGAAAGTGACAATCGACCCGTCGGTCCCCGGGTTCGCATATACAGTCATGAAAATTTCACACTCCTTACGATGGGGCCTCACATGAGTTAGTGGGGTTGCGGTCCATGCTAACCAAAATTCGCCACATTCTGAATCACGTTTTGACCACAATAGAAAACTATCGCCAATAGCAACACTCGCTCCCCCGGTTCCCCCTGGTTATATCAATTTTAGAAACGAGATAACATGAGATAATCACCCTATACCAGGGGTGCCCCATTACCCGGAAGGCCAGATGGATTCAGCCCACAACCGCGAACACGGCCGCCATTTTACGTCCCCCACCCCACCTACTGGCACCACATACCACCTCCCGTTCTGTGACTAAGCAGACACCTCCACTACCCCCGTAGGGGTGACCCCCAGGCAGAGCGTAAAACGCCATTAATTCACAGAAGGATTCACAATAAGTTTCCCCCGACCATGCCCCCGTTCACTATAAGAATGCTTGTCAGCATTTTTTCCAACGAAAAGCAACGATCAATATGTGGTTTTATTACCCCATGATAAATCAGCACTGATACCTGCCCAACTGGTATCTATCGGGGTACAAAAAATATCTAATCGGCACAAATATCTTGTGCACGCGCCTCCCCCGACTGTGTGGGATCCGGCGCTGAAATGATTTGTTCAAAAACCAGAAGCCAGTACGGCAAACGAACGCGTAAATACATCCCCGCCGATAGCGTCCACGACACAAATCCACCGCCATGCAATCAGATCAGTACCGCACTCAACCCATGCACACAATCTTGCTTCATGGCCGATGCTGTGGCATACACCTCCGCCTCGGCATGGCGAGCAAGTTGGATCGCTATGCCGATGACGTTTTACGCCCCCGTATCCTTCCGCCCCCGGCGCTTACGGTTAGGGTCCCACATGACCACCGCCGTGGAACGTGGAACATGCACGATCTCACCACGGGACCGCAGAGACTCATGCTCAAGATGAGCAACCTCCGCTTTCAAGCGGTTGATTTCGGCACGGGCTTCGTCGAGTTCTTGTTGTAGGTTTTCATTTTCTTGGTTGAGGGAGATGATGGCCTTAATTCCTGCCAGGTTCACTCCCTCTTCTTGGCTTAGTCGCTGGATTTCGCGCAGCACATCAACATCCCGGCGGGAGTAGCGGCGACCCCCACCGCGGGTGCGCTGCGGGATAACAAGCCCCATGCGGTCATATGTCCGCAGGGTTTGGGCGTGCATTCCCGCCAACTCAGCTGCAACGGAAATCACAAACACTTCACCACCGTCGCTGTTGTTGCGCGTATTGTGCGTTGGCATTGTGACACCGTCACCTTCTTTCCCTTAGTAGTATATCTTCTATGTCGCACTTCCAACGGTGTTTCCGACCCAACCCGCACGTGGGTCAAACCCGCTTTCTTGCTCCAACCTGGCGTATTCCTCCAGCGCCGCACGTGCCCCATCACTGAGGTTCTTGGGCACCTTCACATCAACGGTGACCAGCAGATCCCCGCTTTGTCCATTACGCTTTGGCACACCGCGTCCACGTACCCGCAGTGTACGGCCGTTAGGCGTTCCCGCCGGTACCTTCACCCGGACTGGGGTGGTCAAGGTAGGGACCGAAATGGCTCCACCGAGCGCCAGGTCCGTAAAGGACACGGGGACGGTGATTTTTAGGTCGTCGCCACTGCGCTTAAACACTGGGTCGGGCCGGACGTGGACAGTGACAAACAGATCACCCGCAGGCTTGCCGTTGGGGCCTGCTTCTCCTTTACCTGCGAGCCGCACTTTCTGCCCGTTATCCAGCCCTGGGGGGATACGCACGGTGATGGTGCGGGTGCGGTGCACTGTACCGGTACCAGTACAGTCGGAGCAGGGATCAGTAATCACCTGCCCCGTGCCGCTGCAGTGCACGCAGGGCGCGGAAAACCCGAATGCCCCTTGGTTTTCAGAGGTAAACCCGGTGCCGTTGCAGTATCGGCAGGCCGTCGGATTTCCGGTTTTGGATCCAGAGCCGTGGCAGGTGGTACAAGGTGCCTCGCCGGTGAGCTGTATGGGCAGTGTTGTACCCTGGGTGGCTTCCCGGAAGTCCAGCGTAATATCCGCTTCCACGTCCGCTCCCCTCGTGGGTCGGGCCGTGTTGCGTGGGGTACCCCCGCCACTGCCGCCGCGGTTGAAGAGTCCACCGAAAATATCGCTAAAGCTACTACCATCGGATGAGAATCCACCGCGGCCACCACCAAAGAGGTCACTGACGTCAAAGTCCGCAGCTTGTCGGAATCCACCACCGAAACCGGTGCTGTTGCCGCCGAAGCCGCCGCTACCGAACCCTGGAATGCCACCAGAGGCGATGAGGTCTTTGAGTTCGTCGTATTCTTTACGCTTCTTGTCGTCGCCGAGAACGTCATACGCCTCAGCTACTTTTTTGAAGCGTTCCTCAGCAACCTTGTCACCTGGGTGTTTATCGGGGTGGTTATCGCGGGCAAGCTTGCGGTAGGCTCGTTTGATTTCGTCTGCGGTGGCGGACGAGGAGACCCCCAGATCCGCGTAATAGTTCTTGTCTGCCCATTCTCGTTGAGTCACTGGGCATCTCCTCCTTTCTGTACAGTGAGAATTATTATGTCGCTAATTAAAGGTATAAAAAAGTTCTTTGGCATGGACCCTGACCAGTTCAAAGACCACGTTTTTCCAGAGCTTACCCGCCAACAGGCGGATCGCTTCCGGGCGTTGCTCCATAAGGAGTTTCGGAAACGCGGCATTGAGATAGAGCTGATGCAGCGGATCGTCAGTCTTGAGTTTCCGTCTGGCACCCGCGGCACGATTGACTTAGAAAACCTGTACCGCACCCTGTCGCAGGATCCCGAGCGCATGGAGGAGCTGGTCGCTGACTTTGTTCCTCATGTGCTGTCGTTCCCAGAGACAGAGTCTCTGACTGATGCAGAGTTTTATTCAGTTCTTAAAATTCGTTTAATGGCCCCACCCGCGCAACCGCTGCCCAAGCAGGACGACTGGATGGAGTGGCCTTTTAGTAAAGATATTGTGGTCCAGCTGGTGCAGGACGGTGAACACACCATCGCCTCCCTCAACTCTGATGTTGCGCTGTCTCACGGCGACCCAGCGGACTTGATCAGGATTGGGGAACGCAACACCTGGCAGGAGCTGGTGGACGCGGATGTGGATGTGGAGCATTTTGCCCCTGACCACGATTCACCTGGTGCCTCCATGTGGGCTGTCGAGTCAAACTCGTTTTTCACCGGAAGCGCCCCACTGTTTTTGGAAAAGATCCTGCAGCGGTGGATTCCCAACCTGGACCAACGTGCTGGCGTGTTGTTCGCTGTCCCGCACCGTCACCTCCTGCTCGCGCGGGAGGTGACACAGGGTACAAACCTTTTTGAGGGCGTGAACTTCATGTCAAAGATCGCCTACCAGCAGTGGGAGTCCCAAGCTGGCCCGATTTCGCCGTCGCTGCACCTGATGTATGCGGGTGAGTTGACGGCGATTTCTGAGTTCGCCACCGACGAGGAAGGCAAGGTCATCATGGGCATTCGCCCAACTGATTACCTCATGGACATGCTTAACTCGGATCAGCAATGATCACCATGGCGGTGCGGATCAGACGGTCGCCCATCTGGTAGCCGCGCCGCAGCACAGTGCCCAGTACTTTCTCTTCTCCGCTGGACAGGTCCTGCACCGCTTCGTGTTTCTCGTGATCGAAGGCATCGCCTTCTTCACCGACAACGGTCACCGAGAACTTATTCAGCACTGCATGGAACTTGTCCGATACGGACTTGAGCGGCCCGGACTCCAAGTCGCCGTGTTGGGCGGCGAGGTCAAGGTCGTCGAGAATGGGCAGCAGCTCAGTGATCACACTGGCTTTAGCCGTCTCCACGATCCCGGCACGATCACGCTCTGTCCTGCGCCGATAGTTGGCGTATTCAGCGGTGACGCGCTGGAGGTCCTCGGTGCGTTCGGCGAGTTCAGCCTCAAGGCTGGTGATCTCGCCATCACCGTCGGCATCAACATCGGGGGCATCCGCGTCGAGTTCGAGGTCAATATCCTGCGTATCGACGTCGCGGTCCTCTAGGTTGTCCGAAACCTCTGGGTTGTCACTCACTTCTTGTCTTCTTCCTCGTCGACAACTTCGGCGTCAACAACGTTGGGGTCGGAGTCCTCAGTGGTTGCACCGGTGCTGGTGTCGCCTGCAGCACCTGCCGATTCGGCCTCGTAGATGGCTTTGCCCATCTCCTGAGCCTCGGTGGTCAGCTTCTCCATGGCGGTCTTCAGCTGGTCAAGGTCGTCGCTCTTCAGGGCTTCTTCCACACCGTTGGCAGCGTCCTCAATGTTGGTCTTGACGTTCTCCGGGATCTTGTCGGAGTAGTCTTCCACGGACTTACGTGTCTGGTAGACCAAGGATTCAGCCTGGTTACGGACTTCCTGCTCTTCGCGGCGCTTCTTGTCCTCTTCGGCGTGGACCTCAGCGTCCTTGATCATGCGATCAATTTCTTCCTGGGACAGGCCGGAGCCTTCCTGGATCTTGATGGTGTTTTCCTTGCCGGTGCCCTTGTCCTTGGCGGTGACGTGGACGATGCCGTTGGCGTCGATGTCGAAGGTGACTTCGATCTGTGGAACGCCACGCGGTGCCGGTGCAATGCCACCGAGTTCGAAGGAGCCGAGCAGCTTGTTGGCGGATGCCATCTCGCGCTCGCCCTGGAAGACCTGGATCTGCACGCTGGGCTGGTTGTCCTCGGCGGTGGTGAAGGTCTCTGAGCGCTTGGTCGGGATGGTGGTGTTGCGCTCGATGAGCTTGGTCATCACACCGCCCTTGGTTTCGATGCCGAGGGAGAGTGGCGTGACGTCGAGAAGCAGCACGTCCTTGACCTCACCGCGCATAACGCCAGCCTGGAGAGCTGCACCGATGGCAACAACCTCATCCGGGTTAACGCCTTTGTTGGGCTCGCGACCACCGGTGAGTTCCTTCACCATCTCGGTAACAGCAGGCATACGGGTGGAGCCACCGACGAGGACCACGTGGTCGATGTCGTTGACGGACACACCGGCGTCCTTGATCACCTGGTTGAAGGGGGCCTTGGTGCGATCCAGCAGGTCCTGAGTGATGCGCTGGAATTCTGCGCGGGACAGGGTTTCATCCAGGAACAGCGGGTTCTTGTCTGCATCAACCGTGATGTACGGGAGGTTGATGTTAGCGGACTGCGAGGAGGACAGCTCAATCTTTGCCTTCTCAGCGGCCTCGCGCAGACGCTGCATGGCCATCTTGTCCTTGGTCAGGTCAATGCCGTTGGTCGACTTGAACTTGTCTACCAGCCATTCGACGATGCGCTGATCCCAGTCGTCACCACCGAGCTTGTTGTCACCGGCGGTGGCACGGACTTCCACCACACCGTCGCCGATTTCCAGCAAGGAGACGTCAAAGGTACCGCCACCAAGGTCGAAGACCAGGATGGTCTGCTCCTTGTCACCCTTTTCCAGGCCGTAAGCCAATGCGGCTGCGGTGGGCTCGTTAACAATGCGCAGCACGTTCAAACCGGCGATCTGACCGGCTTCCTTGGTGGCCTGACGCTGAGCATCCTCGAAGTAGGCAGGGACGGTAATAACAGCATCGGTAACGTCTTCACCCAGGTATGCCTCGGCATCGCGCTTGAGCTTCATCAAGGTGCGGGCGGAGATTTCCTGCGGGGTGTATTTCTTGCCGTCAATATCCACGCTCCAGTCTTCGCCAATGTGGCGCTTCACGGAGCGAATGGTGCGGTCAACGTTGGTCACAGCCTGGTTCTTGGCGGACTGACCAACAAGCACTTCACCGTTCTTGGCAAAAGCAACAACAGACGGTGTGGTGCGGGAGCCTTCAGAGTTGGCGATAACGACAGGCTCGCCACCCTCCAATACGGACACCACAGAGTTTGTGGTTCCAAGGTCGATGCCTACTGCACGTCCCATAATGTTTTCCTCCTAAGGATCTAGAGTCTTTCACTCTGCTTTGAATCTTCATTGAGTGAGCCTCACTCAACCTTTACATCTTCTCCAACGCACGCGTTTCCAAAGTTGTTCCCACTCGACTCAACTTTTTACCAGTGATCCACAGCACACACAAAAAAGGTAGGCAAGGGGGTAATCCACCGCATACAATCCCGCTTACTGGTATCGGTTCATGCCGAACACCACAAATATTGAAGAAAGGAGACAGCGCGCCCCATGTTTACGCAGGCAGAGATGGTTCATACACACGCCAATCGCACCCAAGCATATGGCGGCCGCCGTCGCCCAAGCGGAGATCGCCCACCCGTCTCCATTCGGGATTAGGCCTCCCCTCACTACCCCTACACCACCCCCACTTTCTTCAACCAAGCACCAACCTTACGGTGAAGCATTCGCGTTAATGGGGGCGTTGCCGCGCTATTCCACCACAGCTATCCCACCACACCACCCCGCCACAGCACTATGAAAGTGAGCACCCCCCGTGTCTGACGCACGCACTCCACTACCCAACAGCTCGGATGTTGATAACATTGTCGACGCCGCAGTCCAGCGCGCACAACAATGGCTTGCCGCCACAACCAGCGGACAATCCCGTTCCGAAGCAAAGTCCACGGAACAACTCGCCGCACTCGTGCGGGAACCGCAGGGCGTGGAATTCACCATGGGGTTCGTGGACCGTGTCGCCCGCCCCGAGGACAACGAGGTAGCCGCGCGCGAATTACGTAGCCTGGCCAACCCTTTTGGCGCTAACAGCATTCCCGACTTTGTCGGACTAGTCGACCGCGGACTGGTTTCCGCAGGTGCACTCATGGCGCGGAAGCTCCCCAACGTGGTAATGCCGCTGGCCCGCAAACGACTCAGGCAGATGGTGGGGCACCTGGTGCTTGACGCAGAAGGCAAAGCATTGAACAACCTGCTGGATAAGTCTAAGGAAGAAGGCTTCCAACTCAACCTCAACCTCCTGGGCGAGGCAGTGCTGGGTGAAACCGAAGCAAAGAACCGTCTGCAACGCACCATTGAGCTGCTGAAAAACCCGCGCGTCACCTACGTGTCCATCAAAGCTTCCAGCGTGTGCGCACAGCTCAACCCGTGGGATATTGGGGGCAACACCGAACGCCTCAAAGAACGCCTCCGCCCCCTTTACCGGCAAGCATTACAGCGCAGCCCCCATCCCTTTATCAACATGGATATGGAGGAATACAAGGACCTCCACCTCACCATCAAACTCTTCACCGAACTGCTCAGCGAGGAAGAATTCCTCAACCTTGAGGCGGGGATTGTACTCCAGGCGTATCTGCCGGACACCTTCGAAGCACTCCGTACCCTCGCTACGTTTGCCAAAGAACGCCGCGAGAAAGGCGGCGCCCAGATCAAAATTCGCCTGGTCAAAGGCGCGAACCTGTCCATGGAACGTGTAGAGGCGGAGATCCACGACTGGGAACAGGCCCCCTACCTCACCAAGGAAGAGGTAGATGCCAACTACATTCGGCTGCTCGATTACATCCTGCAGCCAGAGCACGCCGATAACGTACGCATCGGCGTGGCCAGCCACAACCTGTACACCGTGGCGTTGGCACATGAGCTTGCGGTAGCCCGGGGCGTCGAAAAGCAGCTGGATGTGGAAATGCTGCAGGGCATGGCACCGTCTCAGGCCCGCGCGGTGCGGGACGTTGTGGGCGGGCTGATCCTGTACACGCCGGTGGTGCACGCCGAAGATTTCGACGTTGCCGTGTCCTACCTGGTGCGTCGCCTTGAAGAAAACGGGGCGAAGCAAAACTTCCTGTACGCGCTGTTCGCGCCCGACGTAGTGGGGACCGAAGGGGCCACGCCGTTGCAGAACCAAGAGCAGCGTTTCCGGGAATCCGTGCGTCACCGCTGGAACGCGTTTGCTGGACCGCGCCGCACCCAGGACCGTACCAAGGAGGAAGCCGCCAAGCTGGGCAGTCGCTCTGGTTCCGCCCCAGGGCACTTCCGCGGCGAACCCGACACCGACCCGGCACTGCCCGCCAACCGCGCCTGGGCACTCGCGGCCCTCGCCACCGATCCTGGACCCGTCGAATCCGACGTGGTCACCGACCCTGCGACTATCGACGCCGCGGTGCAACGCGCCCTCGCCAACGCCGACGATTGGGCAGCGCAAACAGGCGCGGAACGTGCTGAATACCTCTACCACGCGGCCGACGCACTGGCCAACAACCGCAGCCGACTGCTCTCTGTGATGACCCACGAATCCGGCAAAACCGTGGGCGAGGCCGACCCGGAAATCTCCGAAGCCATCGACTTTGCCCACTACTATGCCGAATCTGCACGCGCACTTGACGGGCTCAACACCACCGTCTTCACCCCCTACAAAGTCGTGGTGGTTACCCCGCCGTGGAACTTCCCCCTCGCCATCCCCATGGGCGGCGTGTTCGCAGCACTTGCGGCAGGCGCGTCCGTCATCATCAAACCCGCACCTCAGGTGGTGCGCTGCACGGAGGTAGCCATTGAAATTCTGCGCGAAGCAGGCATCACCGAAGACATGGTGCAACTGGTCAACGCCGACGAAGCCGCAGCGGGCAAACGCCTCATCTCCCACCCTGATGTGGACTCCGTGATCCTCACCGGGGCCTCCGACACCGCGCGGCTGTTCCGCAGCTGGAAGCCCCAGTTGACGCTCAACGCCGAAACCTCCGGCAAAAACGCCATCATCGTGACCCCCTCCGCCGACCCCGACCTCGCCGTCGCCGATGTTTACCGCTCCGCCTTCGGGCACGCAGGCCAGAAATGCTCCGCAGCATCGCTGGTCATCCTGGTGGGGTCCGTGGGCAGCTCCAAACGATTCCTCACGCAGCTCACCGATGCCGTGGAATCCCTGCATGTTGGCCCCGGTGTGGACATCTCCACCACCATGAACGGCGTGATCGAAGCCCCCAGTGACAAACTCCTGCGCGGCCTCACCCAACTCGACCCAGGTGAAACCTGGCTGGTCAAGCCACGCAAGCTCAACGACGAAGGCACCCTCTGGTCCCCCGGCCTCCGCGACGGTGTGCGCCCTGGATCCTGGTACCACACCCACGAATGCTTCGGCCCAGTCCTGGGCATCATGCGTGCCGACACCCTCGATGATGCCATCCGCCTGCAAAATTCCACTGGATACGGACTCACCGGCGGCCTACACTCCCTCGACGAAAAAGAAATCGCCTACTGGCGCAACCGCGTTGAAGTCGGCAACGCCTACATCAACCGTGGTATCACCGGTGCGATTGTGGAACGTCAATCCTTCGGCGGGTGGAAAAACTCTTCCATTGGCTCCGGTGCCAAAGCTGGCGGACCCAACTACGTGGGACAACAAGGCACCTGGACCGACGGCGACCTGTCCGTCCGCCCCAACATCAGCGTCAACCCCACCGTTGCACGCCTCCTCCGGGACCTGGAAAGCCGCTTCGGTGCTGCGCTCACTGACGACGACCGCACCTGGCTGTGGCGCGCCGCCGAACTTGACGCCGTGGCATGGCGTGACGAATTCGGCGTGGAACACGACCGCACCGCACTCATTGCCGAATCCAACGTGTTCCGCTACCGCCCACTCATCGAGCCGCTGAACGTTCGCGTTGGCGACAACTACGCACTCCGCGATCTCCTGCGACTCGTCCTCGCCTCCCGGCTCACCGGCACCAAGATTGTGATCAGCGCCAACGAACTCGATGCGCAGCTCACCGAACTCGGCGCCCTGGGTGCACGCATCCGGCAGGTGTCCGACAAGGCATTCGCCAACGAAATCGCCCACAAACCCAGCTGCCGCGTGCGCACCCTCGGTGAGGTCGACCTAGCACTCTACGAAGCCGCCGTGGAATCATCCTCCGTGATCTTGGACCAAGACGTGCTTGCCGACGGCCGCCGTGAACTCCTGCCCTTCCTTCTCGAACAGGCAGTGTCCACAACCAACCACCGTTTTGGATACATCAAAGGGCGGAGCCACTAGGGGCGGGCTTGATGGGGCTTGTGGTGAGTGTGCGCCCTGGGAATAACATGCCCTGAGCAGTGTGTTGTCCTAAGTCCCATCTTTTGGCGGCATGATGAGACTTAGGACTTTTTCCTCTTATTCCTGGGTGATTCTGCTAGAGATCCCCGTGAGAAAACCCCGCTTATTTATGGCTCCCCTCTCGCCGAGTTGCAGGCCCAATGATGCTACAGTCAACCCCCAAACGGCAATCAACACCCCCACGACCAGCGCATCTTCTCTGGGGACCCCTTTGGGGATTACGGGAAAAATACGAACAAGGACGCCCACACAAACAAGGAGCGCCCCTGAAATAAGTGACGCCCGCTGAAGCTTCCCATTTCTTGTCACTCCAGCACCGATGCGAATGACACCACGTGGAATCATCCATATGGCAACCAGCCATGTGAGCAGCGCGATAAAGGGTTCCATAACAGGTGGCTTATCCGGATTGAGAAAGTCCTGAAACTCCAAACCAAGAACGAAGAGAAGCAGCGCTAACCACACAGCAATCACACCGCAGACCATAAGAGGATGTGGCGTGGCTGGAGCATTTTTATAGCCGGTACCTGACATAACCATGTAGCACAGCACAACCACTTCAAGAACAATGTAGATTCCCCATACGAGAACCAAAGGTTCCGCAATGCGTCCCGACCAGAACATGAACAGAGCAGCAAGAAACGCCATAACTCCCTCCAGCCTGCAGGAATAACCGAGCCGCTGCTCGGCAAGAGGGCATTTCACGCGGTTTTTGCCAGCGTTAATCTCACAGACATCTACAGGTTGTGATGCCTCCTGCTTCCACAGTGTGGACTGACAAATCAGCACAAGGCCTAGCCAGAAAAGAGAAAACACCAAGAACACGTACGCCAAGGTTACGATGCTCCTCTACACAAAAGGGAAAATAGCCACAGCATCTCAGGATACGCTGATCACTATTTTCTGCGCAGGTGAGAGAACTTTTGCGAGAAAAATGCGTGGCTCTTCTTCCTATACGTCGCCGTCACCTTCGGACAAGCCACCATCGTGGACACGAAGCCAATGAGTTTCCTTGCTTAGCCCGTTGCATGCAGGCTCCTCTCGTATCTGGATGTGCATGCCCCAGGATCCACGCTTTCCTGAGTCCCGAGATAAACCACTGCTCAGAGGATCTTCTACTGAAGCAAACATGAAACATGGCCTGACCTGTGGCTTGTCAGAATAGCTACCAGCCTTCGAGCCTGCACCCCAACACGAAAGTCCCATCATTAAGCAAGAACAAAATATTCTGGCATAGTTAAGTCTTGATGAGTAACAAACCCGAATCACAGAAACAACCTGCGGAAGAGTCAGCAGGCGACCAGCCACGCGACCCCATCGACACGATCTTTGACGCGGTCGATTCCGATGGCTCTCCAGCTCCAGTACAAGAGTCGGCCCCCTCGGCCCCCCTTACAACCGACACCATAGACGACACCGACCCCCCTGTGGATCGCGTCGCCATTCTAGGCAAGGACGGCCGATGGCTGTCCGGTTGGGCGCTGCGGTTTATCGTGCTGACCGTTGCCGCCTACTTTTTGTCACTCATATTGGGACAAATTTGGACTGGCCTGCTACCTATCTTGCTGGCGATCATGCTGTGTACCGTGTTGTGGCCACCGGTGCGCTGGCTGCGCAACCATAAGATTCCGCCATCGCTGGCTGTGACTATAACCCTGCTGGGCTGCGTCTCGGCCTTTGGTGGTTTGTTTGCTGCCATGGCCCCGACAGTGGCGCACCAGTCCAAGGGGCTGGTTGATCAGGCCATTCAGGGCGTCAACACGCTCATTGACTGGGTGCAGGGGCCGCCACTGAACATTGACGCAGATCAATTCAATACCATCTTCAATGAGTTTGTTGCGAAGATTCAGGAAAACGGTGCCTTAGGCAAGGTTCAGGAGCAGGCCGGCAATATCGCATCGGGCGTGTTTGCGGGGTTGTCGTCAGCAAGTTCGGTGGCTGTGACCTTGGGTATCATGCTGGTGCTCACGTTCTTCTTCCTGAAAGACGGGGATCGTTTCTTGCCGTGGGTGCGCCGCAACACCGGACCGACGGTTGGTTTGCATCTGTCAGAACTGTTCACCCGTATTTGGAATACGTTGGCGGGCTTTATCCGCGCCCAGGCGATCGTCTCGTTTATCGACGCCTTGTTCATCGGCATTGGCCTCGTCCTGATGGGGGTTCCGCTGGCGCTGGTCTTGGCCACAATAACTTTCTTCGCGGGCTTTGTTCCCATCGTGGGCGCGGTGTCCGCCGGCGCGATTTCGGTACTGATTGCACTGGTGTCCAATGGCCCCACCACCGCGTTGATGGTGCTGATCCTGATCCTTGTGGTACAGCAGCTTGAGGGCAATATCCTCTCCCCCATGTTGCAGTCCAAGGCGATGGATCTACACCCGGTGATTGTGCTGCTTGCTGTCACGGTGGGTGGTGCGTTGTTCAACGTGGTGGGCGCGTTCCTGGCTGTGCCAGTGGCCGCCACGATTGCCACCTGTCTACGGTACCACTCCGAGACGGTGGCGCTGCGTGCTGGCGAAACAACGGTGCAGGATCTGGACTTGGCCACGGAACAAACCGAACCCGCCAAGCTCACATTGCTGTTGCAGAGAATGATGCACCGCGCATCAGACAAGCCGGGGAAAGCACCAGGGAAAGCGGAGGAGTCAGAGGGCTAACGCCTCTAGAGCCTCCATTAGGCGGCGGGAACTTGCGGGCAGCGCGTCTGTCCAGGTTCCCGCCGCTTTATCGTCTGCATTGTCGCTGACGTCTTTGAGCAGGGTGACGGGGATGCCAAAGCGTTGCCCGGCCAGTGCCACCACGTAGCCTTCCATATCCACTAGACTGGCTTGTCTACTGATGCGCTCCCGACTGACGGAATCGCTAATGAAGCTGTCACCGGTGGCTAGCCGCGCGGTGGGCAGCAATCCGCTGACGTCAAGGTCGATGCCGTTGGGGTAGGGGTGGCCAGTAATGGCCGCGATGGTGTCGTTGGAGAAGTCATGTTTCAGCACGTGCGAGATTTCAAAAACACCACTCAGCCCATCCACCAAGGCACCTGCTGTACCCACATTGACCAGCCGGGACGGGAGGTTTCCGTGGATGCGGGCGGTAGTCAGGGCGTCGATAAGCGCGAAGGCGCAGTTGAGGGTGCCAACTCTGGTAACCAGCAGCGAGTCACGCTCGATGCCGGAGATTTCTGCGGGGTCGGCGACGATATACAAAGGTGTGTTCACCGTCTCAATTATAGTACAGACAGAATTGTCTATACATACCGCACCTATAGTGCTATATTTATAGACAACATAGTCTAGTTATTGAGGAATCATCATGCAGATCGCAATCATCGGCGCGGGTCACATCGGCATCACCCTGGCGGAAAAGCTCATTAGCAGCAGCCCCGACATCCACATCGACCTTTTCGAACGCACACCCGCCCCCTTCGGCCTCATCCGCTACGGAAAGCTTCAGGACAACACCGGAACCGCCCCTCAACTGCGACTTTTCGGCAACATTACCGTCGGCACGGACATTACCGCCGCCGAACTTGGTGAGCATTACGACGCCGTCATCTCCACCCCCGGCGCACGCATCAACCCCGATATCCACTCCCTGCTTGACGACGCTCGCCCCTCCCGCCGCGACATTCGGCCGCTCCTTGAACAGCGCAACATCGCTTACACCAGCTGGGAAGGGTGGCATCACCGGAGCGACGCCTCCCAACCCAGCATTGATTGGCAGGATCTCATATCTTCCGCACACGGTATTCCCGTGTGGTTGTAAGCGGGTTTAGTTCACTAGCTTCAATGCTCGGGAATTCATCACATCCTCAATGAGCATGGCCCGCGTTTTACCCGCATCGTACAGAAACTTATATGAGGTCACCCCTACAGCCACTAATCCCTGATCAGTTACCGCATACACCGGACCGCCAGAGTCACCACGATCCACAAAGGACACAAACGAAAATAGACCGTCACTTTCCAGCCGATCAAACTTGCCGCAGGTTATGCCAGTGCGATGCCCCATCCTGCAGATATATGGCTTATGTTTTTGCAGCCATTCCGCGCCAGCCCAGCCGATAATCTTCTGGGTTGCGCCCGGATAATCGGTGTGCCGACTATTTTTGGCAATTTCGGTGTGCACCTTTGACATGTCATCAATTTTCACCAAAGCAATGTCGCGTTTACCGGCCCACTCAAACTCGGACAAGGTCACAGTGCCTACCTGATCAATGTGTCCACTATTATTTCGCACCCCAATACGATCCCCCACAGCTCCGCAGTGACCGGCCGTAAGCATGAAGTTTCCCTCAGCATTTCCCACAATGTACGCACTGGAGCAGGCCCCGCCTGTCCGCATATTCACAAACGCAGCACCTGGGATGACCATCCCAGGTTTTTCTAGCCAGTGGAAGCCATCGCTGAGGTGAAACATCGTGTCGTCGGCCTGTTCATCAGGGGCTTCACTCGGGGCAGGAGTTTTGCTGGGCTGCGGTTGTGGGAGCGGTTTTTCGGTAGGTCCTTCGGGAGATTTTTTGTAGGTTTGTCCACTATCCGAACTGAAACTACTTTGAGCCACCGCCGGTGGTGCCGTAAGCGTCATGGTCGCAATACCGAGCATGACCACCATCGCGGCAGTTGCAGAACGCCACACAAGGAGGGGAGTACGTTTCATACGCATACAAAACCTCTTCACATAAAGAAATCGGTCATATTCTTTACATGAATCTTATATTAAGATAAGGCAATTTATATATTATACATATGTTAATGAAACGAAATCATGAATGCAGATCACGTCTAGCAAACAGGAAGAAAGACACTGCAAGCAGCACCAGCGTTCCTGCCATCAGGATCGCAACGTGCCCCCAATCAACCCCATTTTCCAGGGGTTGTACGGCCCCATACCAATAAAAGGGAGAAATACGCGCCCACGTGACATAACCCGAGTTCATAGGCAAAGTGATATTCAGCGCATAGCCCACCACTCCCACTCCGGCCGCAGCCCACGTACCGGCGGACGGGGTACCGAAAGCCGCCACACCCAGCATGGACACCGCACCCATGCACAGGCCCAGCGCCAACAGATGCACAGTGGCACCAGCGATATGCTCCGCGGTCAGATTTATGCCACCCAGCCGTGCGCCACCCCACACTCCAAGCCCAGTGAGCACCGCCACGATGGTGATCAGTGTCGCCTGGGCTGCCGCTGCCAAGCCGAGCACACGGATTCGCCTCATGGGGGTGGATAACACCAGGCCAAGCTGACCCGAATGTTCATCTGCACCCAACCGTGATGCCACGGCAGCACCTGCCACAATCACCGCAGTGGGCGCCATGAGACTCATCGTTTCACCCCAGTAGAACCCTGCAGGGCTGGCCATATCGGTGGCTCCCCACGCCTGCAAAAGTGCGGGCGGCATCGACTGCGACGCAGTCTCCAACTGTGGGGCCATCTGCTGGTATATCGGCCCCATCAGCAGTCCCATCACCGCAAACATCACCACACCCAACACCACAAGCAGCCCAGCGTGGCGAAGCACTAGGAGGGAATAAAGGTCGCGTCCGGTTGCACTAGTTCCTTTCACCGCCTGCCACACCCAACCCACGTGCTGAATCCTCTGAGCAAGAAACGTTCCGCGCAGGTTCCCACGCAAGTCACGAACATTCAACCCCACAATCCCCACCACAAACAGCACCACAGCAACGGCGATCATTAGGGCCATGTAGCCAGCATCAAGGCCGTTCAACAGCACCGACGGTTCGCTGTACCAGTACCAAGGAATGAAACGCGCCACATCCTTCGTCTGCGACCATTGGGGCAGTAGCCCGGCAAACAACCACCCCAGCCCCACCAGCATGGCACCAATTCCCGTAGCCGCTTGACGACGCCCCGTCACTCCCCCAACTGCAAAAGCACCGGCACCACACACCACGGCGTTGGCTCCCAGTGCCAGACACAGTTCTCCCAGGTGAGCGTCACCTAGTGCGATGTCGAAGAGCGCTCCGGCGAGCAGTCCCGCACCCCATAATCCCAGCGATATCGCAGCGACCGCCAGCACCAACGCCACCACTTTGGCCATGCCAACCCCAAGACGAGAGACCGGATAGCTCAGCAGCAACGACAGTGTGCCGTCTTTCTCCTCACCTGCAATCATCCGAGCCCCCACAGCGACGGCGAATCCCGCAACGGTGATAGCTCCCAAGAAGCCAAGCATCTGCGCGTACACCATGGCGGAGATGGACGCCCCAGCGGGAATCCCGGCAAGGGCCAGCATCGCAGGTGGTAGCGAATCATAGACGGCGGTGTCCATGGACTGCACCACCGCAATACCCATCAGCAAGCACGCAAACATGCTCACGACAATGACAGCTATCGCTTTCCACTGCGGCGCAAGACTGCGTTCCATTACAACAACACCGCTCATGACTGCTCCCGGTAGTACGCAAGGAAGACCTCTTCCAAGTCGGCATCGTGGGCCGTCATGTCAACAATGCGATAGTCAGCGAGCGAATCGAGCAGTGTGCCGAGTTCACCATCGAAAGCCAAGCTCACTCGCGCCCCAGTCACTGCCACGTCATGGGCACCAGGAACGTCGTCAAAGTCACGCGGATCGGCATGACGGTCTAGAACCAGGTCAACGCGACGCACTGCGCGCAGATCCGCAACGCTCTCTACCGCCACCAAACTACCTGCACGAATGATGGCAACGCGGTCCGCCACTTCTTGCACCTCGGAAAGTGTGTGGGAGGACAGGAAGACCGTCCGACCTTCGGCAGTTACTTCCCGCAGAACCTGGTGGAACTCGTGCTGGACAAGAGGATCAAGACCCGCATTGGGTTCGTCCATGATGATCAACTCAGGTTTATGCATCAAGGCGGCAATCAACCCCACCTTCTGCCGATTACCTGACGATAACTCCCCGACGCGCTTATCCAGGTTGGCGTCAAATCGCTGCCGGAGCACTTCGACGTAACTCCAGTCGATGCCCCCTCGCAAGCGAGCGAAAAACCGCAGCGTCTGCGCCCCGGTCATCGTGGGGTACAGTGCCAAGTCACTGGGCAGATAGCCAAGTCGACGATGGATCGCCACAGCGTCACGGCGGGAGTCAAGCCCGAGCAGGCGGGCGGTGCCAGCGGTGGCGCGGATCTCATCGAGAAGAATGCGGATTGTTGTGGATTTTCCGGCGCCGTTGGGGCCGAGGAAACCGAAGATCTCCCCGGTGTGAACCTCAAGGTCAATTCCCTTGAGTGCTTCAAAGGAGCCGTACTTTTTGCGCAGTCCTTGAATCTCAATGGCTTGAATAGCAGTCATTCTTCCTTCCCCTCCAGTTGAGCACTCATTTGTTCCAGCAAGGTCGGGGTGAACAGGCTTGAGAACAACGAGAGTTGAACCTGCACATAGTCCGTGACGCCCGGTTCAGCGATGAGATTATCGGCGGTGATGTCAATGTTCAGAAGTCGCTTGAGATGAGGCGCAAGCACCAGCGACCCCAGTGAATAGATGGTGAGCATTCGCGCCGCGACGGGCACGTTAGGGACAGGGTTCATCAGGTCCGCATCGATGGCACGTTGGATGTAGCTGGCAGCATCGGCGGCGAGTTGGTCAACGAGGGCGTCGATACCCGGGGTGGATTCGGTGAGCCGATGCGCGAGGTAGCGAAGAATGTTATCCTGCCCGGCCTCCCGCAGAGTCTCCAGCACATTGGGTAGCGGTCCGCGGATGGCATCGTTTTTGGCGTCACGGATCAGTGTGGCGATGTGTTCGTCGCAGGCCAGGAGCAATCCGTCCATAGTTCCAAAGTGGTGCCGGATCAGCCCGATGGACACGCCTGCTTTGCTCGCCACGGACCGCGCTGTGGGTTTGTCGCCGCCGGCGATGAGCGCAATGGTGGCATCGCGAAGTCGCGCCCGTGCCGTCAGATCGTCAGTCATGATACAAGCGTATAATAAACTATACAGTTGTACAATGATCTGAGTCACACGAAGTAGCGCCCGCCAAAACCGGACCAGAAACCCCAATTAAAACCATTATGAAATGTGCTTTATTTCAATTTCGCTACCACCCCACAGTGACGTAATTACATCATTAAAAATGCGGCAAATATTCACCCTTTTAATGAGAATAACATAGCCGTAATTCAATTGTTGATAAATATGCAATATTGTCCACGCATCAACATTTTCCATTACCTAATTGTGCTTATTGCAAAATGAAATGTGCTACAGCAACTGCGGCCATAGTGAGCAAGAGTCGCGGCGTCGATAAGCGCCCACACAAGCCCCGAGCAACCGATGAGGAAAACCTTACTTAAGAGGCCAGGCGGCCTGGGAGGGTTTAAGCTGTAAGGCGACTCATTCCTTACGCCCTGTCGGCCCGGCCGCCCTATAAAGAAGGACAGTGATCTGCTTATGCCTCTTGCCGCCACAACGGTGCTCGGCATTGCGGGTATCGTGCTGTCGCTGCCCGCCTGGTTCTATTTCCTGCGCGGCGCGGTCCGGCTGTACCGTCTCATCGCGTCAGGCAAGCCCGATCCAGGGCACATTCCGCGCATCAACCGCCCGGTCAGGCGCCTGATCACGCTGATTAAAGAGACAGTGTTCCACACGGAACTGATGCGTAAACCAGTGGTGGCGGTGGCACACTGGTGCGTGATGGTGGGCTTCCTCATCGGCTCGTCGGTGTGGTTCGAGGCATATATCCAGACCTTCAACCCGGCGGGCGGCTGGCCAATTATTAGCGATTGGCCCCTGTACCACCTCGCGGATGAGGTTCTTGCGCTGGTCACGGTGCTGGGCATTCTAGTGCTGATTTTTATTCGCCTGGTAACCGGCAACAACAACCGCATCGACCGTTTCTACGGCTCGAACGCCCGCTCCGCGCACTTTGTGGAAGGCGTTGTGCTGCTCGAAGGCATCGGAATGATGCTGGTCAAGGCGGGAAAAATAGCCACCTTTGATGTACACCCTCATGTGTGGACAGATTTCCTGACCATGCAGCTGGCCAAGATCCTGCCCGCAAGCCCCGTATTAGTAAGCATTTTTGCCCTGATTAAGCTGCTCACCGGCATGGTGTGGCTGCTGGTGGTGGGTAACCAACTGCACTGGGGCGTGGCGTGGCACCGCTTCCTGGCGTTCTTCAAAATCTTCCTGCAGCGCAACCCCGACGGCGCACCAGCGTTAGGCAAGCTTCCCACGATTGATCTAGATGAGACAGTCGGGGTTGGCACCGCCCAGGATGTGCCGTGGACCATGCTTCTCGACGCCGCTACCTGCACCGAATGCGGCCGCTGCCAGGAACAATGCCCCGCCTGGAACACCAACAAGCCACTCAGCCCCAAAAAGTTCATTACTGATGTCCGCGACGCCGCACTTGATAATGCCAGCACCATGTACGACGGCGTGGACGTGCTGAAACTCGTCGGCACCGCCGTCACCGGCGATGAGCTCTGGAGCTGCACCAACTGCGGGGCCTGCGTCGAACAATGCCCCGTAGACATTGAACACATCGACCACGTGGCCAACCTGCGACGATTCCAGGTTCTCGCCGAATCCGACTTCCCCTCCGAGCTCACTGGCATGTTCAAAAACCTGGAGGCGAAAGGCAACCCGTGGGGCCGCAATGACTCGGAACGCGTCACCTGGATTGATGAAGCCCGACGCGACGGCCTCACTATCCCCGTCTTCGGTGAAGACATCACCAGCTTCGCAGACACCGAATACCTGTTCTGGGTCGGCTGCGCTGGAACCTTCGACGACGAGGGCAAGAAAACCACCCGCGCCATCGTCGAACTGCTGGAAACCGCAGGCGTGAAATACTGCGTGCTCTCCAAAGGCGAAACCTGCACCGGCGACCCCGCACGCCGCGCCGGAAACGAATTCCTTTTCCAGATGCTCGCCGAAGAAAACGTCACCACCCTCAACGGGGTTTTCGACGGCGTTCCCGCAGGCCAACGCAAAATCATCACCTCCTGCGCACACTGCTTCAACACCCTGCGCAACGAATACCCCGACTTCGACGGACACTTCGACGTTTTCCACCACACCCAGCTCCTCAATCGGCTGGTGCGTGATGGCCTGCTGAAACCCGTGCCCCGCCCGGCGTCGGCACGCAAACCCATCACCTACCATGATCCCTGCTTCCTCGGGCGACACAACAAAATTTTCGACCCGCCGCGCGAACTCCTCGGCGCCACTGGCATGGAGCTGCGCGAAATGGACCGCAACCGCAACGAAGGCTTCTGCTGCGGCGCGGGCGGCGCACGTATGTTCATGGAAGAAAAACTCGGCACCCGTATCAACGAAAACCGCACCGCCGAAGCACTTTCCACTGGTGCCGAAGAAATCGCCGTGGGCTGCCCCTTCTGCAACACCATGCTCACCTCCGGGGTGAAAGCGCTTTCCGACGCCCCGGCTTCCGAACAACCCATCGTCCGCGACGTCGCACAAATGCTGCGCGACTCCGTGATGGTCGACGGGGAACTCCCCAGCCCGCGTGAACCCCAGTTCCTCGAACCGCCGAAACGAAACGCCACTGCCAAAAAGCCTGCTGAAGAGAAGAAAGCTGAGCCCAAGAAGGCAGAGACTCCAAGCTCAACGGTGGTTTCCGCGCCGGGAGTTCCTTCTGCTGGCGTGCCGAAAGCTGGTGGGGTTCCTCCAAAGCCGGGGATTCCTGGAGCGCCCGGAGTACCAAGTGCGCCTAATTCGGCAAACATTCCTCAAGCACCTAGTGCTCCAGGCGCACCGAATGCTCATACACCGCCAGCTCCGCCTGCAGCCCCTAAGCCACCCACACCAACTGCAGGTATTCCCGCTGCGCCTGGTGCTCCCGCTACACCTAGTGCGCCTGGAACACCGACCGTGCCGAAAGCACCAGGAGCTCCCACCGCGGCTGTGCCGAAGCCACCCGGAGCACCAGCTTCACCTGCAGCAAAGCCTCCATCAGCACCACCGAAGCCACCGAGCGCCCCGAAGATTCCTCAACCACCATCTGGTTCTGGCGTGCCGACTCCCCCTGCCCCTGGGGTCCCCCAGCCGCCCAAGCCGCCAGCGCCGCCAAAGCCTGCTGAGGATGGTGAGGAGAAAACAGACACGTAGTTCATAGTTGAGAGCTATCCCTTCACGGGAAATCACGGTTATTCTGCGCCACGACAGACCACTACAACAACACTATCCCCACCCCAACGGCGCTGAGCATAGCCGCAACCAGCACGAGGGGAACGAAGCGGAGGACAAATCGCCACCCGAATGCCCCTGCCTGCATGAAGACGAGTTTGATATCCACCATCGGCCCCACCACCATGAACGCCAGTTGCGCGATCGGGGACACACCCACGAAAGAGGCTGCGACAAAGGCGTCCGCCTCGGAGCAAAGGCTCATCACCACGGCGAGCAGCACCATCATCGCCACACCCAACCACACGTTGCCGGTCACCACACTCAAGGCTGATTCCGGCACAGCGACTTTAATCAGCGCCGCAATGGCCGCACCGATCACCAGGAAGCCGCATGCCTGCAGAAAATCCTGCACAGCGGTGATGCGGAATGCTTCCCAGCTGCGGTGATGGTGATGTCCGCACGTATCGTCAACTATCCCATCAATGGTGAATCGGACTCGCATCCAGATCCACCCCACCACGCAGGCAGCAGCAAGACTGGCCGCGAACCGCGCCCACACCATCATGGGGTTGCCGTTAAACGCAACGGCCGTGGCAACCAAAACCACGGGGTTGATCGCGGGCGATGCCAGGAGGAACACCAACGCATGGCTGGGTGCTACTCCCCTGCGCATCAAAGACTGCCCTACCGGCACCGATGCGCATTCGCAGGCGGGAATGGCCATGCCCGCAAGCGCCGCCACCGGCACACCGAACACCCCGCGTGGGAAGCGTTGATAGACGGATGCTGGTACGAATGCAGACAGCACACTAGACACCAGTATTCCCAGCACAAGAAAAGGAATGGCCTGCACGATCAGCGCAATCACGATGGTTGCCCACGCCTCAATGCGTGCGTGCAGTGTGATAAGCGGGGCATCGATAAGCGAGATGCAGAACGCGCCGCCGAGGGTAATGAACACAAGGGTTGGAATGACCCAGCTGCCTGCGTGAACGTCGATACGTTCGTCTAGCTTACTCATAGGTACGGCCTCGCGGGTTCGCGGATGCTGGTGATGCTGCGTATCGTCAGCGTGAGTTCCGGTTGAGTTGATGCGGTGCCGATGACCTCAACCCATTTGCCTTCCTGCGCGTGCGGCACGGTTCCTGTGATGGGCACGGCGTATTCGGAGGCGTCGGCGGCGCAGCAGATGATGCGGAAACGTCGCACTTCCCACCCGTTGTCGCCACGGTGAAGCATGCCAGCGGTGCGAATGGTGTGGCCGTCAAGGAGGGCGGGGTCGTCGAAAAAGTAGCGTTCGTACAGCTCAAGCAGCGTCATCTCGTTGACGCTGCTTGTCAGGGCCGAGTGTGGCTGGTCAGGCACTAGTTTCGATGGTCCAGTTGACGCAAACTGCAACGCTCCCGGCAGTACCAGCGCAACCAGCAGGATGGGCAGCAGCAATGCTGTGCCAACGCGCGGAAAAGGCCCGGCGGTACGGTCTTCCGCGATGGAACTGAACGTCCACACCCCCAGCGCCGTCAGTAGCGCTCCCGCCGCCCCCACCCACGGACGGAAGCCCGGCTGCACATACCGAAACACCAGACCAGTGGCCGCAAGGAAAATCAAGCACAGGCCAAGCCCTAGCACCAGCGCACCCGAAAAGAGGTCACACGGCTTAGCGACGCCCCGACTATCATGCATACGCCTGAATGTACGCGGCTCGCTGGTTGCCCGTAGCAATTAGGGGCGTGTCAGTCGCTCTGAATTCGGCAAAAGCACCACCACCAAGGCAGCTAACCCGCAGGCAACCTGTGTCCAGGCTGACCAATCGAGAAACGCGCCGAGAAGAATACCTGCGGCAAAGATAGTAGCAACTATCCGACGGTTAGCAGTCACAATGTTCACCTACATTTCCCATGGAATATAAACGGTAGGAAAAGAAATTTCCTACAGTAAAACATCACCGCGTGTACGCTGCAACAACTTTTACCAAACCGTGATGCCGCAACCACCCCCACCCGCTGCTACTTGCTGGACTGACGCTCCCAGATCGTCGCGCCAATCGCGCCGACAGCCGCCATGAGATTAAGAACGAAACCCCACTTAAGCAGAATGGTGAGTATCAAAAATACGACAAAAACAATTTGGACAATCCGAGGAACGCTCATTGCACTACCTTTTCTACATCGACAAAATAAACCGCTGTACAGCATGCCCGATATGTGCAACAAAACCAAAACGGGTTACGTTAAATAGTTTTCATCTTTTCTCGACTGCCTCCCGCGTCTGAACTGTGAGCCTGCGGCAGGCCGGGCGTCAATAAGCATGGGAAACCTCCCCCAATACCCCACCATCACCTTTCCGACTCGCCTTAAAAGTGGCAACATAGTTGGGGTGAGCAAGCATTCCGAAAACCCACAAAATCCAGACAATTCGCAGCCAGCCCCACAACCAGCCTCGAAACCCCAGAAACGCAGACGCCCCCGCATCTTTGACCAATCGGAGAAGATGAAGAACGTCCTGTACGAGATTCGGGGGCCGGTGGCTGCGGAAGCGGAACGCTTGGAAATGGACGGGCACCGCGTGCTCAAGCTCAACACCGGCAACCCCGCCGTGTTCGGTTTCGAGGCACCCGATGTGATCATGCGGGATATGATCGCCGCCCTGTCTACCTCGCAGGGCTATTCCACCTCGAAAGGCATCATCCCGGCGCGCCGCGCCATTGTCACCCGCTACGAGGTCATCCCGAATTTCCCCGACTTTGATGTGGACGATGTGTTCTTGGGCAATGGCGTGTCCGAGCTTATTTCCATGGTCACTCAGGCCCTGCTCAACGACGGCGACGAGGTGCTGATCCCCTCCCCAGATTATCCACTGTGGACCGCCGCTACCTCCCTTGCCGGCGGCAAACCCGTGCACTACCTGTGCGATGAGGAGGACGACTGGAATCCCTCGATTGAGGACATCAAGGCGAAAGTCACCGACAAAACCAAAGCCATTGTGGTGATCAACCCCAATAATCCCACCGGTGCGGTGTATTCCCGGGAAATCCTGAAGCAGATTGTGGATATTGCCCGCGAGCATCAGCTGCTGATTCTCGCCGACGAAATCTACGACCGTATTCTTTACGATGATGCGCAGCATATTTCCATCGCCACCCTGGCACCTGATCTGCTGTGTATCACTTTCAACGGGCTGTCCAAAACCTACCGCGTGGCGGGCTACCGCGCCGGATGGATGGTGCTCACCGGCCCGAAGCATCATGCACAGGGCTTTATCGAGGGGCTTGAACTGTTGGCGGCCACACGCCTGTGCCCCAATGTGCCTGCTCAACACGCTATTCAGGTGGCCTTGGGCGGTAGGCAGTCCATTTTCGACCTCACCGGTGAAGGTGGCCGTCTGCTGCGGCAGCGCAACATCACGTGGGAAAAGCTCAATGAAATTCCTGGGGTTAGTTGCGTGAAACCTATGGGCGCGTTGTATGCCTTCCCCAAGATTGATCTGGAGATGTACGACATTCAGGACGACGCCCAGCTGATGCTCGACCTCCTGCGGGAAGAAAAAATCCTTCTCGTCCACGGCACTGGCTTCAACTGGCACGCCCCCGACCATTTCCGCGTGGTAACACTGCCCCGAACTGAGGATTTAGCACGCGCTATCGACCGCTTGGGAAGGTTCCTATCCAGCTACAAACAGTGAAACTTAACAAGCGCCCAGCATTTGCACATCTGCTAGATATAGGCAGCTTACATTGTTGACGGTAAAATAACTGTATTGCATAAAGAGCCTCCCGTTTATGGGCGGCTCTATGCCTGTTAACCGCTGTTTTCCCCGCTTTGTTATGAGGTTGCATCCATGGGCCGTCACACTTCCGGACCTGAAAAGGCTCCCAAGCCTACACGCTCAGGTCCTTCAGAGGCGCCTCACACCGCGCGTTCCGCTACTGCGCGCCCACAGCGCAACCACCCGCAGCGCGACCGCAGTAGCGCCCACAACGCTCCCAAGCGTAATGCCACTCAGCGCGTAACCCAGCACCCCATCCCTCGGCCTACCGCTGACCACACAGAACACGCAGAACGCAAGCCAACCAAAAGCCGCACAGCGCATCCACGCACCTCACAGGCGCGCGTGACACCGCCGCACACACGTGACGACGCCCCCCGTTCCAGCAACCCACGCCCCTCCAGCACGCGTCGCAGGAATGGTGCGGGAGAAGAGTCGTCGACAAGCAGCACACGGATTAAACAGGAACGGCAACGACGCCGCACACCGAAGGAAATTCGGCCGGACGGCTCACAATCACATGACTCGCCGGTCAGCCCGGTTGATACAGACAGCAAGGAGAAAACCCCTTTCACCATGTGGCAGTGGGTTCTTGCTGTGTTGCTCGTGATCGCGGGCATCGCGACTGCGGTAGGTGTGGTAATGCTGTGGCCAAGCAGCTCGGACCCCAACGTGTCGCCAGAGCTGGCCAACACCAACGCGCTGCCCGCGAACCAAGTCAACGGCACAGTGGCGATTCGCGATACAGGTGCCTGTAACTCCCCCTCGATCGGCAGGGCGTTTGATGTCGCCCCGATCTCTCCACTGGAGGAACAGCCCAACAAATGCGAACGCGCCATCGTCTCCATTGACGCTGGCGATAACGCGGGCAAACGGACTCTTCTAGTAATGAGTGACAAGCCCGGCGAACCGGAACTGCACGTTGGCGACAAAATCCGCATGAGCGAAACCACCGCCGCCGACGGCACACACGCCTACACCTTTAGCGACTTCCAGCGCACCAAAGTGCTGCTGCTCTGGGGCGCCATCATCATCCTCGCGATTATCGCTATCGGTGCCCTACGCGGCGCACGGTCCATCCTCGGCCTGCTGATCACCCTCGCCGCCATCGCATTCTTCCTGATCCCCGCACTCCTGCGCGGCGGCTCCCCCCTCGGGCTTGCCGTCGTCTGCGGCTCCGCCATCCTCTTCGCCGTGTTGTACCTGGTCCACGGCTTCAACTGGAAAAGCTCCTCCGCACTGGGCGGCACGCTCCTCTCCCTCGGGCTATCCGCCTGGCTCGCGCACATCGCCATTGACTCCAACCACCTGCGCGGGCTTGGCAGTGAAGACAACATCCTCATCCAGCTCTATCTGCCCGATGTCACCGTGCCCGGGCTGATGCTCTGTGGCTTTATTATCGGCGCGCTCGGCGTGCTTAACGACGTCACGATTGCTCAAGCATCCACCGTCAACGAACTCTCCGAAATAGAACCCGACGCCTCCCCCTGGCGGCTGTTCGCGGGTGCCATGAAAGTCGGCCGCGACCACATCGCCTCCATGGTGTACACGCTGGTGTTGTCCTACACCGGCGCGTCTCTGCCCACGCTTCTGCTGCTCAGCGTGGCCAACCGGCCGCTCACGCAAATCATGTTCAGCGATGTCATGGCCACAGAGCTACTGCGATCTGGCATTGGTGCGCTGGCGCTCTCCCTCGCAGTGCCCATCACCACCATCATTGCCGCCTTCACCGTCACCGGGCAACGGCAACGCAGTGAGGCTGACGCGTAACGCCACCTGGGATGGTGAGCGTCGGGGCGTCGACAAGCAGCAGCTCAGGAACGGAAATTCAGATAAGCCTTCGACGGGGTTGGCCCGCGCTGACCCTGATACTTCGAGCCGATCGTGCCCGAACCGTAGGGCGTCTCCGCAGGTGACGACATACAAAACAGCGCCAACTGCCCCACCTTCATGCCTGGCCATAGGGTAATTGGCAGATTGGCCACATTCGACAGTTCCAGGGTGATGTGCCCAGAAAAACCCGGGTCAATGAAGCCCGCAGTGGAATGCGTCAACAAGCCCAAGCGGCCCAACGAGGATTTCCCTTCCAAACGACCAGCTAAATGCGCGGGAAGTGTGAACTTCTCCAGCGTTGCACCTAGCACAAACTCGCCCGGGTGCAGCACAAACGGCTCATTCTCCGGGACCTCCACAAGACTGGTCAAATCGTCCTGCTGCTGCTTCGGGTCAATATGCGTGTACTTCGAGTTGTTGAACACCCGAAAAAAGCGGTCCATACGTACGTCAACGCTCGACGGCTGGACCAAAGCCGGGTCATACGGCTCAATGATCAGGTCGCCTTTATCAACAGCAGCTCGAATATCACGGTCTGAAAGAAGCACCCTGCCAGTGTAGGTCAGCGCACGCGGGTGGGGCTAACGCTTAGGTTGAGGCAGAATGCCCGTTGGAACGTTGGTAGTTGGCTTGGCTGGCAGTCTCGCCATAGTGTTTGCTCACCAAAATGCCGTTTTCACCCCCTCAAAACACCATTTTGGTGAGCAAACACTATGAGTTCTTCCCATCTGGGATGAGGCGGGAACAAACCACAAGCCAGGCAGCAAACTCTACTCACGGTCAACTCTCCCAGCATATCCCCTAAGTGGAAGTTCATCCTCCGGTTACAGTAGACTGGCCCCACACGTCACCTCAACTCCCTGGAGCACATGCGTCATGCCTGAGGAACAACTCCCAGAAACAATGAACGCCGTCACCGCCGTCAACCTGGCGTTACGCGGCACTGAAGGTCCTGTATATGGCCCGCTCACGTTCACGGCCCCAGCATCTGGGCTGACCGTGTTGTCGGGGCGCGGCGGCTCGGGCCGCACCGCCTTGGCTCTCACACTGGCGGGCCGAATGGCAAGCACAACGGGCGAGGTCACCGTCCTGGGAGAGACGAAGCGATCAAAAATCCGCCAGATGGTGGCCGTCGCTGGCGTGGAGCAGATTGATGCCCTGGATCGGGACGTAACCATCAGGACGGCGCTGTCCGAGCATCTTAACTGGTCACGCTGGTGGTGGACGGTTCCTCGGCGCGCATCCCAGGAGTACTACGAGCAGTTATGTGGCCGTGTGTTTGGGCAGCGTGATCTGCCGCCGCTCAACAGTTATGTGTCACAGATTTCGGCGCTGGATCGGATTCTTATTCGTATCGCACTGGCACTGCACCCTGCGAGCCACCAGCCAATTCGCATGCTTGTCATGGACGATCTGGAGCAGGTTCGTGAGCTGGATGATCGCCTGCAGCTCGTCCAGATTCTCATGGAATTATCGCAGGTTATACCGGTGATTGTGATGGCGGTGAATCCTTTACCGCCATCACCCGGCGTTGAGTATCACCTCATCGAGTTACACACCACCACACCAGCGAAGGAGCAGCAACAATGATCTCAGCATTGACGCCCGGAACGGAATTACGCCGGTTTAAGCGCTCAAAGCTAAGCCGCATCGCCATCGCCGCGATTGTGTTGATCCCGCTGCTGTATTCAACGCTGTATTTGTGGGCGTTTTGGAATCCTTTTGACAAGATTAACCAGCTCCCCATTGCGTTTGTGAATGCGGATAAGGGCGCAGTGGTGAACGGAACCCCGCTGAATGCTGGCGACAAGATCGTGGATAACCTCAAAAGCAACGATCGCGTGAGCTTCCACTTCACCGAGCATGATGATGCCATCCAGGGGGTTCGCGACGGCCGCTATTACTTTGCCGTGGAACTCACCCCTGATTTTTCGCAAGCCGTGGCGTCCCCAGCGAATGGCGACGCCCGTCGCGCGGTCATCCAAACCACCTACAACGATTCAAACGGATATTTATCCACAAAGATCGGCGAGAATGTCATGAGCACAATGCTGCCAGTCATTTCCGATCAAATTGGCACCCAGGCGATTGACCGAGTACTCATTGGCATGCAAACTGCCGGCGGAGGCATTGAACAGGCAGCCGATGGCGCTGGGAGGCTTCACGACGGCGCGACGAAACTGAACGACGGGCTAGGAACTGCGTCGCAAGGCGTGGACACACTGGCCAGCGGCTCAGCAAAAGTTGACGAAAAGATGGGCGAACTAGCGGCTGGCGCAGACAGGCTTGCCGCCGGAACACAGCAACTCAACGACGGCGTGACCACCGCAACGGCATCGCTGGAGCAGTTGACGCAGGGCGTCGATAAGCTGCATGGTGGCGTGGACGAGCTGGCGGGCGGTGCGACCCGCATCAACGACGGGGTGCAGCAGCTCACTGGGCAGCTGGGGCAGGTGACGCAGGCGCAAACCGCCACCTCGGGCGAGATCCGTAACATCGCGAACTCTATTCCCGACCCCGGTGTTGCGGCACAGCTCAATGACCTTGCCGCACGTATCGACGCCCAGGGGCTCGGGCAGAACGCACCCGCCACCGCCCAGCTCCAACAGCTCGCCAACGGAACGGGGCAGCTTGCCTACCAGCTTTCCGACCCGAACGCGCCGTTCCGATCCGGCTTTGACCAGCTGCATGCGGGGACCGGGCAGCTTCCCGGCAAGCTTGGGGAAATGCAGTCCGGCGTAAGGGAACTCAACACCGGGACGCACACGTTAGCCTCCGGGGCGCATCAGCTGCACGACGAGGGCACAACACCCCTGGCCAGCGGCGCAGCCAGGCTGAACGGTGGGATGGGGCAGCTGCGCGACGGGTCGTCGCAACTCGCGACAGGCAGCGGCGAGCTAGCAACCAAGCTTAACGACGGCGCGAAAGCCGTGCCCACCTGGACCGACAAGCAGCGCGAAGGCACCGCCAGCGTCCTCGGCGGACCCGTGTCGCTGACCAGCAGCAACGACGCAGGCAGCAATACTTTCGGCGGTGGGCTCAGCCCCTTCTTCCTCTCACTCTCCCTGTTCATCGGTGGGATCGCTACGTTCATGCTGCTGCGGCCCATGCAGAACCGCGCCGTTGCCTCCGGCATCGCACCCTTGCGCGCGGCGCTGGACGGCCTGGCACCCGCGCTGTTCATCGCCGTATTACAAGCGCTGGTTGTGTGCGTGGCCACGATGCTCCTCGTGGGCCTTTCCCCCGCCTACCCGCTGGGACTTATCGCCTTCGCCATACTCGTAGCCATCATGTTCGCCGCCGTCAACCAACTCCTCAACGTTGCGCTCGGCCCAGGGCCAGGGCGCGTGGCTGGCATGGCGTTCCTGATGCTGCAGCTACTATCCTGCGGCGGCCTCTACCCCGTGGAAACCGAACCCAGGCTCTTCCAGATCCTGCATCCCATCATGCCCATGACCTACTCCGTCGATGGCTTTAGACAGCTCATCTACGGCACCCTTGACCACCGGCTCCCGCAAGCCATTGTCGCCGTGGTGCTGATCACCACTGTGACCGTGGGACTGACGGCACTGTGCGCACGCCGCGACAGGACGTGGACGATGAAACGGCTGCACCCGGCTATCAAGTTGTAGATCATCTGGGGCGTGCTACACTGGACGAGGCTGTTCGGGTGCAGCAAAGCACCCACCACGCTTGCCGATGTAGTTCAATGGTAGAACTCCTGCTTCCCAAGCAGGCGGCGCGGGTTCGATTCCCGTCATCGGCTCCAATTTTATTGCGGGGGTTGTGGGGTAAAAGGATTGAAATAGCAATGTCTTCTGATACCCCATCTAATGAGGAAACTAAGACGCTGCTCACTGACGACGCCCTGCTTACAGCCGCTATTGACACAGCCCTCGCGCTCCCAGCAACGGAGCTTTATCCCTTTACCAGAGACTGGGAAGCAGTGCGCGTGCGCGGAAAATGGTTTCTTGTCACCACAGTGCGTGAGCAACGCATGATTAACGTCAAGGCAGAACCACTTGATGTTCTGGCGCTGCGCCAAGAATATGCGTCCATTACACCCGGCTACCACATGAACAAGAAACACTGGATCAGCATCCAGCCTGGTGCCTACATCACCGAATCCCTTGTGCAGGAACTAGTGACGGACTCCTACCTACTAGTGGTGGCTTCACTGCCGCGTGCCGAGCGGCCAGTTGATCCAGAGACGTTTGGGCGGCAAGCATAAACAAATAGCTTGTTGGGGGTTTTACAAGGTGCACTGACCCAAAAAGTCGGCGAAATTGAAAAACTGGTGCTTTGAGACAAACCGCCCGAACCCTACTCCTGTAGCTCCTTCACCCCTTAAACGGCTTGAGTTGCTCGGGAACCCGGTCGGTGGCCACGAGCTCAAGTCCAACAGCAGTCAGCACATCAATGAGTTTGTCCAGACGCACCGTCTGCTTTCCTTTTTCCACCTCTCGAACGAACCGCTCGGAGACCCGAGCAAACTCAGCCACTTCTTCTTGGCGTAGTTGGTATTCTTTGCGCCTGGTTTTTAGTGCGTTGCCAATCTCTTCGGGAGTCACACCTGCCTCCTTGCCCCTCCTACCCATCATTTTTCCGGCACGTTCGTTCCGATTCTGCCGGTTTTGAATCAAAAAAGCAAGAAACCGGCACGATCGTACCGGTTTCGCCAGGCCCCCAGGACAGCCCAACCCCCCAACCCAGACTCCCCGACCTACTTATTGCACTTCACAATCGGCGAGGGATCATAGACGGTGGTTGTGGTGTCGCGGGAGATTTCGCGACCGTCGAGACCCTTCACGATGCGGGTGTCGGAGGTGGTGAACCCGGGGGCGCCGCTGGAGGGGGTGCAGTCGTTGCCGCTCAGATTGACGGTGTTGGGTTGTGTTTGCGCCCACCGCCCGCCGGAGACGGATTCAACGTTGACGGTTTTTACGCCCATGAGTTTGACGGTGACGTTTTTATCGTCGGCGGAGGTGCTGATCAGCACCGGGTACTGCGAGGTGTTTTTGAATTTCAGGTCAATGGCACCTTCATACACGGTTGCCTCACGGCCCGCCGGGTAACGGGAAATGTAGTAGCTGTGCGGGGTGTGCGCCACATCCTCCATGCCGGCGAAGTAGGCGGCGTTGTACAAGGTCGTGGCGAACTGGCTAATACCGCCGCCAACGGCTTTATCGGCGCGTCCGTTCAAAATAATGCCCGATTCCACGAAGCCCTGCGCGGCACCGCGCGGACCGGTGTAGCCGTTGAGGGAGAAGGTATCACCGGGTGCGACCATCGCGCCGTTGACAATCTCGGCGGTCTTGCGAATATTCACGCCTGAGGCCTCCGCAAAGCCCCCGGTGGTGAACTCGCCCACCACCTGGTCGAACGTCGCCTTTTCGGCTTGCTCGGTGGTGAAGGTCGCGGGTTCGTCAATGTAGGCGACGTCAAATTCGCGCGGCTGATCGCCGATGATACGCCCCGGGAGGTCTTTCAGCAGCAGGTCCCAGTCGATACGCACGCCATCCACCGAGGGGGTCACGGAACGGCTGGCACCGCTGAACTTGATGTCCGCGTTGCGACGCTGCTTTTCTGTAGGCCCAAGCCCCTCGGTAAGGATCGCCCGCGCGGCCTCCACGTTCACCTCGGTTTTCAGGGAGCTTCCGTCCGGCACGAAGGTCACCACTTCACCCATGCGCTCGGGCGGAATCACGCCACGCGTGTTGTCGCGCCCACGCGCCACAACAGCACCGCTCAGTGCTTTCTTCGCATCACCGTCCAGCACTTTGTCCACGGCGTCCTGCTGCACCGCAGGCTTCACGACGTCCGCGTCAATATTCACCCCGTTGGGGCTCAGCCAGCCAGTGGTCACCGCTTTATTGAGCGTGTCGCGGTCAATCCCCTGGCCATTAGTCGGCGGCACGGGTGTCGCCTTCCCATGTTCCAAAACCACGCCACCATCGGTCGGTTGCCTGGTCAGTGCCGCCTGGGTGGCATCCATGGATGCAGTGAAGGTGGGGCCGGTGGTGCTCACAATGCCCACCTCATGCTCTGTGAAAAAGCTGGTGATCTTCACAATAGGATTGAGCGGCGGCGACCCGGCAGCGCGGATAGTGGACACCCAGTCAACCTGCAACCCGGCATCGGTGGGGTTCACGGTAGTGTTCATGTCCCCCGCCGCGACTTTCACGGGATCGGTGAGGCGTGTGCCCAATTCCTTTTCCAGCAAGGCGCGGGCATCCGCATTAGACATTCCCCCAATGGACACGCCCGCGACGGTGGTGCCTCGCGGGACTTTTCCTTTCGTCAAAAGGTAATCTGCGCCATAGGCAAGGACGCACAGACCCAGCACACCAAGGATCACACCAATAACGATGCGACGGGTGCGACCCTGCGTCAGTTCGGGGATATTCACATGAATCAGAGTAGTTACTTATCGGGTTGCAAGGAAGTTGCGCGCGCGAAGGACGTCTCGAATTTCTCCCGTGGGTAGCGACCATCCGTCACAGCAGCATCCACCTCATCGATGGCTTTCGGCAGGTCATCGGTGGTAATCCAGAGGGCGATGTCGGCCCCGGCGGTGAGTGCCGTCAGTGCCGCAGTGGGCGTCGAAAAGCGGTCGCTGATGGCCTTCATTCCTGAAAGATCGTCCGTCACAATGACACCATCATAAGGGCTACCCTCAGGATAATCTCCGCTTCGTAGCAGATTGTAGGCCGCCGGATTCAGGGTCGCGGGCAGGTCTCCCCATTCTGGCACCACCAAGTGTCCCAGCATGACCGGGGCGGGGACCTGGGATAGAGCCTTGCCAAAGGGGGGAAGGTCCACCTCTTTCAGGCTCGCCAGCGCCGGAGTGCGGGAGGTCTGCTTGTGAGTATCACCTGAGGCGCGGCCGTGACCGGGGAAATGTTTGTACACAGGTTCAATACCCGCTTCCCGCAGCCCCTGAGCAAAGGCCGTGGCGTAGGTGGCGGCAACCGCCGGGTCGCCGGAGAAGGAACGATCACCGATAGCACCGTTGGCGCTGCCGCCGTCAACGTCCAACACGGGAGCGAAATCCATGGTGATACCGCGTTCCCGCAGCTTTGTACCCAGGTCACGCGCCACACCTGTCACCTGTTCCGGTTTCATGGTGGCTGCCATCTCACGTGGCGACGGCACCGACCCGAACAGGGCGGGCTGGCGCTGCACTCGGCCGCCTTCCGCGTCGATGGACACCGCAAACGGGCGCCCAATCTCCGCCCGCAGCGCCGCGACATTACGGTCCTGGGAGGTAAGCAGCGCCGGGTCCGTCCACGATCCGATGAAAATGCCACCCGCGCCGTTCTTTAGGGCAGTGCGAGCATCGTCGTAGTTTTTCACCCCGACCATCATCAGCCGCGCGGCTTTCTCCCGTTGCGTCAGCTCCTCCGGCGCACGCTCGGGTGGTGCGGTTGTTGTGTCTGCGGTCATGGTTGCGCTGGCGCTGGTCGTGCTTGCCGACGTCGCGGCGGTGTTGGTCGGCTCTGTAGCGTTATTGCCGCAGGCAGTTAAGCCCCACGCCATCGTAGCCGCCGCGACCACTGACAATGCTGTGGTCGTCACCGTTGGTGTAGTGCGTTTCATGGTGTGATCTGCCGTCCTTAAACTACGCACGTTCTTGTGCTCGGCAAGGCAGCATAGCCCTACCACAATGGTCATTTCATAGAAGGGAAAACCCTCTATGTCGCCCCATCGTAGTACTCTGGGCAGGGAATGCTCGGTAGCCCCGAGTTACGCGCCGCGCTAAGAACTGTAAGGGATAACCATGGCTTACGAATCTGATTCTGTCACCCGCCGCACCATCGGCCCGGCACTCGCCAGCACCGTCGTCGGAGTCGTGCTGGGAATTGTTGCTGTTATTGGTGTGGCAGCATTGGCATCCCAGGACGCCCTGCCCCCCACGCAGAAAGTCAGCAGCCAAGATTCTCTGCTCGGCGGGACTGAATACGGCTCCAGAAACTAGGCCGCCGCCCTCGCTTGAGTAGCCAGACCACAGCGCGACGCGTCCACCTCATCGGGTGGCTGTGCTGCGCCTTTATTATTTTTCTGCAGTCCCCAGGCAAAACTGTCGCCGACACAAAACACGACCTGGTGGCCAACCCCGCGCGGTTTTTGGGTGGCGCACTACACGCCTGGACAGACACGTTTCCCCTAGGGCAGCTGCAAAATCAAGCCTATGGTTACCTTTTCCCCCAAGGATTGTTTTTCCTGCTCACAGATCCGCTCCCTGATTGGATTGCGCAGCGCCTGTGGTGGCTGATTGTTGTTGGGGTGGGGTTTTCCGGGTTCTTCACGCTGCTGAACCGCTTAGGGCGGAGTAAGGGGCAGAGTAAGGAGTGGAGTTCGACAGCGTTCATGGTGCTGGCTGCGATGCTGTACGCATTCTCACCGCGAACAATCAGCACTCTAGGGGCAATTTCTTCGGAAACCTGGACGGTCATGCTCGCCCCCTGGGTGATAGTGCCATTTATACAACCCATCACCAGGGTCGGCCCGGCATTTCGGGCAGTTGCGGCATCCGTATTGGCGGTCGCCGCGATGGGCGCGGTCAATGCCACGGCCACCCTTGCAGCGTGTGTGCCCGCTGGGTTGTACCTGCTGAGCACACTGCGGCAACGTCCCTGGTACACGCTTCCCGCTTGGGTGACTGGGTGTGCGCTGGTATCGGCATGGTGGGTGGGGCCGCTGCTGGTGTTGGGTCGGTACGCGCCACCGTTCACGGATTTCATTGAAAACGCGTGGGTGACCACACGCTGGCTCAACCCCACGGAGATTCTGCGGGGAACAACAAGCTGGACCCCATTTGTTGATACGGAACGCACGGCGGGTTTCCAGCTGGCGACCGAACCGACGTTCATCCTGATTACCGGTGCCGTTGCTGCCCTGGGGGTTGCTGGGTTGGCGCTGCGGCGCACACCGCAGCGCGGCGTGTGGGTGATCATGCTGTGCACCGGTGTTCTTATCCTCGGTGCCGCGCACGGGCCATTGGGCGACGACGTTCGCGCGTTTCTGGATGGCCCCGGCGCGGCGTTGCGCAACGTTCACAAGTTCGACCCGGTGGTACGTATCCCACTGCTCGTAGGGCTAGCGACCTGGGGCAGTGTGGTGCGCCTGCCCCAAACATGGGCCGAAACAGCGCGTTCGGGGCGTCGACAAGCGGCGGGGGTGTTGGTGGTGTTGGTGCTGGTGTGTGCCGTCGCGCCTGCATGGTCGGGCCGTCTCGCACCCAAGGGGGCGTACGGGCAGGTGCCGGGGTATTGGCAGGAGGCGGCGGATTGGTTAAACAGCAACGCCGCTGACACGCGCACGTTGATCGTTCCGGGTGCGCAGTTTGCGCGGCAGTCCTGGGGGTGGACGCGCGATGAGCCGTTGCAGCCGCTGTTGTCGGTGCCGTGGGTGGTGCGGGATGCCATTCCGCTTGTGGAGCCTGAGGCGATCCGCGGGCTTGATGGTTTGATGGCTACGCTCGCCTCTGATGCGGTAGATCCGAAAGCCGCGTTTGAGTCGGCAGCGCAGTTCGGTGTGGGTGTGGTGGCAATTCGTCATGATCTGACCAGCGGCGATGCCAAAAGGCTGAGCAGTCGCGCGCGGGAGGCGGGATTTCCCATCCACACGTTTGGCGAGGTGGACATTGTGGAGGTCGATAGGCACGCGGGGATGCGCGTGTCCCCGGACCGTCCGACACGGGTGGCTGGCGGGGGCGAGTCGGTGGCTATGCTGGCGGCGCTCACGCAGCAGCATCCCGCAGAAGCCACCTACCAGCTGACTAATGCCGACGCCGAGGTAGTCACCGACACTCCACAATTGACGGCGCGCAACTATGGTGCCGTCTCCGCCGCAGCCAGCGCGGCATTGGCTGACCTGGACGAAGGTTCTGACGTGCATAATCCCGTCAAAGACTACCCTTCCGTGGGGCCGCTCACCTCGGTGGCGCAGCATGGGGGCCGGGTGACGGTGTCCTCCTCCGCCGCCGATGCCACGAGTTTTGGCGGGGTGCAGTCCAGAAGGTCCGCGTCCGCTGCGGTTGACGGGGACCTCACCACGTCCTGGTACCCGACGCCCGGAACGCAGGAGGGACAGTGGATAGACATTGATGCAGACTCGGTGGAGGCAGACGGAGCGAAGGAGATTGAAGTCCGAACCACCGGTGGTTCCGTCGCCGCCACCTTCACAGCCAACGGAAAGTCCTGGTCGGAGTGGCTGCAGCCGCACCGCACCATGCGCTTCACCATCCCCGATGGCCCCGCCACGCAGGTTAGACTCACTCTTGGCGAAAGCAGGCACCCCGTCGGCATCACCGAATTTCGGCTGGTCGGCGCACCCGTCACCCGCGAGATCACCGTGCCGAACACCTCCCCCAACGCGCGACAATTTTTCTTCCAGCAGCTCACCAGCCGCACCGACCTGCTGGCCCGCACCTTCACCGCCCCGCGCCCCATGGACGTGCGTATCGACGCCCCAACCTGCCGCGCCTCCCCAGCAACCCCCATGCGCATCATCCTTGACGGGGATGCTGTGGAGTGCGGGGAGACTGTGCACCTGGACGAGGGCGAGCACACGATCCGCACCCACGCGCAATGGCTGCTCCTCACAGAACCTGGCTTTACTGGCGTCACCTCCACCGCCCTGAGGGACGCGGACGCTGCCGCTGCCGATCAGAACCGCCTGGTCAACACCATGCGCGCCCACAACCCTGGCCTGGAAGGCTATGCAGGCGAAACCCGTCTGGAGGGAACTGTGCTGGGCGCGGGCATGCAGGCATTCACCCTCCCAGCCGGAGTGTCCGGTGATGTTCACCTGCGGTTCAGTGGCGATACCCCCTACCGGATAAGCTTGCTGGTCGGGTGCATACTCTGGGCAATAACGTGCCTGGGGTGTCTGATCGTCGTTGCGCGGACGCGGACAGGAGGGCGTCGATTAGCAACGGCCGAGGTAGCGGAATGTTCACCCGGGATAGGGCGGTGTGCACTGGTGGGAGCTGTGGCCGGTGGGCTACTCAGCATGTGGATTGCCGGGTCGTGGAGCGGCCTCGCGGCCGGGGCACTGGGACTAGCCCTGGGAATCGGGCTGAGCAGAGTGACGGGGCAGGCTGATGGTCGGAGTGTTACAGCATTCACAGGCGGCAGCATGGGCATTGCTGCATTGTGGTTGGCGCATGCCCCGTGGCCGAACGCGCACTACGCGGGTGACCAGCCCTTTGTCTCTGGGGCGTGCTTCCTCGCGCTGGGTTTCCTGCTCAGCACGTTCTACTCGACGCTGGGGTTTCGGGCAGCAGGTAAACAGACCCCGGGGTCGTGATTGCCGTAGTCTTCCAGCGGCACCCAGGTGACGTTGTGTGGGATCTCGCCGATGGCCACGTCGGACATGTGGGCGGACAGTGCCTCACTGATCTCGCTGAGGCTGCCCTCCACGGCGTCGACTTCCGTGACGGCGAATGCATTGTAGAGCAGGGGCTCCTGGTTCCACAGGCCGCTTCCGATGGAATATTTCACGCGCTCCAGCAGGTCATCCATCTCTGGTGGATCGTCCGTGCGTTGGGGACGCAGGGAGCTGAACATCACCCGAACACCACGGAGGCTGCGAAGTGATGCCACCCCCGTAGTAAATGCGCGGTAACCAGACTGTGCCAACCCCTTGGGGCAAATAAATGTCACTGTAAACAGGTAATGCATATTATTTTCCTTTAGTCTGGCAGCCTATAACGCGCTAAACCGCGCGCCATCTCCAAAACATAGTACTTGTCCTAACAAAATTCTCAAATGCGCCGCACAACCCCATTAAAACACGCCAAGAATGGGTGGGCACAAGTGGCGGTCACCATGCAGGAAGCCTAAGTAGGTATTTTATTCTCTGTGGGTTTCTTTTTGCTTTTGGAAAAGAACTTTCTGGCGGATTGTTCAACAAAAATGTACGACGCTGCCGCCACTGGGATGGTCAGCGCCAGCGTCGCTACAAGAACAGGAAAGAAGTATCCGCTAAACGGCCTGATCCCCAGGATTGGGAACGTAAAACCCAGCATGGGTAGATGCCAAAGGAAAATCCCGTAGGCCCACCTGCCGAGCATCCGCACGGCCCGGCTTTGGAGGATGCGCCCACTATCGTCAGGGTCCAGCGCTTGGGGAACCAGCACCGCAGCGGCAAACACGGTACCGGCGAGGATTCTACGCACAAATTCCGGGGCGGTGGGATGAACCAGGCCCGCGGGTCCGAAAAATGGTTGAGCAGCAAGAACCATGACAACAACAGCGATACATAGCCACAACCAGCGGCGACGCAACCAACGACGCACACACGGCCCCACACGCCCTTCCACTTCGGCCGCAAGAATACCCACCACAAACCAGCATGTAAACGCAGGAGGGAAAATCTGCATATTGGGCACCCCCGGGGCGGGGCTGGCGTCAACAAACGGCAGGAATGCCCATCCAAGACTCAGTACAGCAACGGCGAGAATCGCGGGGACGCGAAGACGCTGCGGAAGCGTTGATACCGCCCAGGCAGCCAACGGCAACACGAGATAAAACGCAGCCTCAATGCAGAGTGACCACAGATGTGTAAGCCCGGGCAGTAATCCATTGGGAAAGTAAATCTGCGTGAGCGTCATATTCGCCACTATGGCCAGCGGCGGGGATGCGTACGCTTCAGGAAAAACCAACAACACAAATACAACAAAGACCACATAAGCAGGCATAATTCTGCTGACGCGACTGCGGTAATATGCGCGCCACTCTCGACTGTGTGTAACACCGCCACCCCAGTGCCGCCACAGGAGAAACGCTGATAATGCGAAAAAAACAGCAACAAAAAAGTCGAAGCGTGTGAGTATGCCACCAACAAATGTCGCCGGATCAACACCTGTTTGAAAACCCACATGGGTGAGCACGATTCCTATGGAGGCAACGGCCCGTAACCCCTCCAGGTTGTTCAAGAATGACACGTGCTTTGCGTAAGATTGCATTGAGTCTGATTCTATGTGTTTTTGAGTCTCCAGCGGAAAGGATCACTCTTTTGGCTTCCCGTGTTATCAGTTATTGTGCACTGGGCCTAGGTATTGCGTTACTGATCATCGCAGTACTATCGCCTTTTCTGCTGATCCCAACACTGAAGGTGATTCCCCTGGATGCGGGCGGACCACAGACCACGCAGGAGGCCCCAGGAATGCTGCTTGATGCGCAGGCTTTCGCCGCAAACCAGCCGGTGGAGGAGCATCGGGACGCGCCGGAGTGCGCGCCCTCAGAGGGGGAATTACCCATGAGCTGCTTTATTAGCAGCTCCACTCCGCTGCGGTTGAACCGTACGATGGAGTCCAAAGACCCTGCGACGAAGAAGTTTGTCACTCTGCAGGCCACCACCACCTTGTCCCGTGGGGACCGTGAGGCACCGGATAACGTGGTGTCCACGGCCGTCGATGCGGTGACGCTGAATCGTTTTTCGGCTGAACCGGATGCTGACCTGCAGTCATCCTTCCAGATTCAGGCCCCTGACCTGGGCTTGAATGAGGATACGGGTAAGTTCGCACGCGTGGGTCTGCAATACCGCTTCCCTTTTGATACGGAGCGGCGTTCCTACCAGTTTTTTGACACCACCGCACAGACCGATAACCTCATGGATTTTTCGGATGCGGTGAAGGAGCACGGCACAAAGTCCCTGCAGTTCGAGCAGAACGTGGGCGCGGTGAACATGCTGAATGCGGTCACAGACGCGTTGAGACGCGATGGGGATCTGTCCGACAACGATCGTGCTGCCCTCACCGACCTGCAGGTTACCGCCCCGGCGCGGCGATGGTATTCGGCTGACGAGCTGGCCGCACAGGGCATCAGTCCCGATGAGCAGGTGTCCATGACACGCTACTATTCGGTGGCCCGCACGGTTCGTGTGGAGCCGAAAACCGGCATCATCGTCTACGGCGCGGACCGCCTGAACTACTTTTTCGCCCGCTCGGATGAGGAGGCGCAGCAGGTGGCGGACGCGTTCTTCCGTTCCGTTGACCACGGTGATGCATTCACCCCCAGCCCGCAACGCACCGCCCTGTTTGTCGATGCCGCGTGGGACCAGGACACCCAAGACCGGGCCTGGGATTCAGCCCTCGCTGGCTTCACCGCCTTGAAGAACCTGGAGTTTGCCATCTACGTCGTGGGCACTCTGGGTGTCCTCGTGATCGCCGTGTCCATGGTGTTTGTCCGCCGATCACTGCACCGCCAGCATCACTCCTAGGCCCCGCAGCCATGTCCGCCCGCCACGTGTTCCTCCCCGCCTACGCGGTGTTCCTGGTTGGGCTGCTGTTGTGGCCCCTCGCCTCCCCTGGGGCGCTGATTCACCGCGACATGGTGGTGGTCCCGCACCCAAGCTTGAGCCTCAGCGCGTTTGGGTGTGGGGACCTCCCAGCACGCAACGCCCCGCAGGATGGCGTGTTGGCGCTTGCTGGGCAGCTTATCGACGCCTCGTTCCTCGCCCGCCTGCTGCTGCTCACCGCCGCACTTCTCGGGGCATACGGCGCGGTTGCTGTGGCGCGATATGTACAGGCCGGAACGGTGGGCACAGCCGCCGCCATGACGATCACCATCTACAACCCGTTTGTGGTGGAGCGACTACTCCAAGGCCATTGGTCGCTCGTCATGGCTGCCTGGCTCCTTCCCGGCATTGCCGCCTGGGGGTTCACTGGACAATGGCGGTTGCAGGTGGTGGCGCTGTGGTTGGCATCGCTCACCCCCACTGGCGCGATCACCGCCCTCATCGTCGGAATGTGCACCACCACGCGTCGGTGGTTTCTCCTCTGCATGGGCCTGCTCACCTGCCTGCCGTGGCTCATTCCTGCGCTACTCCACCCGGCGACCAGCAGCCCCGATGGAGCATGGGCGTTTGCCCCACGCGCGGAAACCCACGTTGGGGTGGTGGGTTCAGTGGCAGGGCTTGGCGGGATCTGGAACAGTCAGGCCGTCCCCCCATCCCGGGAAGCGGGCTTCGCCATAGCAGGTGTCGCGCTGTTCTGTGTGCTGCTGGTCGGGGCATGGCGGCAGACCGCCCGGTGCGCACTGCGCCCCCTGATTATGCTGGCTGCGGTGGCCTTGGGATGCCTTCTGATCAGCTACATCGCCTTGCCGTTTACCTCCTGGATAGTCACCCACATTCCCGGCGCGGCACTGTGGCGGGATTCCCAGAAACTCGTCATGTTCGCCATCCCCGCCTACGCCGCGCTGGCGGCGAGTATTCAACGACGCACTGTCGCTGCCGTGGCGATTACTTTGACATTTCTCCAGGTTCCCGACGCCGCGCGGGTGGTCACCCAGATCACTCCCGTCCCAGCTGATCCTGCGTGGTCGGCCTTGGCTGAGCGCGCCGCAGGCCGGGACGTGTTCATCCCCGATTCCACCACCATGGTTCATGACGGTTCTCGGCTATCCATTGACCCCCGCACCAAAGCGCTCTCTACCGTGGAGAACGGGGAATTACGTGTGGGTGGCCGTGTAGTGGATCCCCCATCGCAACGCTACCGCGATGCCCAACACGCCTGGGCCACCGGGGATCGCGCCCAGCTTGAGCGGCTGGGCATCGGCATGGTGGTGGACAATCACAACAGCATCATCACCGAAACCGCCGCGCCACCGCACCGGGGGGCGCGCTTCGCCCTAGGCGTGTTCCTCACGGTGTTGTGGTTGGCCGTGCCGTTGGTGTGTCTCCCGTGGAGGTTCCGACAGCGAGGCAAGTAGCTGTTCAAACTGCATTCCCGTCGTGTGCCAGGAGAATTCCCGCGCGCGCTCCTGGGCGGCGGTGCCGAGGCGGGTGCGGTAGGCGGGGTCGTCGAGAAGCAGCGTCGTGGCGCGAATCAGTTCGGCCTTATCAGAGACGAGGATGCCGGTGTGGTCGTCGATAATCGAATCCTGCAGGCCGGCGGAACTGCGGTACCCCACCGTCGGCACGGCGTGCTGAGCGGCCTCAATCACCGCCAAACCCCAGCCTTCCTTGCGGGAGGGCATCACGTGCAGCGTCGCGCGGGCTAGCAAGGCGTGCTTCATGCCCTCCGACACCTGGCCGTGAAACTCCACACGGTCGCTCACCCCCAGCTCGGCCGCATAGTCCCGCAACTGTGCATCCCACCAGCCGCTGCCAATCACATCCAACACCACATCATGCGTGGCCGACACCGCCGCCAGCACGTCCATCGCATGTTCGATCTGCTTGTGCGGAACCAACCGGGACAGCGTGACCAGATGCACCCGTCCATCGTCGTGCCTGAGCAGCGAGTTCTCCGAGGTGGCATCGGGCAGCGGGTCCACTCCGTTGCGGATAATCTCAATGCGATTCGCATCCACACCCAGCTGCATCAACTCGGTCGCACTGGGCAATGACACCGTCACATAAGGGGTGCGCCGATACAGCCAGGGGGCGACCCACCGTTCCACACACCAACCCACGCGGGACAAAATCGGCCCCGCCACCGGCCACTGCTCGCGGTGGCAATGATGTGTGAGCAGCACCGTGGGTTTACCACTCAACGGCCCAGCAAAAAACGGAATGCCGTTTTGAGTGTCCACCACCACATCCACATCCCGAAACCTACCGACCCCCAGCCTCGCGCCCACCAGCCGCAACCACGCCAGCGGATACACCGTCAGCTTGCCGCCGGCACGGGTGTAGGCGACCCCACGCTGCACGCTGCGCCGAGGCGCACCCGGATACATGGCGGTGTGAAAAAACACCTCATGACCTTGGGAAACCAGGAAATCCCCCACACGCTCTAGATAGCGCTCACTGCCGCCGCCCTGGGGGTGGTGCGTATCGCGCCAACACAGCAACAGAATTTTCATGACTCATCCAGACTAACAGCATCAACCCATCACTCCCGGTGCGGGAGACACGGTTAGCGATTGTTTAACATGGAACCATGACGTTCAGCCATTTTTCCCTGCGGCGCACCCGCACAATGGCCACCCTCAGTCGCTCGCTGTTTTTGCTGCGCAGCTTCGGCTACGAGCAAAGCGACCCCGCGTACTTCTACGGCAACCTCGCCGAAGACACCGCGCAGTTTATCGCCTCCCTCTACTCGGACCGCGTGGTCGGCGGCGCACCCGCCGCTGCCCTGCACAACGCGCGGATTCTCGACGTTGGCGGAGGCCCCGGCTTTTTCTCCGAAGCATTCACCGCGCGCGGTAGCACCTACATCACCGTCGAACCCGATGTCGGCGAAATGGCCGCCGCGAACATTGAGGTTCCCGGAAGCGTCCGCGGCTCCGGCGACGCGCTACCCTTTGCCGACGCCTCCTTTGACATTGTGTATTCCTCCAACGTCGCCGAGCACATGCCCAATCCTTGGGATATGGGGGATGAAATGCTGCGCGTCACCCGCCCCGGCGGCCTGGTGGTGCTCAGTTACACCATCTGGCTGGGGCCCTTCGGCGGGCACGAAACCGGACTGTGGCAGCACTACATCGGCGGCAATTTCGCCCGCAACCTGTACACACGCACCCACGGCCACCCCCCGAAGAACGTGTTTGGGGAATCGCTTTTCGACGTCTCCTGCGCCGACGGCATCAACTGGGCCTCCCGCGTCCAGGAATCCGGCACTGCATCGCTGGTGGGCCTGATCCCCCGCTACCATCCCCGCTGGGCGTGGTGGCTGGTGCATGTTCCAGGTGTCCGCGAGTTTCTGGTGAGCAACCTGGCCATTGTGCTGCGCAAAAACGAGGCGAACGCAGAAAAGTGAACACATAAGCATCCCCTTCCTCGCGGACTGCCTGCGGGGAAGGGGATGCCAGGGGTGGGGATCTTCTTTTTTGAGAAGTCTTACTGCTGAGCCTTAGCCACCCGTTCCTTGAGGGCTTCGAACTGCTCATGCACCTCGGCGGGAACCTTCGGGCCGAGCTTTTCCAGCCATGCTTCGTTATCAACCACGTCGCCGGCCCACTGGTCGGCGGGTGCGGAGAGGGCTTCACGGACATCATCAAGCGGGGTGTCCAGGCCGGTGAGGTCCAGGTCTTCCACCCGGGCGGTGAGGCCAGCAATGGTCTCATCAGCGCTAACGCGGCCCTCAATGCGGTCCACAATCCACTTCAGCACGCGGCTGTTGTCACCGAAACCAGGCCAGAGGAAGCGGCCGTCTTCGCCGCGGCGGAACCAGTTGACCAGGAAGACGGCGGGCATCTTGTCGCCGCCCTTCTTGCCCATGTTGATCCAGTGCTGCAGGTAGTCGCCAGCGTTGTAGCCAATAAACGGCAGCATGGCCATCGGGTCGTGCCGCAGGGCACCCACCTCACCCTCAGCGGCGGCGGTTTGGCCGGATGCCAGGAGTGCACCAATAAGGGTGGCGTGGTTCCAGTCATGTGCCTGGGAGACCAACGGAACAGTGTCGGGGCGTCGTCCGCCGAAGAGAATGGCAGAGATCGGCACGCCTTCGCCGTCGTTGAACTCGGGGGCCACCACCGGGCACTGCTCAATGGGCACGCAGTAGCGGGAGTTCGGGTGGCTGGACAGCTCGCCGGAATCGGGGGTCCAGTCGTTGCCTAGCCAGTCGATCAGGTGCTGCGGGTTGCCTTCCAGGCCCTCCCACCAGATATCCCCGTCGTCGGTGAGGGCGACGTTGGTGAACATAGTATTGCCCGGTTCCATGGTCTTCATGGCGTTCGGGTTGGAGCTGTAGTTGGTGCCGGGTGCCACGCCGAAGAAACCAAACTCGGGGTTGGTGGCGTAGAGGCGGCCGTCCTCACCGAAGCGCAGCCAGGCGATATCGTCGCCCACGACCTCGGCTTTCCAGCCATCAATGGTGGGCTGCAGCATGGCGAGGTTGGTCTTGCCGCAGGCCGAGGGGAATGCGGCGGCCATGTAGTAGGACTTGCCTTCAGGGGAAGTGAGCTTCAGGATGAGCATGTGCTCCGCCAACCAGCCCTCATCGTGAGCCATCACCGAGGCGATACGCAGGGCATAGCACTTCTTTGCCAGGATAGCGTTGCCGCCGTAGCCGGAACCGTAAGACCAAATCTCGCGGGTTTCGGGGAACTGCGTAATGTACTTGGTGTCGTTGCAGGGCCATGTAACGTCTTTTTCACCTGGTTCAAGCGGCGCACCCACCGAGTGCAGGCAGCGCACGAACTCGCCCTTCTCACCAATCGCATCCAGGGCTTTCTGGCCCATGCGGGTCATGATGCGCATAGACATCACCACATAGGCGGAATCCGTCAGCTGAACACCCAACTTCGGGTCAGGGGCGTTATCAGGGCTCATGCTGAACGGCACCACATACATGGTGCGGCCTTTCATGGCACCACGGTAATGCTCAGTCATTTCGGCCTTCATGGCCACCGGGTCGGCCCAGTTGTTGGTGGGGCCTGCACCTTCTTCAGTTTCGGAGCAGATGAACGTGCGGGATTCCACACGTGCCACGTCGGAGGGGTTGGAGCGCGCCAAGAAACTATTGGGGCGTTTTTCCTCATTGAGGCGGATAAGTGTGCCGGCTTCCACGAGCTCAGAGGCTAAGCGATCCCATTCTTCTTGGGAGCCATCAGCAAACACCACGGACTCAGGCTGGAACAGCTCGGCAGCGTCGGCGATCCAGGCTAGCAGTTCTTCATTGTTTGTTGGAGCCGGACCGACGAGACCCGGGATTTCAACTGCAGACATTAATTCTCCTGACATTGGGTGTCACTTGAGGGCTTTCTCTTTCATCAGCGTAGTCATAGACAAAGGTCCTACACAGGGTCTCGGGTGAGAAACTGGCCACAATTTTCCGTTTAGGGGTCATTACCGGTTGGATTACCCCCAATCTCTTCGCTTTTCCTGCACATATCTCTACAATCCCCACCAATGGTTTGCCACCCCCTCGGGGGTAATCTGCTCGACAAGCCCCCAGGATGGATCCCCCCGCTCACCCACCCCCAAGGCTCCCATCGGGTTCAAACCCCACTGTTCTGTAGATGCGTCACCAGGCGCGCATTCCACCGTGTAACAATCCCCGCTAAACAGGACCGTGGCCACCGAATCAATCAGACCATCCCCGTTATAGTCGGTAAACACGCTAACACCACGGTCATCATTCAGCTCCACCGTGCCACCAGGTTCGCCCTCAAAAGCAAAGGACTTGCCATCCATATGCAGCAGCAAACCCGATGATGAGCCGTTGGGAAGCACCTCCTCCAGCGGAGTCATCTCACCCAACCCACACAGCATTGACACCCAATCACCCATCCCACACCATCCTTAGGTTTTGTGTTGTTTTTCTATACCGGAGAGCTTTAAACGGATCCATTGCCCACCCGCGGAAACTCCACGTTGTTGATAACTGGTACTATCCAGTTCCTTCGTAGTAGCAAGGATTGAGATAACCAATGAGCACCATCGCTGCCTCCGGGCCACCCATTGCCGCCATAGCCGAAAAGCACCGCACACAAGGCTGAACGCAACAATCCCACCGAGCCACAGCCCCGGAATAGCGCTGTCGACAACGCTGTGCACCAACCGAAACAGCGCGCCCCCGCTTACAACAGTGACCACCGGGGCGTCGACAAGCGCGCGCCATCCCAGCCGCAACGGGGGTGGCACCTCGACGTTACGTTGCTCACACAAGTTGACAAGGCGGTCCCGCGCCGAGGCGTATCGACGTCCCGCCAACCTCTCGATACTGGACAGCTCAGCGCGCAGCCGCTCCTGCGCCCGCTGATCCGCACGCTCTGCGGCATGCATCCATCGCGCAGCCTCCGGCATGGGCATGACCCCCACCGGCGGTCGAGCCACCACATCCGCCAATTTCTTCTCCACACTGCCCTGAGCGACGGCGATACCCGGCACTGCCTCGGGCGGAAGTGCGGCCGTGCTCACGACCCTGCCGACTTTCTCCATCGCGTCCGCAAGGGTAGGTGTATCGTGCGGGCCCCACCCCTGCGGCGGGGCAGCGGCTATCACGACGTCGACACCCGCATGGGGTTTGTCCGCCACCTGCCAGCGTTGCCGGAGTTGCAGCGACACTGTCGTGGTCGTAGTGGAATCTGGGCCGATCACAGCCAGTACCGGCTCCTGTTCGTACGGTGCAACCACCGGAGGTGGCGGACCGCATACGGCGAGTGCTTTCTCTAGGTCATCAGCAACCTCGGGGAAACGATACGCAATAGCCCTCACCTCACCATGCAGCACGCGTTGCCGCGCCCCCACCAAGTCCCCATCAGGGCAGGATCGCAGCAGATCCGCCACCAGTAGTGGCACTTCAGCTGCGCTCTCGCAATGCGTAAACAACATCGGACCTGCCGCCATGCGGGCCTTGGTGCGTGCACCCACCTCGCTGCTATGCACCAGCACGGCGAGGTCGACGCCCCCTTGAGTGACCGGCCAGGCTGCGTCAACGATGTGAATTCCGCGGCTAAACCCACTATTTGTGTCCTTAATACTAAGGAGTGGAACAGATGCCGATTCTGTGCACACCACCACGCGCAGAGGACCCAGCGCAGCCTCCAGTACGGCATCCACGCACTGCGCGGCCACGCAATCAGCGGGACGGGACCGCAACCAGGCGCGCAGCGGCATCGCGTTCAGCCATTGTTCCCACTGGTGGGGTGACACAAAAGGAACGGAGGAAGACACAGCGGACGGCTCTACAGACGGCACTGATCGACCCGCCACGGCATTCATCATGCTGTTCATGAATCCCCCACATTCCTCACCCCAATTATGTACCCCGCCAGGCTGCCGCCGCGTACAAGCACCATCAGCGATTACCCAACCGTGATACCACAGGCACCGCGGTTGGTGCAGCGCATGCCCTCATATCAGGGTATGCATCACAGTCGCGACATTGAAGTTCGCCCACGAAAAGGGGCAAAATATGAAACGATGTCTATCCCCGAAAAAACACAACCGCACGGCCGCCGCCCACTACAGTCGGAGTTTAACGACGGCCGTGATTACCCGCGTCTTGGGAGCGTCAGTTTCCGACGCGGCACCCTCACCGAGAATCAGGAAAAAACCTGGGAGGAGCACTGGCCGCAGCGAGGTCGTGAACTCACCAACGACCCCGCAGACCAGACCATTGATATTGCAGGCTGGTTCGGCCGGGAGGGTCACCCCACCATCCTGGAAATCGGCAGCGGCACCGGAACCTCCACCGTCGCCATGGCACCCCTGGAACCCGACACCAACATCATTGCCGTGGAGTTGTACCGGCCGGGCCTGGCTAAACTGCTCGGGGCGTCGGTACGCGGGGGCGTCGATAATATCCGCATGATTAAAGGCGACGGTGTGGAAGTGCTGAACCGCATGTTCCCCGAAGCGTCGCTGGACGGGGTGCGCATCTTTTTCCCCGATCCTTGGCCGAAAGCCCGGCACCACAAGCGGCGCATCATCCAGTCGGGAACCCTGCACCTCATTGCCACCCGCCTGAAACCCGGCGGCGTCCTGCACGTGGCCACCGACCACGCCGACTACGCAGACTGGATCACCGAGCTGGCCACAGTCGAACCCCTGCTCGACTACAAAGGCTGGCCGTGGGCGGAGTGCCCGCAGCTCACAGACCGCCAGGTCATCACGAAATTCGAGGGCAAAGGACTCCAGAAAGACCACACCATTGCCGAATTCCTTTGGCAGCGTACCGCCGATAACGTAGCCGAGGGCACGCCGGATAGCGTAGGTGATGGCAGCCCTAGCGCTACCACAGTGACGTAATTCTGGAGGCTACCGCAACGATATGACCAGCATGATCGACACGATTCATGAGCACTCCAGCGGCTCTTTTCCCTGCAGCACACCCGTCTTTGTCCCCCACCCCACGGACAACGACGCCACGAGCCATCACGCCAAGCCACAGGGGCTCCTCCTCATCTGGGATGCCCCCAACCTTGACATGGGCCTCGGAGCCATCCTCGGCGGGCGCCCCACCGCCGCCTACCGCCCCCGCTTCGATGCCATCGGCCGCTGGCTATTAGATCGATCACAGCAGCTGTCCGAACAGTTGGAAACTCGTATCGAACCGGAAGCAACGGTGTTCACCAACGTCGCTCCCGGCGGTGCCGACGTCGTGCGCCCCTGGGTGGAAGCCCTCCGCAACGTCGGTTTCGCCGTCTTCGCCAAACCCAAACTCGACGACGATACCGACGTGGACCCCGATATGCTCGCCCACATCCGCCGCAGGCACAGCGAAGGAGTACTCAAAGGCATCATCGTGGCCAGCGCGGATGGCCAAAATTTCCGCGACGAACTGGAACAGCTCGCCACCACGGGCATCCCCACAACCGTTCTTGGTTTCCACGAACACGCCTCATGGGCTGTAGCATCGGAAACGTTAGAGTTTGTGGACTTGGAAGAAATTCCCGGTGTGTTCCGCGAACCGCTACCTCGCATCAGCCTGGACAATCTGCCCGAGGAAGGTGCCTGGTTGCAGCCATTCCGTCCGCTATCTTCGCTACTGTCAGGGCGGCCTTAGTGCTGGGAGGCTAAATTATGTTTACTGCTTGGGGACATTTTGCGTACCAACATAGAAAAGTTGTTCCCGCTGTCATCGTGTCGGTGGTACTGCTATGCTTTCTCATTTTTGGCACCAAGCTTGATGAACGCATGAGCCAAGAAGGGTGGGACGATCCACATTCGTCCTCCACCCGTGCCGCACAGATCGAACAAGAGGTCTTCGGCCGCGACAACTCCGGCGACATCATTATGCTCTTCGACGCCGCGCCGAGCGTCGCCCTGAACGACCCCAGCACCGCCCAGAAAGCCAAAGATTTTCTGGACAAGATCAAGACGGAACACCCCGAGCAGGTCGACCATATTGATAGCTACTTTGACAACCGCAACGCCCAACTGTTGTCCCCAGACCAGCGCACCGCCTTCGCCGCGATCGGCCTCAAAGGCGACGGCGAGGACGTGCTGAAAAACTACCGAGCCCTTGAAGGCTCACTGACCCCCGGTGACGGGACACTGCCCGACGGCATTACCGTCAGCATCGCTGGATCCACCGCCGTTGCCGACGCCCTGGACGAAGGCATGGCCGGCGACATTCGGCGCGCTGAAGTCTACGCACTCCCCGCCGTAGCGATCCTCCTGCTGTTTGTCTTTGGCTCCGTAGTTGCCGCAGGCATGCCCCTGGTCGTGGGCATCTTGTCCATCCTGGGGTCGCTGGGTGTGCTGTCGATCCTTGCGACACAAACGCAGGTCAACGTATTTGCGCAGTCCGTGGTCACGCTGCTGGGGCTGGGCCTTGCCATCGACTATGGGTTGTTCATGGTATCTCGGTTCCGCGAAGAACTCAGCAAAGATGTGCCCATACCCGACGCCGTTGCCAACACCACCGCCACCGCCGGACAAACCGTGGTTTTCTCTGCGGGCATGGTCGCCGTGGCGCTGTCCGGGTTGTTTATTTTCCCGCAAGCCTTCCTCAAATCAGTCGCCTACGGTGCCATCAGCGCCGTGAGCCTTGCAGCCTTATTGTCTGTGACCGTGTTGCCCTCAATGTTTGGCCTGCTGGGCAAGAACATTGACAAGTGGACAGTGCGGCGCACGGCCCGCTCTGAGAGCAATCTTGACGCCAGCTTCTGGTCGCGTATACCCGCCTGGGCGATGCGACACTCCGGGCTGGTCACCGCCGGGATTGTCGCCGTGCTCGTTGCCTTGACGATCCCGCTGATGGGCGTGAAGTTTGGCGGTATCAACGAAACCTACCTGCCGCCGGACAACAAAGTCCGCCAGGCCCAAGCGGAATTCGACGAAAAGTTCCCCAACTTCCGCACCGACCCGGTAAAACTCGTGGTAACAGGCACCACCGGCAACGATCAACTCGTGCAAGTGTTCACCCAGGCCAACTCCGTGGAGGGCCTGACCGGGCGCTTCACCGCTCAGGGGGCCACCACGGACGGCACTACCGTGCTCTCTGCGGGCATCACCGACCGCGACGATAACGCAAAGGTGATCAAGCAACTCCGCGAGATCGAAGCCCCCGAAGGCGCGGAAGTCCACATTGGCGGCACGCCCGCGCTGGAGGTGGAGTCCATTGAGGCGCTGCTGAGCAAGCTCCCGTGGATGTTCCTCTACATCATTGCCGCCACGTTCATTCTCATGGCGTTGGTGTTTGGATCCATGATCCTGCCTGCAAAGGCAATCATCATGACCATCCTCGGTTTGGGGGCAACCCTGGGCGTTCTCACAGCCATGTTTGTCGACGGCGTGGGGTCCAGCATATTCAACTTCACCGCAGGCCCCCTCATGAGCCCAGTCCTGGTGCTCATCATGTCCATTGTCTACGGTCTGTCCACCGACTATGAGGTGTTCCTGGTCTCCCGCATGGTGGAGGCGAAGCAAAAAGGCGCCACCACCGACCAGGCCATCCGGTACGGCACAGCACATACGGGGTCCATTATCACCGCCGCCGCCGTCATCATGATCGTCGTGTGCGGCGCGTTCGGGTTCTCCGAGATCGTGATGATGAAGTACATCGCGTTCGGTATGATCGCTGCGTTGCTTCTCGACGCCACGGTGATCCGCATGTTGCTCGTTCCCGCTGTGATGCACATCCTGCGGGAAGACAACTGGTGGGCACCACCATTTGTGAAGAAAGCCTCTACCTATTTGGGACACACCTCAGAGCCAGCGGGGGCGCAGCCCACGTTTGCCGAAGTGGGAGCAGCCACTACGGGTGGTGTAGGTGCCACCGAGACGTCGCTACCGAGACCCGTGACCATTGGCGGAGTCAATACCCCCCAGGTGGTGGATTCGATCCCTGAAAACAGGGTGATCCCCAGCGCCGGATCGATCCCTGGAGTTGAGACCATCCCCAGTTCCGTCGCGCAAGCAGCAGCCGCTGAAACAGTGGTGAACGTGCGGCCGGTGGCAAGCGCCCCGCCCACGCCTCAGCACCAACAGGAGCCAGTGGAGGAACCACGTCAGAAGAGTGCAAGCGCCCCATCAAACCCCTCAGTGCATGGGCAAGTACCCGAGTCGCAGCCGGACGTTCCTGCGGCATCGCACACCGCGTTGTTGCCGCAAGTACCCAAGCCAGGGCAAGGCCCCGCTCACGATGCCAAGGCAACGCCCGTCGCAGTGCAAAAAGTCGAGGAAGCAGTGGGCAAAGGCTTGGACAAGGCCGTACTGCTTGTGCGTCAGGGCATGAAGAAGGTCCAGGAAACCCGAGAGGAAGCAGCCAAGAAGCAACAGGCCCGCAAGGAAGCGCACGAGAAGCAGCAACTGCAAGAAGAGCAGAACACTGCTGTTGTCCAGGATGAAGCGCAGGTTCCTGTCGGACAGTCGGCATCAAGGATCCCCGGCCCGCCAGTTCCTGGGATGCAAAGTCAACCACGTCGGCAGTCGGCACCGCGCCGCCAGATGCCCACCACGCCGCCAACCCCAACACCGGCAGCGGTGCCGCGCCAACAGGCTCCTCAGCCACCAATGACGCAGCAGAAACCGCAACAACAACAGCAGTGGCCTTCCGGCACCCAGCAGCGTCCGAGCCCCATCGATGAGTTGTCCCTCGACGATATTCCCTTGCAGGACCTGCATATCCTCGCCGCCGATGATGCGGCGCGAGGTGGTCGGCGTGCCAGTGAAGACACCAAACTAATCCCTTTCACCGAGTTGATGGAGCGGCTGAACACCAACGACCCCCAGGGGCGGCCTCAACAGTGAAAACGCTTCGCGCACTTGCCAGCACCCCATGGCTGAGGTGGCTTTTTATGCTGGCCATACTAGCCATGGTGGTGTTTTTCCTGCGTGGGCGCCTGAGTTTTCTGTCGGAAGGCATCGCTGAGGTGCGTAAGGCCGACGGTTGGGGTGTCGCCCTTGCCCTGTTCGCATCGCTGGCATCACTGGCAGCGATGGCCGAGGTCATGCGGATTTTGCTACGTGCGGGGAAGGTGCACACGCGGCGTCGAGATGTTAACGCCCTGGTGCTCAGCGCAAACGCCTGGTCCACCTCGTTTCCCGGCGGGCAAGCGTTGGCGACTGTCCTGCAATTTCAGACCATGCGACGGTGGGGCGCCAGCCCCATTTTGTGTTCCTGGCACATCGTCCTGTCCGGGGCGTTGGCTACGGTGTGGTTGGCAGCGCTGGGTGTGATTGCCATCCTGTTTTTGGGGGCGTCGTTTTCCTTGTGGTCGCTTGTGGGCACGGTCGCGGTAATGCTGTTGCTATCGTGGCTGGTGTATTGGGCGGCGCATAACCCCCACAAGCTGGCTGAACTGATCCGCACGGTCCTGCCGAAGCTGAATCGATTGCGCCGCAAGCCGCCGCAGTACCAGGTGGACGAGGCCGTAGAGCAGGTGAATCAGCTGCAGGCCGTCAACATGACCACTGGCCAGTTTCTTCTGGCCGCAGTGTGGTCGTTGATGAACTGGGTGTTTGACATCCTCACCCTGTGGGCGTGCGTCTGGGCCGTCACAGGTGCCACCCCAACCTTCCACTCGGACCCGAATAACACCACCGTTGCGGGCGTGGCGTTGGCGTTTGTCACTTCCAAGATCGTCGGCACTATCCAGGCCACTCCAGGCGGTTTGGGGCCCGTGGAGGCCGCGCTGACTGGCACGCTCGTGGCCGTGGGTATGACGGTGGTGGAGGCATTCGGCTCGGTGTTTGTCTACCGCATGGTGTCGTTCGTGATGATCACCCTGCTCGGATGGGTGGTGTACTTCTTCACCTACACACGCAAAGGACTCTCTGCGCGGGACGCCACCTAAACGACCACGTAAACTAACGGCTATGTCTGATCGCCTTACCCGTTTCTTTCCGCTTTTCGATGCCGCGGCCATCCTGCTGTTTGCTCTGCTCGCCCGAGTTGCACACCGCGGCGACCGTGGCCTCACAGTGTGGACGTGGCTGGATACAGCCTGGCCGTTCTTAGTCGGCGTCGCCATAGCATGGCTGGCAGCCCGGCGCGTGTTTCAGGGTTCCGCTCAGGGGATGGGCTTTGGCGGGGTGGTATGGGTGTTGGCCGTGGTCACGGGCCTGGGTATTTGGTGGGCGCGGCACGCCACCGTGCCGCATTGGTCCTTTATCATCGTGGCCAGCGTGACCAGCGCCCTGCTGCTCTTTGGGTGGCGGCTGGTCGTGCGGTTTGTGCACTGAGCTAAGGTGAACTGGCTACATGGGCATGATGGTGTGCTTCTTGCGCATCTCGGGCTCTTCCTTGGTGGCTAGTTGGCGCAGGGCTTGGCGCAGCATCAGCCGGGTTTGGTTTGGCTCGATCATGGCGTCAATGTATCCGCGTTCTGCGGCGACGTAGGGGCTGGTCATATTCTCGTTGTAAAAGTCCATGAACAGCTTCTTCATGTATTCCCGCTGCTCGGGCGGGGCAGCTGCGAGCTGGCGGCCTTGGATCATCACCACAGCGGCTGCGGCACCCATCACGGCGACCTGGGCGGTGGGCCAGGCAAGGTTGATGTCACCAGTCAGGTTTTTGGACCCCATGACGGCGTAGGCGCCACCGAAGGCTTTGCGCACGATCAGGGAGATTTTCGGCACGGTGGCTTCTACCACGGCGAAGCCGAGTTTGGCGCCACGGTGGATCAGTCCCACTTTTTCCTGCTGGACGCCCGGTAGGTAGCCGGGGGTGTCCACCACAAAGATGATGGGAACGTTGTAGGCATCGCAGATGCGGATGAAGCGTGCGGCTTTGTCAGCGGCATCAGCATCGATGCAGCCCGCAAGGTGCAGAGGTTGGTTGGCAACGATGCCGACCGGGCGGCCGTCGATACGCGAGAAGGCGGTGATGATGTTGGGGGCGTAGTCGGGCTGGATTTCCAACACGTCGTCGGAGTCGAAAATCTTACCCAGCAGGTCCAGCATGTCGTATCCGGCATTGGGATCGTTGGGAATGAATGTGTCCAACACGCTGTCTCCCACAACAGCCTCGTCGGCTGGTGCCCAGTACTCGGGCGCGGGTTCGTCGCAGGAGCTCGGCAGGTATTCGAGCAGGTCATGGACGTAATTAAAGGCTTCATCCTCTGTAGGTGCCACATAGGAAATGTTGCCGTTGAGCGCCTGCTGGTGCGCGCCACCGAGTTCAGCAGAGGTGATATCCTCGCCGGTGACCTCACGGATGACGTCGGGGCCGGTAACGTACATTTCGGCTCGGCCTTCCACGGCAATAACAAAGTCCGTGGTCACCGGGGCGTACACCGCACCACCAGCGCATTTGCCAAGCATGATGGAAATCTGCGGGCTTCGGCCCGACAGGGGCAGCTGGCGCCGCGCAATTTCCGAGTACATGGCCAGCGAGGTCACGGCGTCTTGGATGCGGGCACCACCGGAGTCTTGGATGCCGATCACCGGGCACCCGATCTTGATGGCCATGTCCATGACTTCGCAGACTTTGCGGCCAAACGTCTCCCCCACAGAACCGCCGTAAACGGTCTTGTCGTGCGCGTACACGGCGACGGGGCGACCGTTGATACGCCCATACCCGGTGACCACGCCGTCGCCGTAGGGAGCTTCCGGGTCGTCGGGGGTGCGACCCAGCGCACCGATTTCCACGAACGAACCTTTGTCGAGCAGTCGGTCAATGCGTTGCCGGGGGCTGGTCAAACCAGCCGCATCTCGCTTTGCTCGGGCACGTTCACTGCCCGGATCTTGTGCCTTTTCAAGCCTGGCGTGGAGGTCAGCGAGTTTTTCCGCCGTGGTGGTACCAGTCACTGTCGAGCTACTCGTTTCCGTCTTCTTCTCCGGCGAGCTCCGCGATGCGCCTGCTCAGGTGCGCACCCACGGTGCCTATTTCGGGTTCATCTACAACGGCAAGATGATCGCCGTGTAGCTGAATAATGTCTAACTTGTCAACGATAGCGGACCAGCCACCGTCCGCGTCAATCTTAGCGTAGTTGGGTTCCAGCTCAATCGCCCCATCGTGCATGCGCTCGGCTCGGAACAACATGACGGGAACTGTCACGTCGTCCCAGCGGTGCAGGTCCAGGTGGTTGAGGATGCGGTTATCCACAAAGGAGGCGCGCTGGTGCTCCAGCACCCCGGCGGCCAGGCCATGTTCGGAGGCATCGGTATTGGCGAGGAAGTCGGTCATCATCTGCAGAAGGGCTTCTTCACCTGCGGTCTCCAGCAGATCGTAGGGCACCTCAAAGTCCAGGCCGTACGTCTTCTTGGCAAAGGCCGAATAGCGTTCCCACCGCGCCCGGGTTTCCTCGGGGGTGTTGGGGATGGGTTCGGAGGGCTGTACCGTGTCCAGCAGCGCAATCAACGCCACGTCTATGTCGCTATGTACCAGCTGGTGAGCCACCTCGTAGGCGAGCGCACCGCCGAGGCTCCACCCGCCGAGGATCACCGGTCGCCCGTCCGAGTATTCACGAATATCGTCGAGATAGGCTGCGGCGCGTTCCTCCAGGGACCCTTCCAGGCGTTCCACACCGTAGACGGGTACGTCCGCAGGGAGTCGCCGCACCAGCGGCTGGTACACCACCGACGATCCTCCGGCAGGATGGAACATGAACACCGACGGCTTGGTGGATCCCTCTGGGCGGGCTCGCAGCACGCGGATCGTGCCTTCCACCTCTGTTTCCAGCCCTTCGCGCACGATGTTCGCCAGCGGTTCCAGGGTATCCGCGTCCAGCACCTGCTGGGTTGTCACCTCAACACCGCTGCGGTCGCTGAGCCGTTCCGCGATGGCACGCGCGGTGTCCTCACTAATGGACGGCAATTCGCTGCTAATGCCCGCCGCTGCCGTCCCGGTAATGCTGGCCCAGGTAGCAAAAACCATGCGCTCGGATGCGTCACGAGGCGCAACACCCACACCTTGTTTGGAGGCACGAGTGCCAGCAGCGGCCTCATCGGCAGGGCTCTTATCGACGCCCGCGCCTGCCGCAGGTGCCTCGTCCCCACCGGCTTTCTCCGCCACCAGGTTTTCCACCAGCGTGACCACATCGGCCACGGAGGCGTCGCGAAGCGCCTGAACCTGCAGTTCGGGGATTTGGAAGTCATATTCGATGCGGTTTTTAATGCGCATACCCATGAGGGAATCCAGCCCGAGGTCAATCAGTGGAAGCTCACCGGGGAGGTCTTCAACGTCGTAGCCCATCGCCTCAGATACGATGGACCGCATGCGCTGCTCCACGGTTTCCCCAGACTCGGGATCCCAGTGAACGGCGTCAACGGTGACATCATCAAAGCGTGAGGTCGCCGTGGAGTCAAAGGCTTCCGGCTCGACCTCATCCCCGAGGCCGTCCTTGCCAAAGCCCGCGTCCATGCCACCAGCGACGGAGGATGCGAAACCTTCCGCCACCAGCACCGTAGCATCGCCCATAACGCGGTGCACGGCCACGTTCACCCCACCAAGGTGCTTCCTGGCCACCGTCGTGACCTCGCCGGACGGCGGCAACGTGGTGTGTTCCTCCACGGCCACGAGCTGCGCATCAGGGTCGAGGCGTTCCGCAGCGGACTCCAGCAGCGCCACCGCAGAGGGCGCGTTTTCCGCGAGGGTGGAGAACGCGACGGACCCGTCCGGCAGAGTCACTTTCGTGCCAGGCAGGGTGGCGTTGCCGCCGCTGGAGGGGCGGGCGGCAGTCCAGTAACGCTGGTGCTTCCAGGTGATGTGCGGGGCGTCGATACGCGGACCGGAGCCGGTGATCAGTTCCAGGTTGATGGGCTGGCCAGCAACGTAGAGTTTGGCCAGCAGGTCGCGAATGGACTCCGCCGAGCCGACCTTGCGCTTGAGCACGTACAGCAGCTGGGAGTCACCCGCGCCGACGCTGAAAGCGGTATTCATCATGCCCATCAGCGCCACTGGGTTGGGGGATACCTCAACCAGCATGGTGTGGCCTGCGGCAAACGCCTGCTGGGTGGCGTCCAGGAACCACACGCGCTGGCGGGTACAGCGCACCCAATAGTCAGGTTCGTGTACCACAGTACCGGGCTGGTATGTCACCCCACGGTCTACAGAGCTGAACAGCGGAATGCGCAACGGCATGGGGGTAATGTCAGCGGTTTCAGCGGCAAGTTCGCCAAGGATCGGCTCAACAGCGCTGGTGTGACCGGCGCCTTTGACGTTGAGCAGTCGAGCAAACTTGTTTTCCGCTTCCAGCATCTCCACCAGTTTCACCACGGCCTGGCGGGGGCCACCCACGGTGGTCATGCCGGGACCCGCGTACACGGCCGGTTCGATGCCTGCGTATTCGGGGTGTTCCTCGATGAAAGTGTCCAGTTCATCCACGGAAAACTCCACCACAGCCATGGCACCCAGCTGATCTTCGGGCAGCGACTTCTCGCCCTCCCCCATCAGACGGGAACGATGGCAGGCCACCCGCATCGCGTCCTGAGCACTCAAACCACCGGCCGCGTAGGCTGCGGCAATCTCGCCCATAGACATGCCCATCACGGCACCGGGTGTCGCCCCAAACGCTGCCAGCAGGTCCGTCAGGGCAATCTGGATCGCGGTAATGCCCGCCTGCGCGGTTTCCGTGTCGTAGGTTTGGGAATCGTCCGCGATGAGCTCCATTAACGACCACCCGGACTCGAACTTAATGAACTCGTCCAGTTCCTCAAGCCGGGCCTTAAACAGCGGCGACATGGCCACTAGTTCCTTAGCCATCTTGCGGTGCTGCGACCCGAAACCCGAGTACACAAACACCGGACCCGCAGTGGCAGGACTGTCAGCCACGGCGATGCCAGGCCCCTTCTTACCGTCCGCCACCAAGCGGAGCCGCTTCACTGCTTCTGCAATAGTCCCGGCATCCACAACCGCGCTGGAACGCCCGTGGTTACGGCGGGCAAGGGAGCGAGCCACGGTGATCAAGTCATCGTCGCTGCGCCCCTCCAGGAAGTCCGCCATGTCCGCCGCCGCTTGCCGACGCCGCGACGGCAGCAACCCACTCACCGGCAACAGCACATGCGTCCCATCCGCCAGCTGCGGCTCCACGGGCTGGGGGTTCGTGTCGTAGTCTGCAGGATCGAACTGGGCAAGCACAGCATGTGCGTTCGTTCCACCAAAGCCGAAACCGGACACACCAGCCGTGGCGCGCCCCGAGTAGCATGGCCACTCGCGGGGATCCTCCACCACTTCCAGATGCTCACGATCAAAATTAATGTAGGGGTTCGGGCCACTGTAGTGCAGCGACGGCGGAATCACGCCAGCATTCATGGCTAGAACCACCTTGATCACCCCGGCAACACCGGCAGCGGCTTCCGTGTGCCCATAGTTCGTCTTCGCTGAGCCCAAAAGCAGTGGCTCCGCAGTATCGCGCCCAGCGCCCAACACCGCGCCCAAAGCAGATGCCTCAATGGGATCGCCCAGGATCGTGCCCGTACCGTGAGCCTCCACATAGTCCACCGTGCTGGGATCCACACCCGCGTCGGAGTAGGCGCGGTCCAGCACATCAACCTGGGCATCCGGGTTCGGGGCGGTCAGACCGTTTGAGCGGCCATCCGAATTCACGGCGCTTCCCTTGATCACCGCAAGAATGGTATCGCCGTCGGCAATAGCTTCCTTAACGCGCTTAAGCACCACAATGCCCGCGCCGTCGGAACGCACAAAACCATCCGCATCCTCAGAAAACGCGTGAATCTTCCCGGTGGGACTCAGCACCCCCAGCTCGCCAAACGCGGTGGTCACAAACGGCGAAGCCAGAATGTTCACGCCGCCAGCAACAGCAACATCCGCATCCCCCGCACGCAAATCACGCACCGCCTGATGCAAAGCCACCAACGATGAAGAACATGCGGTATCCACGCTCACGGATGGTCCACGGAAATCAAACGCGTAGGAAATCCTGTTGGGAATCACCGCACTTGAGGTTCCAGTCAGTGCATAAGGGTGAGCTTCCGCAGGGTCAGCGGTGATGATCATGCCGTAGTCATTGTTGGTGGACCCCACATACACACCCACCGACTGTCCACGCAGCTTATTCGGGGCAAGGTGCGCGTGTTCCAAAGCCTCCCAGGTCAGCTCCAGCACAATGCGCTGCTGGGGATCCATGTTGGCGGCCTCCACCGGAGAAAGTCCGAAGAACTCGGGATCAAAGCTCGCAATGTCATCCAGGTAACCACCCACGGTGTTCGTGTTAGCGATGCGTGTGCGCATCACCTCGTCACCGGAATATTCCGACCAACGGCCAATCGGCAGGTCGGACAAACCATCCCTACCCGCAACCAGCTGGTCCCACATCTCACTGATGTTGTTCGCGCCGGGGTAACGCCCCGCCATGCCAACAATGGCAATGTCGTGCACATCCGGGGTATCGACATCGCTGCTCACCCGGGAGGTGCGGGCCTGTGCCGTGGCTCGGGCGGAGGTTGCGGGGCCGTCGATAAGCCTTTTCGCTAGAGCGCCGATCGTTGGGTATTCATAGGCGATCGTGGCGTCCAGCTGCACATGCAGAAGGTTTTCCAATTCCCCGGACAGGACCACAACATCACGGGAGGATAGGCCAAAGGTCTCCATGGGTTTATCGTCCGTGACGTCTTCTTCGGGAAGACCAGTGGTGGAAACAACCCACGCGCGCAGCCACGCGCGCAGTTCATCAGTTGTCATGGACGATGTCTGGGATGACTTCCGGCTCTGATCCATGTGGGGAATTCAACTCTTTCGTGTGATTAAGGCTTATTAAACTAACTATTTATCTACATGGCGAACCCTCCGCCACCCGCGTCCGAAGAACATATGCGCACCAGCGGAGGGTTGTCATCTATGGGACTTTACTCGGCCTCGCCAAGGTAGTGACGACGGGCAACCCTGCGAGCAATCTTACCGCTTGAGCTGCGCGCAATCGCATCAACGTCAACAATCTTGATGTCCGAAGGAACAACGCCGTGAGCAGATGTAACAGCCGCACGAATGGCTTCGATAGCTTCACCATCGCCGCTGGGGTCGCGGCCCAGATCACGCTCGGCCAGAATAACCAGTTTCTCAACATCGTCGCCCTCGATCGCAAACGCGGCGATCGCAGCAGGTCGAATGTGCTCGGAGGCATGGTTGACGGTGTACTCAATGTCCTGCGGATAGTGATTACGTCCGGCGATCACAATCAAGTCTTTCAACCGGCCTGTGATATAAATCTCATCGTCGATGATAACCCCGAGGTCACCGGTGGCCATCCACCGGTCATCGTCAGGCGCACCCTCTGCGCGAGAGTTTTCCGGCAGGCGCGAAGCCAAGGTGTTGCGGAACGTCTCCTGAGTCTCTTCAGGGCGGTTCAAGTAGCCGGCGGCAGTGTTATCACCATGCGTCCAAATCTCGCCGATGGTGCCATCGGGCAGTTCGGCACGCGTTTCGGGATCCACGATCACCATCTGCTGCGGGCGCACAACCGAACCGTTGGACATGAGAGGCACGGCCTTCTCATGGGACTCGTCGACAATCACGGCTCGACCATTACTCAGTTCCTCACGATCCACCATGACAATGCGGGCATTTTTCTCGCCCTGAGGAGTAGCCACCAGCAGGGTGGCCTCGGCCAAGCCATACGAGGGACGAATCACATTACCGGGCAGACCAAAGGGTGCAAAAGCATCGTGGAACTGCTTGATGGCCCGAGCCGTGACCGGCTCCGATCCGACAATCACGCCGTCAAGTGTGGACAGGTCCACCTGATCTTCCTCGCTAGGTAGTCCGTAACGGACAGCCAGTTCCAGGGCAAAGTTCGGGACCACAGCATAAACGTTGTTGCGCTCATCGCGCTTGCTCAGCTGGCGAACCCACCGCACCGGCTGCTGAATGAAATCGCGGGGCGTCATCATTTCCATCTCAAGACCAAGGATGGTCACAAACGCGGCCAGGATGATACCCATGTCGTGGTGCAGCGGCAGCCAGGTGACCAGGCGCAATGGAGTCTTCAGCTTAGCGGCCGTGAAGATCTGCAGTACGTTCGTCATGATGCTGCGGTTACTCAGCACCACACCGGCAGGGGTGCGGGTAGAACCGGAGGTGTACTGCAGGAACGCCATCATGTCCAGAGGGGCAGTCTGGGACTGCGCCAGAAGCGCCTGACCGGCCTCGGTCATGAGGGGGTTGACGTAGCTTTCGGCAAGACTATCCGGCAGGGAATCAACCGACAGGATACGGGGGCGCTCCGCTGCGGGAACGTCGGCAAACTGGCGTCGGACCGCAGCTGCGGAGGTGGAGTTGGTGAGGACGATCGACGGTTTGCAGTCCGCCAGCACAGCGGTCAGGTGATCAGCGTGCCCAGGCTCGGTGGGGTCGTAGAGCGGCACAGGAATCAGGCCAGCATACAGTGCACCGATGAAGCTGAAGATGTACTCAGGACTGTTGCCTGCCAGAATGGCCACGCGGTCACCGATGGTGCCAACTTGCTGCAGGCGCGCCGCTACGGACTTGATGCGGGTGTTGATCTCAGCGCGAGTGAAGTCGATGGGAGTTCCCTCACGCGACTCGGAGAAGTCCCAGAAGCGCAGGCACGGGCGGTTGACGGTCCCCGCCGCTGCTTCCGCTTGGTACAGGGTCTCGCAGAGGCCGGCCAGTGTCAGCCGGGGGTCAAGGTTGATCTGTCTTTTGTCATCAAAAAACTGGCCGATGGCCGCTTGCAGATCCATGGTTCTCCTTAGTCGGTAGCTAGATCTCTTAAAGAAAGTTAAAAGACATCCTAGCGGTATTATGAGCTACGGTTACGACATCGTAAGTAAGACCCGTTTCATTACTTTCCCCACACAACACTGACGCGCGGGTACTCCACCGCACCCGCGCCCCGTGTTATTGCTGGTTAATCAGACCATTTGCCCAGTTGATCAGCCACTCAGTAGTTGTGCTTCCCGGGAAGACATTCGGATTCGTTGCGTACTGCGAGTGCACCCCCGTTGCAGCCACCAGAGCCTGCGCACGCTCGAACGCGGCACCGACACCCAGCGGTGCGTCGCAAATGTGATCATCCGCCGCACAAATCTCAAAGGTGCGATCATTCAGCGAACCGAAGCCGCCTGGCCGGGGTCCACGCATCGTCGCACCCGGCACGATCGGTTGAACCAGAGCATTCACCGCTGCCAGGGACACTTCCGCGCCCACGCCAGCGACCGGATTACCTGCCTGCTGGCCCACGCCCGGTTCTCGACGTCCGTCCGCAACCAGCGCCACGCCGCGCACACGGTCGGCAGGGATAGGTCCAGTGCCTTGGCCGATAGCGTTAGCAATGTCACCCATAATCACGGCCCCCTGGGAGAAGCCGACGAGAATGAAGTCTGTGAGCGGACATTCGTTGTGGGTCTTTGTCATCTCCTCCTGCGCGCGAGTGGTGCCCTCCGTGCGGGATTCGTCATAGGTTATCTCTTGCTGGGAGTTAATGTTCTTGAACTGCGCCACGTACGGCAAGGTCCACACCCGAACGTCATCGGCTGGATGCGTTTCCTGGAGCGGACGAGTCACGCTCAGCATGTAGGACATCGGGTTGAAGGTGGGGTTGTACGGGTCATCTGTTGAGGCGGATTCCCACGTACCCGGCGCAGCAACAACCTCCACGTTTGGACACCAGTCCGGCTGCTGAGCCTGGGTTGTCGGCCCGTCAGTCGGTGGAGGCGTGGGTGGGTTGTCCTGGGAGCCAATCCATTGGAGTATCCCGCCAACGATGATGCCCAGGACAACAACGACCGCAAGAACTGTCAAGCCTTTTCTCATAAGTTCTAGCAGTATGCGGATTTCGCAGCGCGCGCAAGTACAGCCGCGACTTCTTCAGGTTTTTGTTGGGTGCGGCCTTGTTCCACAAGTTGCCCTGCAACGGCCAGCGTCATGACGTCAATATTTTTGGTGTCCTGACTTTGGCAAACGCCGGATGCAGTTCCGATAAGCGAGCCTTCGGCACCATCAACATTGATGGAGTTATCTTTCAACTCCTTAAGGTAATTCTGGTCACGTTCGGACAGTTGCTGCCCGCTTGAGGGCACCTCGGAGACTTCTCGGGCCTCCCGATCCTGGGGTGTCTGGGTCTTCGACTCACCGCTCGACTTTGTGCTGCTGGAGTCTCCACTGGACGAGGTGGAACTCTCCGTGGCACGCGCCGACTTACTCAGCGGTGCCACAGCGGAGGATTCGGAACTGCCACCATCCGAGGTTGCCCCACCGCAGGCTGCCAGCAGGACAGTAGAGACGGCACACAGGCCGACGACGGCGCCGAGTTTAGCGCGAGCAAACATTGTTACTTCTTCTCCTCAACAATGCGGCCGTTGACTTCAGAGATGGTTCCATGCTGGAAGGTCATCTTCTCGCCACCGGATTGGATTTTCTCCTGGTCTGCGGTCGGCCAGCCGAAGGCACCGTTTTCCCAACCCTGCTTGCCCCACGCGTCGCGAATGTTGCCGTTCATGATGAAGTGTGCGCCGGTGCTTGGACTCCAGTAGATGGCACCATGCTGGAAGGTTTGGAGAGCGCCACCAGAAATGGCCTGCTCACCGCTAACGGGCGCACCGAGGCTGGATTCCACACCATTGATCGAGGCGTACTTCTTGGCAATCTCGCCATGAACAGCGTAGGCACCTTTGTCCTTGGTCCGGATGACGTAGCCACCCTGGAACTTCTGAATGTAGTTTCCGTTGTGCTCAACCGTGTCTTCCGTCGGGTAGCCCAAGCTACCGCCTTCCCAACCCTGGGAGCCCCAGGCATCGAAAATGTCCTTTGGCAGAGCACGGGCCCCGGTCTCTGCGGTCCAGTAAATGGAGCCGTTCTGGAAGTGAACGTAACGTCCCTTGCCATCCGGGGTGGCCTTCTCGCCGGACGTCGGGTGGCCAAGCCAGGAATCTGGGCCACCGAACTCGGAGTAGCGGGCACCGATCCGCCCAAAGAGCACGTGCGCACCGGTCTCAGGGGACCAGTAGGCGCGACCGCCACGGAAGTCCTGGGCCTTGCCGCCCTTGACGTCGTATTCGTTGTTCACGCAGGCGCCGAAAGCGTTGGACTTGGTTACCTCGGCGATAGCACCCTGGGTGGCGCAGTCGGCACCACGATCCGCCTGAGCAAGCTTGAGGGAATCTGCAATGTAGGGCCATGCCTGAGTCATCTCGAACTGCCAGTACGGCCAGTTGTGCACGCCAGACGGACGGAATACGGCCGTCACATCAACGTTGGACTTCTTCGCGCGATCCACAAAGGTCTGCGTGGTCATGCGGGACAAGATTTCTAGGCCAACGCCCGCCGGGTTTGCGGGGCCGTTGGCCACGGAGCCAGGCTGACCGAAATCGTCGGCACCGGAGCCGGAGGATACGTATACGGCCTTGCCCTTCAGGGCGTCGATACCCAGCTTCGGGTCGTGGTCAATCCAGTCCTGGGAGCCGGGCTGACCCCACATGGCTTCCGAGTTGTAGCCGCCGGCATCGCTCTGAGCGGCGCTGATCGCCTGGGCCATACCCATAGAGGTGGTGTCCAGGTACCCGGAGAACGAACCCACGAACTTGAACATGTCGGGGTTGCGCTCCGCGAGGTTGATGGCGGCGGTGCCGCCCATGGACAAACCGAAGACGGCGCGCTCGCCGTTGGAGCGGTAACCGTTTTGCAGAACCGCAGGAAGTTCCTTGGTCATGAAGGTTTCCCACTTGTAGTGCTTGCCATTGTCTGGCTTCTGCCAGTCCGAGTAGAAGGAGGATTCGCCACCCACCGGCAGGATCACGTTGACGTTCTTGTCAGCGTAGAACTGCTCAATGTTGGTGTTGATGGTCCAGCCGCTTTCCGTATCCAGCGCGCGCAGGCCGTCCAGGGCCCACACTTCCGGGTATTTTGCGCTGGGGTTGGAGTGCCAGTCACGGGCCAGCAAGACCTGTACCTGAATGAGTTCCTTCGGCATGGCGGCGGAACGAATGAACAGGGCAATACGGCGCTCAGTGATCCACTCAACGCGCTCGACGCTCACACCGGATGGCAGCCCTTGGATAGAGGGGTGCTCGTCGGTGCGGATGGGGGTGCGCTGCGGCACACCATCGGTTTCGAGGTAGTCGGTCACGTCGGAACTACCAAACAGGGAATTCTGTGCCTGGTTAGTCACGTCAACTGCAGTAGCCGGAGCGGCAGCGAACAGCCCGGACCCAAGAGCAAGGGCGGTGGGCACGGCAGCGAATGCCGTGAATGCCCGCCGAAGGGAACGTCGGCGCCGTGGAGTACTGGAGACTGCGGTATCACGCATGTGGTTTAGTCCTTTGTGTCTGTGTGCTCCGCCCTATCGAGCCAGCACATTGCAAGTAAAACTAGCGTGCAGGTACGACAGGAAAGAGGCATACGATGGTTCCAAGCCCTGGCCATTGATGTTCTGGAGGTTCCCCTCCTCCAGAACATCCCAGTGCTTGGTCAACGATGGATTCAGTTATCAGATTATATATCGCCAGGAAGGGGCCGTTTCGTTACACCAGTGTTACGTCAGCGTTACATCGCTAACGCGCATACACCGATGCACCGTCCGACCCTGTAGGTTGGTTTCAAGTTTAAGTTCAACTTGAGACTTTTTCTAGCGCAACACGCCCAAAGCAACACGAAAAATAAACATAAACGCCCAACCTGAACACCACTCCCCTACCCATGTTGCGCGGATGGGAGGGTTGTGACGCCAGGTTGGGCGACGTCGCTAAGAAAATGTGTTTTTAGCGAGCGTTCATGTGATCAAGGACGCGGTCCTTAGTGCGGTTCAGCTGGTAAGTCCACTGATCCCAGTTGTGAACGCCCAGCGGCGGGTAGTCTGCAGTCACGTTCAGACCGGTGGCGCGAGCTTTAGCTTCCCAGCTGACGGTGGACATCCTGGACAGACCTTCCAGACCGGAGCCGTAGATACGCTGATCCAGCGGGTAACGCAGATCGCTCGGTGCCCACACGCCACTAGCTGCGGAGACATAAACGTCAGCATTCTTCAGGCCGCCCATGTTCAAGTACGGATCGTCCTGGTAACGGCGGGGGTTCAGGATAGAGGTGTACATGTTGTTCAGGTTGAAGCCACCAACATCAAGCAGAGCGAGACGCAGCATGGTCTGCATACCGAAAGCAGTGGTGTGCAGGTAACCGGAGTAGGACATTGCCTGGCGGAACTGGTCCGGGTGCTGTGCAGCAAGGCTCAAAGCAGCAGTGCCACCCATGGAGAGGCCACCGATGGAGTTGTTGTTCGGTGCGATACCGAAGTTCTGCTGCAGGTAGCCGGGAAGTTCAGAGGTGAGGAAGGTTTCCCACTTGTACACCACGTCGTTGCCACTGCCGGTGGACAGGAAGTGTGCCGGGTAGTCCCAGTCGGCATAGAAGGAACCTGCGCCGCCAATGGGCATGACAAGGTTGATGTTGCTGTCCGCATAGACCTGCGGAGCGTTGGTGGATGCAGTCCAACCAGTGAAGGTTTCACCGGCGCGCATGCCGTCGAGGAGGTACAGACCTGCGTTACCTCCACGGGCGGCGGGCTGCACCAGCACCGGGATGTTGCGGTTCATGGACGGGGACCAAACGTCACAGCGCTGGACCCAGAACCCCACAGCGTCCCATTCACAGGCGCCGGTGTTATCTGCGCGCAGAACGTCGCGGTTGGCTGCGTGCGCGGGGGAAGCTGCGACGACACTCAAGCCAAAAGCAGCTGCAAGTGCAACAGCTATGGTCGTCGCTTTGGCTCCTACGGTGCGAAGTCGAGAGGCGATCGTCATTTTTCTCCTCGATACCTTGTTCTTCTTAGCGTTCTTAAATGCTGCCCAAGCTGGCGTCTTGGATGTTGGGCGCCAGCCTGTATGGCCTCATACTTCTTGACTATCTTAGTATCTTTCTACTTTATTCAAACGTTATAAAGCAGAATGAGAGACCTTTAATTATTTTCTTATACTAAAACATACCCTGGCCAGCATTTTCACAAAAATATGAGTTAGGACACAACAGGGGCTATATAGACCGCTGCGCCGATGCATCCGACCCATGCGATCGCAAGTATTTGAAGGGTGCGATCACTGAGTGCCAACTCGTCTGGAGCACCACCGTCACCACGGTCAACATCAGCCGCATAACGCAAGATAGCGACGGTAAATGGCACCATTGAAACTTGGTACCAAACGGCGCCATGATGCTGCACCATGTTGGCCATTTCGAAGCCCCAGAGTGCGTAAGACATAACCACGGCAGTAGCTGAAAGTGTCCATACGAAACGCAAGTATGTTGGTGTGTACCCTTCTAAGGCTTTACGAATCTTTGCACCGGATTTCTCAGCAAGCAAAATCTCAGCGTAGCGCTTACCCGATGCCATAAACAGGGAGCCGAACGCCGCGACCAAGAGGAACCACTGGGACAGCGTGATGCCTGCGGCGACACCGCCAGCCATAGCGCGCAGCATGAACCCCGAGGACACCAGCGCAATGTCAATCACTGGCAGATGCTTCCACCCGAAGCAGTAGCCCAGCTGCAACACAATGTAGATTGCCATCACAATGGCCAGGTTGCGGCCGCTGGATGCCAGCAGCGATACCCCCACCGATCCCGCAATGAGCAGCACCGCCATGCCGTAGGCCAACCCCACAGGAAGCACGCCTGCGGCGATGGGCCGGAACTGTTTCGTTGGGTGCGCGCGGTCTGCTTCCACGTCTTTCGCGTCGTTGACCAGGTAAATTGCCGAGGCCGCCATACAGAACACCGCGAAGGCAATCGCTACGTCGATGATTGTTCTGCGGTTCAGCAGCACATCCGACCCCGCCGCCATGGGGGCGGCCAGCACCAGCACGTTTTTCACCCATTGGCGTGGGCGCAACGCTTTGATCATGCCGTCTGCCAGGTTTTTCGGCGGTTTGTGTTTAGTGGAGGGTATAGCAAGTCCGCCTGTGTGCGGTTCGGAGCCGAGGATGCCCGCCTGCTCCTTGGTCATTTACGTTTCCCTTCTTATCCTCGAAATAGTCTCAGCGGTCACTGCCCCAACCAGCGCACCAGCGGCAACATCGGTGGGGTAATGGACTCCCAGCACCATACGCGACAGCATCATGATCGGCACGCCAAGTAGCGGAAGTGGTGACCGAGTTAACTTCGCCAAACTTACCAGCGCCGCCGTGGTAGAGGTGGCATGGGAGGAGGGGAAGCTCAGCCTTGACGGCGTACCCACCCCCACCGCAATCCGGTCGTCATGCGGGCGGGGCCTGCGCACCACGCGCTTGATCACCACGGATGCCGCGTGGCTCAGCAGTGACGCGGCAATCAGCTTTACCCACTTGCCGCGCCGCCGCTTATCGACGAGCGCGCCTACCGCACCCACACTGATCCAGCCCAGGGAGTGTTCGCCGAAGTGGCTGAGCAAACGGGCAGTGGCTTGGACCCCCGGGGCGTCGAAAAGCGAATCCTGGATGCGTACCAGCATCTCAGTTTCGTTGAATGGGTCGCCTTTAACCATTAATCGAATACCTTCTTCCAAGCCTCAAGGCTGGTGAGCCTACTGTGGGCTGCACGGTACTGCGCGCGGAGGTCGTCGAACCGCGCGGCAACTTCCTTCTGCAGTGCGCGAGACTCGTCCAGCAGTGCCTTTGCCTTGTCACGGTCACGCTTACGGTACACCACCCCACGCCCATCAGCGGTGGTAACGGTGGCGCCGTCCACGCGAGACAGTGAGAACCAGCGCGCCTCAATGGGTGCCCAGTTCGCCTGGGGGACATCGTGATGCGAGGTGTCTGCGGGGCGGAGGGAATGCAGCACACCTTTGGCCAACCAGATGGACTTCTTCAAGGGGGCCAATCGTCCACCAATGTCCTTCGTGGGCACTCCCGGCGCGCCGGAGGGTTTCGGCAGATCGGCCGCCGTGGGCAGAACCACCGCGTCCGGGTAGGTTGCGCGAATGGCGGCGATGCGCGGGAGGGAGGTTTCCAGGATGTCGAAAAGCTGGCTGGGGCCTGCGAGGAAGTCCTTCATGGCCTCGTTTTGGATGGCCACCGTGGAGTATTCCAGGCACATGAGGTGTTTGAGGGTGGCCTTCTGCATAGACCGCACAATGCCCTCTGCTCCGCCTTCATGATTCAAGGCGGCCACGATCAGGCGGTTGCGAAGGTGGAAGTATGCCTGCCAGTCGATGGCATCGTCTTTGTCGGACCAGGCCATGTGCCAAATGGCAATGCCCGGCCAGGTGGCGGTGGGAAACCCGGCTTTGCCTGCACGCAGGCCGTATTCCGCGTCGTCCCACTTGATGAACAGCGGCAGGGGCTGCCCAATACGTTCTGCCACCACACGGGGGATCATGCACATCCACCAGCCGTTGTAGTCCACATCAATGCGGCGGTGCAGGTCCACGGAGTTCGGGGTGCCTGGCTTGTCGCCGAACTTGCCGCGGTCACTGAGGGGGTGCTTGGAAAAATCGTGGTCGTAGTGCACATGGGGGGCGGAGGTCCACATGAAAATGCTGCGGTCAATCACTTCGCCCATGGAGTGCAGGTGGCTGCGTTCCTGCAGGTTCAGCATCTGCCCACCCACCAGGATTGGGGTGCGCGCGTAGCGGGCTGCCTGGAGGGCACGGAGCACGGCATCGGGTTCGATGGCGATGTCATCGTCCATGTACAGGATGTAGGGGGACTGCTTTGCGGCTGCCTCTCTGGTGCCGTCGGGGCCACCCATGGCCTCATACATGATGCGGGAGTAGCCGCCGGAACCGCCGAGGTTACCCTGCTGGTACACGAACAGCCGACCTTTGAAATGCTCCGCAGCATCGGCGAAGCCTGGTTCGTCAGCGGGGTGTTTGGTGCCCTGGTCAGGCATGATGATGGTGTCGATCACGGCGTCGACAAGCGGGTCACTGCGCAGTGCGTCCAGTGCCGCCACCGCATCGGTCGGCCGGTTGAACGTTGGGATGCCCACGGTGACGCGCGGCTCGAACGGGCCAACCTCGCTGCCGTCCGGCATGATTTGCGGTGCGGGGGCCTGGGGTGCGAACCAGCCCGCGCTGGCGATGGTCACATCTGTTTCGGCGGTGATGTCGAACCACAGCCAGCCGCCGTCCTCAAACGGGGCAAGCGACAGCTCAAACTCAATCACACCGTCGCTGACCATGCCGCCGTCGACGCTGATGCGGGCACCGTCAATCTTGGAACGATACACCTCGACCCGGGCCTCCCCCAGGGCCTCCACCTGCAGCACCACCGTGTCCAGCTGGGACCAGCGGCGCCAGTAACTGGCGGGGAAGGCGTTGAAGTAGGTCTGGAAGCTCACCTCGCTGCCAGCGGGAATGGTTACCGATGTCCGGTCGTCCCACGTGGCACGGGTCTTATTCGTTTCCACTTCCAGCAGATACAGGGAACGCACATCATGAGGTTCCCCGCGTCGTGGCAGCAGCACACGCTGCAACTGCTCCACAGCCTTGGTGTGCGGGGAACTCCCGCCAGAAGCCCCTTTTGTTGAGGATCCTGACGATTCCTGTGCCTTCGTCATAGAGCTAAGCCTTTCCTGTGGTTATCTGCTGTGGTTATTTCTTATGCCCGCACCGTCATGATCATGAGTCGCACACCCACTGTCCGCCGAAGCTATCTGCTGGGGCTGTACGCCGGGTGCGGAAAAGGTGCGAAACACTCATTCATATAAACAGTAGTAGGTTTCACTGCCTTACCGCTGTTTGGCACGCTCGCAGACCACGGTTTTATCCGCTCAACTACCCCATTACCCATGCACTGACTCGTGTAGCGGGTTCGCATTCGTTAACGTTTAACGAGTGAACTATGTCGCAGGTACCACCATTAGCCGCTTATCGACGTCCCGGTTGCACAGGTTTCATACTGTGGTGCATGTAGTTGCAGCGATGGTGGCTGTGGTTAGTGCAGTACTTTTACCTGCCGCAGCGAATACGGCAGTGATCGCACCAGCCAATCCTTACATCACCACTTTCCCGCCCATCAACGGAAAAACAATCACCATTGCTGATGGGCCGCAACTGCTACCCCCAAACGACGAAAATATGCTCCGCGACGTGACCGCCCAGGCAGCGCTACCACCAGTGGTCACGCATGTTGACTTCATTACGTTGAGCTTCCCCGAACCTATTAACATCGAAGCAGCGCTGTGGGGCAATGTCCAGAAGTTTCGCCCCGATCTGCTTTCACCCGAGCGCACGCGGTACGCCGATGGGCACCTCATTGTTGCTGTTAACTTCGATGGAGGCAGCGGTAAAGGCTCATTCGGCTTTTTCTCCGGCGACGATGTAAAACAAAGCGCGCAGCTTACTGATCAAGCACGAACGCAAGGCGTGCTTGCGGCCATGAAACCCGGCATGAACGCGCAGCATCGGGCAGAAGGCATGGCGCAGGCGATTCGTGCTATCGCTGACCCACGCATTGGCGAAGCCGCTCTGCAGGAACAAGAAAAAGCCAACAACAACACGACTGTTGCTGGAGCCCCACTCAAACAGTGGAGCGATCCTAATCATGTTGCTGTGACTGTATGGGATGGTGCCAGCAAACTCAGCAACACGGATATGGAGTCTCTACACCAGAACACGCTGAATATTGCCCTGCCCAGTGACGTAAAGTCCGTTGACTACTTCACGTTTGGCAACAATTCTGACAGCCTCAATAACACCCTTCAGGCCCACCTCAAGCTGTATCGCCCAGATCTGCTCACACCAGATCGGGAAAAATACGCTGACGGGCATCTGATCGTTGTTGTTGGTTTTAGCCCACACAAAAATGCCATATATGGCGGTGAGGATGTTGCACAAGCTGTGGGCTTACGTGATCAACAACGCCTAGAAACCCTCACTGCTGCCCCGAAAGAGGATTTGCGCGCGGGACGCTATGTCGATGCCATGATCGAATCTGTCACCGCAGCGGCAAACCCGGACTACCAACTACCTGTAGATACAGGCAAAAAGGTCACGAATATAGTTGCTACGGTGGCATCCGTTGCGGTCTTTGGTGGCGGGCTGCTGTCCATCATTGGTGTATTCATACACACACGAAAAAACCGAACCCGCCAGGCACGTGAAGCTTATAATCATGCGGCCGCAGAATATGGACGCATCGCGAGCAGCCTCGATGCCATTGATATTCGCGCCAACTCCCTCACTTCTAGTTTTGCCAATGACGAGCTTCGCGCCCAGTGGGAGGACGTAAAGCAACGATTCCTGCAGCTCCACGCCACTATGGATTCCATCAGCCACTTGGCAGACTCTGGAACGAACAAACAGTTCTACAAAAGCCGCGCAACAATAGCTGCGGCACGTGAAGAAGCAACCAAAATTGCACAAGCAGAAGAAAACATCGAGCTGCTGTACAGCCTGGAACACGGCGACCATGATGCCCGCAGAAAGCAGCTCCGCCGCGTCCGATCCGACGTGTACAAAGCAAAATTAGACGCACCAACACTACCTCTTCGGCAGGAATGCGATGCGCTGGTGAACAGGCTGGATGCGCTTCTTGAAAACGTCACTCACCCAAGCTTTATGCATGACTTCACACAAGTCCTCAGCGACTATCAGGTGGTCAGCAAAGCAATACGCGACCATGCCATGCCGAACGTTTTGGATAAAGACAACCGAGCAGTACCGCGCCTCGACTCCTACGATTGGAATGTGGGCCTTGGACACACAGACTTCATCCCTTACGGAACTTTGAGCTCTTGGAATAGTAGCGATACTGCCTCTATATCAAGCGATAGTAGTGGTGGTGACAGTTCTGGAAGCTACAGTGTTGACACCAGCTACAGCGATTCCAGTTTCTCCGGCGCAGGCGGCTCAAGCGACTGGTAAAGGTGAGCACCGACACGATTCAGGCATCTTCCGTAAGATAGCTAACGTGTCACCTATATCTAAGTCTTTCCTGGGAAGAGCTGCCATGAGTCGACTCGCTGCACCACTATGTGCAGCAGCGTTGACGCTTCTTATCGGCAGCCTTGGTGCCATGACTCACATCGCGCCGATTGATGCCCCAGCCGCACAAGCAGAATCCGCATCAACCGGGTCCCCCGCTGTGTCAGTGGCACAGGAAACAATGTTGACAACCGATATTGACGGGGCGTCGTTAAGCACCTGGCCAGGGGCACAAGGTCCAACGGTGACGGTATGGGACGGTGCTGGCAAGCTCAGCGAATCGGATAAGGAATCGTTACACCAGAACACTCTCAAGGTTGCCGTTCCTTCTGTTGTGACATCCGTTGACTACGTCACGTTTGCCACCAACGATGAGAACCTAAATGACACAGTGCTGAATCACCTGAAGCAGTATCGGCCCGACTTGCTCTCACCGGACCAGACGAAGTACGCCGATGGGCACCTCATTGTTGCCGTGGGTTTTGACCCCCGCCAAAATGGTGTACTCGGTGGTGAAGATGTCGCCCAGGCTATCGACCTGCGTAAACAGGAGCGGCTAGAGACCATAGTTGATGCCGCGAAGCCTGGCTTGCGCAAGGGCCATTACGCAGACGGTATGGTGGAGTCGGTTGTTGCGGCCGCTGACCCGAACTATAAGGCATCCGGCAACACCATCAACCCTGGCCTCGCAGCAGGCCTTGCTGCTGGTGGAGCTGTCACTGTTGCAGGTATTGGCGCGGTCATTGCTGCCAGTGTGACAAGCCGCCGTACCAATCAGGCGCGCGCCAACTTTGACACTGTCTCCCGGGAATACGGCCGCGTGGCCGCCGATCTTGAGGCCATTGATGTTCGCGCACATTCTCTGACCTCTAGTTTTGCCAACGATGAGCTTCGCAGGCAGTGGGAGGATGTGAAGCAACGATTCCTGCAGCTGCACACCACCATGAACTCCATTGACCATCTCACTGTTGATTCGCCCAATAAGGAATTCCGCCGCCACCACGCAGCCCTTGCCACAGCGGTCGAAGAAACAACCAAAATGAGCCAGGCAGAGGAGAACATCAACTTGCTGCATGACCTTGAAAATGGCAATGAAGAGGCTCGCCGTAACCAGCTGCAGCGCCTACGTGAGGACGCATTAAAGGCCAAACTCGACGCACCCGATGATCGCTACGCTGCGGAATACGACAGCATCATGACGCGTATCGACGCCCTGGTGCACAACGCCGCCTCCCCCACCTTCATGGATGAGTTCACTACTATTCTGGGCGACTACCAGATCGTCACTAAGAACATGCAGGAAAACACCATGCCTGAGGTTCTAGATAAAGACGACCGCGTGGCCCCGCGCATTGATTCCCGCGATTGGAACGTGGGCCTAGGGCGCAACGATTTCGTGCCGTACCTCATTCTCAGCAGCTGGCACAGTAACGATGTCGCCGCAGCTCAAAGCTCGTCTTCTAGCAGCGTCAACACAAGCTACAGCAGCACCAGCTTCTCTGGCGCGGGTGGCTCCAGCGGCTGGTGACCGGGCCACCTCGTTTGGGGGAAATTTTTTCATAGAAAACCCGTTCCAAATAAGAGTTCAATGATTATTGAATAAACCCCATTCATGGGCGACTGCCCCGGTGATTAACTGAGACTATGTTTGCATAGAGAAAGGTCTACCGCCAGGTACGGAAACACCCTGTTTTCGTACCTGGCGGTAGACCTATATGACAAGCACGCAAAGTGTGCTTATCTCCAAGCCGAAAAACACCCCATTTTCGTGCTTGAGCATAAGCATACTTTGCACCGGGAAGTCATGGCCTATCAAGCTGCCACACAACCCCAGTTCAAAGCGCCATTTTCACAGACCTCAACCACTCTCCTACTGCTGCCTATCCCCGCTTTCCCCAGCACCGGTGACCTCGTTGGCGACTTCACCGGGGACTTCACTGTTGCCTTGAGCATCGCCGACACCGGGAAGGTTCACCAGGTCGCCGGTCACGCCGGTGAGGTCGGGCAGGTCATCCCGTTTGATGTCGATGCTCCAGGCAATGGGAATGTCGTTGTGTATCTTCTCGGGTTCTTTGAGGTAGTCGGAGGGGTCGTCGGAGAACTCAAGGGTGCGGCCATCGGTCAGCGCAAACTTGATGTTGCCCAGGAAGCGCTTGAGGCTCATGGGTTCGCGGTAGGTGAGGAAGAGCTTGACAAAGTCCTCGTGGTGGAGTGCCTGGCGGGCTTCCCAGGTTTCCTCCGCGTCCACATATGCGGGGAGGATGTGCAGGTCGGAGGGCGATTCGGCGAGCTGCCATTCGAGGGAGAGGTATTTGTCGTGCCCGATGCGACCGTTTTCGATGCGGGGTTGGCGGGCGGCGAGCGGCGTCGCTAAGCCAATGGAGTCGAGGACCCGCACCTCCAAGGGCGCATTCATGGCGGTCATGCCGAGGTTCAGGAAAGTGACAGTGGGTGGAATGTAGTTGAGTTCGGTGTATTCGCGCTGTACTTCCGGCGGGAATTGGCCGATTTCGCGGGGCACGCGCGGCACGAGGATCCAGTCGAATGTTTCGGGGTTTTTCGAGGCGAGGATCGGCAGCACTGCGCCGGTGGGCACTTTCTTCAGGTCCACCATCACGTCCTGGTAGCCGTTCATGCGGTTGATGCTGAGGAAGTCTTCGGCGTACAGCGGCGGGTCTTGGTAGCTGGTGCGGCTGAAGGAGATCCAGAATTCTCGTTCGTCGACAATGCCAATGTCTTTGATAGCGGAATCCTGGTCGGGCATGCTCCAGTTGTGCCCGCCGAGCACGGTGGTAATGCCCCACCACAGGAGTCCGCAGGCTGTCGCGCCGGTGGCGAGTGTGTGCCAGCTGGGTTTGGTGCCCCATTCCCACAGCGGCACCACGGAAATCGGCAGGAGCAGCGTAAATAGCGGTAGGAGCAGCATGCGGCCGTGCATGAAGTCCCCGCCAACGCGCACCACGTACACGCTGTGCAGTAGCCCACACACCCACATGAGGATGCAGATCGCCAGCGGTGTCCGCAACCTCATGCGTCGCGACGGCGCGGTCGCCTCCGCCGCTTCAGATTCCCCCTTTTCAGTCGTCTCTGTCTCAGCTTCTTCCGTGCGAACAGTCACGCGACCAGTCAGCAGCACGCGCAGCGCCAATCCCGCCGACACTGCAGCAAGCAGCAAACCAACCCAGAGAGTGTAGGGGCCAAACAAATCGGTAACGTAGTCCCAGCCGGAACCCCAAGCGGCATCGGATGCGGACTTCGCCACTGCGGTCTGCGGCACAAGCAGCCCGTAGTAGCCCATGCGGAAAATCTGGTAGGCCAGCGGCAGGGGCACTGCGGCGGCAAAAACCCAGCCGCGTTTTTTCCAGTTATCGGCCGCGATCAACACAACCAGGCCCACAAGCCCGCCATAGAGAGCAAGTTCGGGGCGCACCAGCCACGATAAGCCAGCCCAGAAGGCCAACCAATAGGTGGATCGACCTGCTTTGGCCGTACCCCTCATGCCAACCCAGCGGATCAGCAGCGCCCACAGCACCACGATCCACAGCAGGCACAGCCCCCATTCCAGCCCGGAGGTGGCAAAATCCCTGGCAGGGGGCAGGGAAATGTAGATAAGCCCGCCGACTGGCAGGAATACCAGTCCCGGTGTGCGGTACAACCGCGAGGTCGCGAACGCGGCTATGGCAAGCGCGGCCGTCGTAAAGCTGAGAGCAAGCCACAGGGCGATGGTTTCCAGGCGCGCGGGAGTGAGCAGCGCCCCAAGGTAAATGAGGTACTGCCACAGCACCGAAGTGTTGGCCTCTACCCGCTCACCGGCGTTGAAAACAGGGCCGTTACCTGCAAGAAGGTTGCGCACGGTGCGGAGGACAATGAGGCCATCGTCGCTCATCCACCGCCGCTGCCAGGCACCCCAAGCCCCGAGCACGGCAACAATGACTGCGGACAGCACGGCAGTGCTCAGCGTCACTCGGGTTTTTGGCGATGGTTGCGTCATGAAACTCAATGTTAGCGATCCTGTATCTGTGCTTTTCGACGCCCCTCCCTCCCGGACCGTAACCGGACCGTGGCACAAGGGGCGAGCGACTGGCGTTCAGGATAAGAATACGGCTATTCAGTGGTTTTCCTCAGATCATCCTCAGATAAACCCCAGCGATTTGAGCAGCATCACAATCGACCTACTACAGAATGTCCGCTAACTTGTTGTCGAACATATTCAGGGCCGACGCAATAGCCATATGCATATCCAAATACTGGTACGTCCCCAAACGGCCACCGAAAAATACTTTGTGATCTGTGGTTTCCTTATCGGCACGCTCGCGGTATTTCAGCAGCATCTCGCGATCATCGGGAGTGTTGATCGGGTAGTACGGCTCGTCATCCCCCTCGGCGAAACGGCTGTATTCCTTCATAATCACCGTCTTGTCCTTCGGGTACACGTCCGCGCGCTCGGGGTGAAAATGCCGGAACTCATGAATACGGGTATAGGGGAATTCCGCATCGTTATAGTTCATCACCGAGGTGCCCTGGAAATCGGGAATATCCAGCACCTCAGTCTCAAAATCAAGGGTGCGCCAACCGAGCGTGCCTTCCTCATAGTTGAAGTAGCGGTCCAGCGGCCCGGTGTACACCACGGGTGCATCTGGGTTGTCCGCGCGGATTTGGTCGCGCACCTCAAACCAGTCGGTATTCAGGCGAACCTCAATGAGTTCGTGATCCGCCATGTTGTTCAGCCAGGCTGCGTATCCATCAACCGGCAACCCCTCATAGGTGTCGTTGAAGTAGCGGTTATCAAAGGTGTAGCGCACCGGCAGGCGGGTGATGTTTCCTGCAGGCAGTTCCTTCGGATCGGTTTGCCACTGCTTTGCGGTGTAATCCCTGATAAACGCCTCGTAGAGGGGCCTGCCGATCAGCGAAATCGCCTTCTCTTCCAGGTTTGTCGCATCCTCGGAATTAATTTCCGCCGCCTGTTCCTGGATCAGTTTCTTCGCATCCTCCGGGGAATAGTACTTGCCAAAGAACTGGTTAATCAGGCCCAGCCCCATGGGGAATTGGTAGGCGGTGCCGTTGTGCATGGCAAACACGCGATGCTGGTAGCCCGTGAAATCCGTGAACTGATTGACGTAATCCCACACGCGTTTGTTGGATGTGTGGAAAAGATGCGCGCCATATTTGTGCACCTCAATCCCCGTCTCCGGCTCAGCCTCGGAATATGCGTTGCCGCCGAGGTGGGGGCGTCGCTCCACAATGAGCACGTTCTTTCCCAACTGGCTTGCCGCGCGTTCTGCCACTGTTAGCCCGAACAGCCCAGAACCCACAACAATGAGGTCGTAGGTGCCTGTCTTCGCGTCCTTTTGTTCCATGTAGTTGACACTACCAAGCGTGGCGGGGTGCCTTGGGTCGCGCGGGTGGCGCGTGGCTGCTGTTAAAAAATTAACTACATAAACGATGCAGTGATTTGCGTCTCTTTCAGGGGCTGAAAATTACATTTCTGAGACTCGTCATACCAAAGCCGCAGCCAGTACCGATGCTCATACCTTCCCTGCGCAGCCGCCAACATTGCCCCGCAGCCCCACCCCCGATGTGGCGCGCCATCGCTATTCACATTTGTCACACTGCTATCATCTGTCTCAGAAATGAACTATGGTAAACATCTGTTTACTTCAGTTTCTTAAGATTCACGTTTCAGGGAGAACTATCGTGTTACAACGTCGCAGGCTGAACGCCGCGTCTCGTAGGCCAACAATGGCCATTGTGTTCACAGCTGTGCTGTTGGCCTCTGCCATCATTGGCGTGCAAGGCGGCCACATCCTCAACACCCAGGAAGAGGGCACCGGCCCCATCACTGCGTCGCTGAATACGGAAACACTCAAGGAAGGCAACAACGTTGTTGTCGACGATGCTGCCATCGCCACCCAAGGCCAGGCCGGCGGCCCCCGCACGGTGAAGGAATTCAGCCGCGACGAGGAATTCTCCATGTTCGCCCTGTCCTGGGAAGGCAAAAAGGACGTCGCCGCTTTCGTCCGCGCCCAGAAAGACGACGGCTCCTGGAGCGATTGGTACAACGCCGACCCCATTGACGCCACCGATCACCAGCCTCGCAGCGGCACCGAACTCGTGTTTGTGGAACCCACCAAGAAAATTCAGGTCTCCACCTCCGGCGTCGATTTGCTTGGCGACGCCCCGGCTCCCGAAGTCGATCCCGCCAGCATCAAGGCCGTATTCATTGACGGCAAAGCTGACGAAGGCAAAATCGCCCTCGCCGCCGACTCCACCGACGCAACCGGGATGCCCCGCGTGATTTCCCGCAGCGAATGGGGAGCTGACGAATCGATCCGCTGCGCCGAACCGGACTACGACGACGAAACCAATGCCATCACCATTCACCACACAGCAGGCTCAAACAACTACACGGAAGCCGAGGCTGCTGGCATCGTTCGCGGCATCTACCAGTACCATGCGCAAACACTGGGTTGGTGCGACGTGGGATACCACTCCCTGGTGGACAAATACGGCAACATCTATGAAGGCCACTCTGGCGGCTTGAACAAGCCAGTTCAGGGCGTCCACGCGGGCGGTTTCAACTCCAACACCTGGGCCATTTCCTTCCTGGGCAACTACGACGAAGCCCCGGCAACGCAGGCCATGATCGACGCCGCTGGTAACCTCGCTGGTTGGCGCGCCAAGGTTGGCGATTTCGACCCGAAGGGTTCGGATGTCCACTACTCCGAAGGCACCCCCTACACCCGTTTCGCCTACGGTCAGGAAGTCACGCTGCCGAACATTTTCGCTCACCGCGACGTTGGTGACACCGCCTGCCCCGGCCAGAACGTGTACGACCGTATGGACGAGATTCGCAACATCGCGAGCAACAAGTATCACTCGATCAACAGCACGGGCGGCTCGCAACCCAGCAACCACAACGCCTCCAACAACAACGGCAAGTCTAATGACGGTGCCGGAAAATCCCAGTCCAACGCCCTGCAGTCCTTGGTGAACTCCTCCTCGCAGGGTGGGCAAACCGCAAATCTGGGCAGCTTGGCAGCATTCGCTGTGTCGGCTTTCCTGGCTAAGGGCGGAAACTCGCAGCTGAGCAGCAATGGAAACTCCCAGGTGCTGGGTGGAATCAAGCTAGGTGACATCCCCAGCATCCTGAACGGCATGACCAAGCTCACCGGCGGCAACGCAACATTGGACAAGATCCTGAAGCTCGCGTCCACGCTGGCCCCCATCCTGGGCAACTCCCGAGGACCCGCACAGCAGGTACGTCCCATCAGCGAAAAGAACAGCGACGTGACCGTTGCCCCCTACGACAATGGCGTGATCGTCTCCTCCCCCGAGGCCGGAACCCACGCACTGTGGGGAGCCATCGGCGATGCCTGGGCTGAACAGGGCTTCGACGCAGGCCCGCTTGGTTTGCCCCTCAATGAGGAATACCAAGAAGGCGGCCTCGCCCGCGTGGACTTCCAGGGTGGTTACATCACCCACAATGCGGAAACTCAGGAAACTCAGATCCACGCCAACGAGGCAGAAAACTCAGCTCCGGTGGTACACACCGAAGAGTAACAGTCTTACTTAGAGACCTGTGGGGCCTTTCACTCCCTGGAAAGGCCCCACATTCTGTGCGTCTAAAACCAGTACTCCAGCACATCAGCCACGCCGCAGTCGTTGTTGGTGGCGGTGACGTAGTCGGCCACGGCTTTAACCTCTGGCCTGGCGTTTCCCATGGCCACTCCAATGCCTGCCCAGCTGAGCATTTCGCTATCGTTGGGCATGTCACCAAAACACAGGACGTCCTCGCGCTGAACCTCCAGTTGTTCGGCCACCCGAGCCACTCCCTCGGCTTTATTTACGCCTGGGGGGCCGACTTCGAGGAGACCTTCATCAATGGAGAAGGTGATGTGCGCGCGTTCCTCTGGAATGTGGGGCCGCACAATGTCGTACATCTCTCGGCTGCTCAATGTGTGATTGCGTAGCAGCAGTTTCACGGCTGGTTGGCTGAGCACCACGTCCTCCCCCTGCACGGCGTGCTCAATGGACGACCACGCATGCACGAACTCATCAGAGACCACAAAATTGTCGGGTCGCTCCACCGCAGTGCCCACCTCGCCCAGCGCCGCCCGGGCAACCATGACCACAAAGTGCTGAGTCTGGGAGTCGATGGTGCGGATATCCACAATACGGCTGGTGGACGAGTCGAACAGCACCGCCCCGTTTCCACAGAGGCACAGGGGGCGGACAGTGAGTTGTTCCACGACAGGCAGAACCCAGCGAGCAGGACGGCCGGTTGCGAGCACCAGCTGCACCCCAGCGGCGTCGAGACGCGTGACGGCGCGCCGGAGGCGGAGGGGGACGCGCTCGGCATCGTCAAGAAAAGTCCCATCCAGGTCTGTGGCCACAAGCCGTGGTGGTGCGGTGCGCAGCCCCGTCAACGTCATTTCTTTTTCGCCTGCCTACGGGCTTTTTCTTCCTGCTCGATTTCTTGCGCGCGTTCTAGTGTGGGGGCGGTGCCACCGAGGCGGGCGGGCATCCAATACTGGCCTTTTTCGATAGGTCCAAAGTCGCGTTCGTAGATGCTTTGCGCGCGTGTCAGCAGCTCAGCCATGGCATCGCGCAGACGCTCGGTGGCCTCATCCGGTTCGCCAGCAGGATCAACCGGGGTGCCCACGACAATGACGATGGGCGTGTTGGAGCGCCCGAGATTGCGGGGGTGGTCTTTGGTCCAGACGCGTTGAGACCCCCAAATCGCCATGGGGATCAACGGCACCCCAGCGCTATCAGCAATACGAACCGCGCCGTTTTTAAATTCCTTGAGTTCAAAACTGCGGGAAATGGTGGCCTCTGGAAAAATACCCACAAGCTGGCCTTGGTCCAACCGCCGCACAGCCTCATCGAATGCGCCACGCCCGGCTGATCGATCCACCGGAATGTGCTTCATGGCGCGCATCATGGCGCCCACCACCGGGACGTCGAAAATCTCTTTCTTCGACATGAACCGCACCAGGCGGTGGCCGCGCAGCTCAGCGGCGATTCCGGCGAAAATGAAATCGTAGTAGCCGGTGTGGTTGCAGGCGATCAGAGCGCCGCCTGTCTGGGGAAAATTTTCCGCGCCTTCGACCACAATGCGCATGCCCTGCGCCCACATGACTCCTTTGAGGGTACGCACCACATTCCGGTAGAAGAACTCTGTGCCCTCAGTGGGGTGTTTCGGTAGGGCGCTGAGTTCCTGCGCTTCGCGTGGGTCAACCCGAAAAATCCCCTGGCGGTGATAGTGCTGGTCAGGATGATCAGGCATTGTTCACCGGTTCAAGAATCTCGCGGCCAACAAAGGGTTGCAGTGCCTTTGGCACCCGCACGGAGCCGTCAGCCTGTTGGTGGTTTTCCAGGATGGCCACAAGCCAGCGAGTGGTAGCCAGGGTACCGTTCAGGGTGGCGCACACCTGCGGGCGGCCATTCTCATCGCGGTAGCGCACCTGCAAGCGACGCGCCTGATAGGTGGTGCAATTAGAGGTGGAGGTGAGCTCGCGGTAGGTGTTTTGGGTGGGTACCCACGCTTCAGTATCAAATTTGCGTGCGGCGGAGGAGCCCAGGTCGCCGCCCGCGACGTCGATAATCCGGTAGGGCACCTCAATCGCCGCCAGCATATCGCGTTCCATATCTAGGAGTTTCTGATGTTCGGCGGCGGCGTCCTCGGGTTTGCACCAGCTGAACATTTCTACCTTGTCGAACTGGTGGACGCGGATGATGCCGCGGGTGTCTTTGCCGTAGGAACCAGCCTCCCTGCGGAAGCAAGAGGACCACCCGGCGTAGCGTTTCGGACCCGCCGACAGGTCGATGATCTCCCCCTGGTGGTAACCTGCGAGCGCGACCTCGGAGGTGCCTACCAGGTATAAATCGTCGGCTGGCAGGTAATACACTTCGTCGGCATGGGCACCCAGGAAGCCCGTTCCCTGCATCACCTCGGGGCGCACCAGCACCGGGGTGGTGGTGAGCTGGAATCCGGCAGCCATGGCTTTCTGCGCCGCGAGCGTCAACATGGCAAGCTGCAGCATGGCACCATGACCGGTGAGGAAGTAGAACCTCGACCCGCTGACCTTGGTTCCTCGTTCCATGTCGATCAATCCCAGGCTTTCGCCCAGTTCAAGGTGGTCTTTCGGCTCGAAATCAAACGTAGTGGGCTCCCCCACGTGCTCTAGCACAATAAAGTCGTCTTCGCCGCCTGCGGGCGCGCCGTCCACAACGTTGCTGATCAGTAGTTGGAGTCGTCCAACCTCCGCCTCGGCGGCTTTCTGCGCGGCATCGGCTTCTTTGACCTTGGCTTTAAGCTGGTTGGACCCTTCTAATAGTGCTGGCCGGTCTTCGGGGGCGGCCTGGCCTATTTTCTTCCCAAAAGCTTTCTGCTCTGCCCGAAGCGCGTCGGCGGCAGCAATGGACTCACGTCGGGCTTCGTCGGCGGCAATCAGCTGGTCCACCAGCTCGGGATCTTCGCCGCGGGTTGTCTGAGACGCGCGTACAACGTCCGGGTTTTCGCGGAGAAACTTCAGATCAATCATGTCCACTAGCCTACAATGCGCACCCGAGTCGCTGTGCCGTGTTTACCTGGTCGTGACATGCGGTAGCTGAGTACACAACCGGTGTCGCAACAAGCACCTCAATAGGTGCAGCAATAAGGGGGTATATCATACACTAAACCTCGCCTGGTTATGACCAGTAGCGTTATGATATAAGCATGGTCACTTCAGCGAATTTCCCTGCGCCTGACCCTGTACCGACAATAACCCCAACCACAACGCCCACCGCCGTGGCGTCCACTACTGCGGCGGCCGAAACGCAGCTCACGTCTCGTCTGCTCAAAGACGGACCGAAACCAAAACACGCTCAACTTCGGGAAATCCTGGAAGAAATCTGCGCAACAGAGCTTTCCCCTGGAGACATGCTCCCAGGTGAACGCGTATTAGAGGAAACCTATGGCGTTAGCCGCATCACTGTGCGTCGTGCGATTGGAGATTTAGTCGCGTCAGGAAAGCTGAAGCGCGCCCGTGGCAAGGGAACATTCGTGGCACCCAACCCCCTGGTGTCCCGTCTGCATTTGGCCTCATTTTCGTCTGAAATGTCAGCTCAACACCTGCAGGCATCCAGCAAGATTCTGCAGGCAGCCCGCGCCATGGCCCCAGAAGAAGTGGCGGCGTTCTTTAACGCCGAACCGGGTGTGATGCACACGCATCTGCGCCGTTTGCGGCTGGGTGATAACCGCCCCTACGCCATTGACGACGGCTGGTACAACGGCAGCTACGCGCCTGACCTGCTGGAAAACGACGTATACAACTCGGTGTATTCCATCCTTGACAAGCATTACAAAGTGCCTGTCACCGATGCCGACCAAACCGCCACCGCCATATGCGCCGACGAGGAAACATCCGTGCTTCTCGACGTCCCGACTGGTGCACCGCTCCTGCGCATCGTTCGGCAGTCCTTTTCTGAAGGCCGTCCTGTGGAATGGTGTTCCTCGCTCTACCGAACTGACCGCTACGCCCTGAAAACCCACGTGTCAAAGGCTCAGCCTCGCCCATAACAGCCCCACCAAAAGCGCACATAAGCTAAGATGCGATTCTTCATCGTTCAGGGCATGATAGTAGCTGATGAATAAGCAAAAATCTTGGCGATCTGCCAATATCGTGCGCGCCATACTCATTGTGGCCTTGTCAGCGGCCTGCGCGGTCGGTGCCTACGAGTTTGTCAGGTCGCAAGCCAATTCGGGCGGCGGAGGAAACGGATCCTCCTCCAGTTCTGCAAACTCCCCAAACTCCGACGTTCCACCGTTCACCACTGCAAACGTCGGTGATTGCCTCACGTGGGACATTGGCGACGATGGAAACGTGTCCCACTTCAGTCAAACCGACTGCGCCACGGACCACCGCTTTGAAATCTCCGCACGCGAAAACCTGGCCACCTACCCCTCCTCGGAATTTGGCCCCAAGGCGGAAGCACCCGACCTGGAGCGCCAGGCCCAGCTGCGTGAAGAACTGTGCACAGCCCCCACTGTCGAATACCTGCAAGGGCGCTACGATCCCTCCGGCCGGTACACGATCGCGCCGATTCTGCCCCCTCCGGCCTCGTGGGCTGCCGGCGACCGCACCATGCTCTGCGGCGTTCAGGTGACCAATGATAAAGGCCAGGCAGCACTGATCAGCGGAAAGGCCACGGACCAAGACCAGGCACGTATCGCCCAGGCAGGGCAGTGTGTTGCCGTGGACGCTGAAAACCGCACGCACATCGTCCCCTGCGAGGAAGACCACTCCTATGAGGTGACCTCTGTGGTCGATTTGCAGAACGTGTTCCCCCAAGGCACCCCCAGCACTGAGGACCAGGACCAGCACCTGAAGACCGTGTGTACCAACGCCGCATTGGAGTACATCGGTGGCGACGATGCTCTCTACAACTCCACGTTGTCGCCCTTCTGGACTACCGTCACCACAAACTCTTGGATCGGTGGAACCCACACGGTCAACTGCGCCCTGTTCAAGGCCAACCGCGATGGCAAGTTCTCCGCCCTGAAGGGCAGTGCAAAAGGTCAGTTCACCATCGATGGGGCACCGCCGCCACCACAGCCAAGCCGCAATCCGCTACGCACACCTGCGGCCAACCCGCGGTAGCAACAAAGACTATGTTGGGTTCTCATGATCGAAGTCAGCGACGAGCGTTTCGAAGAACTCGTGGAGCAGGGGCTTGACCGCATCCCCGACGAGTTCCTGCGACATCTCACCAATGTGGTGATTCTCATTGGTGAGTACAACGAGCGATCACCCCACATCCTGGGGTTGTATGAAGGGGTTGCGCTCACCCGCAAAACCGCCAACCATACGGGCCACCTGCCGGACACCATCACGATCTACAAGAACGCGCTGGAGGACCACTGCAACTCGGAGGAGGAACTTGTTCACCAGGTGGCGGTGACGGTGATTCACGAGGTCGGCCACCATTTCGGGCTTGACGACGCCGACCTCCATCGCCTCGGCTGGGGATAATGCGACGACGGCAGCTCAACGTTTAGCGCACGTCGTGCCCAGCCCAGTACCGCACCGCCCACTGCCCAAATGGTTTGCCACCAGGTTCCAAAACCACAAACTGGCAGTTAGCAATGTAGGCGTCAAGCGCCACCTGCGGGTCCACACTTGCAGCATGCGCCGCCACCGTGCGGATCGCCCCGCCGTGACTGACCACCAGTAAGTCAGTGTCCCGCCCCTCATGATCGGCGATGAGGGCATCAAGAACCGGCACATACCGGTCAAGGAGCTGCAGATACGTCTCCCCACCCTCAGCCTGGGCAGAGGCATCCGAGCGCAGCCACGCCGCCAGATTCTCCATATACGCCTCGTAGGCGGCATGGTCGTCCCTCCCCTCCAACTCCCCCAAATCAATTTCGTGGATGCCCTCAGTTACAGCAATGGGAACATCACCCGGTTGCAACCCCAGAATCCCCTCGTACGCCCCCACCACACGTTCCGCTGTCTGCTGCGTGCGCACAGCGACGGAACAGTACGCCTCGCTGATGCGCGGCCCACACATCTCGGCCAGCTCTGCGCCAGCGCTCAGGGCTTGCTGCTGCCCTTTTTCTGTCAGGTCCGCGCCGGGCGGGCGGGTATCGATGACGCGTCGCAGGTTGCTGTGGGTCTGGCCGTGCCTCATCAGCACGAGTCGTAGTGTCATTCGGGGTTTCTCCTTTCGGGGATGTCACCACGCCGCATACGCTCCACCCAGGCATGAGCCTCGGCGATACGGGCGACAGTATTGTTCCTAACCTGTTCCCCCTCGCGCCGGGCCGCAGGCCAGGATCCGAGGTAGGTGAGGTCGTCGCACCGCAGGTAGAGGGCGCTGATAGCCTCGGCCACCGGGGCGTCGTCAATGTGCCCGTTGAGGTCCACGTGAAAGCGGTAGGTGCCAATGTTTGTGCGAGTGGGACGAGATTCAATGCGGGAAAGGTCCACCCCGCGCAACGCAAATTCGGTGAGTGCCCCCACTAACGTCCCTGGTCTTTGGGGAAGATTGAACACCACGGAGGTACGGTCATCGCCAGTGCGGGGGCAGGGCACCCCGGATCGCCCCACCAGGACGAATCGCGTGTGGGCACCGCGAACGTCGGCAATATCGCGCGCCACGACCTCCAGGTTGAACAGGTCAGCGGCGCGTTCGGGTGCGGCGGCGGCGTCGACACGCCCCTCAGCGACGGCTTGCGCGGCAGCAGCGTTGGAGGATGCGGGGATGAAGTCGACCTCGGGCAGGTTGTCTGCAACCCAGTCGGCCACCTGCTGACGGGCCACCGGGTGTGTGGAGAAGGTGCGGATAGTCGCTGAATCAAACCCGGGGCGCATCATGATGGCGAACGTGATGTCGATGTCCGTTTCACCGTAGATCTGCACCCCAGGTGCAGCGGCCAGCGCATCAAAGGTGGGGGTGACGGGGCCATCCACGGAGTTTTCAATGGCCACGCACGCATAATCTGCATCGCCGCTGCGCACAGCGTCGAGTGCCATCGCTGGACTGTCCACCGGCAGCGGCTGCACCGTCACATCGGGCAGGGTCTGTTCGCGGAATTTCCAGAGTGCGGCTTCGGTGAAGGTACCTGCGGGGCCAAGGTAGGCGACGGTCACTGTCATGCTGCTATCTTAGTCGCTGCTAGGGTCAAATCATGCTTGAGCTTCCGCTTCCCCAGCTGGCCCGTCTGCTGCACTCAGGTGAGGTGCACCCCCGTGACCTGGTGGCGGAGATCGATTCCGCGCTGTCCGGCCTCACCCCCGCCGAGCACGGATTTGCGCACATTGACCTGGATTTTGCGCTGGCGCAGGTGGAACAGCTGGATACCATTCCCCGCGACAAGCGGCGAAAACTCTGGGGCATTCCCATTCCCGTGAAAGATTTAAGCCCTGTTGTGGGCATGCCGGTCTCGTATGGGTCGGTGTCCCGGCGCGAGATCCCGGATGCGACTGACCCGTTTCCCGAGGTGCTGCTGAATCAGGGGGCGCTGATTCCGGGTAAGACTCAGACGCCTGAGCTGGGCATGAGCGCCTACACGGAACCTGTGGGCATGCCCGCTGTGGACAATCCGCGTCTGCCTGGTCACACGCCGGGCGGGTCATCGGGTGGCGCGGCCGCGGCGGTGGCCCGGGGTGTGGTGCGGGTGGCGCACGCATCGGATGGGGGTGGGTCCATTCGCATTCCCGCCGCTTCGACTGGCCTGGTGGGGTTTAAGCCTCCGCATCTGTCGCACGGGGCGAAGCTGACGGTACAGGGTTTTCTGGTGCCCACGCTTGCCGACACCGCGTTCCTGCACAACATCACTCCCTGTCATCGTGCCCTGCGCGTGGGGGTGTTGGTGGAACCGCTGCATGGAGATGGTGGCCCGGAATCTGTGGCCCCGCATGTGGTGGCGGCAGTCCACACGGCGGCGGATAAGCTGTCCGACCTGGGCCATTCGGTGGTGGAGATCCGCCCCGCCTACGGTCCCGAGCTGTTTTCTGCGTTTCAGGATGTGCTGTGCGGCATGGCCCGGCGTATCGACAGCCCCGCCAGCCCCCTCGTTGATTGGCTCCGCTCGCGGGGCATGTTGTTGTCGGCGGCGCAGCGTACTGATGCTGTGCGGCGTTTTCATAAAGTTGGCCCGGTGGTACGGGCTGCCTGGGATATCGATGTGCTGCTCACCCCCACTCTTGCGTTCGATCCTCCCGCCCAGGGGTTTTTCTCCGCGCTGCCCCCGGCCGAGGATTTTGAGGCCCAAACACGCTGGACGCCGTGGGCAACCCTGTTCAACATGACCGGTGGCGCCGCGCTCAGCATTCCTTTTGGCACCGCCAATACGCACACCGGTTGGCAACCGAGCGTGCACCTTGGGGGCATTCGTTGCACTCCCGCCGACCTGTTCGGTCTGGCAGAGGACCTGGAACAATGACGGATCACCCCGCCGCTCCCTCTCCGCCGCGCGCCCGCATCTACCGCGAACTTCTGGTGGTGCTGCTGATTACTTTTGGCATGTCTGGTGTGCGGTCCCTGCTGCGGCTTATTGACGCCGCGCTCTCCTCCACTCCGCTGAACCAGCAGACCGCAACCCTCAACGCTTCCCAAGCTGACTCACCATGGCTGGACCTGGCCCTGCAGCTGTGTTCTGCTGCCGTCTTGTGTGGGTGGGGGTTGCTGGTGCTGTACCTGCTCAACCCGGACAAGGTCGCACTGCCGAAACCACGCCTGGGCAACCTTGGTTCTGGGGCTGGCCTGGCCGCACTCATCGGCCTGCCTGGGCTGCTGTTTTACCTGGGCGCGCTCCAGCTTGGTTTCACAAAAAACGTTGTTCCCTCCACTCTTGACGCCTGGTGGGAGGCCCCCGTCCTGCTCGTTTGGTCCTTTGCCAACGCCTTCGCGGAGGAGACCGTGGTGGTGCTATGGCTACTCACGCGGTTGAAGCAGCTCGACCTCGTGCCTTGGAAGGCGGTGGCTCTGTCGTCCTTCCTGCGTGGAAGCTATCACCTGTACCAGGGCTTCAGCGCAGGAGTGGGCAACATCATCATGGGGGTGGTGTTTGCCTGGTTTTACCAGCGCACTAACAAAATATGGCCGCTGGTCATCGCACATTTCCTCATTGATGCGGTGGCGTTCGTCGGCTATGCCGCCTTCGGCGAGTCTCTCATGGGATTTCTGAGACAGGAGTGAAAGCCGACTATTCTTAGTTCCATGAATTCGCGTGGAGACGACTACCTCTCAGACAGCCACGGCAATCCTATCCTTGACCGCTTTGGCCGTCCGGTGCGGCGTCGCTCTGCGCAATCCTCCGGAAACCAGCGCGGAGCCCAACGCCCGCCACGCCCAAGCCGCAACAGTGCACCCCCGCCTTCTGTGGAACCCACCAGGCAGCTGGACCGCCCGACGCAGTACATTCCGCCGCAGCAAAGCGCACCCCAGCAGGTTCCCGGCCAGGTTGGCCAGGTGAACTACCAACCACCGGTGCAGTACGCGGGCCAGCCACCACAGGTTCCACCCCAGCAGCCCCCTCGGCCGCCGAAGCAGCGCAGACCACGTCGCAGATTCCGCCCGGGGTGTGGGTGTTTCAGCCTCGTGCTCATCACGGTGTTGACCCTGGTTGTGGTGGGCACCTTGTGGGCGGATTCCAAGCTGAATCGTATCGACGCCCTGCCGGACACCAAAGCTGCCAACACTGCTGGCACCAACTGGCTGCTGGTCGGCTCGGATTCCCGCCAGGGCCTGACGGAGGATCAGATTAATACCCTCGGCACGGGCGGCGATATTGGCGCTGGCCGCACCGACACGATCATGCTGTTGCACATCCCCAACAGTGGTAAGGCCACGTTGCTGTCTATTCCCCGCGATTCCTATGTGAGCATCCCAGGCCACGGGCAGGACAAGATCAATTCCGCTTTTTCCATCGGCGGCCCGAAATTACTGGCAGAAACGGTGCAGGATGCTACCGGTTTGAGGATTGACCACTACGCCGAGATCGGATTCGGCGGATTTTCCAACATGGTGGACGCCGTGGGTGGCGTAAATATGTGTGTCAAGGAACCCATCAATGATCCGCTGGCCAATATTGACTTGCAGGAAGGCTGCCAGGACATGAGCGGCCCCACCGCCTTGGGCTATGTGCGCACCCGCGCCACCGCTATGGGCGATCTGGATCGTGTGGAACGTCAACGCCAGTTCTTCTCCACGCTGATGGACAAGGCCAGTAGCCCCAGCACCTTGGCCAACCCCTTCCGCCTGGTTCCCCTCATCAACAGCACCACGGGATCCTTTACCGTGAATAAAAGTGATCACGTGTGGCACCTCGCGCGGGTCGCATGGGCGATGCGCAGCGGCGTGAACACCGAAACCGTCCCCGTTGGTGGCTTCGGCGACTACGATGTCGGCAGCGTGGTGCTGTGGGACGAGCCTGCCGCAGAGCAGCTGTTTGCCTCCCTGCGTTAGGCCCCTCCCGAACCCCACCCCTGGGGTACCTCACGCAGGGTACGTAGGCTTAGACCATGAAAGGCTATATCCGCTGGTTCGCTACCCTTGTGACGTTCTTCATCGCCTGGATCGCATTCAGCACTATCGTGCCGCTTCTGCTGATCCTGCCCTTACAGGCAAACATCGGCCCGATTGAGTTACTGCTGTTCACAGCGGTAGGGCTGATTCCCGCCTTCTTTGTGGCCAGAAAAATGTACCGCCACCCACGATGGGAACAGCAGCGCTAGCGGATGGTCACCTGGCGAGATTTGATGTTATCCAGGTTGCGGCGCTCGTCGGAGGTGAGTTCCGCATCGTTGCCCATCTCAGCAACAATCTTCTTCTCCAGGGCCTCCAGCGCGGCCTTGTATTCCTCTGGAGCAACTGTGGGGTCGAGATCAAACACAGGCACGGCAATGCCATGCGTGCGGAAAACACCAGCGAACTTGGTGTCTTCGCCAAGGTTCAACTCCCCGGCCGCGCCGATGCGGGCAAGGGCGCGCAGCAAAGGTTCTTCGTCGTCGCTGCGTACCCACCGGATGTGTGCTTTATCCCCGGCGTCAATCCACCAGACAGCACCCTCAACATCAGCGGCGACGGGATAGGACGGCATGATGGAGTTGTTGGCGGCCTGGAGGGAACGCTCGGTGTTCTCATCCACCACCGCGCCTTCCGGCAGCCACCAGCTGAAATCCTGGTGCGCAACGGGTTTGATGGTGGTCGCGGCGTCGATAAGCGACGACAGTTCCGGCTGGTTGCCGTCAGCAGCAGTGGAGGCAAGGCTCTCACCGGCAGAGGCATTTTTCAACCAGTTCAACGCGTAAGCGAGGTCGCGTCCGGGGTTTTGCGAACGGCTCTGAACCTGCAGTGCAACGTAGCGGTCGCCCCCCAGGTTGTCTTCACGCACCAGCGCAGCGACCGCGCCGGGCAGCACGGTGCAGAGGTTGACAGGCTGATCGAAACCAGTGACTGTCAGCTGTGCAACGGCGGACGGAACGAATTCCTGCAGTGCAACGAGTTCCGCTTCGGCCGCGAGCCCAGCGTAAGGGCGCGGGTCGCGTTCGTTAGCTGCGCGTTCGGCGGCGCGCGCGGCCAGCTTCGCCTGGCGGCGACTCATCCCCTCCGGCAGTTCTTCCCTGTTTTTCTTCTTTTTAGCCATGGTGTAAAAGATACCGGACTCTACTCGCGCCCCAGCACCTGCCGCGCCAAGGACGGTCGGTTCGTGGCCATGTAGCGCACGCCATGCCTGCGGGCCCAGCGCATATCGTCGGGTTCGTCAACGGTCCACATGTAGCTCGCTGGAAGCAGTCTTGGATTGTTCTTCGCCTCGGTTATCGACGCCCCGACGTCCCCAGGCATCCCCCACCGCTTAAACGGCTTGCCACGTGGGCTTTGTAGGAAAATTCGATCTATATTCGGGGCGATGGATCGCATGCGTTGCATGGCCAAGGGTGAGAAGGAAATGACGTGTACCGTCGGCCGGTTCAACATGCCGAAGTAGCGCAGCCGCAGCACCAGTTGCTCCTCCACGATGCGCCCGAACCGTGAAAAATGTTTTGCCTCAATAAAAAGGTGCTTATCGGGGTACGCCTCCATGATTTCCAGAAGACGGTCGTAGGCCAGGGGCCGCTGCGGAAAGTCTGCGGTGCCGAAGTTGTAGTGTGTCAGCTGTTCGTAGGTCATGGCTGACACCAGACCCGTTCCGTCGGACACGCGGTCAATGCGTGGATCGTGGATGCAGACCATCGTCCCGCAGCTGGTTAGGCGTACATCACATTCAACGCCGTCGGCTTTCTGCTCCACAGCGGCGAGGAAAGAAAGTTCCGTGTTTTCTGGATAGTCGAAACTTGCGCCTCGATGAGCAATGATCTGCAGGGTGTGCATAGTCTGCATGGCTGCCAGTCTAGACCACACCGTCGTACCCGCATGACGCCTGCAGCATAGGTGAAGGGTTCCAGCGGAACGTAGTGAGGGATAGTCACCGTGTTCCGCCGAAACCCTTCTCTTCCAGGTCTCGCACCTGCTTAGATCACTCGTCTGCGGCCGGGGCGGGGTTCTCCTCAGCGGGGAAGAAGTTTTCTTGGATCTCGCGGAGGGTCTTCACCGACTTCTTAAAGCGATCCATTTCGTGCTCGGTGATTTCCAGCTCAATGGCGCGCCGTACACCCTTGCGGTGGATAACGGCGGGGGTGCCAATGAAGATGTTCTCTTCGCCGTATTCGCCGCGCAGCAGACAGCACACCGGCAGCGCAACGTCCTGGTTTTGCAGCACCGCACGGGTGATGCGGGCAAGACCCATGCCGATGCCATAGGAGGTTGAGCCCTTGGCGTCGATAATGGTGTAGGCGGCATCGCGGGTTTCTTCAAAGACTTTTTCTAGGCGGCTTTCCAGCTCGGGATCCTTCTCCAGCTTCTTGCGCATGGACACACCAGCGATGGTGGCGCTAGATAGGACCGGGAGTTCCGTGTCGCCGTGCTCGCCGATGATGTAAGCGTGGACGGAGGTGGGGGCCACTTCGTAGAGTTCGCCCATCATGTAGCGGAAGCGAGCGGAGTCAAGGACGGTGCCGGAGCCGATGATGCGGTGAGCGGGCAGACCCGAGTACTTCCACACGGCGTAGGAAAGGATATCCACGGGGTTGGAGGCAACAAGGAAAATGCCATCGAAACCGCTGGCCATCACCTGGTCCACGATGGACTTCATGATGTGCATGTTCTTGTCCACCAGCTGCAGGCGGGTTTCGCCGGGTTTTTGGGCTGCGCCTGCGCAGATGACCACGAGTGCGGCATCAGCGCAGTCTTCGTAGGTGCCTTTGGTGACCTTGGTGCGGGAGGGAGCCCAGACGACACCATGGTTGAGGTCCATGACGTTGCCTTCAAGCTTCTTTTCGTCGATGTCGATGATGGCCAGGTGGTCACACACCCCCTGGTTGATCAGTGCGTATGAGTAGGCCAGTCCAACATCCCCGGCACCGATGAGCACAACCTTATTTCCGACACTAACCTTCATGGTCTTTGCCTTCTCCCTGCCAGAGCGTTGTCCAGCGTGCAATATTTCCGTGAGTTTTACTGACTAGTATGCCCGTTTGTTTTTGTTTTTCTACTGGATATGTCCGATTTTCCGGCCGAAACACGTGATAAACACCTCATCATTGCCGCTCAGCACATGTCCTTGGCTTCATTTTCCCTGTTCGCCATCCCACATTGATTGTGTCTAATATCACTGTCTAACGGGTCACATTACCTTTGATGGGGTGAGCATACTCGCGCGCACACTAAGCCTTAGCTAACACAGTCCCGGGTAACCTTCCACCATTACCGCTCACTCCCAGTTAAAATCGCTTCCTGTGCTTTTCCCCTTGTCGGCCCCCAGGTGCAGGCTGCTCACCATTGGCACCATCATCGGTGGAGCCATCCTCATGCTGGCCGCGAGCATCACTATCACTTACGGTGCCAGCACTCATAGTCCATGGGTGATTCGCATGGATCACTGGGCGCTGAACCATGCCCTTGCCGCACGCAGCCCACGCACCGGCATGGCGGTCACCTGGTTCACCAACCTAGGAAGCACCCCCTGGTCAGCACCAATAGCCACGACGTTTGCTCTGTACACGGCATGGCGATGGCGCGATGCCACACCCATTTTCCTGATGGCAGGAGCCACCGCGCTATCCACAACAGTGACCCGCCTACTCAAGCTCACGTTCGAACGCATCCGACCGCTTCACGAGGTCGCAGTACCGCCCTTCGAGCACACCTTTTCTTTCCCCAGCGGACACACTCTCAACGCTGTGGTGATCGCCGGGGTCATGGTCTACCTCCTATGCCAGCACACTCGCTCGGCTGGGCTGCGTACGCTGATCAGTGGCTGCGGCATCGCATACGCACTGCTCATGGGCATCTCGCGCGTGTTCCTGGCGCACCATTGGTTAAGCGATGTCCTTGCCGGATGGTGTATAGGCTCGCTGTGCCTCGCGGCGTCGATAGTTGTGGAGCGGGCGACAGCATATATTCGGCAGGGTAGGCTCCATGATCGTGAAAGCAGCAGCCCGCCCGACAAGTATTCGCGCAATCCTCTTCGACCTTGATGACACCCTCATTGACCACACCAGCGCCGCCCACAACGCAGCCACCGCGTGGGCCCGTGAGTTAGGGTTGCCGGGCGACCAGACAGACCGGTGGTTCGCCATTGAACGGCAGTATTTCTCCGCCTATGAACGCGGCGAGTGCACCCACCAGCAGCAACGCCGCAACCGCGTGCGGGACTTCCTGGGCGATTTTTCGCTTGACGACGCCGCGACTGACGCATTGTTCGCTCACTTCCTCACCCTGTACGAGCAGCACTGGCGCGCATTCCCCGATGCCGCGCCCGCGCTAACACGTGCCCTCGAAGCCGGATTGCAGGTAGGCATCCTGACCAACGGAGCCACGGAACTGCAACAACGTAAACTAAAGCGCACCGGGCTTGATATTTCAGGAGTGCAGCTGTTGACCTCCACGGACCTGGGTGCCGCCAAGCCGAACCCGGAGTGCTACGAACGCGCACTTGCAGTCATGGGGATTACCGCGCACGAGACCATCATGGTCGGGGATTCTTTTCCCAATGACGTTGAAGGTGCCCGCGCAGTGGGCATAACTGCGTTTCATCTAGTACGGGGCCACAGCTCGGATGACTTGTACTCACTCCCCTCGCTTGATTTGTTGCCTTTTTAGAACATTTTTTATCGCAAACATAAGGCAAAAAACCAGTTCACAGGCACATTACACTTCATGAGACTATCGAATTTTTCCGTCGATATAGTGAAATTGGTGGTCACAATTGCAAAAATTGTTCGACCACAGTAACTTGAACACACGTCATCAAAATTCCCCAGGAGGAACACATGAAAATTGGTATTGTTGTTGGAAGTATTCGTGAGGGGCGCGTTGGCGACAGCATCGGCGCGTGGGTTGCCGAGCACGCTGCACAGCATGAGGGCGTGACCGCCCAGATTGTAGACCTCGCAGATTTTGATCTTCCCTTTTTCACTGGCGTTACGCCACCAAGCATGCTGAACAAGGAATACGATAACGCTGCTGCACAGGCATTCAGCGCAGCCATTGACGACTGCGACGCTTTCATCTTTGTCACCCCCGAGTACAACGGTTCCGTGCCTGGCGCGTTCAAGAACGCCATTGACCACATCGCGCCCGAATGGAAGAACAAGCCTGTTGGGTTCGTGGGCTACTCGTACCACGGCGGCCTGGGTGCCATCAAGCACTGGCGAGACATCATGCAGATTCTCGGATCCCGCCCGATGGATGCACAGGTGTCCCTCACGCTGGGCAGCGACGTTGAAGACGGCGCAGTGAAAGAATCCGTCCAGACGCTGACAGACCTGGAAACCATGCTCACCCAGCTCACCGAAGCACAGGGCTAATCCACGTACAGAGCTAGCCGCAAGCAACCCCGGTGGAATGATGGGGGCAGTACCCACCGGGGTTTTTGTCTAGGTACTGCTGGTGGTAATCCTCCGCCAGGTAGTACTCGCCCGCCGGGGTGTCAGCAAGAGGCATCACCTCTGTGGTGATCGGGCCAAAGCCATGCTCGGCAAGTCGGGGCGCGTAATCATTGAGGCGTTGCTGGATGAACGCGGCGTCGTCACCTGCAGTATCCCCGACCGTATAAAAGGCAGAGCGATACTGCGTGCCTACGTCATTTCCTTGACGGTAACCCTGGGTGGGGTCGTGGGCTTCCAGGGCCGTGGTGACGATGCTGTCCAGGCTGATCACCTCGGGGTTGTACACCACGTTCACCACCTCGGTGTGTCCGGTACGTCCGGTGCACACTTCGCGGTAGGTGGGGTTGGGTGTGAACCCGCCGGCATAGCCCACGGACGTGGAGTCCACGCCGTCGAGCTGCCACAACATCTTTTCGGCACCCCAGAAGCATCCGATACCAATGAGCACGCTGCGCTGCCCATCACGCCATGGACCAGTGATAGGAGTGCCCAACACGGTGTGGTGTTCGGGATGTTCCAGGACTGGGTGCCGCCCGCCGACAAGGGCCTCCTCTTTGCTCACCATCGTTGGTTGTGGCGTGAACAGCCATCCCATAGTTGTCCCCTTTTTCGGTATGCGTGTGTTGCGAAAATGAATTATTCGCTTATCATGGTGCGAAGACTTTACACCCAAACGAAAGGCGAGGCAATGGCAGTCTACGAGCTTCCTGAGCTGGATTATTCCTACGATGCCCTCGAACCGCACATCGCTGCGGAAATCATGGAGCTGCATCACTCCAAGCACCACCAGAACTACGTCAATGGTGCCAACGCAGCCCTGGAGAAGCTGCAGGACGCACGCGAGAAGGGCAACATTGGCACCGCCGTCACCGCGCTGTCCAAGGACCTAGCATTCAACCTCGGCGGACACACCAACCACTCCATTTTCTGGAAGAACCTGTCCCCCAACGGCGGTGGCGAGCCGACCGGCGCGCTGGCTGAGGCCATCAACCGCGACTTCGGTTCTTTTGACAAGTTCAAGGAACACTTCAACGCCGCCGCTCTGGGCCTGCAAGGCTCCGGCTGGGCTGTGCTGGCCTACGACAAGATCGGTCAGCGCCTGGTCATCGAGCAGATGACGGACCAGCAGGGCAACCTGTCCATTGACCTCGCGCCGCTTCTGCTTCTGGACATGTGGGAGCACGCCTTCTACCTCCAGTACAAGAACGTGAAGGCCGACTACGTCAACGCCGTGTGGAACGTGTTCAACTGGGACGACGTTGCTGCCCGTTACGCATCTGCTACCAGCTAATTCACGGCTCGTACCACTCACCCCGCCGATCACCTGTGCACGGCGGGGTTTCTTATAGCTCGTTCATCTCGGGCGTCCCCGGCGCGCCCGCCGCCAGCCAGGCCCGAACCGCCGCCGTGCCCCGACAATCATCACCGTTGTAGCTGAGCAGTCGACGCCGCATCTCCTGCTTATCGACGTCCCTCCCCGCAGCCAATCCCGCCGCGACACGGTACGCCTCAATACTGGCCTCACCGTCAAGGTCGGCCTCATCCCAGTGGAATCCTGCCAGTGGGGCGATGATTTTAAGCCCCAGACCCCGCGGTCCGGCAAGTTGGTTATGCACCAACCGAAATACATCGAGCCATTGACCTGAGGAAATAAATTCTTTCACCTCGGTTTCCGAGGGTACCGTGACCGTGGTGCCGTCGGAATTCGTGTAGCTTTGCCCGCCAAAACGCCGCGCGGAACTCAGCATCCAGTGGTTTTCGCCGTGGGCGGAATAACAAAATGCGGCGAAGCTCCGTCCGTGACGAGCAGCATCAGCGCGACGACCCATGAGCCACGTCCAGAAACTGGCAAAGTTCCGGGCCTCAGCATCGCCGCCGAGGCCATCCCAGGTGACAAAAGGCCGATAGGTATGCCCATCCCAGGTGCCCCATAGGTATGTGCCTTGGTCTAGGTAGGCTTCCAGGTCAATGTCTATTTCCTCGTCGAAGCGTGGGGCGGTAACGGTGGGGTGGCGTCGTAAGGCAGGGATGTGGGCGCGCCATGCGGCAGCGAGGATGGAGGCATCGCCGAGGCGGGCGTCGATAAGCTCCTGCACTGTTGTGATGCCGCGTTCGCGGTAATGGTCGGCGCGGTCTCCAGGAATGAGCAGGCTAATATCGTCGTTGGCTTCAAGCTGGGTTGAGCAATCGAACCAGTAGCGGCAGGAGCGGCATTCCTTCACACGACGGGGGTGATCGGGGGTAGGTTGCGCGAGGGCGTTATCCAAAATGGGCATGATGTCGGCAATGCGCACAAGAAACGCGTGTTCCCGGTCCTGCCCGATTTCCGCCCCAAACCCACTGCCGACCCCCAGATTGTTTAAAGCGCGGGCAGCAAGCGCCAGCCGGTAGCTGTCCACCGCGTGGTGACGCAGCTTATAGTTAGCCTCACGCGGCTCGGCCAACCCAAGGTTCCGTGTGTCCACCACCAGCGCCGATGCCGACTTTGCCCCCTCAGTCAGGGGGCGCGCCACGCGGTGGTTACTCACCGCCACGGGAGTGTAGGTGCCGTCGGAGTGACGAACAAGGGCATCAATAGGGGCTCTCCAGCCGGGCCCCGTGAGTTCCGCGCCTGTAATGATCGACGCCTCGTTCACCAGTCCTTCCAGGGTGTCCACCTCGGCGTGCTCAGGTCGGGCATCAACCCGGGTGACGTCGCGAGGCAACAGGGCAAACACATCCTGACGAGCTTCCTCCGTCCTCTCTGCGCGCTGCTGCGAAGCCGGGGTGGGCGCGATTCCGGGCAGACGGCGTCGCTGCACTAGGCGATACCTACATCCCACAAGATCCGTAGGTTGTAGTTGCTCGTCTTTTCTGTGTAACTCCACTCTGTGCTCCACGGATTGTTCCCTGGACTCGGTTGTTCCTTTGACCGCAATAAAGCATAACGCCAGTGGTGTACATAGCTAATATGGGGACAGGTAACGGCTGTTCGACGAAGCGAGGTTGGATTATGGGTATTGTGACATCATTACTCAAGCACCGGGCGCGGCTGCGTTCGGAAGCGAAGGCTCACATCAAGGCACAAATTAAATCTGCGAAAGCGCAGGCTAAAGAGGTAGGGCGCCAACAAAGGCGGGCTGATAAGAACCGCGATCGGCTGCTTGCCCGGCAGGAAAAATCGCTGAATAAGCAGAACTCGCGTGGATTGAAGGCCAAACGTCGGCACGAACGCAGAATGGCTAAGGCATCATTGGCAAAGATGCGCGCTGGACGGTTCAACCGTCAGAATATTGTGCGTTATACGGCCGCTGGACGGATGCTTGCACCAATTGCTCTGCCGTTGTTGTACCGCGGGGTCACCTTTGCCCGCGCTCAACTAGTGGCGGCTAAAGCACGCCGTTTGGGGGTAACCCCGGACGCTTTGGCACAATTTTCGGGCCATGGCGCGGCATTACATTCACGCATTGCGGGGGTTTCGTCATCATTGGAGGGCACAGGCCTTGCCACGGGATTTGTGCAGGATGCGCAGGAACGCCTCACTCAGTTACGTAATGCCGTTGATAATGCGGAGTATATGACTCCAGAGCAGCGTCGCCGCGCTCATGCAAGCATTACGGCCGATATTGATGCCCTCACTGGCCAGATTCAGGAGCGTCTAGCGCGCGCCTGAGATGCACGCTGAACTGGATGTTTTCTAAAAATTTATAATTTTTGTTACGAACATCACTCACACCTCACTATTGTGACGGACCATGAGCCTGGAGTTACCCCCTATGCAACTCCAGGCTTTTGTTGTTCCCAATGCCATTGATGATTCTTTTTTCGCCCTGTACAACACCGGTTTTGACAGTCAGGCAAGGTAGTTTTCTTAACCTCACCAACCATGCAGGTTAGATACACCTTTTGGTTTCGGTGGGCTTTCTAGCCTCAAATCAAGGAGTTGAGCTGGATTTTTAATAAAAATTTTATAAATCAACAAAACCTCCGACGCCTGTCGAACTATATTCCTGGCATGTCGGAAGGTTTTCAATTGTTCATGATGAAACAATCGAGTATTGTATTTAATTGAACATTCGATGCAGCTCCCTTTTGCGTCACGATGCGATGGTGAAACAATCTGCGGGACAATCAACGAATCGCGTTAAGTGCTATTTTTGATCCCGCCGGATTCTCCGTTAAGGGCCATCCAACAAGAGGGAGTCGCGTCAGATGGCTCAGGGCAAATTTCATCCGCTCCAGCGTATTGAAGTGGAAAAATGTTGCCCAAAACTAAATCACCCCCAACCCCAATGTGGACCATAAGGAGAACCATGGCACGCCGCGAAATCACCCAGTACTTCGACGATTTGGATAACAGCCCGCTGACTGAAGCGGAGTTGAATGTCGTTCGATTCAGTGTTGACGGCACTGATTACACTCTTGACGTTTCTGCAGATAATGCTGCACGTTTCCGCGATGCACTGTCCCCCTTCCTTGAGGCAGCACGCATCGTTCCTGCCGCACCGCGCCCCCGTCGCCGTGGCGGCATGAGCGACGCTAACCGCACTCGTACGCGCCAGATTCGCCTCTGGGCCCAGGATCGCGGCATTGAGGTGGCTAGCCGCGGAAAGATCCCGCAAAACGTCATTGACGCTTACGACAACGCAAACTCCTAGCACGCACTAGGGGCGTTGCACAGCGTCTCTCAAGGCATGCGCAAGGGGCGTGGTGATCTCCTGGATGAACGACCACCACGCCCCTTGCTCATGCCTCCACACTGCCTTTAGGCCACTTCAGAACACCTAAAGCCTAAAGCAGCCTAGAGCACTCCCTGCTCTCGGGCCGCAGCCACCGCTGAGGTGCGAGAACGCACACCAAGCTTGTCGTAAATGTGCACCAAATGCGATTTCACTGTCGCTTCAGACAAAAAAAGGACTTTGCCAATATCGCGATTGGACGAGCCTGCGGCTACTAGTTTCAGCACTTCCAATTCGCGAGGCGTGAGCGAAGTGCGCGGGGTGCGCACTCGCGTCATCAAACGATTAGCCACCACCGGCGATAATGTGGAATCCCCCTCCGCCGCAGAGCGCACTGCGGCCAGCAAATCCGCAGGTGGAGCGTCTTTAAGCAGGTATCCCACTGCGCCCGCCTCAATGGCCCCAAGAATATCAGCGTCGGTGTCATAATTGGTTACCACCAGCACATTTGGTGGATTTTTCATGGTGCGTTTAATCGCTGCGGTGGCGTCAGCACCTGTTGATACAAGTGTGCCTTCCGCACCCGCGCCAAAACGTAGGTCCATAAGGATGACATCAATTCCCCCAGCCTGAGCGGCCGCTATTGCGGCTTCTGCTGTAGATACTTCACCAACCACTTCAATATCGTTTGCATCTTCCAGCACAGCGCGAAGCCCTAGGCGAACTATCTCATGGTCATCTGCAAGTAGCACACGGATCATCGTGTCTGTCATCCCTTCTCAAACCTAGGGTAACCTAAATTAATTCGTGATTATCTTACTCCACTGGTAATGCCACACTCACTGCCGTCCCATTACCAGGGCTTGATTCAACATTAACTTCTCCACCCTGTTCAGCGGCCCGCTGACGCATCGCATCAAGACCGATATGCCCCAAGCCCACTGGACGTTCCGCGATTAATTCAGGGTTGAAGCCCACACCGTCATCAACAATATCCAACCGCACTTCCTTCTCACCGTACGACAATGTGACGTGGCAGCGTTCGGCCTGTGCATGCTTGGCCACATTCCCTAATGCACCTTGGGCGATCCTTAATAGTGACGCCTCGGTGCGCATCGGAAGCTGCCGTTCATCGCCATCCACGACAATCACTATTTCCGTACCGTGAATACCACTGGCGGCGCGCTGCAAAGCACCTTCTAAAGATGTTTTTGACAGCGCCGCTGGCTGAAGAGCAGCAATCATTGCCCGCGCTTCACCAAGGTTATCGGCTGCGGTGCTTTTCGCTAGACGAATTTTTTTCAGCGGCACCTCGGCTTCTTCTTCACTAATCCCGGTTTTCAGTAAATCCTGCTCAGCGACATAAAGTAGCATTTGAATACTGGACAGTCCCTGCGCCAGGGTGTCATGAATCTCGTGCGCAATACGCTGGCGTTCTGCCGCAATGCCTGCGGCCCGTTCCGTCGCGGCTAACTGTGAGCGGGTTTCCAGCAATTCCTCAATTAATTCCTGGCGCTCCTGACTCACAGTCCACAGGGCACGAAACGCATAGTCAATACCTACGGACACGACCGCAGCAACCACTGGCCCTAAAATAGCGCCTGCGGTAATACCCACAGGTAATCGGCTGAAAATCGAGATCGCCGTTGCCCCCACCACCGCAATGACGCCCCGAAAATCGGGCATTACCTGCAAATAAAGAAAGTACAGTGGGAATACCAAATACACGGCAATACTGTGAATCGGCAGCAACACCACCCATAACAGTGTCAACGCCAGAAGCCACAACTGCGACATTCCCAGTGACATTGCGTCTCGACGCCGCGCACCCAGCGCATACACACCCCCAAAGGTTGCCGCCACCAGCGCAACCAACCCCATCTGCATGAGGGAATTCCTCAACGCGGATGCCACGATAACAACCAACAGCAATCCCGTGAGAATGTGAATTCCCTGGCGCATCCCGTTCTCACCGGGACCCACTGTTTTTTTCGTCATAGGCAAAACCCTAGGCTGTTATCTATGCGCCTTACAATCTCTCTTCTTGTTGCGGCGGTGCTTCTAGCAGGGTGCACCTCCGCCACCCCCAACGTTCCCCCCGGTACGGTATCTGCGACCATGGCAGAGGCATCAACGGCCACCGCAACACCCACGCTTCCCGCCGATACACTGCCCGATACCCAACCCGCAGAAGCGTGTCCCTACCTCGACGCGGCGTGGGTCGCGCAAACAAACGGGCAACGGGTGACCCGCGTGGGCGTCGATACGCGGTTTGATCCCCCTGCGTGTGTTTTCTGGTCGTACTCGGAGGACCCACAACTCACCGTTCTTGTACGGCACATGCCTTCCCCCGACGAGGCCGTTGCTGTTGTGGACTGGGCGGCCCCGATCGCCACTACGGACCCCGCAGAGGAACCCACAGGGTGGTCTGGCGGGCGGTTCGGTGGCGACGGCCGCGCTGTCTACGCCGTCCAGAAAGACTCAACCGCCGTGGTGGTGTTCAGCAATCAAGAGCAATCCCTCAAAGCTGAACTTGTGGCCACGGAAGTGATCGGCGCGCTAGGGCTATAACCCAAGAAGAACCCTAAACGGACACATCATTGTAAGGCATATACTGCGAGATTATCGGGAAGATAACCTCCATGAGCAGCATAAACACCGCAGCCAACAACACCACGCTGATGAGTATTTTCACCGGTGTGGGTCCGGGCAAATGACGCCAAATAAACCCATACATTTATTTTTCCTCCAATTCAGCAGGGCGGAAGCCGTCCGCTTTGGGGTCTGTACGCACGTGCATGGCGTGAACGATCATGCGCTCGGCGTTAGAAAACTGCGGGTGGCAGGTGGTCATGGTCATCAAGCTCTCCATTGTCGGAGCCGCCGCACCGGCCATACCTGGCACAGGATTAATCACCCCGACGTCACCCGGCAGAGTAATCACCCGGCCGTCCACCCCGGCGTACTCCCCTGTGGAGACACGTTCCACCTGCTCCGGCGATAAGCACTTCGCGGCCTCTGCGTGGCGCGTAGCCTGTGACGCATCAATGGGCAACACACGGTAAATCTCCCATGTCGCTTGCGTTTCCACGACCACCGCGTCGCAGGTCTTCAAGTTACCCAAATCATTGAACGGCGCGCCCTTACCCACACGGTGCCCCGCCACAGCAAAATTACCCGGCTGGCCCGGCATTTGGGACTCGGCGTAGTGCCCAGGACCCGCAAGCAGATCCTTATCACCTGTGCCTTCAACAATGGCAAACTGAAAATCCGACCCGAACGCCGGAATGTACATCCTTGCGAAGGCTTCGCCAAGCGCCGGGGTGTGCTTCTGACGCGGATTCACCCGCTCACTGTCCCATCCCTTTTGCAGTTGGTCCGATACCCTGCTTTGTTCGCGGCCAGCTTCCAAATTTGTCCAGTACGCCTCATAGAAGGCAAACAGCAATGCCAGCACACCTATTGTGACCAGCAACTCACCCAAAATCTGGGTGATCCCAACTCTCCGACGAGAGTCAGTATCAGCTCTACTCATGGCTGAAAATACTATCAGCTGCTCCCCAAAACTTAAGCAAAGCTGTGACTCTGGGTGCCTACCCACAGAATATTTGGTTACCATTTAATAAAGACGACGGCTCTCGAAGGCCCTGACACCGATAGAACAAGGAGGCAACATTCGTGCTGCGCTTCCTGATCTACCCGGTGGAATTCTTGATCTACCCGGTATCGGGCATCATGAAAATGTGGCATATCCTGCTACATTCCGTCCTGGGGCTCAGTGACTCTACGGCATGGATGCTGTCCATATTTGGCCTCATCATAGTAGTCCGCCTCACCATTCTGCCCCCAGCGTGGATGCAGTACCGGGCCGGTCGTATCTATGTGAATCTGCGCCCAAAACTCAGCCAACTTGAAGAAGAGTTCCAGGACCGAACCGACGCCGAAGCCGACGACGAACTCCAAAAAGCCCGGCGTAAGCTTTTCAAAGACCACGATTACCGCGTCTCCGCTGGCTGTGTCCCCACACTCATTCAACTTCCCATGTTCATGGGACTCTACCAAGTGCTCCTTCGCATGGCACGCCCCACAGAGGGGCTGCACGCCACCACCCACGCTCCCATCGGTTTTCTCACGTCTAACGACGTCGCAACATTCCTCGAAGGCCGTGTTGGCGGTGTCCCCATGCCCGCCTATGTGGCCATGACGGACGAGCAGTTCACCTTCCTCAACACCAACCACGACGCCGTATTCCGATTTGCCCTGCCTTTCTTCATCTCTGCAGCCATCTTTATGTCCGTGAACATGGTGTACTCCATGTACAGGAACTTGCTCACCATGGACTACAAGTCCTCCTTTGCGGTGGGCCTGTACAAAGCAACCATTGTGATGGCGTTCACCGTCCCGGTCTTCCCCATCAGTTTCGGCCTGACCGGCCCCGCACCAGTGGCCATCAGCCTCTACTGGTTCGCAAACTCGTTGTGGACCATGACGCAGTACATCACCATCTCAAAACTCCTGGACAAACATTTTCCGCTCACCCCCGAGTACGAGGACTTCCGAGAGCTCAGCAAGCAGGAACGACGTGACCGCGTCCGCAAGAAGCGCGCCTACAAGTGGGGGCTGCGACGTCGACGCCTTCTCATGGTGTTGCTTCCCCACCGCATCCCGCAGCTACGGGCCGCAAACCGCAAGGCCATTGAAGACTGGGAGTACGAGCGCTACGCCGCCCGCACCAAAAAACAAGAAATCAAGGACAAGCGGCGTGAGGCTGTCAAAATCAAGCGCGAACGGGAACGCATGGAGCGCGAAGCTAACAAGCCGCCACCACCAGGCCGTCACCGCATGAGGAGAGAAACCCGGGCGCAGTGGGAGGCTGTGCCCCGCAGCCCCAATGGCCCCCGGCACCTCAAACGAAGCTAGATCGAGTAATCTGCGGGTGGCGCGGAGAGGAGCTGTTTAGCCAGGTCGCGTGCCGTTTCCAAGGGTAGGAGACTGCGACTCAGCTTCGCCCCGGCCATGCCGCCATCAATGAACACGAGCAGTTGATTTGCCTGCGTGGTTCCTGGATACCCGTTTTTTTCGGTAAGCAGGTCCGTCATGGTTTGGTGGCACCAGCGTCGGTGTTCCATCACGGCTGCAACAATGCCGCGTTCCCCCTCGGTTTCAGGTCGTGGGTATTCATTAGCCGCATTTTGGAAGTGCGACCCCCGGAAGTCTTTGGCGGGTTCTTCATCAAGACACATGTCAAAGAACGCCAGGATTTTGTCTTCTGGGTGCTCCATGTCTGCGGTGCGCTCCCGCCAGGTGTCGCGCCATTTCTGGTCGAGGTCCTGAAGGTAGGCGATCACCAGGGCGTCTTTGGATCCGAAGAGCGAGTAAAGGCTGGCTTTGGCGACATCGGCTTCCCGCAGGATACGGTCAATGCCGATGACGCGAATTCCTTCGGTGGTGAACAGTTGCGTGGCGCTGGCTAAAAGCCGCTCCCGGGGGCTGGGGCGGTTACGTCGACGGCTGGACGTTTTAGCGTGTGTCGCTTTTGTCTGCGCTGCGATTATTCCCACTTCCTCTCTCGTTGCTTAGACCCCTTTAGAATACCTCCCCAGCACTGTAGATATACCACACACCCCAAAAAAATAGACAAATCTGTTCAGCACAACGAAAGGCGGCCCGATTGAGGGCCGCCTATGGAGTCAGTGCGCTTTAGCGTCACTATCTGGCCGAACCACCATCATGGGGCACGGCGCGGATTGCAGAAGTGCGCGGGAGGTGGAACCCAGCAGCATGCCTTTGAACCCGCCGCGCCCGTGAGAGCCGACCACGAGCAGTTGCGCGCCTTTCGCGGCGTCGACAAGCGCCCGCACTGGCCGGTCTCGAGTGACCACCCGGGTGACCTGCACATCTGGGTACCTCTCCGCGTAGCCTGCCAGGCGGTGTCCAAGGAGCATATTCTGCTCTTCCTCGACGATTTTCCATTGCTGCTGAGCAGCAGAAAGTCCGGCGAGAGATGCTTGAATCTGCATATCCATCCACGTGTGCACCGCGATGAGCTCGCATTCGCGTGCGGATGCTTCAGCAAAGGCGTATTCGATTGCTTTTTGGCTGACCCCGGAGCCGTCCACACCCACCACAACAGGACCGTATTTGGTGTCTTCAGTGACGGGGTTGTCACCGCGCACCACCACAACAGGGCAGTGCGCGTGGCTGACCACCGCCGCAGAGACTGAACCCATGACCATACCGGAAAGGCCGCCAAGTCCACGCGAACCCATAACGATCATGGTGACGTACTTGGACATTTCCAGCAGCATGTCAATGGGGCTGCCCTCTGCGATAGTGTGTCCGATTTTGATATCCGGTGCGACCTCATGAGCAATCTCACGGGCCTCGTTGATCTTCTCCATGGTTTCTTCTTGCAGCTCATCGAACAGTTCCTGGGGTGGAACCATTCCCTCTGCGTAAAGAAACTGCGGCATGGAGTAGCTTGCTGCCAACCGCAGCGGAATGTCACGCTTCATTGCGGTGTTGGCCGCCCAGCGGACTGCGACTTTTGAGGCGTCTGAGCCATCAATGGCTACAACAACAATGTTTTCCTTATTCATCTGCGTGCAACCTTTCGGTCAAGGGGAACCGCATCCTACCACCAGCTTACCTATATATGCCCAGTTACATCAGCTGGTTATAACCCCGAAGGGGGTCATTATCGACGCCCGCCCCTTCCACCCCACATCCCCCAACTGCACATTCAGTGCTGTGCCGCCCTAAAGAGCGGCATTTCCCATAATTGTCTGATTATGGAGTCGGCTCAACCCGCGCCGCAGCCGCATTTGGCGGGTACAACACCGTGTAAATTGCACGGAGAATGTTGCCGATTTGTTGGCCCAGCGTGGTGCCGAAAAATTCAATCACCGGGGCTATGAGAGTATTGATATCCATGGGGCAAAGAATAGTACATAAACGCAGCAAAAAAGCACCTTTGCCAGTGCGAGATGGGTTAAACCCATCGCGTGCACGCCTGCCGTTAGATGCCCCACCCACCCCGGCGCGAGATTTCATTGCATTTTTGGTGCAGACGCAGACGCACCGTCATGGCGATGACAACGACGCTGCCATTGATGCTCGTTTTGCCGCCCGCGAGGTTGTTGACCTGCAAGGACGCCCCTTTTCCCCAGAACAATTGGTCACTCCAGGTGCGGACGTGTGGTTTTATCGCATTCCTGCCCCTGAACCGATGGTTCCCTACGATTGTCCCACGTTATACGAGGATGAGCGCCTGCTCGTCGTGGATAAACCCCCGTTTTTGTCGACTTTGCCTAGGGGGCGTCATATTACTGAAACGGCGTTGGTGCGCTTGCGTCGGCAGACGGGAAATCACGAGTTATCGCCAGCGCATCGCCTTGATCGCTTGACTTCAGGTGTGCTGATTTTCACAAAAACACCGGGGGTACGACGGGCGTATCAGGAGCTGTTCGCCACGCGCCAGACGCAGAAAGTCTATGAGGCTATCGCTCCTCTAAAGCGATGGGATACTCCGGTGGTGTGGGAGCACCGGATGGAGCATAAGCGCGGGAGTTTACAAACATTTATCACTGACGGTGAGCCCAATGCCCGCACGGAACTGGTTTCTGTGTCCCCACTCACCCAGGTGGAGCAGGCGCAGTGTGAAAAGATATACGGTCCCACGGAGGGGGAGCTGCCTCCACTAGGTAGGTATACCCTGCGCCCCACTACGGGGCGTACACATCAGTTGCGGGTGCATATGTGGTTGGCCGGAGCACCCATCCTAGGCGATCCCATTTATCCTGTTGTTTTGCCTGAGAATGTGGAGGATTATGGTAGACCGTTACAGTTGCTGGCGAGGTCCTTGTCCTTTGTTGATCCTTTCACTGAATCCTTCCATTGCTTTCAGTCACGGCGAACACAACCGATTTCAGCAATAATAGAAGTAACAAGCTGCCAGTCCGCTAGCTGACATTTCAGTTGTGACGTGCAAGTGCCAGAGCCTATTGGCATCATGGCTCTGCATCACGGTGTTGCCTAACGGGTACGTGCGCAGCCGTTTTTGTTTCCGACAAGTTGAGGATTTCTTTCCCATGGTTGAACCAGTGTCCACGCCGTCGTCTGCTCCACAACCCCCGCAGCAGCCGTCACGGCCATCGCATACTCTTCCCATCGCTGCCCGTGCAGTCAATCTGGTGAAGCGCTATGGATCAGGCGATACTGCTGTCACCGCGTTGGATAGCGTCAACATTGAGTTCTCGCAGGGTCGTTTCACTGCCATCATGGGACCATCGGGGTCAGGAAAGTCAACGTTGATGCACTGCATGGCCGGTTTGGACACGGTGACTGACGGGCAGACGTTCATTGGCGACACGGAGCTGTCCCACTTGCGCGACAAGAACATCACTACCCTGCGTCGTGACCGCTTGGGCTTTGTGTTCCAGTCTTTTAACCTGGTGCCCACGCTGACTGCGAAGGAAAACATCACGCTGCCTATGGAGATTGCGGGTCGCAAGGTTGACCCGCAGTGGTTTGATGAGGTGACTAAACGCCTTGGTTTGACGGAGCGTTTAAATCACCGCCCTGCCGAGTTGTCTGGTGGTCAGCAGCAGCGTGTCGCTGTGGCCCGTGCGTTAATTTCACGTCCGGAGATCATTTTTGGTGACGAACCTACGGGCAACTTGGATTCCAATTCCTCGGCGGAGGTGTTGGATATTTTGCGCACGTCGGTGGATGAGCTGAATCAAACCGTGGTGATCGTGACCCACGATGCGAAGGCGGCGTCGTACGCCGATCGCGTGGTGTTCTTGGCCGATGGTCGGCTTGTGGAGGAGCTGGATAATCCCACCGCCGAGAATATTCTGCGCATCATGGCCAGGATCGAGGATATGTAGCCCATGTCTGTCACATCCATGCGTTCCCCCATGCGCACTATTTCGCTGCGCACTATTGCCGCGCACAAGTTGCGCCTTGTGTTGACTATTTTGTCGGTGGTACTGGGTACCGCGTTTATCGCCGGTTCCAGCATGTTTACCAGCAGTTTGTCGCAGAGCTTCACCTCGATGATTTCGTCGGCGTATGACGACGTTGATCTTGTCGTTCAACCCACTGATCAGAGCATTGGTGGTCTTCCCTTGCCGCTGATTGAGCAACTACGTGCCGATCCCGATGTTAGGGGCGTCAGCGTTGCCAATTACCAGTCTTCGGTGGCTATCACAGGCAGTGACGGGAAGGCGCTACAAACTGGTGGGCTCGATTCTTCAGCGTTTGCTGTCGACCCACCCCAGCAAGCCATGTCATTTTTGCCGTTGAAGGACGGCGCATACCCTCAGCAGCCTGATGAGATTGCTGTGAACACAACTGCCGCTGAGAAGGGCAATATCAAGGTTGGCGACACCATCACGGTCGTCACACCGCAAGACCGTTCCCCAGCCAAAGTCACGGGCATTTTCGAGTTCGGCGCGGATGCCGGTGGCACCATCGGTGTCCTATACTCAGAACCCACCTACCTGCAGAAATTCACCGATGGGCAGCATGTTTCCCAGGCAAGTATCTCGCTTAACGACGGCGCGTCTGCCGATAGCGTCCGCGAACGCCTCAGCACCCAACACCCCACCGTGAAGTTTGAAACGGGCCAAGCACTGGTTGAGCAGACCACCAAACAGATCAAAACAGCACTGTCCTTCGTGAACTACTTCCTGTGGGCATTTGCTGGCATTTCGCTGCTGGTGGGCACGTTCATCATTTCCAACACCTTCTCCATGATCGTCGCTCAGCGTAACCGCGAGTTCGCTCTGCTCAGGAGCATCGGAACAAAACAATCCCAGATCACTCGCGCTGTGATCTTTGAGGCAATCATTGTGGGCATCATTGGCTCCCTGCTGGGCATTGCTGCTGGTGTGGGCATTGTTCGCCTCATCTACGCCATCATGGAGGCCCGTGGCTTTGGGTTCCCCAGTACTGGTTTGGGTTTGACTGCCCAGTCCATTGCCATCCCACTTATCGTGGGCATTATTGTCACCGTTCTCAGCGCGTGGGCACCCGCTCGCCGCGCTGGAGCGGTGCGGCCTGTTCAGGCAATGCGTAGTGGCGACCAGTCCAGCAGTGACTCCCTGCTGGTACGAACCGTTTTCGGTGGAGTTGTCCTGGCCCTCGGTGTGGCGCTTGTGGTCATCCCTGCCGTCATCAGTGCAGGGGGTATTGGCCTCAAGGCCAGCATCATTGGTGTTGGCGCCTTCTTCCTGGTCATTGGCCTGTGGCTTGCTGGTCCTATGCTGTCCATTCCACTTGTGGGCGGACTCGGCCGGATTGTCGGTGCCCCGTTCGGCGTCGTGGGCAAACTCGCCGCCACTAACTCGCGCCGCAATCCCCGTCGTACGGCAACCACGTCTTTCGCCTTGACGCTGGGGTTGATGATGGTCAGCTCCATCGGCATGCTGGGTGCCACGATGCGTGACAGCACGTCGGATATGTTAGATAGCTCCATCACTGCGGATTTCGTTCTCACTGGACCGCAGAACTCGTCGTTATCTATCCCGAAGGATGCCCCCGAGCGCATTAACCGTGTTGAGGGCGTGGACTCCACCGCTACTGTCTCTACTGCGCCGATTCTGGTGAACAACCAGGCTCTTGATGGCAACCTTAATGGGGCCACTTCTCCTGTCGTCATGGGTGATATATCCCGTGTCTACGACATGAAGGTCACCGACGGCACCATCGACACGAATTCTCAGAACGGGATTGTGCTGTCACAAAGCACTGCGCAGCAGCTGAATGTTGGTGTGGGCGACCAGGTCACACTCAGCAAATTCAGCGTTGAGGCAGTGGTCGCGTCTGGTAACACTTTCGGCGTCGCTGGTGATCCCAACAGCGAGCGCCAGGCCACCGTCCAGGCCATCACGGAGGACAACAGTTCTGAAATGCGCTTCTTCATTCCGATGCCTACGGCAGAACAAGTGGTGAAACAGCCGGACATCAAGATCACTAAGATTTTTGTGAAAACTGATCCTGGCGCCAGCCAGACCACTGTTCGCGAGAACCTGGAAAAAGCCGTTGCCGACGACATTGTCATCTCAGTGCTCAGCAAGACCGAGTACAAGGGCCAATCCGCGCAGGGTATCAGTCAGATGCTCAATATCCTCTACGGTCTGCTGGCCTTGGCAGTGGTGATTGCCGTCCTGGGCATCATTAACACCCTGGCGTTGAGCGTCATTGAGCGTCGACGGGAAATCGGCATGTTGCGCGCCGTCGGCACGCAGCGTGGGCAGATTCGCAGGATGATCTACATTGAGTCAGCAGTGATTGCCCTGTTCGGTGCGCTGATTGGTGCGGCCATTGGCTTGGGTGTGGGTTGGGCGTTTGTGTCCATCCTGTCCGGTGATGGCCTGGATAAGGTTGTCATCCCATGGATGCAGGTGCTCATTATGCTGGTCGGATCTGGTTTTGTGGGCGTTCTGGCGGCGGTGTGGCCAGGCCACAAGGCTGCTAAGACGAAGCCACTGGAGGCTATCTCCGAGTAGCAACGCTGTGACACCCCCTACTGTTGATGGCGCGCGAATACGTGATTTCAGTGGTAGGGGGTTTATTGTGGACAGCGCAACACGAAAATAGCTGCGGTTTTCGCGTAATACGAGTGTTAGGCTGGAGTGCGGCGATCAAGACGACACCCTTGCACGCCACTGCGTACCTGATACTCACCCGAGGAAGAAAGTAGTTACCTATGTCATTCCCAAAGATCACTATGGACCGTTTGGAGTCCATCGTGAAGGAGGAAGACCTTGTCTATGACATTGATCTCAACGACGGTGAGCTTGGTTTAGGGTTCCCCGACATGGCTGTGTGGTTCAACATTTCTGAGGATGTCCTGCGGACGTATGCATATTGGCGGGGCGAGTTGACCGTCGCAGAGGACATTCGTAAGGCATACTTTGTGGCCAACGATCTGAACAGCAAGTTGTTGTCCCCAAAGATCCTGGTCAACTCCAATGAGGATAGCAACCGCGCCAAGATCATGTTCGAGCATTCGGTGCTGAACCACCCGGGGATGACCGATGAGCAACTGCTCGCCCAGGTGCGTATGGAAATTGGTTCTTTTGTCTACGCCTCGGAACAGATGAAAGAGATTTTCCCGCACGTTGTTGATTGGGAAGAAGAGCAGGAGGACTAGCTATGGCGTGGTTTAACAACACGGAATCCCAAGGGGAGGAAAATGTGGTGCAGCCGGTGTCTTTCCAGCGCTTGCAGTCGCTGGTCGCCCGGAACGGTTGGAACGTAGGCACCCCCGAACAGGTGGAGAACCCGCAGTTTTTGTACGCATATTTCGACGGCGTGTACACAGTTTTTTCCACCGAGCACGATAACTGCCTGATGGTGTCTGCCTTTGGCATCAACAACCTGACACTGTCGTTGGATCGTTTCGAAGACGCTGTGATGTGGGCTGCTGACCATAATCTGGGAACGAATTTCGGCACGTCATTTATCACCTCTGATGAGGATGAGGGCACCGTCATGTTGCGCGTCGACAGCGCTATTCTCTGCCCGGCAGGTGCGACTGATGAACAGCTAGTGGAGTGGGTTAATGTTGCACTGAGCGCCAACTTGGCAGCGATGAAACGGTTCGCTGAGCATTTTGACGTGCAGATCGAGCAACGTTAGACACAACAAAAGGTAGTTACTCTCATGGGCCCTGGCCAGCAGGCTGATTCGCAGAATTTCCAGGTCGATCTTGGTGGCATGGTTGAGCTTTTATCGCGCAATCTTTATTCAGGGCCACGGGTGTTTGTCCGTGAACTCCTGCAAAACGGCTTCGATGCCATCACTGCGCGACGTGAGCTGGAACCGGAAGGATCGCCCGCGCGGATTCGCTTCATCACGGACAACAACGGGGAGTTCCTGAGTATTACCGATACTGGCATTGGGCTAACCCGCGTCGAGGCGGAGACGCTGCTATCCACAATCGGAGGGTCGTCGAAACGCGACGAGTTTGGGCTGGCTCGCAGCGAGTTTTTGGGGCAGTTTGGCATCGGTTTGTTGTCGTGTTTCATGGTTTCGCTGGAGATCACGGTATTTTCCCGTTCCGCCAAGCCGGATGCACCAGAAGATGTGGTGCTGTGGCAGGGCCGGTCGGATGGCACCTGGACCGTGCGCACAGCGTTGCCGGAGGAAGTGCCCGCAGAACTGCAGGGTCCAGGTACCACGATTGTGTTGAAGTCCCTGCCGGGGGAACGTTTTTTTGACTACCCAGTAGTGAGCAAGCTTATTGATCACTATGGCCGTCTGCTGCCGGTGGATGTGACGTGCGAACGCCGCTCTCAGGATGCGGAGCATTTGTCGGCACAGCCTGCGCCGTGGGAAATGTCGCTTGATGATCAGCAGCGTTGGTGCATTGATAACTTTGGTTTTCAGCCATTTGCGTGCATTCCGCTAGAAGTCCCCGTCTCGGGGGTCCGCGGGGTGGCGTTTATTATTCCGCAGGGGGCTCACCCAGGACAGTTGCTCAAGCACCACGTGTATTTGCGACGCATGTTGCTCAGCACGCATGTCACCGATCTGCTCCCCGAGTGGGCGTATTTTGCCCGCGTTGTGGTGGACACGGAGTTTCTGCGCCCCACGGCCTCCCGGGAGTCCCTGTTTGATGATTCGCTGTTGGAGGAAACTCGACAGGAGCTGGGTGACAGTATTCGGCAATGGCTCGGTGACCTCGCCGAATACTACCCGTTACAGTTTCAAGAGTTCGTGGCACTTCATGTACACGGTTTGAAGGCGCTGGCTCTCACCGATGACAAGACCCGTGAACTGGTGTGTTCGGCGGTGCCGTTCCAAACATCGTTGGGTATGAAAACCCTACAGGAGGTGCTTGAGGAGCACGGGGGAATCCGTTTTACCAGCACCGATAGTCAGTTCCGTGCCCTGCTTCCAGTGGCCTCGGCGAGTGAACTGTGCATTGTCAACGCTGGGTTTGCCTTTGATGAAGAGCTGTTAGCACAGGTTCAGCTGGATCACCCTGGCCTGGGCATTAGCGAATTGGACCCGCTAGAGGTGCTAGGGGTGCTGGAGAAACCCAACGGCACCGATGCCACCGCTCTGCGCCCGCTTCTCGACGCCGCGTCGGCAGCCCTCGGTGATAAAGCCTCGCCCCAAATCCGCCAGTTCCAGCCGTCCACCATGCCCGTCTTATACTTGCCCAACTCAGATGTTGCTGGTAAAGCGATTGAACAACGCGCCATCGATGAAGCCGTCGGGGCTTTTGAGGGGCTGGTGGACCTGATGAATGGTGCCACTTTGGACAACGACGGCATGGACACTCCCCAGCTAATTTTCAACGCTAACTGCACCCTTAATCACCAGTTGGCGGGCAGTACCTCTCAACAACCACAGATTGTTGAATCTGCCATTCGGGGGCTGTTTGTTCAGGCTCTACTCGCCGGAAAGCATCCCATGGACTCTACCGTCCGCGCTTGGTCCACGCAGGTGTTCAGCAACCTGATCACCGCCTCACTCCGCTGATAGGACCTTCAACGATGACCGATCTTGACGACCTCTATGACCTCATCGCCCGCGCCCAGGCCGCGCCTTGGGGTCCGGGATGCTCTGCTCTCTGGGCACAGGCCGCTCGCCTTGCCGAAGATCTCGGGCGTGATGAGGATGCCTTGGAGTGCTATAGCAATCTTGTCACCGCCTACACCATGGGCGGCGAAGCAACACGTGTGATTGCCCCCTTTACCTGGTGCGACAACATGTACCGCACGCGTCCGGACCTCTTTACAGATGCGCTCAAGCACTCCTTCGCCTGGCAGTACAAGTACGTCATTACGGCGCTGCGTCAGGTGCCTACCGTTCCTGTGCAGAAATGCAAAGATGTTCTCCAGCAAATGCGGGAACTTTACCTGAGTTTGGGTGACGAACTCAGCGCTGTCTACATTCGCGAATACCTGCTGCTACACCATTTCGGCGAGTACGAGGACGCCGAGAAAGCCCTGTCCAACTGGCGGGCCGCAGCACGCACCGAATTTTCCGACTGCGTGAGCTGCGACCCGATGCATGAAGTCCGGTACTACTCCCACCTCAAGGAATGGGACCGCGCCCGTAGCATCGGCGAGGAGATCCTGAACACCCAGGACTCCGGAAGCTGCGAAGCACAGCCTGAGGCGCTGTTGACCGTCATGATGATGCCGTGGCTATACACAGGTAACGACTCCAAAGCTTGGGCAGCCCACGTCCGCTCCTACCGACGCGACCGCTCATCCCCCGCCTACCTTGAGTACATCCCTGAACACATCAAATACCTCACCCTGTCTGGCCGCACCGAACGTGCCCTGCACATTCTTCTACGACACCTGCCATGGTGGGAACGCGCAGAAACCCCCACTGTGCTCATGGAACTAGCCATCGCCGGCGCGCAGGTCACAGCGGCGCTTCCCCCTGAAGAAATATTCTACGGCACCCTACCCGGCGAAACGCTCCCCTGGCACCCCACTGGGTCCCTTGTCAACCCCACCAACGCGCAAGCCCGCGCCTGGTTCACCACCCTGGCACTCGACATCGCCGCGCTTTTCGACGCCCGCCCTGGCCTCACCAACCCGCATACCGTTACCGACGTCACTGAACAACTGGACACCATTCACCTTGACGCGGACCTTAATCCCGCGGACGTCGACACGCGGACCGCAATTCCTGACTTCAGCGGTGTCTTTAACGAATCAACTGAAGAAGACACCTATCCCCCACTCAACCTTGGGGACCGGCCATGGCTTGACGATACGCCCGCAGGCAACATCTTCATACCAACCAACACCATTTTTGATCTTTCCCAAACAGGCACCATCACCTACCCCTTTACCGGGCATGATGATGCCTACCGGCTCATTGCCGAAGCCATGGCCACCGAGGACCCCATGATCGCCTGCCAAATGGCCGATCAGGCTATGCGCACTCATACCAACGAACCCATCGGAGTCCGCATCATGGGCTACCGGATCCTCGGCAACGGAGCCTACCACGCCGGGTACCTCAACGAAGCAATAGACGCCTATCGAAACTGCCTCAACCTCACCGCCGCTTGTGGGCTAATTCCTATTCAACTCGCCTGTGCCGTTGACCTGTGCCGCTGCCTCAACCAGGCGAAACGACACCATGAAGCAGCCGAAGTAGCCGAAATGACGCTCATGACGCTGGACAACAGCGACATCAATGACGCCAATGAAACCAAACTCAGAAGCCACCTCGTCACCGCGCTCAGCGAACTAGAGTACAACGGCCAAGCCGCCGAACATGCACTTGAACTCGCCGAAAACAGTGACGACAACACAGCGCGCTGCGAACACTACGAAACCGCAGCCCACCTCTTCGCCAGCGATGGAAACTACGAACGCGCCAAAACCACCTGGCAAACCCGGCTTACCCTTACCCACCCCGACGCCCAACAACAAGCCAAAGCACTCTACCAGTACTGTCGATGCATTGCTGACCAGCCGGGGCGCGTTCCCGAACACGAAATCATCCAGATGGAAACCATCATGGATGAGCTTCACACCATTGTGACTAGCGAAGGATTCGACGAACACCACAGCCCCAAATGGCACCACGCCGAATGGCTCAGCGACAAAGCATACATGCACTGGCATTGCGACCAGCAAACCAACGCCATCGCATACATGCAGGCCGCAACGCAGGCATTTCACGACATTGACGCCGTTGTCCGCGAGGCCAAAACCCATCTAAACCTCGGCTACATGCACGTCCAACGCGACGAACATGACACCGCACTCCATCATGCTGGTGTTGTGCTGGTGTTGTTGTCTAGTCCCCGATTCTTCGGCAACCCCCTGATCAACGAAGCACAACAACTCATCGCCTACATCAACGACACCCCATAACCCCGCACACAACCCCGCACCCGCATAGCAAAACAAACAAGCAAACAAAACAACAAAAAAAAGGGGGTGGGGTGCCGGTGCGCCCATCAGGCACACACAACACCCCACCCACCATCTATTTGAAGTTATTAATGCTGGCAGTAACCTACTCTCCCACACCCTCCCAGGTGCAGTACCATCAGCGCCCACAGACTTAGCAACCGGGTTCGAAAAGGACAACCGGGCGTGACCCTGCGACTATCACCACCAACACACCCAACACAACTGGTGTTGTGCCAGACACTGCACAGCAAACACGAAACCACACACCACCACCAACGGCAGCGACGTCCTGTTTTCATCATTCCTTCGTGTTGTCAACACACGCATATGTTTCCCACACCATGTGCCCTATCGCACACAATCCTGTGGCACACCACCACCACTATGGGGTATGTTTGTGTCGGTCATATTAGTATCGGTCATCTCACAACACCTTACGATGCTTCCAACTCCGACCTATCAACCCCCTCATCTACAGGGAACCTCAACAGAAACCTCATCTCACAACAGGCTTCCCGCTTAGATGCTTTCAGCGGTTATCCCTCCCGCACATAGCCAACCAGCCATGCCACCGGCGTGACAACTGGCACACTAGAGGTACGTCCATCCCGGTCCTCTCGTACTAGGGACAGCCTTGTTCAAGTTTCCACGCGCGCGGCGGATAGAGACCGAACTGTCTCACGACGTTCTAAACCCAGCTCGCGTGCCGCTTTAATGGGCGAACAGCCCAACCCTTGGGACCTACTCCAGCCCCAGGATGCGACGAGCCGACATCGAGGTGCCAAACCATCCCGTCGATATGAACTCTTGGGGAAGATCAGCCTGTTATCCCCGGGGTACCTTTTATCCGTTGAGCGACACCACACCCACACGTTGATGCCGGATCACTAGTCCCTGCTTTCGCACCTGCTCCACCCGTCAGTGTCACAGTCAAGCTCCCTTACTGCACTTACACTCTACAAACCTGATTACCAACCAAGCCGAGGGAACCTTTGGGCGCCTCCGTTACCATTTAGGAGGCAACCGCCCCAGTTAAACTACCCACCAGGCACTGTCCCAAAACCCGATCAGGGCCCACAGTTAGATGCACACAACAACCAGAGTGGTATTTCACCAATCGACTCCACACCCACTAGCGTGAATGCTTCCACGTCTCCCACCTATCCTACACAAGCTGCAGCACACACCAATACCAAGCTATAGTAAAGGTCCCGGGGTCTTTTCGTCCTGCCGCGCGAAACGAGCATCTTTACTCGTACTGCAATTTCACCGGGCCTATGGTTGAGACAGCAGGGAAGTCGTTACGCCATTCGTGCAGGTCGGAACTTACCCGACAAGGAATTTCGCTACCTTAGGATGGTTATAGTTACCACCGCCGTTTACTGGGGCTTCAATTACCCGCCTCACACACCACACGGGCGTGCTCACGAGTCCTCTTAACCTTCCAGCACCGGGCAGGCGTCAGTCCGTATACCTCGACTTGCAACGTCTTCGCACGGACCTGTGTTTTTAATAAACAGTCGCTTCCCTCACTTCTCTGCGGCCACACACAACGCACACCGCACAAGGGCGATTGCCGCACATGGCCCCCCTTCTCCCGAAGTTACGGGGGCATTTTGCCGAGTTCCTTAACCATAGTTCACCCGAACGCCTTAGTATCCTCAACCAGACCACCTGTGTCGGTTTCCGGTACGGGCCGTGCACACACATCGCTAGAGGCTTTTCTCGACAGCACAGGCACATCAAACATCCCCAAATCTGGGTACGCATCACGCCTCACCCTTATATGCAGAACGGATTTACCTATCCTGCGGGCCACACGCTTACACCACAATCCAATAAGTGGCCTTGACTACCAATCTGTGTCACCCCATCGCTTGGCTACCAACGATCAAGATCCCACGCACCACACACCAAACCAACACCAAAAGCATTGATCCCGTGGCAGTGGGTGGTTAGTACAACCGAGTCACCACTGGTCGCGCATACACGGGTACGGGACTATCAACCCGTTATCCATCGACTACGCCTGTCGGCCTCGCCTTAGGTCCCGACTCACCCTGGGAAGATTAGCTTCACCCAGGAACCCTTAGTCATCCGGCGAACACGTTTTCCACATGTTTTTCGCTACTCATGCCTGCATTCTCACTCGCACACACTCCACCACCACTTCCGTGACAGCTTCCCAGCGTGCACGACGCTCCCCTACCCAACACACATACGTGTGTTGCCGCGGTTTCGGCGGTGTACTTAAAAAGCCCCACTACATTATCGGCGCATCACCACTTAACCAGTGAGCTATTACGCACTCTTTCAAGGATGGCTGCTTCTAAGCCAACCTCCTGGCTGTCTTCGCGATGACACCTCCTTTTCCACTCAGCACACCCTTAGGGGCCTTAACCGACGATCTGGGCTGTTTCCCTCTCGACGTCACGGAGCTTATCCCCCGCCGTCTCACTGCCACGCTCGCATATTATTGGCATTCGGAGTTTAGCTGGCATCGCTAAGATGATCGTCCCGCATCAACCAACCAGTCGCTCTACCACCAACAACAACCACGCAACGCTGCACCTAAATGCATTTCGGGGAGAACCAGCTATCACGGAGTTTGATTGGCCTTTCACCCCTACCCACAGCTCATCCCCTCAGTTTTCAACCTAAGTGGGTTCGCGCCTCCACAATGTTTTACCACCGCTTCACACTGGCCATGGGTAGATCACCCCGCTTCGGGTCCAGAACATGCCACTTAACACACCCTCATTAGGATTCGCTTTCGCTACGACTACCCCACACACACGGGTTAACCTCGCGACATGCCGCTGACTCGCAGGCTCATTCTTCAAAAGGCACGCCACCACCCCACACAAGGGGCTATGACGGATTGTAAGCACACGGTTTCAGGAACTATTTCACTCCCCTCCCGGGGTACTTTTCACCCTTCCCTCACGGTACTAACTACACTATCGGTCACGCCAAGTATTCAGGCTTACCGGGTGGTCCCGGCAGATTCACAGCAGATTCCACGAGCCCGCTGCTACTCGGGAAAATACGCACACACCCCAACCACATGTCTTCAGGTACCGGACTCTCACCGTCTACGGCAGGCGATTCCACACCACTTCCCCTAACACACAATCCAAGGGTGCCAGCCAGTGGTAGCCAGCCAGACACACGCATCCCACAACCCCCTACACGCAACCCCTACCAAGTATCATCCACGCATAGAGTTTAGCCATCACCTCCGCCTTCGCTCGCCACTACTAACGGAATCACATATTGTTTTCTTCTCCTACGGGTACTGAGATGTTTCACTTCCCCGCGTAACCCCCATACCACCTATTTCATTCAGCAGCAGGTGACCGCACATAACCACGGCCGGGTTTCCCCATTCGGACATCCTCGGATCAACGCTTAATCGGCAACTCCCCGAGGCTTAACGCAGCCCTTCACGTCCTTCATCGGCTTGACATGCCCAGGCATCCACCGTGCGCCCTTACAACAAACACACCACCCATCCGGCGGTGCGCCACACGAAAAACACACACAAAACAACACAAAGAAATTAAACAGAAAAATGATTTCGCGTCCACTATACAGTTCTCACACAACACCACCCCACCACCAGCAACCACCATGATCACCAGCAGACAAGGACGTAAAATTCCACACGTTTATTATGTGGGACACCCAACAGCCACACCAAGCACCACACCCCCATTGGATACACACCACATATTCTCCCTAGAAAGGAGGTGATCCAGCCGCACCTTCCGGTACGGCTACCTTGTTACGACTTCGTCCCAATCGCCAATCCCACCTTCGACCACTCCCCCCACCACAAAAGCGGTGGTTAGGCCATGGGCTTCGGGTGTTACCAACTTTCATGACGTGACGGGCGGTGTGTACAAGGCCCGGGAACGTATTCACCGCAGCGTTGCTGATCTGCGATTACTAGCGACTCCGACTTCATGGGGTCGAGTTGCAGACCCCAATCCGAACTGAGGCCGGCTTTCAGAGATTAGCTTCACTTCACAGTGTCGCAACCCGTTGTACCGACCATTGTAGCATGTGTGAAGCCCTGGGTATAAAGGGCATGATGATTTGACGTCATCCCCACCTTCCTCCGAGTTGACCCCGGCAGTTTCTCATGAGTCCCCACCAAAAATGTGCTGGCAACATAAGACAAGGGTTGCGCTCGTTGCGGGACTTAACCCAACATCTCACGACACGAGCTGACGACAACCATGCACCACCTGTGCACCAACCACAAGGGAGGACGTATCTCTACGCCGATCTGGTGCATGTCAAACCCAGGTAAGGTTCTTCGCGTTGCATCGAATTAATCCACATGCTCCGCCGCTTGTGCGGGCCCCCGTCAATTCCTTTGAGTTTTAGCCTTGCGGCCGTACTCCCCAGGCGGGGCGCTTAATGCGTTAGCTACGGCACAGACTGCAAACACACAGCCCACACCTAGCGCCCACCGTTTACAGCATGGACTACCAGGGTATCTAATCCTGTTCGCTCCCCATGCTTTCGCTCCTCAGCGTCAGTAACTGCCCAGTAACCTGCCTTCGCCATCGGTGTTCCTCCTGATATCTGCGCATTTCACCGCTACACCAGGAATTCCAGTTACCCCTACAGCACTCTAGTCGTGCCCGTATCGCCTGCACGCCCGGAGTTAAGCCCCGGAATTTCACAGACGACGCGACACACCACCTACGAGCTCTTTACGCCCAGTAAATCCGGACAACGCTTGCACCCTACGTATTACCGCGGCTGCTGGCACGTAGTTAGCCGGTGCTTCTTCTCCACGGTACCGTCACCCATCAGGTGGGCTTCGTCCCGGGCGAAAGGAGTTTACAACCCGAAGGCCTTCATCCCCCACGCGGCGTCGCTGCATCAGGCTTGCGCCCATTGTGCAATATTCCCCACTGCTGCCTCCCGTAGGAGTCTGGGCCGTGTCTCAGTCCCAATGTGGCCGTCCACCCTCTCAGGCCGGCTACCCGTCGCCGCCTTGGTAGGCCATTACCCCACCAACAAGCTGATAGGCCGCGGGCTCATCCCACACCGCAATAAAGCTTTCCACCATGACCCCTACGCCATGGTCGTATGTGGTATTAGACCCAGTTTCCCAGGCTTATCCCACAGTGCGGGGCAGATCACCCACGTGTTACTCACCCGTTCGCCACTCGAGTACCCACCACCAAGGTGGCAGGCCTTTCCGTTCGACTTGCATGTGTTAAGCACGCCGCCAGCGTTCGTCCTGAGCCAGGATCAAACTCTCCAACCACAACACACACAAACAAATGCGTGTGTCGTGCACAAAACAAAAACAAAAACAAAATAATAGTGTTTCAAGCGTGTATCTCTTTGACAAGAGCAACACACCCCCACCACTACCAGGGTCGGGGTGTGCGACACCCACACAACAACACTAGTGTGTGGGTGTGTGTAGTACTTGGTACGCTATTGAGTTCTCACACAACAAAAAAATAAGCATCCACCAACCCCCGGAGCACACGCGTGTGTGCTGGGGTTTTGCTTCGGGGACCTGATATAAGTTACCCACCGTGTGGGGGTTTGGCAAACCCCCAGCACAACACAGGTTTTTGCTAGCGGTTGTGGTGGTGGGTTGGTGTCATACAGGATGTCGTGCAGGGTGGTTTCACGGTGGGTGTGTGGTGCGATGAACAGCACCAACCACCCCACCACACTCAACAACCCAACGAAGCAACCCCAGCCCCTTCCATCACATAGGTAACAACACGAAGATTGCGTATCGACACCACATCCTCTGTCAAGCCCTCATGCATATCCCCTGTTCATCACCCCAAAAATTGATGTCGCTTCGACGCTGCACCCACTTTTAAGGCATGCTGGAAGTTACAACTTATTTAGATGCCTTAGCTGATGAACGGAAATTAGGAGCCATGCTTGAACGCACACTCGTATTCGTGGACACGTCTTATTTGCTTGCGAGCTTTTATAACTCCTGGGAGATTGGTGCCCGCGCACAGTTAGAAATTGATCTACCTGAGGTAGTTGCCGTCTTAGGCAACATGATCCAGACCCAACTTGACCAGCCAGTACACCGACAGTTGTGGTACGACGGAATTCCAGAATCAGGTCCACATCGCTATCAACGCGCGTTACGCACATGCGACGGGGTCCAGTTACGTGCTGGACAACTCATTGAGTGGGGGGAACGCCGCACCCAGAAGGCCGTCGATACGCGTCTTGTGGCTGACATGGTGCTGGCCAGCGTGCGCGGCCACTGTTCGGACATTGTTCTTGTGTCAGGCGATGCTGACATGATTCCAGGAGTACAGGAAGCGACTAACGCTGGGATAAGAGTGCATTTGTACGGTTTCGGCTGGGATTCCATGTCCTCTGCACTCCGTCACGCGTGCGACACCACAACGATTCTTGATCCTCGTGAAGACTTCTCCGACTCCATGCAGCTTGAAGTCCTCGAAGGTCCATTACCTCCGTCTGTGCGCAACAAGCAAGACAATGATGACATGTGCGACGACGATAACTCCACGCCACTGGACATGGAGGAAACGTACATCCAAGAAAGCGCCACCATTACCGCAGTGGAGGTGTCCGTGCCGACACCTCCGAGTGACGCCAAGGACAGTGATAGCGTCAGCTCGCAACAATCCGAGCAGGCGCTTCCTGCCAACAAAGCCGCTGATAGCACCGCAGGCAACTCTCCGACCACGACGCATGACGTTCAAGGTGCTCAAGGAAGCACCGACAAACCTGCGGATACGTCTGGAAAACTGCCTAATGGCAAAACCATTCCCACTCCCGGCGAAGTGGCAAAAACCCCAGCTGAACAGCCAGCTCAATCTACGTCCAACAGTGCACGACCCGCGCCTAATCCATCAATGATGGCACCGCGGCGCAAGCTTCGTTCGCGGTACGTTCCGCTTCCCAACGAGGTATGGGCGTCGGCAGGCTTTCAAACCCCCTTTGATGTAGGACAACAATACGCATCATGGTGGTATGAGAATGCCGCTACCAATGAACAACGCGACCAGGCTCATCTGCTATCGGGTGGCGGCTTGCCCCCTGAGGTGGACCGCCCGCTCCTGCAGTTTGCGTGCGAAACCCTGCACGAGTACACCCTCACGGACGCCCAGCGTGTCAGTCTGCGTGACGGTTTTCACTCCGGCATCCGTGGGGTGCTAATCAACCTCAACAAGCGAGGAAACTAACTATCAGCCTTGTCAGATGAGGCTGGGGCTTCAGTGGCGGCTTCTTCTTCATCCTGCTCCTGTGGCTTGTCGACGTCGCCGTCCTCAACGTCAGCCTCCACGATGCCGTCTTCAGTACCCTCTTCCTCAACCACCGTTTCCACATCGTCTGCATCAACCTCGGTGGTTGAGTCGGCGGCTACAGTGTCTTCTTCAACAACCTCATCCTCAGTAGATGCTTCCAGTTCCTTGGGCTTCTCCTCGGTTTGTGCACCACCGAGTTCAGCGCGTATTTCAGCAAGACGCGCAGCGGCAAGAGTATCTTGCCCGCTTTGAGAAATTTCCGCCATTCGCCCACTAATGTTCTGTTCCGTGAGTTCCTGGGCACCGAGCGCGTTAGCGTAGCGGCGCTCAATCTTTTCACGCACCGCATCTAGTGTGGGCACTGAATCGTCCTTTGAGAACTGCCCAATAGAATCCATTGCCTTAACGGTAGTTTCTTGCAGCGCAGCCTGATCAGCTTGAGCAGCCAGTTCATTGATTTGGCTCATCTGATCATGCAGGCGAGCCTCGGACTCTTTAACCTGCTTTTTGGCTTGTTCTGCAGCGGTTTCTGCCTGGGCGTATAGCGCCTTGGTGTCTTCAAGTTGCTGTTCGACAGTCACCAGTTGGGTAGCCAAAACCTCTGCCACCCCATTAAGGTCGGCGGCGCGGTCAGTGTCACCTGCAGCGGCAGCCTCATCGGCAGCAACAATGGCAGCACGTGCTTTTTCCTGAGCCGCAGTCTGATCCTTCACCAACTTATTTAGTTTCATTTCCAATTGGCGCTTATTACCTAGAACGGCCGCTGCCTGATCGAGTATGGCCTGGTGCTGGCTTTTCGCCGCGTCAATGGCTTGCTGAATCTGCACTTTCGGATCAGCGTTTTCATCAATCGCGCGATCGAGGGAGGCAGCTAAGTATTTCCAGCCTTTGCTGAAGGGGTTTGCCATGACGATGTGCCTTTCAGAAATCTAGTTACGCTTGTTGTCTCCTACTGTATATAAAAACGCCCACAGAGGCTTCTTTCGGAAAGATACTCGTGGGCGTTTTAAGCTAATTTTATTTTTCGTCTGAAGTGCTTCTTTTCTTATTCAGACTCTTCTGCATTGCCAGTAGCCTCAGCGACTTTCTGCCGCACCTCATCCATATCCAGTGCGGCGACCTGGCTGAGCAGGGTTTCCAGATCCTGCGGTTGAAGAGCACCGCTGTGTCGGTAGAGCGGGATTCCGTCGCGGAACACCACAAGCGTAGGAATGGACTGAATTTCAAAAACGCCCGCGATTCCCTGCTCGTCTTCAGTGTTCACCTTGCCGAACACAACATCCGGATGAGCTTCAGAGGACTTCTCAAAAATGGGAGCAAAACCACGGCACGGACCGCACCAGGGCGCCCAAAAATCGATAATGACTGTCCCATCTTTGCTGATGGTGTCTTGGATGTTTGTTTCGTTCAGATCAATAGTGGCCATGTCGCTCCTTGCTTGACTGTAGTAAAAATCACTCTTGTCTGGCACAACAGCACCAACAGCAAAAGTATTCCACCACCCTACAGACAGCATCAGCTTAACGACCACCACCATGTGCTACTTCACGTCGATGCGGGGTGTATAAAGGGGTTACCCAACATTCATATTCACCTTTTGAAAGGAATCCCATGAGTAGCACAACCTACACAGTTTCAGGCATGACCTGCGAGCACTGCGCAGCGTCTGTCAAAGAAGAAATCTCCGCCATTCCTGGTGTGGAATCCGTCACCGTTGACCTTGAATCCGGTTCTGTGGCTGTTGATGGCACCGGCTTCACCGATGATGCCGTTGATGCAGCCATCCGGGAAGCTGGATACACTCTCGTGCGTTGAAGCCTAAGGAGGACCCACACTCCATAACGCTATAGCTGTAAGGAACAACCATGACAACAACCCAAGCCCAAACTCACGTTGATCTTGAAGTTTTGGGCATGACCTGCACCTCATGTTCAGCGCGCGTGGAACGCAAGCTGAACAAAATGGAAGGGGTGGAGGCTCAGGTGAACTTCGCGACGGAAACCGCCTCCGTGCTGTACGACGCTGCGGAACTGACCACTGATGACCTCGTCGCCACGATCGAGGCCGCAGGTTATAAGGGTTTCGTCAAAGCCGATCCGCAGGCCGACAATAGCAACAGCGAGGCTACTACTGGCGAGCAGGCGCAGGGGACGTCGATAAGCGATGTTCGGCTGCAGGAACAGGAACAATTGAAGCAACGCGTGCTGGTGTCAGCGGTGCTGGGCATCCCCGTGATGCTGATGTCCATGATTCCTGCTGCGCAGTTCACTTACTGGCAATGGGCCAGCCTCACCCTCGCGGCACCGGTGTACGTATGGGGTGGGTTGCCGTTCCACCGAGCGGCGTGGAAGAACCTGCGGCACGGCGCGTTTACTATGGACACGCTGATTTCCCTTGGTACAACGGCCGCTTTCGTATGGTCGCTGATCGCCCTGTTCTGGGGCGGAGCGGGCGAGCCGGGAATGCGAATGTCGTTTAGCCTGTTGTCACATGGCGGCGGTGGTTTGCATGACATTTACCTGGACACCTCCGCCATGGTTATCGTCTTCTTGCTGCTGGGACGCTGGTTTGAGGCCCGCGCGAAGGGACGTTCCTCGCAGGCGTTGCAGGAACTTCTCAACCTGGGCGCAAAAGACGTAGCAGTTCTGCGAGACTCCCAGGAAGTCCGCATCCCGATTGAGCAGCTACAGGTTGGCGAGCAATTCGTGGTTCGACCAGGGGAACGCATCGCAACAGATGGTGTGGTGGTGTCGGGAACCTCAGCCGTTGATGAGTCCATGCTGACTGGCGAGTCTCTGCCTGTGGATGTTTCCCCAGGCAGTATCGTGACTGGGGCCACCATGAACGCTTCTGGTCGCCTGATCATTGAGGCACAGCGGGTTGGCCAAGACACCACGCTCGCGGGCATCGCCCGGCTGGTCAGCGACGCACAATCCCGCAAAGCTCCCGTCCAGCGGCTTGTTGACCGCATTTCCCAAGTCTTCGTGCCGCTGGTCATTCTCGCAGCGCTTCTCGCCCTCGGATGGCACATCATTGCAGGCCACGGACTTGCTCACGCATTTTCCGCTGCCGTCGCCGTTACCATCATTGCGTGCCCCTGTGCACTGGGTCTCGCCACACCCACCGCACTTCTTGTGGGTACGGGACGCGGCGCCCAGCTCGGCATGCTGATCAAAGGCCCCGAAGTCCTGGAAGCAACGCGGCAAGTGGACACAATTGTTCTTGATAAAACAGGCACCGTCACCACAGGCATTATGACCGTCACCAACGTGGTGGGGCTCGACGGTGTCGATACCAACGAGATACTGCGCCTCGCAGCCTCAGTAGAAAACGGCAGCGAGCACCCCATCGGCCAAGCTATCGTTGCCGCAAGCTCCTCTCCCCTGCTTCCTGCGCACGATTTCCGCGCTGATGCCGGGTCCGGGGTGTCTGCACGGGTCAGTATGCAGGAAGGCGATGTGTGCGTGACGGTACGCACCCCCTCTGGGCTCGACGATCAGCCAGCCCTGTCTGCGCTTGCCGACGCCGTGACCACCGCACGCTCCCACGGTGCAACACCAGTCATGGTTGACATTGATGGTGTTCCACGCGGCATCATCACGGTTCACGATGAGGTGAAACCCACCTCGGCCGCTGCTGTCGCAACATTCAAAGAACTTGGCATCGAACCCATGCTGCTCACTGGCGATAGTCATGGTGCAGCCGTGCATGTTGCCGAACAGGTGGGCATCAACACCGATCACGTGTTCGCGGGTGTCCTCCCCCAGGACAAAGTAGGAACCATTATGACGCTGCAAGAGCAGGGCAAGCGTGTAGCCATGGTCGGCGATGGCATTAATGATGCCGCAGCCCTCGCGGCGGCTAACCTTGGTCTGGCCATGGGCGCTGGGACCGATGTAGCCATTGAGGCCAGCGACATCACCATTATGAACAACGACCTGCGATCCACCGCCGACGCGATCCGACTCTCCCGAGCCACACTGCGCACTATCAAGGGCAACCTATTCTGGGCATTCGCCTACAACGTTATCCTCATCCCAGTGGCCGCCTTGGGCCTACTGAATCCCATGCTTGCTGGCGCAGCGATGGCCCTATCCTCAGTGTTCGTGGTGACTAATTCCCTGCGTCTGCGCCGCTTCCGTTCGTTGTTCTAGCTAGGTCGCTAGTGGCGGTTAGCCGCCACAATCATTTGGTCAACACTGTGGAGCACCTCGTCCACCACGGCTGGGTCAACTCCTGGTTCGCGGCGGGCTTGCAGAAGCTCATTCTGGGCAGCCTCCAGGGCTTGAATACGCACAGCACTCATCTGTTTCCTGAACTCCACGATGGTTTCATGGCGATGTTCAGCCGCGCTCGTGCCATGATCACCGATATGTTGCTGCTCGGCAAACCACACACGCATACCCTCAATCATATCGGCCGGTATCTCATCGTCGTGCTCAGCGATGACATCCATGGCCTTGTCGTAGGCACGTTTACGCAACTGTTCCCGCGCATGGTCGCCCTGCGCGTCTGGGCCTTTATCCAGGTCCAGTTTGCGCATCAACCATGGCAGGGTCAGTCCTGGAATCACCATGGTCAACAGCAACACAACCAGCGCAACCACCGCAAGTTGGTGGTGCATGGGGAAGCTATCACTCGGAATAGACAACACCAATGCCAGCGTCACCAATCCGCGCATACCTGCCCACGTCAGAAGCAACACTTCCTGCAACCGCAGTGGGGCAAGACCACGATTCCCCTTGCGCACGTTGATCTGGTAAAACACCCACATCCATCCGAAGCGAACTGCAATGAGCACGGCGGAGATCACCACGCCCAACACCACCGCGTGTACCAGTTCTGCTCCGACTTCTTCAACCGCATCGCGCACCGATAGACCGATCAGACCGAAGGCAACACCAGTAAACAGCATTTCCACGGTCTCCCAGAACGCATGACCCGTCAGGCGGTCTTCCGCACCGACTTTCACCCGGGAGTTCAATTCCACGGCAGCGATGACAATGGCAATCACCCCGGAGGCGTGGATCTCTTCCGCAAGAACATAGGTGGCAAAAGGAATAACCCAGGTAAACGCATTACGTGCAACCGTACTGTTCATCCAGTCGATGAGCTTGGCGGAGCCGTAGCCGATGAGCCAGCCCACACCCACCGCCATGATCGAAGAATAGAGGAAAGCGGAGATGCCCCCCACCAACGACAGCTTCTCCCCTGCCGTCAATGCTGCCAGCGCGAGGTGGAACACCACGATTGACGCGGCGTCGTTAAACAGGCCCTCAATTTGCAGGGTGCCAGTGAGCCGACGCGGAACCCCGGCCGGTTCGGCGACAGCATCCACCGCAACAGGGTCGGGCGGCGCAACAGCAGCCCCGAGGACAAGTGCCCCGGCGATGCCGATAGGTGGCAGCATCCACAGGGCGACACCGGCCGCAGCAACAGCGCTAGCCAATACCAGCAACACGGATAAGCTGACCACGGTCATCCATTGCAAACGGATCGCGGCCCAACTTGTACGGCGTGCCAGTGCCCACAACAGTGGTGGCAGGAAAATCGGGAGCATCATCTCGGCTGGTATGTGCAGCAGTGGCAGCGATGGGAAGAAGAACGCAGATGCTGCAACCAGCGTGATCAAAACAGGCCACGGCAATCCAAAGCGGTCACTGATGGCCACAATGACCACCGTGGCAAACAACATAAGGGTTATGATAAGTAGAATTTCCATAGGTTCTTCATATTATACATGAATTATGCATCACCCACGAGCCATATCCACAAACTTGGAGTAGTGCAGTTGATGCGCCACCTGCACCGTATCGATCGGACCACCGCGGTGCTTGGCCAGGATAATGTCAGCCTCACCTGCGCGTTCATCGTCTTTATCCTGCGAATCTGGCCGATAAAGCAGCATAACCATGTCCGCATCCTGCTCCAGCGAGCCAGATTCACGCAGGTCAGCAAGCTGTGGCCGCTTATCTGTACGCGACTCGGGACCACGGTTCAGCTGGGAAATAGCAACCAGCGGAACATCCAGCTCTTTAGCCAGTAGCTTCAGCTGGCGGGAAAATTCAGACACTTCCTGTTGACGGGATTCCACACGTTTGCCGGAACTCATAAGCTGCAGGTAGTCCACCACGATCATCTGCAGGTCATGCTTCTGCTTCAATCGGCGGGCTTTGGAGCGAATTTCCATCATAGTGAGATTGGCGGAATCGTCAATGAACAACGGAGCCTCCGAGATTTGCCCCACGCGGTTGGCCAGTTTCGCCCACGCTTCATCACTCATCCGACCTGCACGCATGTCCGACAAGCGAATCTCCGTTTCGGCGGATAGCAGGCGCATCACAATCTCGCTTTTTGACATTTCCAGCGAGAAAATCACCGATGCCTTGTTGTGTTTAATTGAGCACGAGCGCATAAAATCCAGCGCGAGTGTAGATTTACCCACACCTGGGCGCGCAGCCACAATGATCATCTGACCACCGTGCAGGCCGTTAGTCAGATTATCCAGGTCGATAAATCCGGTCGGAATCCCCCGCGCCAAACCGCCATGGGTGGACAGTTCATCCAGCTCATCCATCGTCGGCTGCAGAATATCCGCCAGGATCGCATAGTCCTCAGTGACATTGCGTTGAGCGATGGCAAAAACTTCCTGCTGGGCCATGTCCACCACTACGTCCACCTCGGCCCCCTCAGTGCCTTCGTACCCGAGCTGGACAACGCGCGTCCCGGCGTCGACAAGCCTCCTGAGCACTGCTTTCTCCGCAACAATTTCGGCGTAGTAGCGGGCGTTCGCGGCCGTCGGTACGGAGGAGATAAGGGTGTGCAGGTACGGTGCCCCACCGACGCGTTCCAAGTCGTGGTTACGGTCCAACCGGCCCGCCACAATCACCGGATCAACGTCCTTATTGTCGCTGAATAGATCTAGGATCGCCCGGTAAATCAGCTGGTGGGCGGGGCGATAAAAGTCATCAGGAATGAGCTCCTCAATAATGTCCGTGATGGTGTTCGGGCTGAGCAGCATCGCCCCCAGCACGCCCTGCTCCGCCTCATTATCATGCGGGGGCTGCCTGCCGAAGTCACGTCCAGGAGGATCCGCAGGTCCCCCCTGCTGGCCATACCTTCCCCGATCTCCGCGTGTCGACGGCCGCTCAAACGACGCCTGTTGCGAGGGTGCGCTGGGCACCACATCATCAAAACTAGTGGCAGCAACGTCGCTGGAATCGTCGAAATGTGACTCTGAAAAAGACTCCGAAAAACCTGAGTCCATGATGCCTTTCCTTCACAGTTTGCTATGCGTATGACCAGTGCTTTTACGCTCAAAACCTGGGGTTATCCCCATATTCCACAGGTGCTTGTGGATAACGTGTGGAAAAGGTGTGGACTGTCCCGCCGATACTGTGCAAGAGTTTCCTTATACGCAGGCCAGGAGCATTTTTCCCACAACTATCCCAACTGATGAGACTGTGGATAAACCTGTTAGGTTTCATGAACAGCTATCGCACACCTGTGGCGATGCAAAAGCCGCTCCCAGGTGTCTAGATACTAGGCAAGGGAGCGGCTTCTGGCTGCTGTTGTCGTTGGGCTTATCAAAGCCGCCGTTACATGCTTAAAACCTTAAGCAGCAACGACCTCAAAGTTCACTGTAGCTGCAATGTCGCCATGCAGTTTCACGTTAACCGCGTAAGAACCAGTGTTCTTGACGTGGCGCTTAGGAAGCTCAATAGCGGTCTTGTCCAAGCTGGGGCCGCCAGCCTTCTTAACAGCTGCTGCAATATCTTCTACGGTGACAGAACCGAACAGTTTGCCCTTGTCAGAAGTGCGGACAGCGATGGACACGCCAGTGAGGTTCTCCAGCTGCTCTTTAACTTCGCGTGCGTGATCAAGGTCGCGAATGGCGCGAGCCTCACGAGCACGCCTAATGCTCTCTGCTTCCTTTTCAGCGCCACGGTTGGCGATGATGGCATAACCCTGAGGAAGCAGGTAGTTACGTCCGTAGCCGTTCTTAACCTCCACAATGTCGCCGGGGACACCGAGGTTATCAACGGCAGCGGTGAGGATCAGCTTCATGATCCCTGCCTTTCGTTGTTCATCCCACTGCAACGCCCGACGCTGCTACATCCAGCGTGGCAGTAGGCATAAAGTATGTGAAAAATCTGAATATCAGAACGGGGGTTCGTCGTCTGCTGGTCCACCAAACCCACCAGAAGCTGGTGCACTGTTCCACGGATCATTATCCGGTGCTTGCTGCTGCGGATTCCCGCCGCCAAAACCACCGGTATTTCCTCCACCACCAAAGCCGCCGTGGTTGGGTTGCTGTTGTTGGCCTTGGTTCATGGTGCCCTGGTTCATCTGGCCTTGGCCACCCATGGACTGTCCTCCGCCCTGGTTTCCGTACCCACCTTGGCCGCCACCGCGGGATGCCCGGGTGACTTGTGCGGTGGCAAAACTCAGGGAAGGGCCAACCTCATCAACCTCAACTTCAAAGATGCTGCGGCGCTCACCCTCACGGGATTCGTAGGAGCGCTGCCGCAGTCGACCCTGCACAATGACGCGCATGCCCTTTGATAGGGACTCGGCAACGTTTTCCGCTGCTTGACGCCACACATTGCAGGTGAGGTACATCGCCTCGCCGTCTTCCCATTGGCTTGTCTGCCGGTTGAAACGACGTGGGGTTGAGGCAATACGGAAGTTCGCCACCGCCGCACCTGCGGGGGTGAAGCGAAGCTCTGGGTCAGCAACCAAGTTGCCAACAACCGTGATTGATGTTTCTCCCTGTGCCATAACCTGTGTACCTCTTTCTACGACGTGGTGTGAACAGTGTATGTTGTGGTGTCCACTTTCCGGGGCAGGTGTTCTACCTACCAGTGTCCCGTATTAGCGGTCGCCTCGCAGAACTTTGGTGCGCAGAACATCATCGCTCAGGTTCAGCAGACGATCAAGCTCCTGCACAGTCGCAGACTCACATGTCAGATCGATGACAGCGTAGATGCCCTCATCTTTCTTATTGATCGGGTAGGCCAACCGGCGCTTACCCCAGATATCAACTTTTTCCACCTTGCCGTTTTCGTTACGGACAACTTCAAGGAACTTGTCCAGGGACGGGGCAACAGTGCGTTCGTCCTGGCTAGGATCAAGAATGATCATGATTTCGTATTGACGCACGGACCTCATCACCTCCTATGGTCTAGTACATGTTTCGGCCGTGCCCCTCGTGGGCACGGCAGGAGGGTCGTTGCGTCAGCAACCTCACAAAGATACACCACATCCACGTCAGGAAACAAAGAGGGTTGCCCAGAATACGGCAATGATCACGGGGATGACTGTGATGAAAAAGACTGCCGTACAGAAGAGCGTCCACACTAGCCGGGGTGATTTTTTGTACACGAAACCGGCAAAAGAGCCACCAAAGCACAGGAATCCAATGAAAACGCTGCTCATCGTCACAATCATCGCACCATTAGACATGAGAAACAGTCGCCCTTTCTTCACCACGTACCCCACGTGTCTGTCCGTTCGGGTACGTAACCATCATCACACCGACAAGAAACCATCGGATCACGACCACCACATCAAGCATCTCATGTGGCACTCCCAGATTATCCTCACCCAGCATGTGCCACATGGCAATCAGCCACAACACCACCTCCACAATGCCGTAGACCCACACCAACCGCCATGGCGGACGCGGAATGGCAGCATAGGCCAGCACAAGGCAGGGGAGTAGCCATAGAGAATACTGCGGACTCCACACCTTATTCACCAGCAAAAAAGACCCCATGACCAGGAAATTCAGGGATTCAATCGACGGCATACTTTCTGCAGACACCACATGCTTGCCCAGCAGTAGACAACCACCGAGGAAAAGCGCAATGCTGACGATGTTGAGCACCAGCGGCGATGAGTAGCCGTCCCACCCCGACAGCCATTGCATGCGGCCAATGACTGCATAAATGCTGGTCCACTCCGCCGTTCGCGTGCTGATGAGCTCGTAGAATCGCAGCCAGTCCTGCGGCATCATCACAATGAATGGCAGATTCACCACCGTCCACGTCACGATCATGCTGGACGCGACCACCACAAAATCATGAAGGCGCTCGCGGCACCGCAACCCCAAAATCAGCAGCGGAAACAGCAAAATGATAGGCCACAGTTTCAGCGCGACCCCCACGCCGAGCAGCACTCCAGCGAGACGCAATCTTCGGTGCTGTAGCGCCCACATCATGCCTATCGACGCCGCAATGGCCGGGGTATCAACGTTGGTGAAGGCATGTACCGCGACGAGGGGAGAAGCGGCCATCATCACGCCTGCCACCCAGACCTGTTCACGGCGGCCGTCACCAACCATGCCTGCGACAATATCCATGACCAGTCGCACGCACGCCACCCACATGGTTGCAAGAAGCGCAGCCGTCAGGATGAAAAACAACCCCGACTCTGGCAACAGCGGTCCCGGCAGATGCGAGACGGCAGGGTAGAAGGAGTGCGTCAACGCGCTCAGCCCCCACAGAAGCAACGCGGATAATGCGGGCATGTTCAGGTAGTGAGAGAGTCCACCGTCGCCAGCATAGAGCGGCACAATGTCGGTGTAGCAGGCCGACACAAACTGTCGATGCCCAGACCAGTTGAGCTGAACAACGCCACCATTACCGGCAACCCCCTGAATGCACTGCGCCTTAGTGAGAAAGCCACAGGCCAAAAACACAAGGGTCGTTGTAAAAATCATCTGCGGCGGCGACCACCAGCTGCGCGCACGGATCACAGCAAACCGCCCACGCGGCCCACCAATACAAGCGGTGAGCTCGCGGACGGCGGCGGGGTAGCGCACGGCGTCGATACGCGGCGGCATTTACGGCTGCAGCTGCTGTTGGAGTTGCTGCTGTTGCTGCTGTAGCTGTTGTTGTTGCTGCTGCTGCGGCTGGAACTGCTGATTGTTGGGAACAACTGGTGCCGGCATGTCCGGCGGATTCAGCAGATCACCTGGGATAACAATGCCTGGGGCAAGCACGATATCCCCATTCTGATTTCCCTGGTTATTAGAGTCCGGGTAGGGGGACTGCTGAGTCGAGGGGGTTGGTGCCTGACTCGTCTGGGGAGTCTGCGGGTAGTTGGTGGACGGGGAGGTGTTGTACCCCAAACCACTCGCCTGTGGGAAGGTCTCATTGGGGGCATTCACCAACGCCTTATCCATGGTGGACTTCCAAATATCTGCAGGCAGACCAGAACCGTACATGCTGCCGCCGGAGGCGTTGTAAAGCGCAGAGTTGTCGTCATTACCAACCCACACGGCCGTGGCCAATTGCGGGGTAGCGCCGATCATCCAGGCGTCCTTGTTTGTTCCAGTATCCCCAAGCTGGGTCGTACCCGTCTTCGCCGCAGACACACGGCCACCCGCAAGGCCGTGGCCATTGGAATACGCAGCAATGGGCTGCATGGCTGCAATAACGTTGTTGGCAACAGCGGAATCGACGCGGCGTTCGCCTTCACCAGCATCATGTTCGTATAGCACCTGACCAGTGGAGGTTTCCACCTTGTTCACAAAGTGGGGCTTGTGCCACACGCCTTCGTTGGCGAGGGTGGCCAAGCCAACAGCCATGTCAAGGGGGCGGGATTGGTATTGACCAAGGATGATGCCGTCGAAAGGCGGCTGGCCATTTTCCGTCAGTGTCTGGGGAATACCTGGCAGGGATTCCGCAACACCCAGCGCATGCGCCATATCAGCAACATCCTGTGGTCCATGCTCCAAATCCCGTGACAAACGGATAAAGCTGGTGTTGAGCGACAATTTCAGCGCTTCTTGAATAGAACACACGCCACAGCCCTGACCGCCGACGTTACTCACAGTGACGTTGCCAGTGGTGACGGGGGAGGAGTCATACATGGCAGAAAGTGGAATGCCCTGCTGCAGCGCGGCTGCAAGGCCGAAGACCTTGAACGTCGAACCGGTTTGCAGTGCAGAGTTAGCGTAATCCCAGCCATTGGCGTCAGTGCCGCCATAGTAGGCTTTCACCTCGCCGTTGTTCGGATCAACACTCACCACTGCTGTTCGCAACTTCTCGCCCTCACCCTGCATAAGGTTCTCCACCGACTTAACCGCAGCATCCTGAGCGGTCGGGTCGATAGAGGTGGTGACCCGGAGACCGCGAGTCTGCACATCATCCTCAGAAATACCCAGAGTTTCCAGTTCTGCAATCACTTGGTTTTTGATCAACCCGTTCGGGCCGTTCGCCTCGGTGTATGCGGTGTTCAGGGCCGGATCCTGAACCTCTGGGTAGGTCATTGTTGCGCGTTCTTGTTGCGAAATGGAGCCGGTAGACACCATGCCGTCAAGAACGTAGTTCCAGCGTTGTTCCGCTTCCTCACGGTTGTTCCACGGGTCAAGCTGGCTGGGCCTCTGAATCGATGCGGCCAGCACGGCGGACTCGGCAGGGGTGAGTTCCTCAAGCGGCTTGTTGAAGTATGCCTTTGCAGCCGCAGCAACGCCATAAGAGTTACGGCCAAAGTAAATGGTGTTCAAGTAGGCACTCAACACCTCTTCCTTTGACCATTCATTAGCCATCTTTGCGGAGAACACCAGCTCCTTCAACTTACGTGTGTACGAACGCTCATCGCCGACCACGGCGTTCTTCACGTACTGCTGCGTAATGGTGGAGCCACCACCAGCCGTGGAATCGCCGGTCAGCTGGCCCAGCGCTGCACGCGCAAAACCAGACAGGGAGAAACCACGGTTGGTGTAAAACTCACGGTCCTCCGCCGCAACCACCGCAGACTGCAGCGACGGCGGGATTTGGTCAATATTGACCTGAACGCGGTTCCCCTCAGGGGGCACGATGCGTGCAATCTCTGTGCTGCCATCAGCAGCGTAGATATTAGAGACCTGTTTGCTCACCAGCTGATCCGGTTCTGGAACATCGACCAACACGTAGGCGGTCATGAAACCAAGAATTGGGGCAATCACAAAGAGGATGATCACCCCAATGACGGAGCGCTTAATCCACTTACGCGCTGATGACTTCGGGGGCTTCTTAGACTTAGCCTTGGGCTTAGTCCCCGGACGTGGCCGCGACTGCGACACTTTGCGCGCGCCACTGGCGGTGCGCGCTGGGCGTGCTCCGCGTGCGCCACCCGCACCAGTGCGTTTTCCTGGGCCTTTTCCTGATGTCACCTAATTTTCCACTCCATTAGCTAACGAGCTGCTCTACAGCAGCTACAGTCCTGCGCTTCTCGCAGTGGGAAATCTGCGGAAGGCCGCCGATGCTACCACTGGCGTCACGATTCAGCGACAGCCAGTTGGAGAACCAGTCAGACAGCCAATCACAGCCCACCATGACCCGCGCATTACTACTTAGGTCATTACTCAACAGTTTAGAGCCTTTACCCGACCAAAGCCCCTTCGACAGCGCTGCAGCCCCTGCAGCAGCACCCCGCATCTAGTCAATGATCATACCGTTAGCAGGGAAAATAAAGCGACCCTCATCGCCTCAACTGTGTCTCAAATTTATAAAAATGAACATCGAATGTTCCCCCGTATGAACATCGTGAAAGCGTTGCACACTATGCAGAACTCTAGGCAGACTCACCCACCGCCTCTCGCGCCATCAGAATATGGTTCCAGCGACATTTGGGGCACACCTCAACCGTATGCACAGTAAACGTGAGACCGCGTTGGACAAATGCCACAATTTCGTCTTCGTTCCGAGCAGTCCCTGACATGCGACCGAGTTCATCGCCAAACACCCACAGCACTTCTCGCAGCTTCGGGCTTTCGCAGATAGGGCAAAGGCGCCCCACCTGCTGTCCATGAAAATTAGCTGCGGTGACCAGCAGAAAATCAGCGTCGCAGACCGTGTCACGCGTAATGGCACCCTGTCGCCACTGCACAAGAAGCTGCCTGCGGGCTAGCCTATGGCTCACTTCGCCGCGATAAACAACCATTCCGCAAGTGTAGCCGTGTCCGGTGTCGCGTCACTGCCGTTGGACACGCACCGCTTATCGACGCCCAGCACGCCCTTCATCACAATCAGCCCAAGAAAGCATCAACTACAGCTTTTGACATAGATGGGCTGCATGTATGCACACACGCAGCTACACAACCATTAACGCGGATGTGCCGATACCTGCATATACGTGGAAGAGTTTATTGTCCACAACTAAATATCACGACAAACAGTTTTGTTAGCAATAAGAAAAAAGCTTAGAATAACTAAGGTTTTTATAAGAATGCTTTAGGCGTGCACACGGTTACAGTGACCGGATTTTCTACCCCCATTAGCTACCCCCGTTTTTCGATGCCGCAGCCATCGTTGCAAGGCAAATTGTGAGCTAACTCACACGTTCGCAATCGGTTCAGAAAACTAACACTCGCTGCGGAAATCGCGCCTGCCTGCGCCTTTCATGAAAGAATCTTCATCGAAGGGGGACTTTTTCCCAGAATTATTGAATTGTCTACAATTTTACATTGACATAAAGCTGTCAAGGCACCTAAATCATTTATGATCCTAGTTTCTACCATCAACCAAATATGACTACGATAATGGCCATGACCGCCGCTACACCTGAATCAGTTGCCGCGCAGATCCGTCCTGCTCTGACTCAACTTTATGTGATGTATTTCCGAATGGCAGAGCAGTCCGATCTGACCGGCCCGCAACTAACTATTATGACCCGGCTGAATAACCTGGGCGCTGCACGCATCAGTGAAATTGCACGACTGGAGGGCATCCGCATGCCCACCGCCTCTAACGCACTCCACCAACTGGAGCAGCGTGGCATGGTCGAACGCATTCGGGACACTGAAGACCGCCGAGGCGTTCGTGTGACTCTCACCCCACTGGGAAAGAAGGAACTAGAACGCGTCGGTGACGAGCGCACGAAGCACCTGGCAGATATGTTGAGCAGCTTGCCGCCAGAGCACCTGGAAATAGCAGCCGATATCGCCCCGATAATCGAGCAATTGGCCGAATCCTACACCGAACGGATGCTGGCTAAGCGCAGCTAACATTCCTTTGTCCAACACCCCAGGACTACAGCCTTTAAGGCCAAACCAATCTCGCCTTAAAGGAAATGTATGCCACTGGGGCTTTATTCTTTTTGCCACAATACTTGCTCGGCGACAGTCACACGCTTTCTGCTGGCAAAAATGCTATCAGGCAGAGTCGGACATGAGATTTCCTTTGCTGTGGCTTAACGTTTCCACATTAAAACCTAGGCACTACCAGTACTTTTGTTCCCCTTCAAAATGGCTTTGAACACATATTTTTGTTCCCTCAGACTGGATTGACCACCAGATTCGGACGATTCAGTTAGTACCAGTGGAGAAACTGGTACTAGTTAGGAAACATCAGATGTGCTTAGGAACGAGGTTCTTTTTCAGCATCAGCCACAGCACCCCTGGGGTCAGGCATCGCGTGTAGCACTGTAAGGCGACGGTGGGGGAAGATATACCCATGGCCGATAGTCACCCCGAGAACACTGACTCGCTATCACGCATGGATCCACATGCGGAGTTTGATCCGTTGTTTCGCCTTGAGCGCAACCGCACTTCCACCCACAATGCGATTTCCTATGCTGTGGCGGTCCCAGCCATAACTTTCTTGGTTGCCTTTGTCATTGCCATGATTTCCAGGACTATGGGAGGGCCGCTATGCAACGCGGGTGTGTCCACATGGATTTGTTCGCGGACGTTTGAGGTACTGTTTCCGGCCATCCCTGGAGCGGTGGCCCTGGGTGGCACACTTCTGGGTGCATGGATCACGTACCGTGTGTGGGCGCATTACGGACGATGGCGTCCCTGGCTAGCAATATTATGGGTGCTCGTACCCTTCACGCTGCTGTGGATGACGAGCTTTGGCACGATGCTCATTATTGGTCACCGCTAGGCACCGGCATAGTACTGACATAGTGCTGCTCGGTGCCTGACGCCGTGTGGTGAAAGTGGCCTAGCTCGTCGAGTCCAGTACGACTTCAAATTCCAGCAGCTCAGCCTTGATGGCCACTGGTGCCGGCTTCTCCGCTGGGTCACCTTGGTGGGCTTTACGGGCATCACCATCACGCCACGCCACGTAGGATTCTTCGTCCTCCCATTCTGTGAGAACGAAGTATCGTTGTTCGCCAGCAGTGGGGCGGAGAAGTTTGAAACCTTTGAAGCCGGGGGCGTCGTCAACCACATGCTTGCGGGCAGCAAAGCGTTTTTCCAGCTCAGGCCCCTGCCCTTCAGGAACGGTGAGGGCGTTTATTTTGATAATGCTCATGCGGCACAGCTTACTCTGCATGCAGGTTAGCGTGAATGATATTTAAACACTCGGGGTTGCCACAGTAGCGAGTTTCGGGGTTGTCATAGCAGTCGGGACACATGAGTCGGAGTTCCCGGCAGTCCTCATTGCCACAGTGCTCGAATTTGTTACTGGGGGCTCCACAGTGAATACAGTGCCCAAGTTCTTTCGCGTCGGTGCCAAATTCCATGTGCATGCGACGGTCGAAAACGTAGAGTGACCCTTCCCATAGGCCCTTGTTGCCGTATTTTTCGCCGTAACGGACGATACCGCCATCGATCTGATAGATCTCGTTGAAGCCTCGGTTTTTCATCAGGGCAGAGAGGATTTCGCAGCGGATACCTCCAGTGCAATAGGTGATTACCGGCTTATCTTTCAGGTCGTCGTATTTGCCTGATTCGATTTCCTGAATGAAGTCGTGCGTGGTGTTTACATCAGGGACAATGGCGCCTCGGAAGCGCCCAATCTCGGCTTCCATGGCATTGCGTCCGTCGAAAAACACAACATCATCGCCGCGTTCTTCGACGAGCTTGTTTACTTCCTCCGGTGTGAGGTGCACGCCACCGCCAACAACGCCGTGAGCATCAACTTCCAGTTCATCGGCGGCACCGAATGCGACGATCTCATCCCGAACCTTCACGCTCAGTCGTGGGAAGTCGTCCGCGCCCCCTTCGGACCATTTAAATTCCATACCTTTAAAGCCCGGATATTCTTTGGTCACACGAGCATAGCGTTTACAGGCTGCAATGTCACCGCCAACTGTGCCATTGATCCCATGCTTAGAGATGAGGATTCGGCCGGTGAGGCCCAGTGATTCACACAGCGCGCGTTGCCACAGCATCACGGCCGTTGGATCAGCGATGGGCGTGAACTTGTAGTAAAGAAGAATCTTGCTGATAGCCACAGATATCAAGCCTAGTACGCAGTGACCAACCGCGGGCAGCCGCGTTTGGTGAATTACCACTCCCCACATACATAAAATAGGATAGGCTTGCCTTTATGTCTGTACGAAACACGCTGTACCATGCCACAGTCAAGGGTATGCGTAAGCTTTCCAGCGCACGCATGGACTTGCCCGACGTCGATATGAAAACCGACCTGGTACGTGCGCGCGTCGTCAGCAATCAGGAGCTGGCCCCACAGCTGCGACGCCTCACCCTGACAGCACCGGAGTTTGCCTCTGTGACATTAACCGGAGCCGATGAGTATGTCGGATTGCTGATGCCGCGCCAAGGAAAGCTCACCATGCCCGATCCGACCATTGCCAACATTCGTGCGGCCGTGAAAGAGATACCCGAAGACAACCGACCGTATTTACGCTGGTACACGATCCGGGAGTTACATCGCGACACCGCCGAAGTTGACATAGACATTGTCACTCACGGTGACAGCGGACCTGGTTCCATCTGGGCAGCAGCGGCCGAACCCGGTAGCGACGTCGGCGTGCGGTTCATCGGTGCCTCCCACTATCCACACCAGGGACCCCAACTGTATGTGGCTGACCCCACAGCCATGCCAGCCCTGCGTGCAATCCTCGCCGACATGGATGCCGATACTCGTTCCAAAACCCACGTAATCTGCGTCAGCCATTCCGACGATCTGCTCGAACCAGGTGAACTTCCTGATGTCGCCTCATTCACGCGTATCGATGCCGCCCCAGCCACCGCGCCCAGCGCGCTCACTGACGTTTTCGCGTCACCACCGTGTGACGTTGATTCCCTGACCTATGCGTGGCTTTGTGGGGAATCCTCTATTGCCACGACGGCGCGTCGCCTGTTGGTCAAGCAGGGCATGGATAAGAAAAAGATCTTCTTCTCCGGATATTGGAAGTTAGGGGTTGAACGATCCTAATAGCCGTTCCACTACATAGCCCAAGAAAATGCGCTCCTAGTTAGGCGTCCTCAATCTCCAGAAGGGCTAGGGTCGAGTGCTTGCGATCAAAGCACTGTACCACCGCAGCCCCTCCAATGTAGTCTTGAATGGTTTGCAGCATTTTTTCCGGCGTGGCCAGCACCATATGGAAGCCAAATTCGTTGAACACATCCATACCGCGGCGTGTGAACTGTGAATCGGCGCGGTCGAATGCCTCATCAAGGATGACCGTGCCAAAGCGGGAGAACTGCTTGCCGTCGTGCTCAATCGTGCAGTTCTTCGCACGACTGGTACTCAGCCCAGCACCAGTGAGTTGATACCGCAGGGCAGCGGCAAGGCAGAAGAAGACCAGCTTCTGTGCCTGTCCGCCGGAGAGCCCTTGGGCGGAGTCATACACAGCACCACGCGTCCCGTCGGCATTGTGCTCCACTCCCAGGAACGTCACATGCTTGCGGGTGTCCAAGCGCAGACGGTAAATGCGTTCGGGGGTTTCGTCGGTGATCTTCAACATCTCGATCACCGCCCGCAGCTTGAGAAAACGCTCTTCACTGGCCAGAGTGGATTCGTCATTTAGCACACCATCCACCACTTCTTTGAGCTTGGCCATAAACTCACGCGCCTCGGCGGGCTGAGATTCCCGAACTTCAATCTGCAGGTGAGTATCCGGCTCGAACTCGGCGGCCATCAGCGAGGCATTGATGGGTTCGATACCGTCGCGAATGGCCTGGGTGGCGCGTTGAATCTGTAGCAGCAGACGGTTCAGGTTGTTTTGCGTTTGGGAACGCAACAGCTCCAAGAAGCGCGCCTCGAATGCCGGGAGGTCATCATTTTCCAAGCGATGCAGCAATGCGATGAAGTCCCCGCGATACTCCTGTTCAGGGAACAGGTCTCCTCGCCGTTCCGGCCATTGTTGCAGGAATTCAAGCATCACCTGTGCGGTTTTCCGCTCCTGTTCGTGGAGTTTCCTGGCCAATGCCTGCTGTGCGGAATTCAACGCATCCAGCATCTTCTTCTGCACGTCCACAACGTTATCGGCACGAATTTTACGAGTGAAGGTTCCAACAAGCTCATTGAGGCGCTGTACGACCTCCTCAGGAACACTTCTGTTGATTTTTTGGCGTTCCTCCAGTTGGGCAATCAACTCCTCGGCTTGACGGAGTTCCCTGCGCAAACCACCCAACACGTCACGCGCCTCATCTTCTTGCTGTTTGAGTTTCTCCTGCTCAAACACCACACGATCCCGCTGGTCTTGGAGGGTCTTCAATTCTGGGTTGCTGTCGGTGAGTTCATCCACCACGGTTTGCCGCTGGCTGACGGCCTGTGCGGCTGCGGTTGTGTCAATCGCCGCGAAGTTTTCCACAGCAAGAAGGGTGTTACAGGCGTGGTGGCGGGTTGCCTCTTCTTTGACGGAGTCCTCGAATCCCTCGGAATCCGCGAAGCGTTTAGCCAGTTCGGCTTTTGCCATCCGAATCTGCTCACGTAGGGAATCGATTTTGTCATCGTAACTTGTGCTGAGCACCCAGCTGGAGCGGTCGTCGATCTGCGTGCGGTCGTCTTTTTCGTGGCGGAAATCGTTTCTGAACTGGCCGTTTCGCGTCACCGCCCTGCGTGTTTTGCGCAACTCGGCCACCGTGTCCACACACTCGTAGTCGAAGCGAGAGGATAGTTCGGATTGCAGCCAGGTAAAAAACCGTCCTGGTGTGACGTCAATTTTAGAACCTAAGCTACCCGCGGCAAAGGAAGACGGGATGCGCCGCGCCAGATCAGAAGTAAACCGGATGTAGACCAGCCGTGCCCCCAGATTCATCGCATCAATGGCATCGCTGACGCGGGCATAGTATTCCTCCGGCACAATAAGGGTGCGGGCAAAGCCACCAAGCACGCGTTCCGCCGCAGGCTGCCAATTGGTTTCGCTGTCGCGCATGGTCAGCAAATCAGCCACAAAAGGCAGCTCGTTTTCCTCGATCTCCACAAATTCCGCTACTCGACGCCGCGCCTCCAGCAAACGCTGGTCCATAGGGGACCGGTAGGTACGCACGAAATCCAGCTCTTGTTGCAGGCGCGTGACCGTTTCCTGCGTGGTGTTTAATGCCCCATACAGCGCCTGCCTGCGTTCGCTGTATTTTGATGCCTTGAGGACCAGTTCCGTGGTGAGTTCCTGCAACTGCAGGCGCAGATTCGTGAAGTCTTCACTGGTATTGGGAACAACAGCACCAACCACCCTGGTTGATTTTTCGAATAGTTCCCGAGCAGATTGGATGCTTTCTAGCTGTTGCTTGGCTTGAGTGAGGTCATGCTGGGCTTGAAGCAACCCAATATTTTCATGCCCATGAATCTGCACTTGGAGCTGATCATAGGTGGTTTTCAGATCCGCAGCCTGGGTGGAAATATCCTCCAAGGTGGCTTGCTGCACGGCAATGTCACCAGTGATTCTTTCCCATTTTGTTCGTTCCAAGGCGAGCCGATGGTGGGTGACGTATGCATCAAGATGGGTTTGTTCTTCTTCACGGAGCGTTGTTTCTGCGGTGAGGCGCGCAATATCCTCGTCAGCGCTGCGAATGGGCTCCAGTGCCTCAATTTGCATCCGCGCCGTGTGTACCCCCTGGTAGGCGGCGTTGAGTTCTGTGAACTTTTCCACGGCATCAGCTGCCGTTTTGAGGGTCGGTGGTTCGGGAAGCATGAAGTCTCGCATGAGTGCATTCAGATCCCCCAAAGACTTCGCTGATTGTGTGCGGTGGAGCAGGGTGAGCGCTGCTTGGTCGGCGATCCCGAGTTCCCTGCGGAAGACGTTCATAAAGGGGGAGTGGCTGCGTTGAACAGCCAACGCATCCTTGTGCTGCTGTTTGGCCTTACGCAAGTCAAGACCTTCTTTTGCGAGGTCATTAAATTCCCACAACTCAGCAACGCGGGGTACAAGCACAAACAGATTCACAATATCGGTGGGTTGATGGCAATGCGCACTGAGGAACATCAACCGTAGGGCGGTCACTGTTGCCCCTTCACCGTCCTCGTAAGTCAACGCCACCCCAGACCAGGTCGCGCCGGTACGCAGGTAGGACTGGGTGAGCTCGTCAATGTCCTCCGAATGCTCTCGACGCCATGCACCGCGGCAATAGGTAATCAAGTTACGGCCCGATTTAGTGCCGGGATCCTGAGCCGCTGCGTTGAAACGCATGGTGCTGGGCGGAACGAGGACGGCAGACACGGCGTCGATAAGCGTGGACTTGCCGGATCCGGACGCACCAGTGACCAGGTAGCCTTCCCGTGCCACCGGAACTGTATGCACGCCGCTGAATGTGCCCCAGTTGTACACCTGAATTGATGAAAGGCGGAATTGACCTGGGATTTTATTCATGAGTTACGGTCTCCCCACTGTCATCATCGTCATCATCCAGCAACGATGCGAAACTATCCGACACCGCCGCAACTTCCTCTGCTGTGAAAATGAGCCGCAACACGGGTGAAATTTCAAACCGGTCTTCCGTGGTGGTGGTGCGCACAATGGACCGATCTTTCATCTTGTTCCATGCAGCCTGAAACTTCTTCCTCTGCGCGGCCTTGTCATTGCCCGCCGCAGATTGGTAGGGCAGTGTTGCTTCAAATACCTCTTCCTCCCCGACCACGGCGCGCTCATTTGGGCTGGTCATCACCAACATGTGCCGCAGATGCAGAAGCACAACAGTCTCCATGAACGTCAGGGGGTGTTTGCGCATGAGTATGCGCGAGCCCTCGATATCTGTATCCCAATTTTTTGCGTAGGCCACGCCAGCGGAATCGTCGACAATTAGCGTTAAAAATAGGTTGTCCAGCTGCTGCGCCAGCACCTCGCGGTTCGCCGACACAGTGCGGAAAATTTCCGGTTGCTTATCTACCGAAATAAACGGGCCACGCAACAGGGCCGCAAAAGCCTGCCGCTGAGCTGCGGTGAGGGTGCCCGTGTCAGTTTCGTGAAGCTGCGATATCTCCGGCCCCGATGAGGTTTTCTCCACTCCATGCTTAGCCATCAGTATGCATCCCTTTGGTCGCAGTTTCGCTCACAGGCACTAGTCTTACGTGACGTTGATCCTGGCCTAGTTCCGCAAGGCTCTTCGGGGTAAAGCGATACCGCAAAACCTTTGCACGTTTAGTCCGCGTGGTATCGGCACCCCCGTCATACTGGGAGTCTTGGGAGGTGTCCCACGTTACATATTCAGTGCCACCAATACGTTCACCATGTTGCATAGCTAATTTCAGCACTCCCACTACACTAGCCAGTCCCTGGGTTGCCGGATGGGTTTTCAGTACATCCCCAACAGTGGCTATCTGGTGTTGCGTCAGCACCGAAACAATGTTGGCCTGCAGTTCCGCCCAGTCGATCTCCGAATCTCGCACTCTGGCCTGCAGTTCCGCTAAATTGGCTACGTCAGCCGGAGCCACTTCCATGTCACCTTCAATGTGGAAATCAGCAGGATCGTGCAGCACCCACGTGGACATGGAACTGGGATGTCGTGAGGTCAGCTCCAGATCCACACCAATTTTTGTGGAGGGGTTTACCTGGTGTCCGAGCCGCAGCGCCAATGCTTGTGCGTGGTTAATGGCGCTGGCCAGCGCCTGCTGGGACTCCACCTCGCGGGACTGCACGAAACGACGTAACGACCGTGCAAGACTGGTCATCGAGTTATGGACCTCATCTGAAGGTTCCTCAAGGTTGCGCAGCAACCAGCGCAGTTCAGCCCGCTGATCGGTAGAAAGATCCTCCACAAACGGACGGGAGAGAATACTTTCCAAAGTGGATTCCAAACGCGTCGATTGCTCACGATCAAACAACAACTCGTAAAAGCCGTTGAAGGATTTTCCCTCGTCCGAATCCTGGATTACATCAACGCCACGGAATACATTGTCTAGGACCTCGGCCGCCGACAGCTCGTCGACCAGGATCTGCTCACGTAAATTCTGATCCAGCTCCTCCGTGGCCTGCCGCACGCGTGCGAAATCACTGGGAATATCCGCAACAAGTGACAAAATATTCTCCACTTGCTCCCGTGCCTCATCTTCCGAAATCACATCCACACCGCGTTCCTGCACCAACGCAATGCGGCGTTCAATCTGCTTTTTTTCTTCTTCAAGGCGGGCCAGTACATGCGATTCGTCAGGGTCGGTGTCGATGGCTAGGCTGGTCAGGCGTTCCGCGACCGTGCTCAAACGCGACCGTGTTGCCGACTTCCGGGGTTTCAGCAGCACAGAGATGTAATCCAATGCCGTGATCGCATCTGTAGAGAGTTCGTAAAATTCCTCCTGCATCCCCTGCGGGCTTCGACGAATAAGAAAGCCAGCTTTCACCCAGTCGCTGATATACCCCACGGCATTTCGTGGTAGATCAAACCCCTCCTCCCGCAGTTCCACGAGAAGCGGATTCAGTTCTTCCACAAATTCCGTGCCCGTCACACTGCGCCGCTGACCATCAAAAACAGATCTAAATACGGCGGCAATAGCTGGCGCGTTGGACGAACGCAACAGCGACCACGCCGAACTTTCCGACGCCACCCGTTGACACTGCAACGCATCCGCGACAGCATTTACCGAGGACACAATCAACTCCCCATTCCAGGCCATCCACGTCCACAACTCTGTTCAAAACTAACACGACACCCCCGGCTCGTGGTCGTTTCTTACACCTACATTGCTTATCGACGCCCCCGGCCACCCCCGCCCCCGACCCAGCACAGGAATGTCCTCACCGTTTTCGGTAGAGAGACTTCACTTGGTATTCCGGTTCCGAGGTGACCAGAACGCCCAGATTACGGAAAATCCCCTCGTCCACCGGCCCCAGGATAGTGGTGGTGTGGACATCACACCCTCGAAGATTTTGCAGCTGATCCAGGGCCCTGCGGGATTCCTCGCTCGTCCCCGCAGACACCGACAGCGCAATCAAGACCTCATCAGTGTGCAAACGTGGGTTCTTGCTTCCAAGGTGAGTGGTCTTGAGTGTTTGGATGGGTTCGATGGAGGCGGGTGACAGCAGGTCCGTCTCGGCGTCGATACCCGCCAGGTGCTTCAGCGCATTGAGCAACATTGCGGCAGAACATCCGAGAAGTGGCGATGTTTTTCCTGTAATGATTGTCCCATCGGCGAGTTGGATAGCAGACCCTGGATCACCAGTCGCAGCCGCAATATTCAGAGCTGGCTGCACCACGGCGCGATCACCTGCGGCAATGCCGGCCTTGCTCATAATCATGGCGACGCGGGAGGACAGGACGTCGTCAAGCTCCCCGCGGCGTTCCTCCACCAGAGCCTTGTAGTAGCGGCGAATGATCTCCTGCTTGGCGGCCTCCCGGCAGACCTCATCATCGGAGATGCAGTAGCCAGCCATGTTTACCCCCATATCGGTGGGGGACGCGTAGGGGGAATCACCGGAGAGTTCTTCCATCAGAAGCTTTAGCAGCGGAAAAACCTCAACGTCACGGTTATAGCTGGTCACCTGCTCTCCATAGGTGGCGAGGTGGAATGGATCAATGAGGTTAATGTCGTCCAAATCGACGGTGGCTGCCTCGTAGGCGAGATTCACCGGATGTTCCAATGGCAGATTCCAAACAGGGAAGGTCTCAAACTTGGCGTATCCGACGGGAATGCCACGCTGATGCTCGTGGTAGAGCTGCGACAAACAAGTGGCCAGCTTCCCAGAACCAGGTCCCGGCGCGGTGACGACAATCAAGTCTCGTGTGGTCTCAACATAGTCGTTGACACCAAATCCATCTTCACTGACAATACGGCGAGTATTTGCCGGATAGCCAGGGATAATGCGGTGACGTGACACCTTCAATCCGAGACGTTCTAGGCGTTCCTTGAAGGCGATGGCAACGCGGTTATCGTCCTCCAGCTGCGTCAACACCACATTGTCCACCAAGAAGCCGCGCTCGCGGAACACATCGACAAGGCGGAGCACATCCTCCTCGTAGGGGATGCCCAGGTCAGCGCGCACTTTTTGACGCTCCAGGTCTTTGGCGTTGATGCACACAATGATTTCCAGCTGGTCTTTCAGCTGCTCCAGCATGGCGATTTTGTTGTCTGGCGTAAACCCTGGCAGCACCCGTGAGGCGTGCATGTCGTCGAAAAGCTTGCCACCCATTTCCAAGTAGAGTTTGCCGCCAAAGTCTTCCCTGCGCGCTTTAATGTGTTGCGACTGCAAGGCGATGTATTTTTCACGGTCAAAACCGATGGGTGTGTGTGGTGTGCCGTCCGACATTGTGCAGCGCCCTTCGTGCGTAAAAGGTCCAGTAACACTAGGATTCTAGCGCCTGACAGAAATCAAGGCCACTTGCAACAGGGCTCGATGCACCACTTGTGGCGATGATCGCGGGGAGCTGGCACGAAAGAACGTGCCGCGGAGAAACGTCGCGGGGGCACCCTTGAGGGGCACTCTCACAATGTCAACAAAGCGGCATGAGGAGATTCCTGGGGGTACGTGGATATATAGCCCCCACCCCCACCCCCAAGCCTGGGCAAACCATAGAGATTGCCACATATTTCACAAAGACCCTTAACAGGCCAGTTAAGTTAGGATAGCCTTTAATAAGTCAGCTAGATACTCTAGGCGCGTAAAGGATCGCGTACGGGTCCTTGATGTGGCACCGCACATAACTCCGTACGCGCTCGCACATCAAGGAGGAAAACGCACATGGCCAAGGTCAGACGTCAGGTACCGCACCCAGACGAGATTTTTGAACTGCTGAAGTTCAAAAAGCCAGACCTCAATCTCAAGCACGCCCGCTTGGAAAAAGCACAAACCATTGAGGACTTGCGGAAAATTGCAAAGCGCCGCACCCCATCAGCCGCGTTCGACTACACCGATGGTGCAGCCGACGACGAAATTTCGATGAACCGTGCCCGCCAAGCCTTCAAAGACGTGGAATTCCACCCGTCCATCCTCAACGATGTCACCAACGTAGACACGTCCTGCGAGATATTCGGTGGCCCCTCCGCGCTTCCTTTCGGCATCGCACCAACGGGCTTCACTCGTCTGATGCAAACCGAAGGCGAACTGGCCGGTGCTTCAGCGGCAGGCAAGGCTGGGATTCCCTTCTGCCTTTCCACCCTGGGCACCACCTCTATTGAGGACGTCAAGGCTGCCAACCCCCATGGGCGGAACATGTTCCAGCTTTACGTCATGCGGCAGCGAGAAATCTCCTACGGGCTGGTGGAACGCGCCGCAAAAGCCGGTTTTGACACCCTATTCTTCACCGTGGACACCCCCGTCGCGGGTGCTCGTCTACGCGATAAGCGCAACGGCTTCTCCATTCCGCCGCAGATTTCCCTGGGTACGGTGCTCAATGCCATCCCACGTCCATGGTGGTGGTGGGACTTCATCACCACACCAACCCTGTCCTTTGCATCCCTGAGCAGCACTGGCGGCACCGTCGGCGAACTCCTGAACTCCGCTATGGACCCCTCCATCCAGTTCTCCGACCTGGAGGAAATTCGCTCAATCTGGCCAGGCAAGCTCGTGGTCAAGGGTGTTCAGAACGTTGAAGACTCCAAGAAGCTCGCAGACCTTGGTGTTGACGGCATCATCTTGTCTAACCACGGCGGTCGACAGCTCGATCGCGCTCCCGTGCCCTTCCACCTCGTTCCCGAGGTTGTCCGCGAGGTGGGCAAGGACCTCGACGTCGCTATGGACACGGGCATCATGCACGGTGCCGATATCGTCGCAGCTCTCGCGGTGGGTGCCAAGTTCACCTTCATCGGTCGCGCATACCTCTACGGCCTCATGGCCGGCGGCGAAGCTGGCGTAGCCAAGACCATTGAGATCCTTTCGGAGCAGGTCCGCCGCACCATGCAACTGCTGCAGGTTGAGACGATTGACGAACTCGGACCCCAGCATGTTACACAGCTCACTCGCCTTGCGCCCCGCAAACTAGCCAAGGATACACACGTTCTCTAACCCTGTATTCTCGCGTATCGACGCCCGTCCGAACCCGCGATCCATCGTAGGTTCGGGCTTATCTTACGATGGGGCGGCAATCTATCGGCACATAACTGTTAAGTGCCGGTAGATTGTGCGAGAATGGGCACATAACTGTTAAATGCCGCTACGCCTCCAGCATCACCACGATAAATCACACCTGCCTATACCGCTGTTTCGGACTCCGACCGGCCTCTGTCGGCTCAAGCACCCCAGTTGACACCAGCTGCGCGAGCGCCTTCTGTACGGCACTTCGACTGAGTCCCGTGACCGCAGTAGCTTCAGCCGCGCTGATAGTGCCGCGGGCGTCGAAAAGCTGTAACACCTGGTCACGCGCAGTTAGTGCTTTCGGGTTTGGTGCTGCACCGACTTGATGCCTGGGCAAAACCAGGGTGAGTGATGTCGCTGTGGTGCGCACCTCCGGAGCGGGAAACGTGGCGTCGGCAAGCAAGCGCTGCATCGCGGCAAAACCTAGGCCACTACCTTTAGCCACTGTGGGTCCAACGAGTTCGACGAGTCGCCTGTTGCGCGTCGGGTTCAGTCCTTCTTCCCCCAGTTCACGCGTGGTAATGGCGCCATATAGCGCACCCGGATTTGTCACTTCCAAGCGATCAGTAAACACCCGCATCTGCACCGGATAGGCGCGCGCCAAGGGAGAGTAGTCGCGATGCAACAGGGCGTTGGTCACAGCTTCCCTAATTGCCCCCTGCGGATACTCAGGCGCATGGTGTTTCACCAGGTCAATGCCCTGGTCGATCAGAGCAGCGATACTGCCGCTCAGCACCACGCCGTCCGTGTAATCACGCTCTGACGGGCCAGCATAGATCCCGACCGTCGCCGTGAGCTGGGGATAATGGTTCTGAGGATTCGTACCCATCGTTAACATCGCAGCCAATGTTGGAGTGCCGTTGTTCACAACACCAAGACTCTCCAAGGCCTGCGCGGTACCAGCAGCAAAAAGGTCCGGGCGAAGGCGCTCTTGACGATTCACAAAGGGCCGCAGCATCGCCTCGTCAAGACTCGCACCAGGAATGGGTTCCTCATCCCATGTGGGCTGGGATTGTTCCGCAACATAATGATCAATATCGTGAGCAAGCAACGGAACATTGTTGTCTGCCGCGCGCTGAAAACTCCCGTCGTAGAGTCCTCGTTTCTGCACGTAACACGGCTTATCGCGCGGAAACATTTCTGGAACCTCAGCCACCAGAACCGATGTCCCATTGGTCAGAGTATGAACCTCAGCCTGCGCCCGAACTGTGGGCATAAGCTGCTCGCACCGGCTCAGCAGTTTATCGCGCGCCCGTTCCGCAGCGAAGCCTGGCACTGGCTCAAAGCCGTCTCGCACCGACAACCCAACAATGAGCGTTCCACCACGGCTATTTGACATCGCACTCAGTGTTTCCACCACCTGCTTGCCGACGCCCACCCGAACTTCAACGTCCAACCCTGCCGTACCCGTGACCCTAAGCCGACGGATCAGCTGCTCCAGTTCCTGCGTATTCATGCTGCTTATAAGCTTAGCATAATACTTAGTAATAATGACTATGTATGTACTAAGTAGCTAGCTTTGCTGATGAAGCACCGACGACATCCCACACGATGGACACAGATGGACATATAGGGTGCCGTCCATCCAGTCGACCAATATGCCCCACTGAAGCTGCGCGAAAAACATCATGTCTCTTCCACAGTCAGGGCAAGTTGGGTACTGCGGGCATTGAATCCACCCTGGAAAACCACCAACAGTACTGCCCGACCACGGGCAGCTAGCCGAAAAAGGCGGCACTGGTTGCTCGCTGAGTTGAAGTTCCACACGGCTTAACTCGTCGCAGAATTTCTTATGATGCGCCTTGTCCCCTTCAGTACTGACCATCTGCGCGGTATCGGCATACATTGTTCCGTACGGTTGAATCAACTCAGCATCACCACAAGCGGTAAAGCGTGTGTACAGTGCCTCCACGTAAAAAAGGCAATTCATGCAGGCCATGACGGTAATAGTGTGATTTATTTTCACATGCTGGAGGCGCAGGTCAGTGCCATCAAACAGGAAAAGGATTGTTAGCTCACTGCCGCACGTGCCGCATCGTTCGCTACAGGGAATCCCAACTTTCACACCCACACCTGGTGAAACCGCATAGGCAGTATCAAACACTAACTCGTGGGGTTGCCCATCGCTGCCAACAACCCAACCTGCTTCATACGTGAAGTTGTTCGGCCCAAACGTCGTGGCAACAACCTCGTCGCCCTGCATAACCAAACACTCCAAGATCAGCGCTTGCATTCTGGGGTCGTTGGCGGCGTCATATCGAGACAGCAGCTCGTCACGAACATCCGCCGCAGCATGGTAATAGATCATCGCTGGATCGTATTTCTCGGCCGCCAGTGCTGCTCGTGGAATCTCATCCGGTATCGACCAAAAACTTTGAAGGTACGTATCTGCCGGGGAATCCCACCCATCTAATTCCTCTAGGTTATCCAAAATATACTGCACTTTCTCCGCATGATTCGACATGGTAATCATGCTACCTTTCTGATTACCTGACCCGCTTGGGGCATTACAATGTGCACATGCCCGAAGGTCATGTCATTCACCGCCTTGCCCGCGAGCTCAACCGTGATTTCAGTGAAGCACCACTTCACGTCAGCTCGCCGCAAGGACGTTTTCGCACCGAGGCAGAGCTTCTCGACGCCCACCCACTGGCGGCAGCAGAGGCATGGGGCAAGCACCTATTCATCGACTTTGACACCGACCGACCCGAGCACATCGTGCACATCCATCTGGGACTCATCGGGAAACTGCAGATCAACCCGTTAGCCGAACCGGTGGGAGAGGTTCGCTTTCGCATGGCCACCGATGAGCTTGCCGCTGATCTGCGCGGACCACAATGGTGCCGATTGATTACAGACGGCGAGCGGGACGCGGCCATCGATAAGCTAGGCGGTGACCCACTGCGGGAGGATTCCGACCCGGACGCCACATGGATGCGGCTGCGCAGGGCGTCGCGAAGCATTGGGGCGCTGTTGATGGACCAAAAGTTGTTTGCCGGAGTGGGCAATATTTACCGTGCTGAGACGCTGTTCCGACAGGGAATATCGCCGTTTACCAGCGCAAAAATGCTAGACCGTGGGGAGTTTGACGCGATATGGAGCGATCTTAGTGAATTGATGCGTGACGGGGTTGATGTTGGACGGATTGACACCGTACGGCCCGAACACACCCCCGAAACAATGGGGAGGGAACCGCGCAAGGATGATCACGGCGGCGAGGTATATGTATATCGGCGGGCAGGCCAACCATGCTATGTCTGCGGCACACCCATCAGCGAAACCGTGATGGAGGGTCGCAACCTTTTCTGGTGCGAAGGCTGCCAACCATCGCCATAGACACAGCAGGTAGAATGTTTACTATCTCACCTTCTTCGAAAAGAAAAGCTAACTGAGCTGCCACGATCCAGAGGACAGGGCCACGCAGGCCACTACAGCGGAAACACTTTGCGCGACAGCACAGCACGAGTGCTACTATCAGATTTGCTAAAACAGCTTCTGTGTGAAGTTTCCAACTCTTCTTAAGGAATCCTCTTATGACAGTTCAACCCAATGCGCCACTTGGGGGCAAGCCTGACAACAACCTCATCATGGCCATCATCACCACCGTGCTGTGTTGCGTTCCCGTTGGCGGATATGCAATTTACCTGGCAATCCAATCTGATCAAGCCTGGAAGAATGGAGACGCCGCCGCGGCGGCTGAGTTTGGCGCCAAAGCCAGGCAGTTTTCTATTTACGCAGTGATTGCTGGCCTTGTCGTTGACGTCCTGTGGGGCATCTTCAGCTTTGTTCTTGGTGGAGCAGGTTCCTCCTAACCCACCACCACTGTATGCTTACCCCTGTGAATACCCACAGCATCACGCAAGCACTGGAACGCACACCTGCCGGTCCAGTGCTTGCGGTATGTGGTGCAGTGTGCGGGTGTTTTGTGTTGAACTGGGCCGACCCAACAACGCCCGGAGGACCAACTCCACTATGCCCAACCAAAGCCCTTTTTGGCATAGACTGCCCTGGATGCGGCACTGCCCGTGCTTTGTATTCCCTCACACACCTTGATGTATCCGCCGCCGTGCGCTACAACATTCTGGCTGTAGTCGCAGTGATTCTTGTTGGCTGGAGTTGGTGCGTGTGGCTCGGCAGAACCCTGGGCAAACGCGTCCCCGACTGGTCACAATGGCGGTATGCATCCTGGACAACCGCCGTTGTTGTGTTTGTATGGTTTATCATCCGACTGTTGCCGTGGGAACCGTTCGCAAGTCTGCGGGTGTAACCAGGGACATTATGAGGCGGTTGCGCTAGAATTCAACCTGTGAGTCCACGTAACTTATCTCGTTTTACCTGGCCTGATGACGACCTTGCTATCAACAACTCTACGTCTACCTACGAGCTGATCACACAGCTCGTTATCATTCGGGAAAACCGTGGAATGACCATTGATCAGGTCGCACAGCGTATGGGAGTAAACAAGTCCACCATCAGCCGTTTCGAGCGCGGAAACACCAATCCAACAATGAAGACCATTCGTCGCTATGCCGAAGCAGTGGGGGCGTATCTCGCAACCGTCGCTGTGCCTGTGGAGGATAACGGCCCGTGGCAAGATTTACTGTTCAATACAACCGACGCCCTGGAAAACAGCGACTCAATTGCCCCTAAGGAACTGCTTGATTAGCTAACTCCATGGCGAATAACGCGCTCAGGCAAGGAAGACCTGGCGGAGAAAGTGACGATTAACGCCTATCCGCCGAAAGTATCCATAACCCACTGCCCAACACCAAGCAGTAACAGTATTCCAATTATCGCAAGAATAAGGCACGCCGTAACAAGTGTCCTGTGCCATGGAACTCCGGCTTTAACAGCAAGCCAGGCTCCCAGCATAGCGCCCAGCGTATTGAATAATAGATCGCTAATATCGGAGTATCCGACGCCGAGAATAAACTGCGTAATTTCAATACCAAGACTGAAGAAAAAACCTATGACAGCGGAACGCCGCACGGCTCCGCGTACTGGTCGTACGGGTTCGCCTGCTGTACTGGACCACCGCCCATGCATTACCCACCACACACCAAGAAGAATTCCCAGTGGAACAAAAAGGGTAAGGTTTCCCATGGTGTTAAAAAGCGGATTGAAGAAGCCTCGCACCCGGAAAAAATCATGGAAAGGGATGAGTTCAATGGATCGCGTGCGGTGCACACCGGTTCGCCACAACCCACCAATAGTGAGCATTGTTTTCAATTGGGTAAACCCGAGCGTCGCCACAAGGTAGGTTCCTATCGTCAACTTGAGGAACCTAAGGCTTGGTGGGGCACTTATCTGCATAACGATCGATCGTACCTCAGGTTTCATGGGGAGCTTCAGGTCGTAGCTGTTGTGTTGACCGTAAACGTGACCAGGTGTGATCTTCACTAAGTGAAGTTATGGCGTAGCCCATAGCAACGTTGACACCTCAACAACTATGCACGGTATTTCCTTGATTGCCTGCCATCTTCACAGCAGTTCAGACAGGACCATATTGTTACATGATTGGCCTTCTTCCAATCTTTCACACAAAGTATATGAATGGGATACGTAAACAATCATCGCAATACACAACGTGACTTGTATAAATTAGATATTCGACTAAATCAAAATTGGGGTTAGCTCAGATTCATGCTATTATCTCCAATGATAGCATCGATATGGAATCAGAACTGCTTGCAATGCAAACAGCAATGGAGGAGTAGGTTCTTAATCTGCAAGAATAGCAAAATCGCCTGAAGTGGATGCAAATTTTGCATCAAATATCGCGCAGTTAACCTCAACACTTCCTTTGCTTGTATGCTTCCGTAGTCCATGTGGAAACCCATGTAGGCACGCGTTTTATGACAAGGGGTCTACCCCCAGCATTACGCACGTCGCCAGTTATGCAAGCAGCTATGTCCCATAAGCACATTGACCCAATTTTTGTATGCAAGGAAGGGCTAGATCATGTCTGTTATCCAGGTATCTGGTCTGGTAAAAAATTTTGGGAATTTTCAGGCTTTAGCGGGACTAAATATGTCAGTGGAGGAAGGCACTGTTCATGGTTTTTTGGGCCCTAATGGCGCAGGAAAATCCACGACAATTCGCACATTATTGGGGCTATTACATCCAACCGCCGGTAAAGTCCGAGTGCTAGGAAAAAATCCGCTTCAACACCCAGAGATTTTACGTCGTGTCGGCTATGTTCCTGGCGAGGTTGCTCTCTGGCCTGCGCTTACAGGGTTAGAAACGTTGAACGCACTGGAATCGCTGCGTGGGTGGACTGTTAATCTTCGTCGGCGCGTGGAATTAATCGATGCATTTGACCTAGATCCGTCGAAGAAGGCACGTGATTATTCGACAGGCAATCGCCGTAAGGTGTTGCTTGTGTCTGCGTTATCCGCCGATGCGGATGTTCTTATTCTGGATGAACCAACGGCCGGGCTTGACCCTTTGATGGAACAGGTGTTCATGGAACAGGTACAGATCGAGCAACAGCGCGGAGCAACAGTGCTGCTCAGTAGCCATATTATGAGTGAGGTGGAACGATTATGTTCACACGTCACTGTGATTAAGCGTGGCGTAGCGGTGGAGAGTGGGCGTATAGATAGCTTGAAACATCTTTCGGCCTACACTGTGACCGCGACTTTTCCTTATGGTATTCCACCTGAGTTAGCGGTTCTCCCGAACGCAACGGTGGCACCTCCTGTTCTCACGGTGACAACAACTCACGACAATGTGTCTGCGTTGCTTCTGCATATCATCACTCGTAGCGGGCAAAATATTAGCAGTACGCCAGCCACGTTAGAGGAGTTGTTCCTAAGCCATTATGAGGCTGATACTTAATGCTGCATAATATCGCGTACGTTAGTACATTGTATTTCCGTTTGCGTCGGAACTATTTAATAACCTGGATTGTGTCTCTTCTGGTACTGACAGCCACATTTCCCATATCTTTTGAGTCGTATTACCCAGACTTGGATACGCGCACAGTTGTCGTTCACACAATGCAGAGCACTATGAGCACCCGAGCAATGTACGGGGTACTAGAGGACCCCGGCACAATTGGGCAGATGGTGGCGTGGAATGGTGGGGCATGGATCACTGTTTTGTGTTCCGTGATGGCCATTTTGTTGTTTAATTCTCTCTACCGCATTCCCGAGGAAAGCGGGCATAGTGAATTGATTCGGTCGGTTGGAGTGTCCCATACGGTGATGTCAGCGGCCACTGTGGTCGTTTCTTTGGTGACTTCTGTTGTTATCGGAGCAGGCACTTTTGTTGTCCTGTGGATGGAAATGCTCATGGTAGATGAACTCACTTTCCGGGGAGCTTTATCCTTTGGAATTGTGGCATCATTGACGTTCATTGGTAGCATGTTAATTGCTGCGATTATTTCGGCACTGCTTCCATCGGCGTTATTTGTCAATCGCATTGGCCTGTTGTCCATTGCGGTCGCTTTTATCATGCGAGCCATCGCAGATATTGAAGATATTTCCACTCTCAATTGGTTATCCTTGTTGGGTTGGCGGAGTGTGATAAAGCCATACACGAATGACAGCTTAAGTAACGCGGCGCTCTGCCTACTCCTATGCATCAGCCTTGCCGTACTATGGGGCTTTTTGGAACTTCATCGTGAATATGGAACGGGTCGTATTCCTGCACGCTCTCGGGATGCTATTCCTCCACGTAATGTGGGTGGAATGCTGCGTTTGCGGTGGGTATTGGAGCGTGGGCAGTTAGCAACATGGGGAGTCGCGGTTATGATAATGAGCGGTTTCCTTACATCTCTTACGGGTTCGCTGAAGGATTTGTTCGACAACGAGCAGTTTGGTGCCATGATGAAGGAAAGCATGAGAACCACCGACCTGCAATCGGGCTTCCTTTCTCAGACTGTTCAGATTGTGGGAATCCTTGTCGCTATTGCCGGTGTTCAGATGGTTCTTCGACTACGTATAGAGGAGAAGGAGCGCCTTGTTGATCTCATGTGTTCTACGGGTATTCGACGCTGGACCCCTTTAGGTTCTGTGACCGTTACTTCTTTAGTAGCTACGTTATTACTTATGGTGGCGGGGGCTATTGCCTCGTTGTTTGGCGCACGTTTTTCCGACGATCCGGGTTTAGCCATGCGGTCACTTCTGTACGGCTTTTTCGGCGAAGTAGGGCCTGTCATTGCAATGCTCGGAGTTGCGGTGGTATTTGTTGGGGCATTGCCTCGTTATGCCACGTTGGCTTGGACACCGTTGGTGTATTGCGTGGTGGTGGTATTTCTGGGTGATACGTTGAAACTTCCCGAATGGGCGATGGATTTGTCTGTGTTTAATCATCCGTTGTTTGCCGATGAACTCACCACACGCGGCTGGATTCCCGTTGCCATGGCGTTCGCTGGTATTGCTGCAAGTGGTGTTGGTATTGTCGCAGCATCGTGGCGGGAAGTTCGCTAGCCCCTGCACCATGTCAACCATACCAACGCGTATCGACGTCCCATTCACCCGCATTTTTGAAATCGAACTGGACCTGCAACGTCAGGTTTCAGGCACGCGCAAAGCGACGTGCGGCCTCAATCACGGAGGCGCGTCGTCTAGCATGTTCTTCCTCGGTAGGCTCGCCCGTTAACATACGTGCGACTTGGGGAGCGGCGAACCACCATCCCGCGAGGGCAAGCACCAAAAAGGCAATATGGTCTGCGTCGATGGAGTTGGTGAGCACTCCTTGGCGTTGCCCGTCTGTCGCTGCCGCCGTTTTTTCTTCATACCGGGCACGCCGTGCCTCCTCATTAGGCACGTCCTTACCAAAAGCGAGACCTTCCCAGTGCAGAAGGCGTGTGAGTTCGGGTCGTTCACGGTGGTAGTCGTACACGTGTCCGGCGTAGTCGCCAATGTCGTAGGTGGCAAAGGAGTCAACGGGGATTGCCTGCGCGACTTTGGCTAGTTCTTCTTGCAGCACTCTCGCCAGCAGTTCCCGCTTGCCGCCGAAGTAGTTGTAGATGCGTTCTTTGTTCACACCTGCTTCCTTGGCAATGCGCTCTATCGTCGTGCCATCTGGGCCGACGGCGGCGAATTGTTTTGTCGCAGCGTCGAGAATCTTTCGTTGTGTTCCTGCTGTGTCCCACGCCATCCTCTTGTCCTTTCCAACGGTAGCGTTGCATATTTTACCGGACGTTACTAGACTCCTTTTCCAACGCAACCGTTGGAAAGTAGGTCATCATGCACACGTCCGACCATCCAGCACGGCGTAGCACGGCAGCCGCGTTGGTCATCACCGCTCTTTTCGTTCTTACACAGCTCTACTCCGCCATCCCCCTCATTGGTCCTGTGAGTACCGACCTTGGCGGAAACGCCACGTTTACTCTGTCCACTTCGTTCAGCCTGTGCTATGCACTAGGTTTCCTCATCTGGGGTCCCATCGCCGACCATTACGGCCGCCGCGCCTGCCTCCTCACTGGTATCGCCTTGCTCACCGTTGCGACCCTGAGCTGCGCCGTCACCACGTCTCTCGGCTCGCTTGCCGTTGCACGGTGCATTCAAGGCATTACCGCAGCAAGCTTTGCACCCATTGCTCTGGCCTATCTCAGCGATTCCACACCACCCGCCTGGAGAGGAACCGCAATCGGTGCGATGTCCACAGCATTTCTTGTCGCTGGAATATTCGGGCAAGTCACAGCCCAAGCGATCACAGAGCGCTGGGGGTGGCATTGGGTGTTTGGCGCGAGCGCACTGATCCTGTTCATTTGCGCGGGAGCCATTGCGGTCCTCATGCGGGACCGCACCACTCGCACTCCATACAGTTCGCTTATAGATCAATTCACCAGGGTAGGTGCCCTCTTGACCACCCCGACCATTCTGCTACTCTGCAGTGCACACGTCACCCTGTTATTGGTCTTTGTCGCCATGTACACGGCACTAGGGCCGCATCTTGTCACCCTCGGATATTCTCCCTCGGATATCCTCATCCTGCGGCTTGTTGGCTTGCCGGGTATGTTTGCGGCACTTGCGGTAGGGAAGCTATCACAGCGATTCAGCACAATTACCCTCGCTCGCGCGGGGTTTATCCTGGGTGCTGTGGGGCTCATCCTAGAAGCATGTATGCACACATCCATCACCGGAATAGGTGCTGCCAGCCTTGTCTGTGTCACTGGCGTTGCTGTCGCCGTAGCCACCATGATCACATTGTTTGGGCAGGTCGCCGCACCGAATCGCGCCACCGGCATGGCCATTAACGGGCTGGTCCTTTTCCTTGGGGCCAGTATCGGGCCACTTCTAGGCGCGGCAGGACTCAGCTTTTCCGCCCTCCTATTGGTACTGGCCGCGCTGTATTGCTGCGCGGCCCTAAGTCTCACCGTCGTGGCAAAGTTGCTTTAGCGAGCAACCTCCACGGTACCTAGCTGAACGGTACCCGCTTTCAGCGCAATTGGCCCTTGAGCATCCTTTGGTATGCGTCCAATTTCCCTACGCTGCATACTGTCTTTGCCCACGTTGTGGGCAGTGGACACGAGCGCGGTCACCGCCCAGGTGCCGTCGTCACGAGGTTCGAGCCACGGATCCGCAACGGCCACTTCGACCATGTTGAAGCGTGCGGATACAGTCACAGTTCCCCGATAGTGACGCACCCCATCAGCAGTTTCCGAAGCCTTGTCCCGTGAAAAACTCAGGCGATCAGCACCCTGTTTAGCTGCACCATTCGTGGGGTTGACGCCGCCGCGCGTGTTTTTGGCAAACTGCTGAACTGCTGCGGCGTCGATAAGCAGGTCAGGCGTCGCAGCGGCGGGTGTATTGGGGCCAGCATCCGGCGAGTAGGATATCGGTACGAAAAACTCCTGGCGAGCGTCCACCGAACCAGCACCCGGGTAGACATACATGCCCCATTTATCACCCGTCGTATTCGCCGGTGGATCCACCACAACCCGCGCCGTGAAGGTACCGTCAGCGTTCATCGCCTGTGCTTGCCGCGCGATGGAACGCCGCATATCGACGGACCCCGCAGGTATAGAATCCAGCGTCCCTGCGGGCATTACCCACGCCATACGATCATGGGGGTGTGTGCGCACGGAACCCGGGACACCTTCGCTGGGCTTCCAGTGCTCAGGAAACGCACCATAGAGTACAAACAATCCGTTTGGGACCCCAGGCGGAACAGGCAGCACGAAGCCGCCACGGTTAGCATTCGGATCGAAGCCCGAACCATGAACAAGAAGGACATCACCACGATGCATCGTCTTGCCCTCAATGGAACGGCCTTGTTCATCCGTCACACGAATCTGCGGTGACTCGTTGACCTGCGGAAAGATAGGTAAATTATCAGGAACCACAGGCATTGCGACTGCGGCAGGAGCGGCGGCCACGACAACGGCCAACGCTAGGGGAAGGGCAGTGAATGATCGCATAAACTTAACCTACCCTTACACGCTAGAGTCCGGAAGGTGATTTCTGCTAGTCTCGAACAAAATTTCGACGATATAACTATTGGTGTTACTGGTTGGCAGTATTCTTGCCAGCTAACACCTGATACTCTAAGCAGGTGAGAGGAGGAAAACATGGATAACATCACAATATCGGCAGACCTTGACCCGATGCTGGTAGCTGCGTATTTCATTGCCATTGATGAACTACGTGAGGACGCAGACGTTACACAACTGAAGCTTCATAAGCTTCTATATTTTGCGCAGGCGAATTACTTAGCTAGCACAGGCTATCGCCTATTCGCATCAGACATTGAAGCATTTGAGCATGGCCCTGTTGTAGAAGAAATTCGACCACATTTCAAGCAATATGGTCGGCAAATAATCGTCTCAGCCGATGATGCAGTTGCACATAACGCAACCCAGGATGCCAAGGAACTTCCTCTTGATGTTATTGAGTTCCTTGATGCCGTATGGCAGCGTTTTGGCCAGCTCTCTGCATCGGAACTTCGTCAGATCTCACATGATGATGCTCCCTGGGAAGAACACTACGATCCTGGTCAGCTGCACAGTGTGATTCCCGATAAAGAGATTCAGCAGTGGTATCGCAATGATACAACAGCCGATCGTCAGGTATATCACCCGCGTATATTCCGCGTGACTGATACTGATTTAGACAATCTTGACGCACCTCTCTCAGAAGAGGATCTCGCTCAGTGGATCACATCAGCATGATGCCACCGTGGTCAACTGTAGAACTTATTTCCGCAGATCATCAGTGTGATTCGTTCACAAGCGGTGTTGAATCCGGCATTGATGACTGGTTTAAGAAAGCAGCACTTAATGAACAGCTCAATCACCGCACATCAACGTGGGTGTGTCGTGACGACAGTGGCAAGATCATTGCGTTTTTCTCCCTTTGTACTGTTGTATGTGACTTAAGCAATGCCAGCAAGCGTCACCAAAAATCATTATGCGGGCAGGGCACAACCGTGGCGCCCGCCACATTGCTTGCAAAGATGGGTGTGCACCGTGAGTTTCAGGGCAAGGGTTTAGGCAGAGCGCTCGTTCTTGAAGCTTTTAGACAAGCCACGACGGCGGCTGATCAGGTCGCATGTAGATTGCTCGTAGTTGACGCGTTGACCGATGATCTCGTCCCATTTTATGAGCGTATGTTTTTTACCAGGATCGGCCAACAACGACGGCTGATGATGAAAATGTCAAAAGCACGCGAGATTATAACGGCGGTGGATGGAAGCAATTAGCCCCCATCCACCGCTCCCACCAAGCCTTTACTTCACCACCAGGTTCACCATGCGACCGGGCACCACGATCTCCTTGACCACGGTCTTTCCTTCCACATGGTTGGCAATGCCAGGATCGGCCAGTGCTGCGGCGATGATGTCGGCCTGGGCGGCGTCAACAGCCACGGTCACGCGACCACGAACTTTACCGTTGACCTGAACGGGAAGCTCGATGGTGTCATCCACCAACCATTGTTCGTCGAAGGTGGGGAAGGGTTCGTACGCCACGGTGCCATCGGCCGTCTTGTTGCCAAGACGAGTCCATAGTTCCTCGGCAATGTGGGGTGCCACCGGCGCAACCATCAAAACCACGGGTTCAACCGCCGAGCGAGGTGCGCCAGCCGGGTATGCCTTGGTCAGGTAGTTCACGTACTCGATGAGTTTGGCCACTACCGTGTTCAGGCGTAGTTCGGCGTAATCCTCACGCACACCAGCAACAGTCCGGTGCAGGGCCTTGTTGTCATCGTCGGTCAACACAGCGTCGTCAACAACAACCAGGTTGCCGGTGTTTTCATCAATCACCAAGCGCCAGAGGCGCTGCAGGAAACGCTGGGCGCCCACGACGTCTTTGGTGGCCCAGGGGCGGGATGTGTCCAGGGGACCCATGGCCATTTCGTACACGCGAAGCGTATCGGCACCGTAGTCGTCGCAGATTTCCTCGGGGGATACGGAGTTTTTCAGAGATTTACCCATTTTTCCGTATTCCTGAGTGACTTCTTCCCCGTTGTAGAAGAATCGACCGTCGCGTTCTTCCACCTCGGCGGCGGGCACGTACATGCCACGGGAGTCGACGTAGGCGAAGGCTTGGATGTAACCCTGGTTGTAGAGGCGTCGATACGGCTCACGTGAGGTAACATACCCCAGGTCGTAAAGCACTTTGTGCCAGAACCGGGCGTACAGCAGGTGCAACACGGCGTGCTCGACACCGCCGACGTACAGGTCAACACCACCGCTGTCAGACGTGGAGCGGGGACCGGTCCAGTAGCGCTCATTGTCAATGTTGCAGAACTCGTCAGCGTTGGTGGGGTCAATGTAACGCAGCTGGTACCAGGACGAACCAGCCCATTGAGGCATGACGTTCGTGTCACGGGTATACCGTTGCACCCCATCGCCGAGGTCTAGTTCCACCTCAACCCAGTCTTTAGCCTTGGCCAGTGGTGGTTGTGGTTCGGAATCAGCGTCATTGGGGTCGAAGGACACGGGGTTGTAGTCCTCCACATCGGGCAGCTCGATGGGAAGCATGGATTCCGGCAGGCCGTGAGCGATTCCATCGGCGTCGTACACGATGGGGAAGGGTTCGCCCCAGTAGCGCTGGCGAGCAAACAGCCAGTCCCGCAGCTTGTATTGGATTTTCTCGCGTCCCAGGCTCCGAGCTTCCAACCAGGAAATGACGGCGGCGATGGCGTCTTCTTTGCCCAGGCCGTTGATGTCTAGACCGGACTCGTTTGCCGAGTTCACGGCCACACCTGCTTCGGTGTATGCCTCGACGGAAATGTCACCACCTGCAACAACTTCAACCAAAGGCAGACCAAATTCACCGGCAAATTCGTAGTCGCGGGAATCGTGGGCGGGCACGGCCATGATGGCACCGGTACCGTAGCCGGTGAGTACATAGTCCGCAATGAACACGGGAATGCGCGCACCGTTGACCGGGTTGGTGGCGTACACGCCCAGGAAAACGCCGGTTTTTTCTTTGTTTTCCTGGCGTTCCAGGTCGGATTTTGCCGCAATGGAGGCACGGTATGCTGCCACCGCCTTAGAAGGTGTGGAATGCCCGAAAGTCCACCGCGCGTCAACCGCATCTGCTGCGTAAGCGTTGGCAGGGGCGGCGTCTACTAGGGCGTCGACAAGCGGATGCTCGGGGGCAAGCACCATGTAGGTGGCACCAAACAGCGTGTCGGGGCGGGTAGTGAACACAGTGATCGTCGCCTCACCCGCAACAGCCTCACCTGCAGCAGCCTCCACTGCAAAATCCACCTCAGCACCGCGTGAACGTCCAATCCAGTTCTGCTGCATGCTTTTGACTTTGTCCGGCCAGTCCAACAGTGCGAGATCGTCGAGCAGGCGGTCGGCGTAGGCGGTGATGCGCATCATCCATTGCGAGAGGTTCTTACGGAACACCGGGAAGTTCCCGCGTTCGGAACGCCCGTCGGCTGTGACTTCCTCGTTCGCCAGTACCGTTCCCAACCCGGGGCACCAGTTCACCAGGGAGTTCGTGCGGTAAACCAGACGGAAAGAGTCAACAACCTCGGCTTTCTGCTGAGGTGTCAGTTCTGCATAAGCACTAGTACCAAATTTCACCGCCAGTTCCTCGGGCACAGTAACCTCGCCGGATTCCAGCAGGGGGTGCAGCTCGGCAATGGGGCGAGCTTTCTGCTGCGCCGGATCGAACCAGGCGTTGAAAATCTGCAGGAAAATCCACTGTGTCCAGCGGTAAAACTCAACATCGGTAGTGGCCACGGCGCGTCGTTTATCGTGCGCCAAGCCCAGACGACCGAGTTGACGTTCCATATTGCTAATGGATTCCTGGGTTTTCACCCGCGGGTGTGTTCCCGTCTGAATGGCGTACTGCTCGGCAGGCAGGCCAAACGCGTCATAGCCCAGGGTATGCAGCACGTTTTTGCCCAGCATTCGGTTGTATCGTCCGAACACGTCGGTGGCAATGTATCCCAGCGGGTGCCCCACATGCAGGCCCGCCCCAGAGGGGAAGGGGAACATGTCCTGCACAAACAGCTTTTCCTCCGGCAGTGTTTCGCCGCCCGTGGGGGCAAGGTCGCCTACCGGGTTTGGGGCGTTAAAAGTGCCGTTGTCTATCCAGAATTTCTGCCACGTTTTCTCTATCGTGGCAGCCAGTTCTGGGGAATAACGATGTGCAGGGGTCTCGCTCGGATTAGTCATGAGAAACAGTCTAGACCCTGCCCTAAACCTGCTGCTTATCGACGCCGCGTTACCCCATCACCGCGCTATCGCCCAGGTTTACTGCCGAGGTCGCTCAAAAACAATGAGAATGCCGTCAACCCCACCGGGCCCTATGCGTCCTTTGACGTCTGCGGCGGTCATAGACTTGTACAACCAGCCGTCTTTCGCTTCATCGTTAAGAATCTTCTCCAGTTTTTTGCCGGACATTTTGCCGCCCAGCAGCCCTTCACGAACTTCCACTACTTTGTACTCCATACGTTCAATATAGCGATGAAATCCGCAGGGCTGCCGTTAACGCAATCTGCTACTGGAGCCTGCGACGCAGCAACACCCCACCGCTGACGGTAAGTACGGCACCTAGCAGCACCAGCCCTAACACTGAGGAACCCGTCATGGCCAGCTTTTCGACGCCTCGTTGACGCTCAGGCTGCGCCACAACCTGTGCTGGTACGTTGCTTCCATACTCTGGTGTGCGCGGATCGCCTGAAGCGGGAGGCACCCCTGGCTTCTTGGTGCGCGGTTCCGGTGTTTGGTTGCAGGGAACTGCGGTTTTCACCTCGTTACTGTTCACCCCGGGCTTCGTCACGGCGTCGAAAACCGGATAACCCTCGGTGAGTAGGTAACCAGTGTCGCGGACGTACCCTGATTCAGGCTTGTCTTTCACTGTTGCGGCAAACGACACAGACACCACAGTATCTGGGTTATTTTTGCGGCTAGCTGCAAGTTTGGTTAGGCCCACAGGTGTGAGTTCCATGGTGGCCACTCGCTGTGCGTCCACGGTGAAGGTGTAATCTTTACGTTTATCAAGCTCCACAGTTTTACCGCCAGTGGCACGGTTACTGATGGTCACAGTGTGGGAACTATCCTTCACTGCAACACCGTCCGGTACGGGATTAGCAATCGTGTAGCGGTGAATCTTCCCGTCGCTTTGTGGGGCAGGGGAGTTGCCTGTGACTGTGTAGGTGACTGTGCCACCAACGTCAGTGCAGCGCTTATCCACATCCGCTGTTGTTGTCAGCTTTTGGTCCTTTGCGTGCACCTCCACCTCATACATCCAGCGACCACGTGTCTGCAGATCAGTAGTAGGCACCGTCACAAGGAATGGAGACACCACCGAAAGGTGCTTGTCTTGGGCGGGACTCGGAGCCTCCGTGACGTAGTACAACCCAAGCGGCAGATTTGCTAGACGTGCGCTACCGTCTGGACCTGTTTCCCCACGCACAACCGTGGTACTCAAATCACTTTCCCTACCACCACCAGCATAGAAGTCAGCCGCCTTGACGTTTTCTGCGGCCAACCACCCCTCATTAGTGGTCAGATCAATGCCCATGACTTTCCGAGCCTCAAAACGAATACCCGGGATAGGGGAGCGGTCCAGGCTGGCCGTGGGATTCTGCGGATCACCAAACTGCGTCAAAGGATCACCCGATGATTTGTGAATGACCAACGTACCTTGGCGGTTACTATCGATCAACCCAGCGTGACGCTGCGAAACCGACTCGTGTGTAGCCTGCGCAACCACTGTTTTCTCGGCTGCACTAGCAAGAGCGAGTGGATGTGCACTCAGGGCGACGACAACCGCTGCGACACATGCGATGCTGCGTTTCTTCATGGGATTACACCTTTGCCTCTACAGTGGGCGTGTTTATTTCGGTACGAGCTTTTTTGCGCTGCCGCAGCACCCAGGCAAAAGCTGCGATGACCAGGAGCACAATGACTGCGGCCGACCCAAGGACAGCGGTCATCCAGCCCTGCCACGGGTGGTGAACAGTATCAAACACCTGATTCGCCTCGCCGGGTTCCATTTCTGCACGAACCGCCTGCACAAGAAGACGATGCGAGTTCACCCCATACGGCGTACAGGTAATCAAAGTAATCATGTCGCGCCCCGGAACGGGCGCCAATTTATCCGTCTCAGTCGGGAGCACAACAAACGTGTCCTCCACAACATACTTAAGTTTCTGTCCAGCAACGTCCACGTAGATGGCGTCGCCCTTTTTCACATCAACAAGGTTGTCCCACAAGGTGGCCTGCGACAGGCCCGTATGTCCCGTCAACACCGCATGAGTACTCTCACCCCCCACAGGGAAGGCACTTCCATACAGGTGACCGATGCCTTTAGCCAACACCGACTCATCCGAACCGTGATAGATCGGCAAATCAGACGAAATGGCGGGAATCACCACACGACCCATCACCTCACCGACATCAAGCACATCCAGATAGCGCTGGTACTCAAGGTTGTCGGCCTCAACCCGCGCCAACCATGGGTCGAGGATAGGTCCACCCTGAAACTGGGCATTCCAGTCCTGAGCTTCGCGGAGTTCATCAACATAGCGCTGCTGGGTCGCCGGGTCTTGCACCTGACTTGCATAGGCTTCGACCTGGCTACTCTGCTGAGCGTTATTCCACACTGTGGCCACGACAGGATACAAAAGAACCCCAACACCAATGAGAACTAACAGCAAAGGAAGGAGTAACCTCGCTGCTGATGATCGGCTAGATGACCAAGGCTTTTTCACTGACCTGTGGCGCAAGCCCATGATGTTTAACACCCCACGAAAATCGGACTGGACGGAAAATAACTTAGGAACCCTGGCGACGGAACATGTAGACGGCGCTACCGCCACCCACCAGAACGATCAGGCCACCGGCCAGGATCAACGTGGTGATACCAGCGCCACCTGTCAGCGGCAGGTTGTGCCCACCGTTGTGCTTAGCATCCGTCACCGTCGGGGTGGACAAAGCGATCGTCTCGTTGCTGCCCTTGTTCACCTGGAAGAAGAACGGGGTAGCCAACAGCGAATAGCCCGGGTGTGCTTTGGTCTCCACCAAGCAGTAGCCCTTAGCCTTCTCCGCCTGATTCTCGACGGCCGCGCCATCGGCGAAGTCATTCACATGCAGGCCCTGCACCGTAGCGCCCGGAACGACATCCGTGCGGATCTTGTTACCCAGGTGGTTAATATCGTCACAGGCGTAGATATCAAAACGAGCTTCATTCAGCGGCTGCTTGTCGCTGTTCTGCTTCACAACCTTGACGTTGCCGAAATAGGTCTTCGGCTTATCCTTCGGGGTTGACGGAGGCTTGGGGTTGGTCGGATCTTCGTGCTCAGAGTACGACGTCAACTCAGCGTCGTTAACCACCGGAGCCAACGGATCGACAGAATTAACGTGCTGCACCATGAAGTCAGCCACCGTCACCAGCTTGCGCTTTTGGGCCGGAAGATTCGAAATCTTTGCCAAACCAGCGGCAGTGAAATCAATGACCAGCTTTGCTTTGCCGGCAGCATTTTCTTGACGCACGGCGTAGTCAACGCCTTCGTTGAAGGTCACCGAGTTGTCAGCCAGTTTCACGGACTTGATGTGACCATCGGTGAGACGCGCCGGGTCATACACGTCGGCGACCTTGTAGGATGCGAGTTTCTGGGACTCGGGAATCTTGGAAGTGATGGTGTACCCGATGCGGTCACCAACATTTTTACCTTGGTCCTGAACCGTCTTGGTAATCACGTCTTCGACGGGCTTATTCTTCGGGTAGACGTGAACGTTGTATTCCCACGTGTTCTTGGTGTTTGGGTTGGTCAGAGGCAGCGTGACGTAGAATTCACGTTCCACGGATTCATAGCCCAGCGGGGCGGAAATTTCTGTGACCTTGTACAGACCAACAGCCAAGCCATCGAATACGGCTTCGCCATTAGCTCCGGTCGGTTTGGTCACGGCGGGGCCGAGGTCGTTGCTCCCGGTTTTAACAACTTTTTCTGCAGCCAACCAGCCTTCGTTGGTGGTGAGGTCGATATTGTTAACCTTCTGAACCTGGAACACGGCGTTACGGAGGGGCTCGCCCAGACCGTTGACGTTATCGCGACGCAAACCATTGTCACGCTCGGTGCCCACGTTGTTCTTGGAGAACTTGTGAATGGTCAGTGAGGTGGGGGCGGTCTTGTTGATGGTTCCTACCGGAGCGTTGGGTATGCTGCTGGACGCACCTGGGACGCTCTTTGTTGCACCGGGGGTTGCCACGGCAACACCCATGCCGATGCCAGTACTGGTGAGAATAACGCCGGTGGCAACGGCAGCGACGAGGCTCTTTTTGAAGATGTTCATGGAAAGCTCTTCCTGGATAGGTCGACGATGGTGTTATAAGTGCTCACTGTTTGTAGGTGCCAGGTGTTTCATTCACTGTTGCACCGAGGGCGCGGATCGTTCATGATGCGTACCTTTCGTTTGTTGCGTTTTATTACTACTTATTCAGTTGTGCGTTGTCGTCTGAAGACAATTCCCGCGAGACCCGCAGCGAGGAGCACCGTGAACATTCCGGCACCGATGTACCCGCCGTGCCCGAATCCACCGGACCGCGGCATTTCGCCAACCATGGCGGGAAACTTAAACACCCACGCACTGGCACTTCCAGTCAACGGTTGTGCCTGCTCAGGCGCGGTAGCTTGATAGGCGGGTACGGTGTAGTACGCCTGCGCGTTGATCTGCGTGTGCGTGTACGCACCTGTAGCTGGAATAGCCTTCGGATCAGTGACGGTGGTGTGGCACACAATCTCACCGTGATGGTTCTTGTCCACCGCGAGGCGCGGGGCGTCGTTACGCGTACCAGAACCAGGAATTACTGTGGCTCCGGTGCACTGCAGGGTGCCAAGGGTTAAGTGCTGGTCGGTATGCGCACCAGTGTTGACATCCATGACAACATCGCTGATGTCAATGGTGTCTAGCGGGTACGAACCAGTGCCGAAGCGGTAGGTGAACTGCACTTCCTTGGCGGTCGGGGCGAGGGGGTACGCCTGTTCCTTGGTGTATGCCTTCTGGGTGTACACCTCTTTATCTACGGTCAGTTCCGGCATTGCCACACTGACGCAGGCTGATGCGGTTTTCTCCTCGGTCGCGACTTTAGCGCCCTTGACATCTTTGCGTGCATCGCCTGAAGCAAATTTCACCTGGTTAACCAACCCTTTATCCATGCTTCCATCAACGCATTGATGGTGGTCACGAACGTCACGGGTAGCTTTCGGATCGGCGACGCGGTAGCGAACCTCTACACGCATCGTTGCTGTCTGCTGTGGCTGGATCTTCTTCATGTCAGCCTTCGCAAGACGCCAGGAACCTGTCTTCTCTTTACGTAGCCCAGCGGGGTTGGTCACCAGATCTCCAGAAACAACCATGCCGATCACGTTCATACCGGAAAGGGTGGTGGGTTCTTCGACGATGTCCTGCGGCGTCGCAGTAAATGCGGAATCGTTTTTTACAGCAACTTCGTAGGTAGCGGTTAACTCCTGATTGGCCACACCAGTGACTACCACGGGGCTGTACACGGCTTTCTTACTGAGGGTAAACGCCGCATTGTGGGGAGCCTTCAGGTCAACGCAGGCGTTTTTCCACTTGTCACGATGGTCTTTGTCGCTGCGCAGCGCCACTGTGTTGACCAAACCAACACCCTCGTGGTTAGAACTGGAGCGACACGTCAGTGCCTTTTCATTACGGACGGTCGCGTCAGGGTCGGTAGCCACATACGTCACCGCTACCGTCATGGACCGTTCGGTGTGAGCACCGATAGGCTGCATCTTGTCGTGCGGGATCAGCCACGAGTTGCCTTCTTGAGCAAGTCTCATGTTCTGCTCCGTGACCAGTTCACCAGAAACATGCACTTCAGCTATGTTCATGCCAGGGAAAGCTTGCGGCGCTTCGAGAATGTCGCCAGGTTGCGCCTGGTGACTGGCATTATTACGAACTTTCACACGGTATTCTGCGGTGATGCGTTGATCCTTCTCACCGGTGAGTGCAATCGGTTCACTTATTTTTTCTTTGTTCACCACAAAGTCAGCGGCGGGCACAACGTTTTTGAACGTACACTCCACGGTGTCCAGATGGTTAGCGTTGCGAACAGTCAGCCCGTTGGCACTGGGGTTTTGCTCAACATAGATGGTGTTGCTGTCCATGCGCGCCGGTGGCACTCCATCAACCACGGTTTTCGACGTCCCGTGCACGTCTTTCGCCGTACACACTGCGGCTTTACGCTGCTTACCGTTGAGGAAAAGGCTCCACCCGGGTTTATTCTGCAGATTTTCTGATACCTCAATTGTCCCCGGCTCAAACCCCTCTCGCCCACGTAGGGTTGGCATGGTCAGCGTTGCGATGCCGTCATCATCGGTTGTTGCCTGCGGCCCCAGTACTTTTTCGACACCGCCTCGGCGTGTCTTGTACAACTGGGAAGTAAATTCGAAGCCCGCCCCAGAAAGACCAGGGGTAGTAATGTCTTTGCTGTTGTGCAAGACCTTACCGTTTGCATCAACAAGTTCCTTTTTGATCACCAACTTGGCACCACAGCCTGCGAAGGATTTCCTCAACTCCTCGCGAAGATGCTCAAACCCGTTGGGCAGGATAATGCGATCTTGGCTGATGGTTTCCAGCAGTTTCAGCTGGCTAGCCACGTAAAGAACGTAGTCGTTATAATATTCGCGCTCAACACCTGGGAAGTCGACGGTTGCCGCATAGCTCTCACGGTGACGGTATTTGTACGTGGTTTCCCATGCTGCGCCTTCAATGCTCTGGCCGTATTCGGGATTGGGGTGTATTTCCACACGATCGCTGCTGTCAGCGCGGAATCCTACACCCACGCCCACCACATAGGTTCCTTTGCTGCGCAGTTGTTCTGCATAGTATTGGGCCCAAATCACGTCATAGTCATTGGTGACCACACCCCATCCAAATGGCGCAGTTGGCCTACCATCGGTGATGAAGTACACGACGTCGTACTTTTCACCATTATCGGCTGCCTCTGATAGCCGTTTGAGCGCATCACTCCAGTTGGTTCCGCCTCGCCTGTAATCACGGTCCCCGGGTAGAGTGAGCCTGTCTAAGGTTTGTTTCGCGTTGTTGACGTCCTGGTTGGAGTCCATTTTCGCGTTGATCACCTCGGCGTTGACATCACCAGGTGCCTCAGTGGCAAAGTTCATGATGCTGAGCGTTGTGGAGGTTCCAGAGAGGATGTCCACCACGGTTTTACCCGCCTCTTTGCTGGCTGCGAGTCCTTGCTGCCCAATGGATTGGGATACGTCAAAGACCAGTGCGGTACGCAAACCACATCGCGGAATGGCACGGATGGTCTTAGCAATGGAGTTATCTGCTTCCTTAGCGTGAGGATCGGCTTGTTTCGAGGTGTTTGCCCCATCAAAGTCCGTGGCAGTCTCGGCAACGAGTGACGCTACTTTGGCTGCTTCCGGGTTACTGGCGGGCGAAATCGGTTCCTTCTTGCTGTCGGGGGAAGTGGGAACTTGCGGTGCTGACGCATCGTATGGCGCTTTCTCTGCAGGACTTGCGTCAGCAACAACTGGATGCGTAGTAGTCCCCACAACAAGCGTTGCAGCTGCAATAAGCGCGGATACCGAAGAGAGCACACGGCGGCATGTTTGCCTGGTGTTACGCAGGCATCCCTTGCCCTGATTGTGGTGATTGTGGTCACGCACCGTGATGCGCCTTTCTTTACAATTCCGTTTACCCCTATGCGGTATCGCAACTGGCTGCGGAAGCAGCCACCCCGTTGACATCCACTATGTCAGCGACCCGGCATCACATAGGAATTTTCTTAATTTCGTCTCTTACAGTCTTATACTTTTCTTTCTTTTTGCAAAGCTGACATATAAACATCTTGCTGGGCTTTACCCCCACAGCCAGAAACGCGCAGGTCATAATTATCACTTTCGATACCTGCGCTACCCCCATCATTGGCATACAAAATGCGCAGTTCAGAGCTATAATTTGAAAAATTACTGAATCGTCGGTATGCCGTGCCGTCAGCATCCACCATGGTCAAGAGCATACAAAAACCTCATCCTGAAAACATAGATTCAAGATGAGGTTTTCCTGAGAGTTTTATGGTGCCACTAATAAATTGCCAGCGTCCTACTCCTCAATGATGTCGTCGCGGCTACTTTGCACATCGACCAGCTCAGCACGAGAGATCTGGCCCTTCGCAAGTTTATTAACCACAAGGGCAATAGCGCCGTCGCCGGTCACGTTACATGCCGTGCCGAAAGAGTCGATGGCGATGTACGCGGCAATCATGAGCCCCACTTGGTCGTTCGTAAATCCCAGCATGGAGGACAGCAAGCCCACAGCTGCCATAATCGCACCACCAGGTACGCCCGGCGCGGCGACCATGGTGATGCCCAGCATGAAGATGAACCCGATGGCCTTGCCTGGTGTCAGCTCAATGTCCGCCATGTACGTGATCGCAAAAGCAAAGAGACCAATCTTGAGCATGGAGCCGGCCAGGTGCGTGGTGGCGCAGAGGGGAACAGTGAAGCCTGCGACGGACGGCGCGACGTTGTTGCGCTTAGCACAGTCGTAGGTGACGGGAATGGTAGCGGCGGAGGAGGAGGTACCCAGCGCGGTGACATAGGCGGGCAGCATGTTCTTCAGCGCCACGAAGGGGTTTTTACCTGCGATACTGCCTGCAATAACGAACTGTATGAGCAGCAGCACGATGGTGAGCACCACCGCCAGCACGAGCACTCGGGCAAAAGCACTTAGGATCTGCAGAAGGTTTCCGTTCATCCCCATGGACAGGAACATGCCGAAGATGAAGATCGGCAAAAGCGGGATAATAAACTTGGTGATGACGTGCATGACCACGCGTTCCAGGTCACGCACCCCTGCAAAGAGCGTATCGCTGCGCACAGCAGTCATGGCCACGCCAATAGTAAAGGCAAGGAGAAGAGCCGTCATCACGCCCATGGGTGGTTCCATGTCAATTTTGAAGTAGGGGCTCAGGGCGCCTTTTTCCACATCCGCCGCAGCGACCATACCTTGCCCTGCCAGTAATCGTGGGTAGAGAGCGGATGCGGAAAGATAGGCCATGAGTCCAGCGAAAATAGTGGAAGCATAGGCGATGGCCGTGGTGATGGCCAGCCATTTTCCTGCGCCTTTACCAATCCCGGCGATGGCCGGGGTGATCAGGGCGAAAATCAAGACGGGGATGAAAAATCCAAGGAAATTTCCGAACAGACCGTTGAAGGTGGCGAAAACGCGCCCCAGCCAGTCGGGGAAAAATAAGCTGCATACGATGCCGGAGATAATTGCTACGACAATGCGAAAAAGCAGCGAGGAGGAGAGTCGTCGAAGATCCATACGTTCTTCCCTAGGTTCGGACCCCGGATGGGACCGGGGTCACTACGGTGCATAAACTGTTTATAAGGTAACAGCTTTCAGCATTGGTCACGAACGCCTATACCTAACAACAACGGGTGTTCCGACTGCCGGATCGTCTAAAACTACTGCGTTGGGGGCGAAAAACAGTCGCGGCATGTTTTTCGGTAAGAATGTCCACCAGACAGGGGTGGGACCGATAATAGCAGTGGCTGTGGTTGAGGGATTGACCACCGAGACGTCGTCAAGCGCAAGCATATCCTGGCATTTTTCGACCATAAATTCGCAACATCACCCCACCCGACTACACTTGCGCTTATGATTGCCGTGACCACGCTACTGTTGATTCTCGCCGCACTCTTCATCATTGTTGGCGGCCTGGGGTGGGCTGGAAAATTGCCAGGAAACGGCGTGATAGGCATTCGTGTACCGGAAGTCCGTAAAACCAAGGAACTGTGGGACACCGCACACCGCATCGCCGGACCGCTCTGGACAGTCAGCGGCGTCGTCCTCGCCCTTGGCGGCATACTTTCGTTCGGTGCTAGCGGGTGGATGTGGCTGGTCGTCGCACTCGCTGTTGTCGGCTCCCTCGCGCTTTTGGGCATGGGTGCCGGCATGGGCGCACATGCCGTCGCGCTTATCGACGCCCGCGCCACTGCCGAAGCAGCCTCCGATTCCGGCTGCGATTGCTGCTCTTCAGGGGCTTCCGACGCATCGGCGTCCTCCACAGCTGCCTCCGATGCCCATGACCCCAGCGTGGATTGCGGCGTGAGCGGCGGCTGTGGTTCCTGTTCACTCAACGGGGCGTGTGAAGGCGGCTCCGATGCCTTCGCAGCAGGTGAGTCCTTTGGCAGCGTAGACTTAGATGCCGTACGTAAGGCCGCTGCGAAAGGCGATGATCGTCAGCATGGGAACACCACAGTTCATCCTTAACCTGAGAAAGAAAATCGGACACGACGAGCTATGGCTGCCCGGGGTGACAGGGGTAATACTCCGCAGCGGTGACGGTGGGGGAGGGGAGGGGACTGCGCAGGAAGTCCTGCTGGTGCAGCGCAGTGATAACCACCACTGGACACCTGTAACCGGCATCTGCGAGCCTAGCGAGCAGCCTGACACAGCTATCATGCGGGAAGCTTTGGAAGAAACGGGGCTGCAGATTCAGGTGGACCGCCTGCTGTGGGTGCAAGCCATCGACGCGTTGACCTATATCAATGGAGACGTTGCCAGTTACATGGACACCGCATTTGCCTGTTCGGTAGTCCCCGGCACATCGTCTATTCCTCATGTTGCCGACGATGAGAGCGTCGCAGTCGGTTGGTTTCATGTTGACGAGCTGCCGGCCATGAAGCCGCGTTTTGAGCATTTAATTACAATCGCAAGCACAGGAACTTCCCGTAGTCCGGCGGGCTGGGGACCAGCGTCAACCTAGGAGAAAGAGTTGCGCTATAATGCAACTCGCTGGCATTGCAGAGAAAGCTGATGATGTTTCATGTCCGACGCATGCGGTTGCACCACTTCCACACCAGCCGAGAACACTCACGGTGCTAGGTACCAATTCTGGGATAACGCCCTCATCCTTCCCATCCTGTCCGGGCTGTTATTAGTGTTGGGCGTGATCACCGAGGGCCGGGTGCCTGGGACAGTTCACCAACTCTTCTTCTGGGCCTCTCTCGTTGCTGGTGGCATCACTTTTGTACCGGATGCACTCAAGCGATTGGTCCTGCCTGGACGTCGCCTCCGCCAACGCTTGAGCATCGGCCTACTTATGACCATCAGCGCAATTGGCGCGGTGTTACTCGGATACACCGCCGAAGCAGCAGCGCTAGCATTCCTGTTTTCCATTGCGGAAACCTTGGAAGACCGGGCATTCGCCCAGGCACGGAGTAGTTTGCGTTCACTCTACGAACTAATCCCCTCCACGGCGACAGTTCGGCGAGGCGCGGAGACAGTGGAGATCACATCAGCAGACATCGTTCCTGGGGATGTGATTGTGCTTCGGGCAGGTGATGCCGCCCCCACTGATGGCAATGTTTCACGTGGAACATCGTCACTTGATACCGCTGCCATCACTGGAGAATCCCTCCCGCGCGACGTTGCAGAAGGTGATGAGGTGCACGCTGGGAGCATTAACCTTGCCGCGCCCATCGAGATCACAGCAACCAGCCCAGGGACCGATAATTCCATCACCACCATCGTTCGCCTCGTCGAAGACGCACAGAACAAGCAGGGCGAACGCGCACGACTGGCTGACCGTATCGCCCGCCCCCTCATTCCAGGCGTGCTGGTCCTGTCACTTCTTGTTGGTGTCATTGGTTCGTTTCTAGGCGATCCTGCCACATGGATCACTCGCGCGCTGATCGTTCTTGTCGCGGCATCTCCCTGCGCTATCGCCATTGCCGTCCCTGTAACCGTAATTTCTGCCATCGGAGCGGCTACACGCTGGGGCGTGATCATCACCTCGGGCTCCGCTTTTGAACGTTTAGGAGCTATTGATCGGCTGGCTTTTGATAAAACCGGTACATTGACCGCGAATCGCCCCACGGTCACCACCGTTATTGGCGACCCCGACACAGTGGCCTTAGCCGCATCAGTGGAACAACACAGCCTACATCCCTTGGCGCAGGCCATCGTTGCCGCGCACGAAGGCCCGCTATTAGAAACCCATAACATCGTCGAAACCCCAGGTCAAGGCATTAAAGCCGAGGTTATTGACTCAGCTGGGCAATCCAGAACAATAACAATCCAAAGTCCCCGTTCCTGCACATTTCTTCAAGAAAAATGGGCGCACACAACACACGACCTTGAACAAACTGGTGCCACGGTCGTCGTCGTGGCCGAAGATGACACCGTAAAAGGGCTTGTGGGCATCGGCGATCCCGCGCGGGAATCTTCAGCTCGGGCGATTGAAGAACTACACACGATGGGTATCCGCACCGCGATGCTCACTGGCGACAACAAGCACGCGGGGAAAGCGCTTGCCACCACCGTCGGAATCGACGAGGTTCACGCTGAACTTCTGCCAGAGGATAAGGCACAGTTCGTTGATGGACGCTGGGCCATGGTAGGGGACGGGATTAACGACGCCCCGGCACTCGCCGCCGCAACGGTCGGCATTGCCATGGGCGCCACAGGTACCGACGCCGCGATGGCTTCAGCTGATGTCGCGCTCACCGGAACCGATCTGCGGCTCCTTCCACGGGCTATGGCCCACGCGAGAGCTGCGCGGCGCATCATGAATGTGAATATCGGGTTAGCGCTGGCGATTATTGTTGCTTTGCCCCCGCTTGCCCTCTGCGGGGTACTTGGTCTTGCGGAGGTGGTGTTCATCCATGAAGTCGCGGAAGTAGCTATCATAGCTAACGGTCTGCGCGCAGGATTGAGGCGACGCTCGCAAATGTTGCTTTAAAAAGCAACTCAGCATTACGTGAATGCGCTACGTCGTTACATTATCAATTACGTCACTTGTGACGATAAAACAGAGCGCATAAAATTATGTGACACAGGCAGGAGAGTGCTACTCTTAAAGACATGTCGAATGCTTGTCTGTTCCTTGGCACCTCATGGTGGTGGCGCGCTGAGTAAGCGAGCCACAATAGCAGCACTCACAACCCCTCAGCCCATGGCTCGCACGCTTCTCTTCTAGGCGTCCGGGCCATTGTTTTATCTACAGACAATCAAGGCCCGCCTCAGAGGAAAGCGTGTAACCACCCTCCTACGAAAGGCCCTTAGATGTCTCATCCGCACCGCGACACTCTCCTCAACGCCTACTTTGGCGAATTCGGTGGACAGTACGTCCCAGACATGTTGTATCCGGTCCTGGATGAACTAGAGCAAGCGTATGTCGATGCCATAAATGACCCGACATTCGCGGAAGAACTCGTCAATCTTTACGTGGACTATCTGGGAAGGCCCACGCCCATCACCGAATGTGCCAACCTGCCCCTAGAAGGCCACGGTAAGGGAAAAGCACGCATCTTCCTCAAGCGCGAAGACCTAGTGCACGGCGGTGCACACAAAGGCAACCAGGTTATCGCCCAAGCACTTCTTGCCAAACGTCTGGGGAAAACCAGGCTGATTGCAGAAACCGGCGCTGGACAGCATGGGACAGCCACAGCCATGGTGGCTGCCTTGTTTGGCATGAAATGCACCATCTACATGGGCGCTCGGGACGTCGCTAGGCAGCAACCCAATGTATATCGCATGCGGCTCATGGGGGCCGAGGTTGTCCCGGTGGAAGAAGCAAACGGTAACGGCCTTGAAAACGCCATTGACGTAGCGCTCATGGACTGGGTAAACAGCTACAAAGACACGCACTACCTCCTAGGCACGGCTGCCGGACCGCACCCATTCCCGACGCTGGTGAAAGAATTCCAGGCCGTCATCTCGCGGGAATCACGCGAGCAGATGATGGAACGAACCGGTGCGCTTCCCGACGTCGTGGTGGCGTGCGTGGGCGGCGGTTCCAACGCCATCGGCGCATTCGCCGACTACTTGACCGATAAGCCCGGAAACTCCGAGGTGAAGCTTGTTGGCGTAGAACCAGCAGGTGAGGGGCTTGATTCAGGCAAACATGGTGCCCCACTTAATCGGGGTCGGGCGGGTATCCTGCATGGTTCGCGCTCCTATGTCATGCTGGGGGAGGGGGATGAGGTGTTGCATTCCCATTCGGTATCAGCCGGACTTGATTATCCGGGTGTGGGTCCAGAGCATGCCTATCTTCTTGAATCGGGACGGGCTCAATATGTCGGCATCACTGACACTGAAGCGCTGCAAGCGTTCCGCCTGCTGAGCCGCCACGAAGGCATCATTCCCGCCCTAGAATCAAGCCATGCGCTGGCCTACGCACTCAAACTTGCAGACATTGCGGAGGAAACGGGCGAGGAGACCACCATCCTGGTGAACTTGTCCGGTCGTGGCGATAAGGATGTCAACTATGTTCGTGCCTTGCTCGGCGATCTTGCAGCCACCGACCCTATGGAGCATCCGGTACAAGATCTTCACGTTGCCGATGTGATCGCCGAGCTTTCACGAACCGATTCCGACGACACAGTTGAGGGTTAGAGGCCTATGACTTTTTCACCACATGTTCGTACGCGTGCTGTGCGCTATCACGAAAACGCAGCACGCTTGTTTGCTCACTTAGGCGGCACAGTCGCAGACGACGCAGTGCTTCTTGAAAGCGCCGATATTGCCTCAAAAGAGGGCCTGCATTCGGTCATGGTGTTGCGCGGTTCGGTTCGCGTCACGTGCAACCATAACGATGTCACCGCCGAACCACTAACACCATCGGGCGTGGCGATTGTACAGCGCCTCGCGGAACAGCTTTCTTCTGATGTTTCACGTGAAACATCAGAAGAAACCGTCTTTCATTTTCCAGTGTCCACCGCAGTAGACGAGCGCGAACGACTCACAGCGCTGAGTTCCGTCGAACCGCTGCGTCGACTCCAGACCGATGCTGGTTACCTCACTGAGGATGCCTCACTTCCTTTTTTGGCGGGCGGTATCGCGTTTGACCATTTGGCTAGCTTCGAGGATCTTCCTAGCGTTGAGGACTCGGGCAATACGTATCCCGACTATCAGTTCTTGCTCGCGGAAGTTGTGCTCAGCATTGATCACCAAGCACAGAGTGCGCTACTCGCAGGAGTTGTTGCAGATGGGACCGGTGTCGACAAGCTTGATGCCGAGCTGGATCGTCTGGCTGCGTTGTGCAACGATTATGAGACTCAGCCGGAAAAATCGATGGTTTCACGTGAAACCATCGTCGCCACAGCGAGCATTCCCGACGCCGATTACCGAGCGATGGTCACAAACCTCCAGGCGCATATCCACAACGGAGACATCTATCAGGTTGTGCCCGCGCGCAGCTTCACCATGCCATGTCCCGATGCTTTTGCCGCGTACCAGCAGCTCAAGGAGCATAACCCGAGCCCCTATATGTTCTACGTTCGCGGACAGTCGGCGGGGGAGACCTACGAACTTTTTGGGGCGTCGCCAGAGTCAAACCTGAAGTTCACCGCCGACACCCGGATTGTGGAGCTGTATCCCATCGCCGGAACGCGGCCACGCGGCTTAGACCCCGACGGCAGCGTGAACCATGAACTGGATATTCGCGCAGAACTGGAACTTCGCACGGACGCCAAGGAAATTTCGGAACACACCATGTTGGTGGACCTCGCGCGCAACGATCTGGCGAGAGTGGCCGTTCCCGCCACGCGGCGCGTGGAGGAGCTTCTGCAGGTGGACCGGTACTCACGTGTCATGCACCTGGTCAGTCGCGTGAGCGCCGAACTAGCGCCCGATCTGGACGCTTTGGACGCGTACCGCGCCTGCATGAACATGGGAACCCTGACGGGTGCGCCTAAAATCCGCGCGACGGAGCTGCTGCGAGAGTCAGAGGGCACGCGTCGCGGTTCCTATGGGGGAGCGGTCGGCTATCTACGCGGAAACGGAGACATGGACACGTGCATTGTTATCCGCTCGGCCTTTGTGTCCAAGGGAGTAGCCATAGTTCAAGCTGGCGCGGGCGTAGTGCGTGATTCGCAACCGCAGTCCGAAGCCGATGAATCCCTGCACAAGGCATATGCCGTCCTGCATGCCATCGCCACGGCTGCGGGTGCACGATTGGAGGTCCAGCGATGAGTACACACGTCGTTTTGATTGATAACCACGATTCCTTTGTCTACAACCTCGTCGATGCATTCGCTGTCGCCGGTGTTCGTTGCACCGTGTTCCGCAACACGGTGCCCCCTGAGCACGTTATGGCGGCGAACCCAGATGTCATCTGTCTTTCCCCCGGACCTGGGCACCCACGCGATGCTGGGCACATGATGCAGCTTATCGACACCGCGATAGGCACTGTGCCCATCCTTGGCATCTGCCTCGGTTTCCAGGCGCTCTTAGAGCATTTCGGTGGCGTTGTGGCTCCTTGTGGACCAATGCACGGTGTCACCGACATCATGACACTCACTGACGAGGGCGCGGCCAGCCCCCTTTTTGCTGGACTAACTGTTGATGTTCCCGATGGCGATACCCAAAACTCCGGTCGCAGGGTACCCGTCGCACGCTATCACTCGCTGGGGTGCGTTGATGTGCCCAAGGAATTCGTCAGCCTTGGCAACTGCCAATCTGACGCGGGCGAGGTGACTATGGCGGCCCTGACCCGCGATAATCTGGCGCTTGGGCTGCAGTTTCATCCGGAATCAGTACTCAGCCCCTCGGGACCACATATTCTGAATCGCAGTCTTGAACTGCTGCTATCCGCATCTGCGAAGGAGAAGTAACCATGTCGGACGAACAAACTTTGGACAGGCTTCGCGCCTATTTGGATAATCCTCATCCCACCGTGGAGGAGGCCCACGATGTGTTTATGCCGCTTACTGTGGGCGATTACGATGATGTCCACATCGCCGCGCTTTTGGCGACTATTCGCACCCGCGGAGAAACAGCAGCCGACATTACGGGCGCTGCGCAGGCATTTCTCAAAGCCGCCCGTCCTTTTCCCATCACTGGACACGGTGTGCTGGATACAGCGGGGACCGGCGGCGATGGAGCGAATACCATCAACATTTCCACCGGGGCGTCGTTAATCACAGCAGCGGGAGGCTGCATGGTGGTCAAACACGGCAACCGTTCGGTGAGCTCCAAATCTGGGTCCGCCGACGTGTTAGAAGCCCTCAACATTCCACTTGATCTTGATGTGGATCGTGCGGAGAGGCAAGTCCGGGTATCGAATTTTACGTTCCTGTTTGCGCCCGCCTACCATCCAGCGATTGCCCATGTCATGCCTGTGCGTAAGGCACTAAAGGTTCCGACGTTGTTTAATATTCTCGGTCCGCTGCTCAGCCCAGCCCGTCCGGCGTTGCAAGTCATGGGTGTGAACCGTCCTAGCCTGGGAGAGCCGCTGATCCAGGTGATGAAAGAACTAGGCCGGGAACGCGCTCTTGTCGTTCATGGATCGGGGACTGACGAGTTTGCCGTGCACGGTCCCACTCAGGTGTGGGAGCTACGCGACGGTGCGATCACAAGCTACCAGGTTACGCCCGCTGATCTTGGTGTGTCGGAGCATCCATTATCGGCGCTCCGGGGCGGTGATGGGGCCGACAACGCTGCCTTGCTGCGTGCCGCGTTCGCCGGTTCCGGTTCGGAGGCGCACCGCGATGCCCTTGCCGTCAATGCCGCAGCGATGTTCTATCTGCATGGTCGCGTGGACGATTTTGCTGAAGGAACAGCCCTAGCCCAAGCCCTCATGAATGACGGCACTGTGACGAAATGGCTTGCAACCCACGAGGAGGCCAACTATGGGTGACATGCCGACCGTTTTGGAGTCCATCGTGACGGCGCGGCGGGGGCACCTCGCTGACATCCAGCGACGGATAGCCCACGTGGATCCGGCGACTCTCGCGGCGTCGACACGCAGTCTGTACGACTCTTTGGGCAGTAGGGGAGAGGGGCGTTTCATTATGGAGTGCAAATCCGCCTCGCCATCGCTGGGCCTCATTCGCGCCGACTACCATCCGGGCGACATCGCCCGCATATACTCGCGATACGCTGCGGGCATTTCAGTGCTGTGCGAGCCAGACCGCTTCGGCGGGGACTACGACCATCTAGCGACCGTCGCCGCAAGCACGCATCTTCCGGTGCTGTGCAAGGACTTTATTATCGACACCGTGCAGATCCACGCCGCACGCTACTTCGGCGCTGATGCGGTGCTGCTGATGCTGTCCGTCCTGGACGATGAGGAGTATTCCGCGTTGTCTGCAGAAGCCGCTCGCCTGGGCATGGACGTCTTGACCGAGGCCATCGATGCCGAGGAGGTGCACCGAGCGCTGCGTCTGGGGGCGCGCATTATCGGGATTAACCACCGAAACCTGCACGATCTGTCCATTGATCTGAGCCGTACTGCCGAGTTAGCACCGCTGGTTCCTGAAGATGTTGCCCTGATTGCCGAATCAGGAATCCGCGATCACGCCACCGTACGCATGCTGGGCGGAATGGTGAACGGTTTCCTAGTTGGATCACAGCTAACCTCGCGACCAGACGTTGACTTGGCGTGCCGCGAGCTCGTCTACGGGCACAACAAAGTATGCGGGCTGCGGAGTCCAGCGGCCGCTCAAACCGCACGCGCTGCCGGTGCCGTGTACGGGGGCCTCATCTTTGAGGACGCGTCTCCGCGCGATGTTTCACGTGAAACATCGAAAGAAATCATGGCGGGGGAACCGGGACTGAAGTATGTGGCGGTAAGTCGACGGACATCTGGATACGCAGAACTATGCCTCCCAGGAATTACGGTCGTGCAAATCCATGCCCCACTTCAAGACACCATCGACCAAGAAAAGGCGCTCATAGCTTCTGTGCGTGCCGAAATTCCCGAAGGGGTGGGTGTATGGCGTGCGGTGTCCATGAGCTCGCCACAGAGCGTTTCAGTGGCCCTAGAGCTGTTTCCGCTGGTGGATCGCCTGGTTCTTGATGCCGGTGACGGTGGGACGGGAAAACCATTCGACTGGAGCCTCATTCCCGACGAGGTGACAAGCACGAGCCTTCTTGCCGGCGGCATCGGCCCCACCAATGCGTGCGCAGCGCTGGCCGTCGGCTGTGCAGGTCTGGATCTCAACTCCGGTGTCGAGTATCCAGCCGACGCAGACAACCCCTACGCCTACCGCAAAAATCCCGCAGCCATCATGGATGTGTTTCAACAAATCGGAGAGCATCATGCCTGAACAGTCCCACGCCATTGATCACAACGGCGGACACACACTCCTGCCAGCCTACTTCGGGGAATTCGGTGGGCAGTACGTCCCCGAACTCCTTATCCCGGCACTCGACCAGCTGGAACGCGCCTTTGTCGAGGCCATGGACGACCCAAGCTTCCGCGAAGAACTCGCTGGATACCTCCGTGACTACCTGGGGCGACCTACCCCGCTCACCGAATGCTCCAACCTTCCGCTGCCCGGCAAAGGCAAGGGATACGCTCGTATCTTCTTAAAGCGTGAAGACCTCGTTCACGGAGGAGCGCACAAAACAAACCAGGTACTCGGGCAGGCACTGCTAGCAAAACGCATGGGCAAGACGCGCATCATTGCGGAAACCGGTGCCGGTCAGCACGGAACCGCAACCGCCCTCGCCTGCGCACTGTTGGGCTTGGACTGCGTGATCTACATGGGCACCGAGGACGTCGCTAGGCAACAACCCAACGTGTACCGCATGGAGCTGATGGGGGCACGGGTGATTCCCGTAAACTCCGGGTCAGGAACCCTCAAAGACGCCGTTAATGAAGCGCTGCGTGACTGGACCGCCACTTTTCACGAATCCCATTACCTCCTGGGAACCGCAGCTGGTCCACACCCATTTCCCACCATCGTGCGCGAATTTCATCGCGTCATTTCCGAAGAAGCCAAAGCGCAAATGCTAGAACGCACCGGCGGACTGCCCGATGTGGTTACCGCCTGCGTTGGTGGTGGGTCCAATGCCATCGGTATGTTCGCCGAGTTCATCGACGAACCTTCCGTTGAGCTTGTTGGTGTCGAGCCAGCAGGGGAGGGGCTTGACTCCGGCAAGCACGGCGCTCCCATTTACGAGGGGCACATCGGCATCCTTCACGGTGCCAGGTCCTACCTGATGCGCACCTCCGACGGCCAAGTCGAGGAATCCTATTCCATTTCCGCTGGTCTGGACTATCCGGGCGTCGGTCCTCAGCACGCCCACCTGCACGCAACCGGGCGCGCGCAGTACGTGGGCATCACCGATGCGGAGGCACTTGAAGCTTTCCAGCTGCTCAGCAGGCACGAAGGAATTATCCCCGCGCTAGAGTCCAGCCACGCACTGGCATACGCGCTGAAACGGGCTGCGCTCGCTGAGGAAGCGGGGGAGCACATCACCATCCTGGTGTCTCTGTCCGGTAGAGGCGACAAAGACGTTGACCACATTCGCCGCACCTTGGCGGAGCACCCCGAGTACGTTGTAAAGGACACCCACCGATGAGCAGCCGTTACGATCACCTGTTTTCCCGCCTAACCGAGGCTAACGAGGGCGCGTTCGTGCCTTTCGTCATGTTGGGAGACCCCGACCTGGACACATCCTTTGAGATCATCACCAGCCTCGTTGAAGGCGGTGCCGACGCCCTGGAACTCGGCATTCCCTTCTCCGATCCGGTTGCCGACGGCCCCACGATTCAGGCAGCCCACATCCGTGCACTGGACGCGGGGGTTACCGTTGATCAGGCACTCTCTCTGGTTGCACGGATTCGTTCCACGTGGCCTGAGCTACCCATCGGACTCCTCATCTACGGCAATGTTGCCTTTGCGCGCGGCATGGAGCGTTTCTACGCCGATGTCGCCCAAGCCGGTGCCGATTCCGTCCTATTGCCTGACGTTCCTGTCCGTGAGGGGGCTCCCTTCGCTGCAGCCGCCGAGGCCGCGGGTGTGGACCAGATTTTCATTGCCCCGCCACACGCCTCTGAGGAAACACTTGCGGGCGTCGCCCGGCATTCGCGGGGATATATCTACGCGGTGTCTCGCGTGGGCGTCACCGGTGCGGAGTGGGAATCTTCTACGGATGGACTCGCTGACGTCGTAGCCAATCTCAAGAGGTTTGGCGGTGTTCCACCCCTCCTTGGCTTTGGCATCTCCACACCTACGCATGTTGCGGATGCCGTTGCGGCGGGTGCCGCCGGGGCTATTTCAGGCTCTGCAGTCACAGCCCTGATTGCACGACACTGTTCCGATTCGCCGGGGGAGAGGCGCACGGTCGATGACATTGACGCGCTGAAAACTGAGCTACGTGAGTTTGTAGCGAACATGAAAGCGGCCACGCGACGATAGCCTCGTTTGTGGCGATGTTTCACGTGAAACATCGCCATTTTTTATGCCTATGAACCGGATGCCAGCACACAGTCACTGTGACAATTGCGCCATAGAGAGCAACTGTCAATATGACAGTAACTCTCAGTATGATATACTGACACTATGGAGCCTCATACATGCAACCGTCGACTTTTTCTTATTGGAACTGCAACAACATTCGCAGGCGCACTCCTTGCCGCCTGCGCCCCTCCGAAACAGACAATTGACGCAAAGGACGTTCCTGTCGGCAGCGCCGTTATTGTCGGAAACTTCATTATCACCCAGCCGACTTCGGGCGTCTATCACGCCTACTCCGCGACATGCCCACACCAAGGCGCAAAGATCAGCCAAGTCAATGGCGACACGGTGACATGCACCAACCATAATTCCGTCTTTAGCATCACCGATGGCGCTCCCGTTTCGGGACCATCGCGGGCGGGGCTGAAGGAAGCAAAGCTCAAAACCGACGGCAACAATAAGCTCACCCCAGAGCCGTAACCCGAAACAAGCGATGTTTCACGTGAAACATCGCGGCGGTATGGCGCAGCGTCTTAGACTGGAGACATGCCTCTACCACGCCCTAAACTGCCAAACAAGCGGCCCGATCCGCTGATCACGCTTATCCTTCTCGCAGTCATCCTCGCAACGTTTTTCCCCGCGCGAGGAGACTTTGCCGAGTGGTTTTCCGCGGCCACCAAGATCGCCATCGCCTTATTGTTCTTTCTTTATGGCGCGCGCCTGTCCACAAAAGAAGCGCTGACCGGCCTCAAACACTGGCGGCTGCACCTGATAATCCTCGCGTTCACCTTCGTCGTATTCCCGCTTATCGGCATCGCTCTCCGCCCTACCACGGCAGTCCTCTCGTCGGACATATACCTAGGTATTTTGTACCTCACTCTCGTGCCGTCCACTGTGCAGTCCTCTGTGGCGTTTACTTCCGTCGCCCGGGGAAATGTCGCGGGAGCCATTGTTAGCGCCTCAGCGTCGAATCTGGTGGGCGTGGTGGCCACTCCCGCGTTGGTCATGCTCCTCATGTCCTCGGGGAGTGGAATAAAGATCGATAGCTCCGTCTTTGCCGATATCGCCATACAGCTTCTCTTACCGTTTATTATCGGACAGTTGGCACGCCGATGGGTCAAGGAAACGGCCAGTGCACAATGGACCAAAACTGTTGATCGAGGGTCCATCGCCATGGTCGTATATTCCGCCTTTTCGGCCGGAATTGTCGCTGGCATCTGGCACCAAGTGAGCATTATCGACGTCGTCATACTCACCGCATTCTCTATCATCCTGGTGGCGCTCATGCTGTGGCTCACACGATTCATTGCGCTGCGATGCGGCTTCAATCGTGAAGACATGATTGCCATACAGTTCTGCGGGACAAAAAAATCACTTGCCACAGGACTACCAATGGCAGCAGTGATCTTCGGGTCCAGCAACGTTGGTCTGCTTATTCTTCCGCTCATGATTTTTCACCAAGTGCAGCTCATCATGTGCGCGTGGCTTTCTGCCCGCTACGCGCGCGATGACCACCAAGAGGCCGTGCCCCGCTAGTTGCGTGAGGTAGGGGAGTGGACGCACACTGTAGGGCATGGCACAGGAAGATATGTACGTCCGCATTGATCTGATCGCCCCCGATGCGCCACCATTAGCGCATGTTGCTGAGGTGCGTCCCACGGACTCACCATCGCTATGCGCCATGCAGCGCATCATTGAATTGGGGGATGGATCGTCTATCACAGGTTTGGCCCAGGGGCAGCATAGTCGGGGGATGAGTGCCTTGCCACAAGAGTTTGTTCCCCACCCGGATACCTATGCTGACATGCCCGATATTTCGGCGACAATCCTCAGCAAAGACGAATTTGAGGGCCTCTGGCAAGAGGCCCTCCAGAAGTTTCCCGATTTCTAACTCACAATAAGATTGACGATCACCATGTAGCACGCAGTCCCGGCAACGATGGAGAGCGCGGCGCTGCGGCGCCACCAATGCACCGCCAGCGTTACGGCAGAGGCAATGAGGCTGGACCAGATGCCCCCAGGCTCCGCGGTTTGATGGGCAATTGTGTACACCACCAGAACGGTCATCACGCCGACGGGCATCGTCATACCTAACATCCCCACCAGGTTGCTCCCCTTGAGTAATCGGAGCGCGGAGAACGGTAATTGCCGTAACATCACAGTGACGATTCCGACTGCGGCCAATATACCTACCGTATTGAGCAGTGAAACACCCTCCGGGAGCCCCATCAGCGTCGAGCCTTATCTAGATCGGTATGGAGTAGGACGTCGATACGCGGGGAGAGAAAGCGGATAAGAAGCAGACAGAAATAGCACACTAAAGCGAGCACCAACATCTGGCCAGGCAGCAGTAGCGCGAAAGCAACGGCGAACAGTCCGGCGCTGAGGGGAAGCGAGACATCTCTGTGGGATGCGAAAGATTCCCACGCAAGAACGAGGAACAGAGCCGTGAGAGCGAAGTCCATGCCGGTGAGGGTATCGGGGAGGGCAGTACCCGCGAGGGCGCCAATGATTCCTGGAAGAACCCACGCGAGTTGGCAGACCACCTGAATGCTGAGCATCCGGGAGGCTGTCATGCGGTGACCATCGCCTGCAGCGGCACGCACGGAGACGATGGCGTAGGACTCGTCGGTGAGGGCATAGGTGCTGTAGGCACGCGCCCAGAAGTTTCGAATGAGGTGACGGGGAAAGGTCAGCCCATAGAAGATGTGGCGAAAGTTAACCATGAAGCCGGTCACGGCAGCGGGAATGATGCCAACGCCCGCAGTGATCATCCCAATGGCCAGAAACTCCATGCTCCCGGCGTAAATAACCAGGGACAGTATGGGAGCCCACCACCAAGAAAATCCCGACTGCGTAATCAGCAATCCAAATGCGAGGCCGAGGGGGACAAGACCAAGGCCGACAGTCCAGGCATCAGAAAACCCGGCCCGCCATTCACGCAATGTTTCACGTGAAACCATGACAAGTCAGTTATCCGAGATATCCGCCGGGAACGTGGAAAACAAGGGGAGGGGCATTGGCTGACGACGCATCACATCACCCCATACGTCCACACTTCCACCCGCAATAATGTCCGACACCAACGCGGGAGCTACATACCAATCACCGCGCTCAATCTCTGATTCCAGCTGGCCCGGACCCCATTCTGCGTAGCCCACAAACAAGCGAATGCCTTCTACCAAGTCCTCCAACTCGGAGGGGTCAATGCGCAGGTCAACGTGAACAATGCGGTTAGCGAGCCGCTGAAACTGTTTGTGGTTTTCAATTGTCACACCCGGCTTCGTCACGCCCAACCCCACAACGCTCTGCTGGTTAAGCGGACCGCCAATATACAGAGCCTGCGGTTTGGCCACATATGGTACCCACTCAGGCATAACGTTAAACACCGCGACATCGCTGCGTGATGCCAGGTTCACACCAAAGGTCAGCTGGTTATTGTGTTCCACAATCAGCACAACGCTCCGCGCAAACTCATCAGAGAGCATGCCCGGTGCCGCCACTAAGACCATGCCAGCGGTCGGCTCGTTACGCTCCAGGGCGGTGAACAGACGGTCGCTGAAAAACTCTTCCATGACTCGAACCTTTCTAGCTTGTACCCTGATTCTGGTCGTTGTCCCACCATTGCCGCAAGGCAGCCACGGCCTCATCGTGCTCCAGCGGACCGCGTTCCAGCCGAAGCTCCTTCATAAACGTCCATGCTCGCCCCACATCCGGCCCGGGTTGCAGCCCCAGCAGCTCCATGATGGCGTTACCATCCAAATCGGGCCGCACCTTGGCCAAATCCTCTTTGGCAGCCAGCTCCGCGATGCGTTGCTCCAAATGGTCATACGTGCGTTGGAGGCGCTGAGCTTTCCGTTGGTTGCGCGTGGTGCAATCCGCTCGCACAAGCTTGTGAAGGCGACTCAGCAACGGCCCGGCATCGGTGACGTACCGACGCACCGCCGAATCAGTCCACTGCCCCTCCCCATAACCGTGGAACCGCAAATGCAGATACACCAACTGACTTACATCAGACACCATCTGTTTGGAGTACTTCAGCGCCCGCATGCGTTTACGCACCAGTTTCGCCCCCACCACCTCATGATGATGGAAGGTCACGCCGCCACCAGGCTTTGGGGCGCGAGTGGCAGGCTTACCGACGTCGTGCAATAACGCCGCCCAGCGCAACACCAGGTCCGGCCCGTCCTCCTCCTGATCCATCGCCTGGCGCAGCACCTGCATCGAATGCGCATACACATCTTTGTGCTGCATGTGCTCATCCTGGGTCAGCTTCATCCCTGGGATTTCCGGGAAAATATAGTCCGCAATTCCTGTTGTCACCATGAGGTTAATGCCGGTCCACGGCGCAGCACCCAGCATCAACTTATCCAGCTCCGCCTGCACACGCTCCGCAGTGATACGCGTAATTTCTCCAGCCATGTCCCGCATGGCCTCCTCTACGCGTGGAGCCACCTCAAAACCCAGTTGGGAGACAAAACGCGCTGCGCGCAGCATCCGAAGGGGGTCATCGTGAAACGACAGTTCTGGCGTATTCGGCGTGTCTAGGCGCTGGGCGGCCAGGTCCGTTAATCCTCCCATGGGATCGTGAAACACCATAGAACCGTCGCCGGTTATTTCAACGGCCATCGCATTGACACTGAAGTCGCGACGAATGAGATCACCCTCAAGAGTGTCACCGAATTTCACCTCTGGATTTCGGGACTGCCCGTCGTACACATCCGATCGAAATGTTGTTATTTCGATTTGTTGAGAGTTTTTCTCCGCCGAGATAGTCCCATACTCAATACCAGTGTCCCAGACCACATCGGCCCAACCGTCCAACACAGCAGTTACTGTTTCTGGCCGTGCAGACGTGGTGCAGTCTATGTCGTGCCCTAAGCGCCCCAGCAGAGCATCACGAACAGATCCCCCTACTAAATACAAACGATGGCCTTCGTCGTTAAATCGCTGAGCAAGCGATTGCAACACAGGGAGTAAACCTGAAATCGCTTTTTCCGCCTGGATAAGCAAATTCGCATCGCTGGGTTCTTGTGTTAAAGCCGAAGAAATCACCTGGACAAGTCTACCTGGAACGTTATCTCATAATAAGTAGCCTCAATGATTCTTGCACCAGGGCAGTGAGGGTGAATCGGCAAAGGTCCTCATAATAAATACCCTTCCTGTTCGTCATCACGATACGATTGTGTGGATGAGTGACAACGAACGGCACCAGGCCACCGACCAGGCCACCCAACCGGCAGCACGGAAACGACGCCGCCGGTCACGTCGTCGAGCCACCAACACCCCGTCCAGCCGTTCAAGCGGGGCGCCAACATCTCAGCCCATCACCAGCGACGCCGAAAAAAAGCGATCTGAACAGCCAAAACGCCGACGTCGCCGCCGAAATCCACAACGCAACCCTGAGGGAACGGCGGGTAAAGGCACAGCAGCAACCACGAACACCGCAGGCAAGGACGGGGGAGCACGCCGCAAGGATAACGGGGGCGTCGCAAAGCAGAACAGCAAGCGGCGTAACAACCGCCAGCGCGACCAGCGACGGTCCCGCACCAACCAGACACGTCAGCGTTCATCAGCTCGTCCGCGCATGGAAACAAGCATCGAAACCTCCGCCGGTGGGTTGGTGGTGTCTGGGCTGGCGGAAGCAGTAATGCCAGACGGCACTGTTGATTTGGCCCGACTGTACGTTGCGCTCATCGGTCGCCTTGACCGTCGGGGGCGTCTCCTGTGGTCCATGCCGAAAGGTCATGTGGAGGCCGGTGAAGCCCACGCCTCCACGGCTGAGCGGGAAGTATGGGAAGAAACCGGCGTGTATGGCCAAGTATTCGCCGAACTTGGTGTCATTGATTATTGGTTTGTCTCGGATGGTAAGCGTATTCACAAGACCGTGCATCACCATCTGTTGCGCTTCCTAGATGGCGACCTTAACGACGAAGACCCTGAGGTCACGGAAGTAGCATGGATTCCCGTTAGCGAGCTGATCGAACGGCTCGCCTATGCTGATGAACGCAAACTGGCTCGACTGGCGCATGACATGCTGCCAGAACTGGCCCGAACAGAGAAAGCGGAGGGAAGGATCACCCCGCGGTGAGCGCCATGACAACAAAGCGACGGTTTATCACACTGTGCGCCTGCGTCACCACAGCATTCGTTGGGTTCGCGGGCCCGGCCACCATGTCCATGGTCACACCTGGTGGTATGGTTCCGCACGCGGCAGCGCTACCGTTCCCCATGACACCCGACAGCCCTGAGATAAAAACACAATGGATTAACCCGGCGGCGCGCAGCCAAGATGACGACGCCCCCGTACGCGTCCTCCTCGAATCACTTGAGCCGTCCACCATCCACGTCGGCGATACCACCCGCGCGCGTCTGCGCATCTCCAACAAAGGCTCCGAGGTGGTGCGTAACCTCAGCATTCAGGCGCAACGCGCCAGCAAGCAAAACTCGCTTGCCGACGCCCGATCCATCCTCGCCTCGGATTCCTCCGCGTTCCAGGTGGCAGGGTTAAAGTTCAAGCTTCCGGACCAGCTGGAACCGAACCAGGAGATCATCATTGATGTGGAGCTTCCCACTGCGCCGGACCAGGACCGCTCGTTATCTATCTCCAATCCGGGGATATACCCACTGACACTGAACGTTAACGGCGATCAGGGGCAAGGCGATGCCTATGTGGGGTCCACGCATTTCCTGCTGTCCGTACTGAATCCAGACACACAGTCAGTGTCCGATGAGACACAGGAATCCCCGGGCATGACCATGCTGTGGCCACTGTCCGCCAAGATTGACATCATTGCTGGCGAAACCGGGGCGGCACCGGGATCGGCACACCTCATACTGAAAAACGAAAACCTTGCCGCTGAGCTTGCCCAAGGCGGCCGCCTGTACCAGCTGTTGGATGCGTACGTTCAGGCAACCACGGAAGGTGGGGCGGCGTCGACAAGCAGTGGAGCGCCACACGCGACGTCGAATAGCGCGGCAGCGAAGCTGCGGGAAGGCTCCTGCCTGGCGCTGGACCCACAGCTGGTGGATACCGTTTCCCGCATGTCCCAGGGGTATAGCGTGGCCGATCAACGCCCCAGCCCCGTTGCCCCCAAGCTACGGCTACGCGACAGTTGGGGGTCAGAGGCGGACGACGTGCCTAGCACTCCCGGCTCCTCACCAGTGGTGGCTGGGGAGTGGCTGGCCAAACTACGAGGTGTCGCCAAGGACTCCTGCGTCGTGGCACTCCCGTGGGCGAACGTGGACATCAACGCATTAGGGCGCACCGGCAACGAATGGCTCCTACGCGAAGCCCTCAGCCAAGGCGCCTCCACTATTGAGCAGATCGTAGGAGTTGCTCCGCTGCGCAACGTCGTGGTTCCCGCATCCGGGTATGTCACCGAGCAGACCGTCGCCGGACTCGGCGTAGCCGACTCCCCGTTAGAAGACACCACAGGCGACACTAACGGAAACACTGGTGATAGTCCCCAACAGCTGGGTACCTCTGGGAACTCCACTTCGGGTTCTTCAAACGCGACACCAGCGAGAAAGCCGGAAGACGCCTGGGAATACGCCCAATCCCACAACCCAGGCGTCACAGAACCAACCAACCCCCATGGCGGCGAGACCGCACTGAACGATAATTCCTTACCGAACCCTGACAACGGTTTCCATTCTTCTCAGCCGAACTCGCCGATTAGAGTACTGGTTTCTGATAACACAGTGTGGGATGTGCCGCGCGCGGGGCAGTTCGCAGCCCTCGGGCCTAACATCATGGGCGTGGGGTATCAAAGCTCACTCGCTGCGACACTGGCGGCCTTGGGAACCGACCCGGAAACCGTGGGCTACAGCAGCCCCGCCACCCGATTTGATTTTCGCATTGACTCCGGTACGGCACGTTCCCTAAACGCGCAAGCAGCGCTACGCATGAGTGTTGACGAAAAAGCCCACAGCACCAACAACGGTGAATCCGCAGATAATACCCCGATTCTTGTTACCCCCTCGGCGTTACTGGGCTCCGTTGACGATGCCCGCGCACTCCTCAACACTGCAAGCGACCTGCTCAGTCACAACCTGGCGCGCCCCGTGCCCCTGACCCAAGCCATCACGCCCTCCGCCGAACAGGAGGCGGACCTTCAGCGACAAAGCGATCAGGCAGGATCCTCGGAAACATCCTCGCGGTTTGGCGCGCCTTATGACGACCCGACGGTTGCAACCGACACGGAAATCCTGCGCGTCACACAACAGGGAAACTATATTGACGATCTGACACATCTGATGGTCAACGATCCCGCCATCGCACTAACCCGATATCAATTCACCGCGCCACTGCAACGCGACCTTTTGCGCGCATTGACGCTCAGCGGGCGGCGTTCCCTAGCCACCTATGACCCAACCGTCGCAGAGACAGACTCCATCCTGAACTTGAATCGCGAGATGCTCGTGAATCTGCGCAGGTCCGTGACGCTGTTGCCACCTGGAAACGTCTATACCCGCACCTCAGCCTCGTCGCCGCTGTTGATTGTGGCGCGCAACGGCCTGCCCCTGCCGGTGGATGCTCACATCATGTATCAGGGGCCTGAGGGTGCGGTTATTCACACCCCAGACCAGCAACGTATCCCAGCTCAGGGGTCCATTACCACGCAGATGACGGCTGATCTGCCGAACGACCGCGAACGCACTGACCTGACGTTGTGGCTGGCCACACCATCAGGAAACGCCATCAGTGATTCGGTGGACATTGGCGTGCAAACACGAGCCGGATTCTTCGGTGTCTATGGTGTGGTGGCGCTGATAGTTGGTTTAATTTTTGCCCTGCTTTTCCGTATGCGTCGCATGGTCAAAAAGCCCAGCACTACATCACCCGCATCCGACGCTACAAAACGCTCTATTAAAGCAGCACAGACGGATAGTAGCGTGTCGTCTGACACTACTGATGACACCCGGAACGAACGTCGTCTGAACAACGGACACGCTGACCAAAACTCAGGTTCCCCACGGCCACCGGGGCGGTAATCTGGGAGGTTTTTGGGTAATATCCGCTGTAAAACTTCAGTTATTCCTCATCGTAAACCTCAAGTAGACCCCTGTCCGTCCTCCAGAATGGTTCAACGTGAGTCCTTCAGATCCCACTCATTCGGCTGATCGAAACGCCCAGCAACGCATTCAATCACATCAGCAGCAACCGTCATCATCGTCATCTTCGGCGCAGACGGGTCAGCGTGGCCGTATCGTGCAGCCGACGCCCCCCGCTCCCGTCCCAGAGCCGCGGCGGCGCACCACCAGGAGTGCACGTCAGGCCAGCCGGGCGGCACAACATGGGCAGTTGGCCAACAGCCCCATCGTTGCCCCATCGGGAGGCTCGGCGGCATCACCGTCGCGTCACACTGCTGGAACAGACGCACGCGGCGTCGGCGGGGCAGAGCGGCAGCGGGCATCCGCGCTGCGTCGCCCAGCAACGGGCGGGGCGTCTCCTCCGACGACCGTGAATAGTTCCGCCGTCAATGAGCCCGCACGTTCGGCGGGCGGTGCCGCAGAATCCGCGCGAGCAAACCGCGCTGCGGCCGCACCAACCAGAGTTTCTCCGCGTGCCGTCGTGGGAGCTGCTGGCGGAGCTCGCGGTGGAGTTGGAACAGCCACACCGCCACCGTCGCGCCCCCGTAAAGGTACGCCCGCTAGACCAGGCGGCCCCAACGGACCCCGCGGTTCCGCTGCTGAGGCTGATGAGACGCAATCGGATAGCGACGTCGTTCGCTCGACTGGGTCCATGGCCATTGCCACCCTGATCAGCCGTATCACGGGTTTCCTGCGCAACATGGCCATTGGCGCGACCATGGGTCCGGCGGTGGCGTCGGCGTTTAACGTCGCAAACACGTTACCCAACATGGTCACCGAGATTGTGCTGGGAGCGGTGCTCACCTCCCTTGTGATTCCAGTGCTGGTGCGAGCGGAAAAAGAAGACGAGGACCACGGCGCTGCGTTTATTCGTCGGTTGTTTACGCTGTCGATGACGTTGCTAATCACCGTGACCTTGGCATCTGTGATAGGTGCCCCTTTACTGGTGAGTATGGCGCTGGACAGGGGCGGCCAAGTCAACGTTTCCCAAGCCACCGCGTTCGGATTCCTGCTGCTCCCGCAGATTCTGTTCTATGGCATGTTCTCGCTGTTCATGGCGGTGTTGAACACAAAGGCTATATTTAAGCCCGGCGCGTGGGCACCGGTGGTTAACAACGTTGTGGTGCTGGTAGTGCTGGCACTGTACTTCATTCTGCCGGGGCAACTGGACCCGAAAGAACCAGTGAACATTGCCAATCCGCATATTTTGCTGCTGGGTGTGGGTACCACGTTGGGCGTGGTGGTGCAGGCGCTGATCATGGTGCCGCCGCTGCGTCGGGCGGGCGTCGATTTGCGTCCCCTGTGGGGGATTGATGATCGCCTGAAGCAGTTCGGTGGCATGGCGCTGGCCATTATTGTTTATGTTGGTATTTCGCAGTTCGGCTTGATTATTACGAGCCGCGTCGCTTCTGCCAATGACGCTTCGGCGTGGACGATCTACCAGCAGGCGTGGCTGTTGCTGCAGATGCCCTATGGCATTATTGGCGTGACGTTGCTGACGGCCATTATGCCGAGGCTGTCTCGCAATGCTGCGGCTGGTGACGACCAAGCCGTGGTGCACGACCTGACGGTGGCAACAAAACTTACCGCGATCGCGCTGATCCCGGTGGTGTTCTTTCTTACCGCCTTCGGTCCGAGTATCGGTATTGGCTTGTTTGCCTACCTGAACTTCGATGTTGCGTCTGCTCACATTCTTGGCCTGACACTCAGTTTCTCTGCTTTCACCTTGATCCCGTACGCGCTGGTGTTGCTGCACTTGCGTGTGTTCTATGCCCGTGAGGAGGCGTGGACTCCCACCTTCATTGTCGCGGGTATTACGGGCACGAAGGTGCTGCTCAGCATGCTGGCTCCACTGGTGGCATCCTCGCCACAGGATGTGGTGATCCTGCTGGCTGCCGCGAATGGTTTTGGCTATGTCGCGGGTGCTGTGATTGGTACATTCCTGCTGCGCCGCACCCTTGGCGTGCTCAATGGGCGCAGTGTGGTGCACACAGCGCTGTGGGCCATCGGGGCGTCGATAGCCGGTGTTGTTGTGGCCTACGGCCTAGACATGCTGGTCATGCTGATTCTCGGCGGGCTGTTCGAGAATTTCGGCAGTGTCGGGTTCATTATTCGCACCATGCTGGCCGGCGTGGTGTTCCTGGTGGTCACGGGCGTGGTGCTGTGGCGTTCCAAGCTGGAGGAGGTGTTGGCGTTCGGCGCTGTGCTGCGCCGCATCCCGGGCTTGCGTCGTTTTGCCCCCGCAGCTGTGCCTGGTGGGGAAGAGGGCGACGAAGAAGCCATCAGCGAGACCGAGCAGCTGCTGGCCGCCAGCGATTTCACTGCGACTCAGGTGCTTCCGCCCATGTCTGCTGGTGCGGTGCGGGGCCCCCGGTTGGTGGCTGGCGCCCCGGTCGCCGACGGCAGGTTCCGCCTCCTTGCCGATCATGGTGGCGTGCCCGGCGCGCGTTTCTGGCATGCCCAGGAACAGGCGACAGGGCGTCAGGTGGCGCTGGTGACGGTGGATACCACCACCACGGAGGAAAATGCTGAGGATATTACGGCGGCAACGCTGGAGTTGGCGCAACTAAACCATCCGGGTATTGCGCCGAATATTGAGGTGCTGAATTTCCGCACTGGCTGCATCGTTATTGCCGACTGGGTGACCGGTTCCTCCCTGGACGCGGTTGCTAAGGCTGGTGCTAACCCAGCTGCGGCGACGTTAGCACTGCGCCCGCTGGCTGAGGCTGCGGCACGTGCTCATGACCGCGCGTTGACCTTGGGTTTGGATCACCAGAGCCGCATCCGCATTACCAGCACTGGCACCGCTATTCTGGCGTTCCCAGCTGTGCTGTCCACCAGCAGTGAGGACCAGGACTTGAACGGTTTGGGTAGCGCGCTCACCATGCTTATCGACGCCCCGGCTGCGGAACTGCCCGCGGGGGCTCAGCCTACCGACGCGCACGAATTTGCGGATGAGCTGTACGCCTACGCCCGTGCTCATGCACAGGCGGTGGCCGAGCAGGATACGCAGCTGATCGTGCGGGTGGAGGATGTGCCCGATCCGGAACTGCAAGTTGGTGGCTTTGGTGGTGCTGGCTATTCCCGCCGCATGACTGCACTGATTGCGATTTTCTCGGTGGGCCTGGTGGTGACCACGGCGGTGATCACCGTCTTCCTGATGAGTGTGTTCAACAACAACCAGGATTCCCCGATCACACACAACGGCGCTGGAAATGGGCAGTCGATACAGCTACCTGTAACGCATGCTGAGGAGTGGGAACCCGCACCCGTTGTCGCAGGCACTGAGGACAACCCGGAGCTAGCCCCGCTGGTGATTGACAACAATCCCACCACGGCGTGGAGTACCGATGTGTACCTCAACCAGTTTGGTTCCGTGGGGACCAAACGGGGCGTGGGCTTGTTGTTGGATCTTGAGCAGCCTTCTACGGTGTCTAAGCTGCAATTGGTGACTGACCGCCCCGGTTCCCGTGTGGCAATTTATGGGTTTAACAACCCGAATCCCACCACGTTTGATGGGGCAGTTCCGATTGGGCAGGCTGAGCTGAATCGCGGCATTACGGATGTTGAGGTTCAGAACTCAGAGAGCTTTAACAAGGTGTTGGTGTGGGTTGTTGAGATGCCGCTTCCTGAGGCGGCGACCATCAATTCCATAACTGTGTTCGGTAGCCCCGCTAGTGGTTAGCACATAATCTACACCTACGTCTACTAGGGCGGGTTCCTGTGTTGTGGGAACCCGCTTTTTATGGGTTCTTTATGAGCCAGTTACCCCCTTTCGTGTGACCTTCTGGCAAAGAAACGACGAATAGGGTCACAATAGGTGACATCAGGTGTGCTGCACACCTGCACTATCGGGATTAACAACATAATCGGGAGTGGGGTTCTCGGGGGATCATGGATACATGTGTGCCAGATTCATTGTCAGATGCGGAACTAGTTGAGGCGTTTCTTGGGGGTGATAGTTGCGCGTTCACGGCTCTTGTACGCCGCTACCAAACACGATTGTGGTGGGTGGCACGACGCTATACCGCCAACGATGATGATGCGCTTGACATTGTGCAGGAAGTGTTTTTCCGCGCAAGCAAAAATCTCTGCTCGTTTCGTTGGGACTGCACGCTAAGCACCTGGCTACATCGACTGGTGATGAACTGTGGCTATGATTTCATCCACCACAGGGAGCGCTGTGAAGCCGCAATCCTGGACGATGAGCGCAACACCGCCTTCGCGGACAGGCTGCTGCGTGAAGACCCAGTGAGCAGCTACGAGACGCAACTGTTCATCGGGGACGTGTTGGGGTGTTTAAGCCCAGAACATCGGGACGCGATCATTCAGGTGGATATTGTGGGTCACAGTGTGAACAGCCTGGCGGCCTATCAGGGGGTGCGCCCGGGGACCATAAAATCCCGGCGGGCGCGGGCAAAAGAGCATCTCAGGGAACTTCTGCGACAAGAAGCACTGGTGTAGCAGATCACAGTAACGTGTGGAATAGGGAGAGGTACCTCGGCGTTGGAAAGATTCAACGGCCCCACAGTGACCTAGAATCGCTGTGGAGCAGTGCTGTTTATTCTCAAGCAGAAGGATTACCAATGACAGAGGCATCCCCTGACACACCCACCATCCATGACGTTGCCATCGTGGGTTCTGGTCCTGCTGGCTACACAGCTGCGATCTACGCGGCGCGAGCAGATCTACAACCCATTGTTTTTGAGGGGATCGAATTTGGTGGTTCACTCATGACCACTACCGAGGTGGAAAACTACCCGGGTTTTGCAGAGGGCATCATGGGGCCTGAATTGATGGAGCAGATGCGCACCCAGGCCGAACGATTCGGCGCGGATCTGCGCATGGAGCTGGTTGATCGCCTAGAAGTGGACGGGGAGATCAAGAAGATCTTCGTAGGCGATGAGGAATTCCAGGCGCGCACCGTTATCTTGGCCATGGGTTCGGCACCCCGTTACCTGGGGGTTCCGGGCGAACAGGAGCTGCTGGGCCACGGCGTATCATCATGCGCCACCTGCGATGGTTTTTTCTTCCGCGACCAGGATATTGCCGTGATCGGTGGCGGGGATTCCGCAATGGAAGAAGCACTGTTTCTCACGCGTTTCGCCAAGAGCGTGATGGTGGTGCACCGCCGCGAGGAGTTCCGCGCCAGCGCCATCATGCTGGAACGTGCGCGCGCAAATGAGAAGATCACCTTTGTCACTAACGCGGTGGTGGATCGTGTACTCAGCGAAGACAATAAGGTCAGCGGTCTGGAGCTGAAGGACACCGTGACGGGGGAGACCCGACAGGTGGATGTCGCCGCCATGTTCGTGGCTATCGGCGCGGATCCCCGCTCTGAACTGGTGAAAGGCCAAGTGGACACTGATGCTTCCGGCCATGTGCTGGTTGCACACCCCAGCACTAAGACAAACGTTCCTGGGGTGTTCGCTGTTGGTGACCTGGTGGATGACCACTATCAGCAGGCCATCACTGCCGCAGGCTCGGGTGCACGCGCGGCTATCGACGCCCAGCACTACCTCGTTTCTTAAACTTACTCATCAATTTATTCACTCCTCAAAAGGAAAATCATGTCTCAGGTTGTTACCATCACTGCAGAGAACTTTCGTTCTACCGTTGTCGATTCTGCTACCCCCGTTTTGGTCGATTTTTGGGCTGAATGGTGCGGTCCGTGCAAAAAACTTGCCCCCGAAATTGAAAAAGTTGCGGAAGAGATGGGAGATTCCGTCGTTGTGGGTAAAGTTGACATGGACGCAGAGCGTACACTGGGTGCGATGTTCCAGATCTTGTCAATCCCAACCGTCATTATTTTCAATAAGGGCGAGAAGGTCTTTGAACTAAACGGTGTGAACACCGCAGAGACTTACATGGCTAAACTGGAATCCCTCACCTAGTTGGTAGTCTGGCTACTACCATCTGTACTGTACGCGTCGTGATAGCAGCGTTGCTGATATAGATTTGTGGAGGATTGAAAACCGTGTCAGATGTCTTGCGGGTTGGCGATCGGAGCCCTCGTGTGGCGGAAGTCCGCGCAACCCTGGCTCGACTTGGGCTGTTGCCCAGCTTTGATGGCTACGTCATCGATAAAGAGGCACAGCAGTTCGAAGAAAAAGACACATTCTTCGACGCTGCCCTCGCAGAGGCACTTCAAGGTTTTCAACAAAGCCGCGGTTTCGTCCCCAACGGCGAGATCAGCGAAGCGACGCTGAAAATTTTGCGCGAAGCCTCCTACACCCTAGGTATGCGGGTGTTGTATTTCCAGCCGGCGAATGTGATGGTGGGGGATGACGTTGGCCAGCTGCAACAGCAGCTTCACGACCTCGGATTCTACGCTGACCGTATTGATGGGCATTTCGGCCCCGCCACCCACGCTGGCGTGGTCAATTACCAGGAAAACTCTGGCCTGCAGCCTGATGGCATTTGTGGTCCAGAAACCGTACGCGCACTGAGTTACCTTGGCCTACGCATCACCGGCGGCTCGCCGCATGCGATTCGCGAGAGGGAGCAGGTACGGCAGGCTGGCCCGCAACTAGCTGGAAAACGCGTGGTCATTGACCCCGCCTTGGGCGGTAACGATCAAGGCCAGATCGTTAAAGGTCTGTTTGGCAACATCACCGAGGAGGAGATTCTGTGGGATCTTGCCTCCCGTATTGAGGGCCGCATGATTGCCGCGGGTATGGAGACCATCGTCTCCCGCCCGCGCCAAGACAACCCAAGTCAGAAGGAACGCGCGGGCATTGCCAACGCATTTGGCGCGGATTTGATGCTGTGCCTCCAGTGCGACCGCTATCAGAACGAGAAAGCCTCCGGCGTGGCCACGTTCTATTTCGGTTCGGAGCAGGGGAGTAGCTCGCTGACTGGGGAGGCGCTGAGTGGCTTTATCCAACGCGAGATTGTCGCCCGCACCGACCTGCAAAACTGCGGCAACCATGGTCGCACGTGGGAAATGCTGCGACTGACCTCTATGCCCACCGTCGAGGTGGTCACGGGCTACCTGACTAACCCCCACGACGTTGCCATCCTTACCGACCCTTCCGAGCGTGACACCATCGCAGAGGCCATTGTGGTGGCCGTGAAGCGCCTGTATCTGCTCGACCAGGACACCCAGCCCACCGGCACCTATAAGTTCTCTGAGTTGCTTAGGTCTGAACTGCTGTAAGCGCCTGACGAATCAACTCTTCCGCCTCCTCCACGGCCAGCAAGCCTTGTGGGGGAGGCAGCGTCATTTGGAGGCGAGGGAGCACGTCATGGTCAGCCACAACCGTGAAACCAGCTTCCAGCAGTATGGTTTCGGGGATCAGCCCTACTGACGCGGGTGTGCCAATGCCCCATCCCACGGACTCGTCCTCCGCGATGAAGGCACCCGCACGCAGGCCAAAAGCCTCCACCACTCGCGAGCCTTGCCGGGTGAGCTGGGTTAACGCGGCGTCGATAAGCAGTTGCTCAAACCCCAGGCACTCGAAGCCGGTCTCAACGAACAGGGAAGAAATCACATCGGCACCGTTGGTGACGGGTGCCGTGGGCATGTTTTCGACGCCCGGCAGGTTCCTCTCGTCGCCAAAAAGCACGGTGGCCAGTGCCGGGGTGTCGTCAATGCCACAGCTGATGTTGAAGCCACAGGGGCCATACTCCAACAGCATGCGGGACAACCACGCCTCCTTCTCCAGGGCCGAAAACCCCTGGTTCTGGACATGATGTGCGGCCGAGGGTTCCAATTCCCAGAACACGCAGCGGCCCGCTACAGGGTGAAGCAAGCTGATGTTGTCAGTACTCAGCGGCAACAACGATGCAAACACACGGCACCTCCAGTGAGGAGTGGTTAATGCTGTGAGTTGATAATGGACATAATGCGTTCGAAATCCTCGCGGTCGCCAAACTCCACCACGATCTTGCCTTTCCGCTTACCCATCGTGACCGTGACTTTCGTGTCCAAGCCGTCCGCCAATCGATCCGCAGCCTGCGTCAAAAATGCTGGCGGTGCGGGCTTATCCTTCGGTTTCTTCGGCTTTTGCTCCTCGCCACGGTTGGCCAGCATCACCGCTTCCTCCGTAGCGCGCACGGACAAACCTTCCGCAACAATCCGAGCAGCCAACAACTCCTGCGCATCTGCACCGGTCTGCAGCGAGAGCAACGCGCGGGCGTGACCAGCGCTCAGCACACCCGCCGCAACTTTACGCTGCACAGACACCGGCAGCTGCAGCAGACGAATCATGTTGGTGATCACCGGGCGGGAACGCCCCAAACGCTGCGCCAGTTCGGCCTGCGTCACATCGAATTCTTCCAGAAGCTGCTGGTAAGCAGCCGCCTCTTCCAAAGGATTCAACTGCACACGGTGAATATTCTCCAGCAACGCGTCGCGCAGCATGGCACCATCGTCGGTTTCCCGCACAATCGCCGGAATGGTCTCCAGACCGGCTTTGCTGGCGGCGCGCCAACGGCGCTCACCCATGATGATCTCAAAACCGGAGTCATCAGCGGCGCGGCGCACCACAATCGGTTGCATGAGGCCGAATTCTTTGATGGAGTGCACCAGTTCGGCGAGTGCTTCCTCATCAAAAACCTGGCGCGGCTGATGCGGGTTCGGCACAATCTGGTTGACCGGAATCTCCTGGTAGCTTGCGCCAATATCCTCGGGAGACTGTGGAACGTTTGGTTTTTTCTGAGTCTCCTTGGTGTCTTGGGCGGTCTCTGTCGCGGGAGTGCGCGGCGTGGCGCTGGGGGCAGTGGCAGCTTTAGGTGCCTGCTTATCCTTCTCCCTGGACTCCTGTGATGCGCCGTCTAGTTTCGTACCTGCCGTGCGTGTCGACGGCCGTGTCACAGCAGCATGTGCCGCCGCTAACTGGTCCGACACATTTTTCGCTGAAGCAGCTTTCTTTGCAGCCTTTGTTGGTGCCTTCTTGGTGGTCTTTTTTGTAGCTTTCGCGGATTTCTGTGTCCGAGTGGGTGCCGGTACGCTCTCGGTCTCAGCTGTTTCTACAGCTTGTGGTTCTTCCGTCGCCGCTGCCAGTGGGCCACTACCGCCCATGAGGATATTCGCGGCGTCCTCACCCAAACGTGGCTTGTTTGTGGAAGGACCATTAGGGATCAACGCAGCAAGACCTCGCCCGAGTCCGCCTTTGCGTTTATCAGGAGCCATGAAGACACTAAACCTTTCTAGGGGGTTAGCTCAGTGGGGTGGTTACGTCAAGGAGGGTCAAAGGTTTAGGCATCGGCAACATAACCTTCAGGGGGCTGACCAATGGGACCGGAGTCCTCAGTGGGGACAAAATCACCACGAACCGCAAGTTCTTTCGCAGCGTCTAGATAAGCCATAGCACCTCGGGAACCCGGGTCATATTCAAGCACTGTCTGGCTAAATCCAGGAGCTTCTGAGACCTTCACGGAACGCGGAATCGTGGTGCCTAGCACCACAGCACCGAAGTGGTTACGGACTTCCTCGGTGACCTGCTCAGCCAGCTTGGTGCGGCCATCGTACATGGTCAGAATGATATTGGAGATATGAAGTTGGGGGTTAAGATGCTGACGGATCATCGTAATGTTGTTCAGCAATTGTCCGACACCCTCCAGGGCGTAGTACTCACACTGAATGGGGATCAACACCTCTGTGACCGCCGCCATAGCATTAATGGTGAGCAGGCCGAGTGACGGGGGACAGTCGATGAACACATAATCGATGCCGTTTTCGCGCAGGAAGTCCTCATGGATCGCGTCTGCCAGGCGGTACTCACGACGGACCATATTGACCAGCTCAATCTCAGAACCTGCAAGATCGATAGTCGCTGGAATGCAGTACAGGTTGGGGCTAAACTCTGCCTGCTGCATCGCATCTTCAGCGGCACATTCACCGATCAACAGTTCGTAGCTGGACGGTACGCCCACGTGGTGATCAGCACCCAATGCTGTGGAGGCATTGCCCTGGGGATCCAGGTCCACAACCAGCACTTTAAGCCCATATATCGCAAGGCCAGCCGCCAAATTGACAGTAGTTGTGGTTTTACCCACCCCGCCTTTTTGGTTCGCAATCGTAATTCGTCGAGGGCGGTCTGGGCGCGGAAGGGTCAACGAGTTCGGGGTTTTCACCCGCGCCGCGCGCTGCGCAGCGGCCGCGATGGGTGTGTCATCCCAGTACTGGTCGTCCATAGACGTGAAGTCCCCTTTTCCATCGGAGTTTTGCTGACCGGGAAACCCGCGGACCAGCCACGTTCGGCTCATTATTTACCACGCCTGAACTGCCTAAACGCGCACATGGATACCCTGCTTGGAGTGCCCAGAGTCAAGCATAACAGCGCTCAAACGAAGAAATAATTCCTACACTTCTTCCACATTAGTGCCTAAAGTCATTGCATTCCAGCACCCCACTTCAGGGCTTGTTGTGCTGGTCATCAACGCACGCGTGGGATGCGGATGAGGTGGGTGGGTTCCTCCACAATTCCAACACCCACCAGTTGTATCTCCGCAGGCCCACCACCAGCCTTTTTAATGATTTTAGCGTCGCGTTCTAGCTCCTCTGAGACTGAGCTTCCCTTCATGGCAATCATGACACCGCCACGCGTGACGAGGGGGAGTGACCACTGGGCGAGTTTCCCCAGGGGGGCGACCGCGCGCGAGGTCACCACGTCTACTGTTCCCACCTCGGCTTTTATTGCTTTTTCTTCTGCGCGCCCACGCACTACCGTGACGTTGTCGAGCTGCAATTCTTCAACGACCTCCAGAAGGAATGTCGAGCGTTTCAACAGAGGTTCTATGAGTGTGATACTGAGGTCTGGCCGAGCCAAGGCCAGTGGAATGCCTGGTAAGCCGGCACCTGAACCGATGTCCGCGACGCTGGCATCCTGCGGCATCGCCTCACCAATGATCGCACAGTTGAGCACATGACGATCCCACAGCCGAGGCACCTCCCGGGGACCGATAAACCCACGGACAGAACCAGTGGTCGCCAAAAGATCATGGTAGCGAACAGATTTATCCAGGTTATCGCCGAAAACGCGGGCCGCTACAGTTGGGGTATCAGATGTATGTGATGGTTTCACGTGAAACATTCTCCTTAGCCTGTGCACAGCCGGGCCATAATGAACATGAAGGCGGGTGTGTGCATCACACTATATCGTTGCACACAAAAACCGCCCATCCCCTCACGGCGGATTGGGCGGTTTTTACTTAGCTACGTCGCTTTTTGTTCTTCTTCGGGTTATTTGGCTTCACACCCGGCTTGGGGGCACTAGCACGCTGAGCATCCTTTTTGGCTTGGATCTCTGCTTCCTCTTCTGCATCCATCTTATTGAAGATGAAACGCTGCTGAAAGAACGTCCAGATATTGTTGGACACCATGTAGAACAGCAGGCCGATGTGCCAGAAAGCACCAGTAAACAGAATCGTCAGCGGCATGAACCAGACCATCATGCGGTTCATCATGTCCATCTGCATCTGCATCTGATCGTTAGCAGGTGCGGACTGCTTGCCGGAGGCCAAGCGTGCTTTCTGCCTGTTCACACCCATGCGTGCAACAAAGTGCGTGGCAGTGGCGGTGATCAGGATAAGCGGGATAGCCACCATCATAATGTCTGTGCGGGTGAACTCCGCCCCACTAAAGCCCTGGTACATGGACTCTGGCATGGAGATGTAGGAGGACAGCGGAACACCGAACAGGCGTGCGTCCAGGAAGGACTGAACATCCGTTGGACTGAAGATATAGTTCGCGGTGTTGCGGTTTTGTTCGACACTTAAACCGAGCTGCCCGGAACCGGTGCCAGTACGGTTGAAGGATCGGAGTACGTGAAACAGGCCGAGGAACACCGGCATCTGCACCAGCAGCGGCAAACATCCAGCGATGGGGTTAACGCCCATCTCTTTTTGGACTTTGCGGATTTCCTCCATCTGTTTTTGCTGGTCGTTCTTATATTTGCTGCGAATCTCAGCCATGCGCGGCTGCAGTTCACTCATTTTCCTGCTTGACCGCATTTGGTTCAGGGAAGGCTTAACCAGGAACACGCGGATGGTGAACGTCAGCAAGACGATTGAAAGCACCCATGTAATTCCCCAGCCCGGGTCCAGCACGTAGCTTAAAAGCTTGTGCCAAAACCACAGGATGGCCGAGATGGGCCAGTAAACGAAGTTGAGCACGGTGGTTCAAAACTCCTTGGTTTTATTGATGGAAGCAGTCCACGTGAGTGACCTTATGATTCCTGCGTTGCGGAACAGGGTCATAGCCACCCGGATGCCAGGGTCCACATTTAGCTAAACGCGTGACTGCCAAGATGGTTCCCATCACAGCTCCCCGCTGACTAATCGCCTGCAGGGCATAGGAACTGCATGATGGTTCAAACCGACAACTAGGACCCATTTTAAGAGGGGACAGAAAATTTTGGTAAAAACCCACGCCCCGCATGAGCATCCGCGCCGCAAGTGTCGGCCTAGCCATGACAGGCCCCTGTCTCCTGATGCTGCAGCTGAGCCACAAGCTTATCGACGCCGCGTGCAACATCAGCACTCAGCTGCTCACTGCTTGCCTGTGCACTGCGCGGCAGCGCGCGAACAACAATGTCGCAGTCAGTGATGCCTGGTACCTCACGGGTTTCCTGGGCAAGTTGCTGGCAGATATGCCGAAGCCGCCGGGTGACACGGTGACGAGTCACCGCATTGCCGACGGCTTTAGACACAATGAAACCAAATCGGGGCCCTCCCTGACGGACGAGCCCCTCATTGGTGGTGTGCTTGATGAGGTATACGACCACGGTTTTTGTGCCAGCCCGGTGACCTTTTTTAACAGTGTGCGCAAATGCTTGCGATGGTGTTAATGAAAGGTGATCTGGTAGCACGGCCGCGCCCTCAACTTGTGACCGCGAAGACTACGCGGTCAGGGAAGCACGGCCCTTACGACGACGAGCCGCAACGATAGCGCGACCGGCGCGGGTACGCATACGAGTACGGAAGCCGTGAACACGCGCACGACGACGGTTGTTCGGCTGGAACGTCCGTTTGCCCTTTGCCACGGAAAACACTCCTCAGATTTTGGTCAGGTGATAGCACTTCACAACAAAGCTGCCCACCCGAAGTTGGATGATTGTAAACCTCACACCGTCCACCCCTGAGTGGAGCGGAAGAGTGGAAGTCGCAAAAATTTTGCGAAAATGCGCGTGTACTACCTCTCATTGCAAGGCAGCAGTAACGCGCCAGACCCTGCCAGACTACGCGCAGGTGGCACTCCTGAACAAATCGACGCGTCGGATAGTCCGCCATCACCCCTTAAATAACAGCCATGTTGTTTGGAGCTGTGGGTTGTGTTGTTCGCGGTCAGCAAAAACCATACCTAGCTGCGCAGACGATCCTGCACTGTGAAAATTTCACACAGAATCCACCATGTGAATTGTCAAGTAGCCTGTGTATAACTTTCAATCTGACCTTGAGACTAAGGGTTATGAAATTACATTCCTCCAGGTAGGGGGAGTTTTTGCTGCAATGTTTTTTATCCACAGTGCATGAGGTAGGCTGTGGATAAATCATGACCCCGGAAGTTATCCACAGCTGTGAATAACGTTGTGGAAGCGCACGATAACACTCATTCAAGGCTGTGGATGACGCGGTGGACAGAGTAGAGTTTGTCCCTCCCGCTGTGTAATTTCACC